>NZ_JALJDY010000009.1:0-305194 GCF_023242425.1 Pseudomonas sp. MWU12-2029 | reverse complement strand
TCTCTTTTTTGAGATAGCTTCGATGAGTTGAAAAAGCCCCCGCTTAGCGGGGGCTTTTTTATTGGGTTGACACCTATCTGGGGCGTCTATAGAATTGCGCCTCCTTTTAACGGGCGTATTGCGCCCGGTGGGAATAGCAGCCGGAGTCTGAAATCCAATGCAAAATCAGCAAATCCGTATCAGGTTGAAGGCTTTTGACCATCGCCTGATCGACCAATCAACCCAGGAAATCGTGGAAACCGCGAAACGTACTGGTGCTCAAGTGCGTGGTCCAATTCCACTGCCTACCCGTAAAGAGCGGTTCACCGTTCTGGTTTCCCCGCACGTCAACAAAGACGCGCGTGACCAGTACGAAATCCGCACTCATAAGCGCGTTCTGGACATCGTCCAGCCAACGGATAAAACCGTTGATGCTCTTATGAAGCTTGATCTTGCGGCCGGTGTGGAAGTGCAGATCAGCCTCGGCTAAGACTCGGTCTTGGTCGTGTAACGCTCTGAAATGGGCGGCCATAGCGGGTGAAAGCCCCGTACACTCATGAGGTTTACAACATGACTATTGGTGTAGTCGGTCGTAAAGCGGGTATGACCCGTATTTTCACCGAAGAAGGTGTCTCCATTCCGGTCACGGTCATTGAGATCGAGCCGAATCGCGTCACCCAGTTCAAAACTGAAGAAACCGATGGCTATCGTGCAGTGCAAGTCACTGTCGGCGAGCGTCGTGCTTCCCGTGTTACAGCTGCTCAGGCTGGCCACTTCGCCAAGGCGAACGTTGCCGCTGGTCGTACCGTAATGGAATTCCGCCTTGAAGAAGGCGAGTACCAGGCCGGCGATCTGATCAACGCTGAAATCTTCGCTGCTGGTCAACTGGTTGATGTAACCGGTCAGTCCAAAGGTAAAGGCTTCCAGGGTACGATCAAGCGTTGGAATTTCCGCGGGCAAGATAACACCCACGGTAACTCCGTATCCCACCGCGTCCCAGGCTCTATCGGCCAGTGCCAGACTCCTGGTCGTGTATTCAAGGGCAAAAAAATGTCCGGTCATATGGGCGCTGAGCGCGTGACCGTGCAGTCCCTGGAAGTAGTGCGCGTGGACGCTGAACGCAATCTGTTGCTGGTCAAGGGTGCTGTTCCTGGCGCTACTGGCGGCAACCTGGTTGTACGTCCAGCAGCCAAGGCTCGCGGTTAAGGGGAAGCTGACATGCAATTAAATGTAAATGACGCTCAAGCGATCGAAGTTTCCGAACTGACATTTGGCGGCGAATTCAACGAGACGCTGGTTCACCAAGCAGTCGTGGCCTACATGGCCGGCGGCCGTCAAGGTAGCAAGCAGCAAAAGACCCGTTCCGACGTTCGTGGTGGCGGTAAGCGCCCATGGCGTCAGAAAGGTACTGGCCGTGCTCGTGCCGGTACTATCCGTAGCCCAATCTGGCGCGGCGGCGGCACCACTTTCGCAGCTCGTCCACAGGATCACTCCCAGAAGCTGAACAAGAAGATGTACCGCGCAGCAATGCGTTCCATCCTTGCTGAGCTGGTGCGTACTGATCGTCTGGTCGTGGTTCAGGATTTCGCAGTTGAAACTCCGAAAACCAAAGACCTGCTGGGCAAACTGAACAACATGAGCCTGACCGACGTTCTGATCGTGTCTGATGCTGTTGATCAGAACCTGTACCTGGCTGCTCGCAACCTGCCACACGTAGATGTACGTGACGTGCAAGGTTCCGATCCAGTTAGTCTGATCGCATACGACAAGGTGTTGATCACCGTGTCGGCCGTGAAGAAATTCGAGGAGCTGCTGGGATGAACCAGGAACGCGTATTTAAAGTTCTGCTTGGCCCGCACGTTTCCGAGAAGGCTACGGTTCTGGCAGACAAGAAAGGCCAGTTCGTTTTCAAGGTTGCTACCGATGCAACCAAGCTGGAAATCAAGAAGGCCGTCGAAAGCCTGTTCAGCGTGAAAGTTGAGCGTGTTACTACCCTGAACGTTTTGGGTAAGAGCAAGCGCACCGCTCGCGGTCTGGGCAAGCGTAATGACTGGAAGAAGGCAGTTATCTCCCTTCAGCCAGGCCAAGATCTCGATTTCAGCAGCAGTGCTGAGTAAGGAAGGGGTGCATCATGGCAATCGTTAAATGCAAACCGACTTCCCCTGGCCGCCGTTTTGTGGTCAAGGTGGTCAACCAGGAGCTGCATAAAGGCGCTCCTCACGCACCGCTGCTCGAGAAAAAATCGAAGTCTGGTGGTCGTAACAACAATGGCCGCATTACCACTCGTCACATCGGTGGTGGTCATAAGCAGCATTACCGTATGGTCGATTTTCGTCGCAACGACAAAGATGGCATCGTCGCCACTGTCGAGCGTATCGAATACGATCCGAACCGTACTGCTCACATCGCACTGCTGTGCTACGCAGACGGCGAGCGCCGCTACATCATCGCCCCTAAAGGCGTGAGTGCTGGCGACCAGCTGATCGCAGGCGCTCTGGCTCCAATCAAGCCAGGCAACGCTCTGCAACTGCGCAACATTCCAGTCGGTTCTACCGTACACGGCATCGAACTGAAGCCAGGTAAAGGCGCACAGATCGCTCGTTCCGCTGGTGCTTCGGCTCAGCTGATCGCTCGTGAAGGTGTGTACGTTACCCTGCGTCTGCGTTCCGGTGAAATGCGTAAAGTGCTGGCTGAGTGCCGTGCGACCCTGGGCGAAGTCTCGAACTCCGAGCACAGCCTGCGTTCGCTGGGTAAAGCTGGTGCCAAGCGCTGGCGTGGCGTTCGCCCAACCGTTCGTGGTGTTGCCATGAACCCGGTTGACCACCCACATGGTGGTGGTGAAGGTCGTACCTCTGGTGGTCGTCATCCGGTATCGCCATGGGGCTTCCCGACTAAGGGCGCGAAGACTCGTGGTAATAAGCGTACCGACAAAATGATCGTCCGTCGTCGCAAGTAAATAGAGGGATACGACAGTGCCACGTTCTCTGAAAAAAGGTCCTTTTATTGATCTTCACCTACTGAAGAAGATCGAAGTGGCGGCGGAAAAGAACGATCGCAAACCAATTAAGACTTGGTCGCGCCGTTCGATGATCCTGCCACAAATGGTCGGTCTGACCATCGCAGTACACAACGGTCGTCAGCACGTCCCAGTTCTCGTTAACGAAGACATGGTCGGCCACAAACTGGGCGAGTTCGCCGGTACCCGCAACTATCGCGGGCACGTGGCAGACAAGAAAGCCAAGCGTTAAGGGGTAAGGAAATGGAAGTAGCCGCTAAGTTGTCGGGCGCTCGAATCTCCGCCCAGAAAGCCCGCTTGGTCGCCGACCAGATCCGCGGGAAGAAGGTGGGCGAAGCGCTCAACCTGTTGGCTTTCAGCAGTAAGAAAGCCGCCGAGATCATGAAAAAAGTGCTGGAGTCGGCCGTAGCCAACGCCGAGCATAACGAAGGCGCTGACGTTGATGACCTGAAGGTCAGCACCGTTTTCGTCAACGAAGGGCGTTCGCTGAAGCGCATCATGCCACGTGCCAAAGGCCGTGCTGATCGCATCGTCAAGCGGTCTTGCCATATCACTGTCAAGGTTGCTGACAAGTAACGGAGTCGAAGAGATGGGTCAGAAAGTACATCCCATTGGCATTCGCCTGGGAATCGTCAAGGAGCACACCTCCGTCTGGTACGCAGACGGTCGGACTTATGCGGACTATTTGCTCGCAGATCTGAAGGTGCGTGAGTATCTCCAAGACAAACTAAAAAGCGCGTCCGTAAGCCGTATCGATATCCATCGTCCGGCTCAAACTGCACGCATCACCATTCACACCGCTCGTCCAGGTATCGTTATCGGGAAGAAAGGTGAGGATGTTGAAAAACTGCGTCAGGACCTGACCAAGCAAATGGGTGTGCCTGTGCACATCAATATCGAAGAGATCCGCAAGCCGGAACTCGACGGTATGCTGGTTGCCCAGAGCGTAGCTCAGCAGCTGGAGCGTCGTGTGATGTTCCGTCGCGCCATGAAGCGCGCCGTACAGAACGCCATGCGCATTGGTGCCAAAGGCATCAAAATCCAAGTGAGCGGTCGTCTCGGCGGTGCTGAAATCGCACGTACTGAATGGTATCGCGAAGGTCGTGTGCCACTGCACACCCTGCGTGCCGATATCGACTATGCCACCTACGAAGCTCACACCACCTACGGTGTGATCGGTGTAAAGGTTTGGATCTTCAAAGGCGAAGTAATTGGTGGTCGCCAAGAAGAACTGAAACCACAAGCACCAGCGCCTCGTAAAAAAGCTGCTAAGTAAGGGGTACGCCAAATGTTGCAACCAAAGCGTACGAAGTTCCGCAAGCAGATGACCGGCCACAACCGTGGTCTGGCACTGCGCGGTAGCAAAGTCAGCTTCGGCGAGTTCGCGCTGAAGTCTGTTGCTCGTGGTCGTCTCACCGCTCGTCAGATCGAGTCAGCGCGTCGTGCTCTGACCCGTCACGTAAAACGTGGTGGCAAGATCTGGATCCGTGTATTCCCGGACAAGCCGATCTCCAAGAAGCCTCTCGAGGTTCGTATGGGTAAAGGTAAGGGTAACGTGGAATACTGGGTTGCCCAGATTCAGCCAGGCAAAGTCCTGTATGAAATCGAGGGTGTTTCTGAAGAGCTGGCGCGTGAGGCTTTCGCCCTGGCTGCTGCAAAGCTGCCGCTCGCCACCTCCTTTGTTAAACGGACGGTGATGTGATGAAAGCGAATGAACTTCGTGAAAAATCCGCACAGCAGCTGAACGAGCAACTGCTCGGCTTGCTGCGCGACCAGTTCAATCTGCGCATGCAGAAAGCAACTGGCCAGTTGGGGCAGTCTCATCTGCTCTCGCAAGTTAAGCGTGACATCGCTCGCGTGAAGACTGTGCTCAACCAGCAGGCAGGTAAGTGATCATGGCTGAAGCCGAAAAAACTGTCCGTACGCTGACTGGCCGTGTTGTCAGCGACAAGATGGACAAAACCATCACCGTTCTGATCGAGCGTCGCGTTAAGCACCCGATCTACGGTAAATACGTTAAGCGTTCGACTAAGCTGCACGCGCACGACGAAACCAATCAGTGCCACATCGGCGACAAAGTCACTATTCGTGAAACTCGTCCGATGGCCAAGACCAAGTCTTGGGCGCTGGTTGATGTTCTCGAACGCGCTGTGGAAGTCTAAGGGCTAGGGGTCGGAGAAATTATATGATTCAGACTCAATCCATGCTCGATGTGGCCGATAACAGCGGCGCTCGCCGTGTTATGTGCATCAAGGTGCTGGGTGGCTCCCATCGTCGTTACGCTGGTATCGGTGACATCATCAAAGTTACCGTGAAGGAAGCAATTCCTCGCGGTAAAGTGAAAAAAGGCCAAGTGATGACTGCTGTTGTAGTCCGCACTCGTCACGGCGTACGTCGTGCTGATGGCTCCATTATCCGCTTTGATGGCAACGCTGCTGTTCTTCTGAACAACAAGCAAGAGCCGATCGGCACCCGTATCTTTGGGCCAGTGACCCGTGAACTTCGTACTGAGAAGTTCATGAAGATCGTCTCGCTCGCCCCAGAAGTGCTGTAAGGAGATCCGACATGCAAAAGATTCGTCGTGACGACGAGATCATCGTGATCGCCGGCAAAGACAAAGGTAAGCGCGGTAAGGTGCTGAAGGTTCTTGCTGACAACCGTCTGGTTGTTGGTGGTCTGAACCTGGTCAAGCGTCATACCAAGCCTAACCCGATGTCGGGCGTACAGGGCGGTATCGTCGAGAAAGAAGCGCCACTGCACGCTTCCAACGTCGCCATCTTCAACGGCGAAACCAACAAGGCTGACCGCGTTGGTTTCAAAGTAGAAGACGGTAAGAAAATTCGTGTCTTCAAGTCGACCCAAAAAGCGGTTGATGCTTGAACACTGCTAGGTAGAAGACCATGGCACGACTAAAAGAGATTTACCGGAAGGAAATCGCACCGAAACTTAAGGAAGAACTTAAGCTTTCGAACGTGATGGAAGTTCCGCGCGTTACCAAAATCACCCTGAACATGGGTCTGGGCGAAGCGATCGGCGACAAAAAAGTCATCGAGCACGCTGTTGCTGACCTGGAAAAGATCACCGGCCAGAAAGTCGTTGTGACCTACGCTCGCAAATCCATCGCTGGCTTTAAAGTCCGTGAAGGTTGGCCGATCGGCGTCAAAGTGACCCTGCGCCGTGAGCGTATGTACGAGTTCCTGGATCGTCTGCTGTCGATCTCCCTGCCTCGGGTTCGCGACTTCCGCGGCCTGAATGCCAAGTCCTTCGATGGTCGTGGCAACTACAGCATGGGCGTGAAAGAGCAGATCATTTTCCCGGAAATCGACTACGACAAGATCGATGCTCTCCGCGGTCTGGACATTACCCTGACCACCACTGCCAAGAACGATGACGAAGGCCGCGCTCTGCTGCGTGCTTTCAAATTCCCGTTCCGCAACTGATTGGAGTAGGAAAATGGCCAAGAAGAGCATGAAAAACCGTGAGCTGAAGCGTCAGCTCACCGTTGCCAAGTACGCCACCAAGCGTGCAGCGCTGAAAGCTATCATCGTTGATCTGAACGCAAGTCCAGAAGCGCGTTGGGAAGCTACCGTAGCTCTGCAGAAGCAGCCACGTGACGCAAGCGCTTCGCGCATGCGTAACCGCTGCCGCCTGACTGGTCGTCCGCACGGCGTTTACCGCAAGTTCGGCCTGGGCCGTAACAAGCTGCGTGAAGCTGCAATGCGTGGTGACGTTCCAGGTCTGGTTAAAGCCAGCTGGTAATTGCTGTCAAAGTCTCGATGGTCGGGGTCGCAAGAACCTGACCATCGGTGGCCTTGAACATGAATCAAGCCCCTTTTGGGGCTTGATTCATTTCTGGGGTGTGTCTAGAATGACCGGCTCGCCTGAGCCCGTGTTTTTCTGCCCGGAGTTTCTCGGCGACAAGTAGTAGCCGCAAGGCTAATTTTTCTGTATTAGGAGCGTCTAGCCCATGAGTATGCAGGACCCGTTAGCGGACATGCTAACTCGAATCCGTAATGCCCAGATGGCTGAAAAGTCCGTCGTAAGCATGCCTTCTTCCACGTTGAAGGTGGCTGTAGCTAAAGTCCTGAAGGACGAAGGTTACATCGCGGGTTATCAGATCAGCAGCGAAACCAAACCACTGCTGTCTATCGAGCTGAAATATTTCGAAGGCCGTCCGGTTATCGAAGAAGTCAAGCGCGTTAGCCGTCCAGGCCTGCGTCAGTACAAGTCCGTCGAAGAACTGCCAAAAGTACGTGGCGGTCTCGGCGTGTCTATCGTCTCCACCAACAAAGGTGTGATGACTGATCGTGCTGCGCGCGCTGCCGGTGTCGGCGGCGAAGTTCTTTGCACTGTGTTCTAAGGGGGGATAAGCATGTCTCGCGTCGCTAAGAACCCCGTTAAGCTGCCAGCCGGTGTCGAAGTAAAATTCGCAGGCCAACAGCTTTCGGTGAAGGGTGCCAAGGGTACTCTTGAACTGAACGTCCATTCGTCCGTTGAGATCGTTGAAGAAGCCGGTGAGCTGCGTTTTGCTGCTCGCAATGGCGATCAGCAGACTCGCGCAATGGCCGGTACCACTCGTGCGTTGGTAAACAACATGGTCCAGGGCGTAAGCCAAGGCTTCGAGCGCAAGCTCCAGCTGGTCGGTGTTGGTTACAAAGCGCAAGCAAAAGGTCAGGTGCTGAACCTGGCTCTTGGCTTCTCGCACCCAGTGGATTACGAACTGCCGGAAGGCATCACCGCTGAGACTCCTAGCCAGACCGATATCCTGATCAAGGGCATCGACAAGCAGCTGGTAGGTCAAGTGGCCGCCGAGATCCGCGACTTCCGTCCACCAGAGCCGTACAAAGGCAAAGGTGTGCGCTACGCGGACGAAGTCGTCCGTCGTAAAGAAGCCAAGAAGAAGTAGGGCATAGCAAATGACCGACAAAAAAGTTACTCGACTGCGTCGCGCTCGCAAAGCACGCCTGAAAATGCACGAACTCGAAGTCGTGCGTCTCTGCGTGTTCCGCTCTTCGCAGCACATCTACGCCCAGGTCATTTCGGCCGACGGCAACAAAGTCCTGGCAAGCGCCTCGACTTTGGATAAAGAACTGCGTGATGGCGCCACTGGCAACATCGACGCGGCCACTAAGGTTGGCCAGCTGGTCGCTACGCGTGCTAAGGCCGCTGGCGTCTCGCAGGTGGCTTTCGACCGCTCTGGCTTCAAGTACCACGGCCGCGTAAAAGCGCTGGCTGATGCTGCTCGTGAAGCTGGGCTGGAGTTCTAAGTTATGTCAAATAACGACCAAAAGCGCGACGAAGGCTACATCGAGAAGCTGGTTCAAGTTAACCGCGTAGCCAAAACCGTTAAAGGCGGCCGTATCTTCACTTTCACCGCGTTGACCGTGGTTGGTGATGGTAAGGGCCGTGTTGGCTTCGGCCGTGGCAAGTCGCGTGAAGTGCCTGCTGCGATCCAGAAGGCAATGGAAGCTGCTCGCCGCAACATGATCCAGGTTGATCTGAACGGCACCACTCTGCAGTACGCAATGAAGTCCGCTCACGGCGCTTCGAAGGTGTACATGCAGCCTGCTTCTGAAGGTACCGGTATCATCGCTGGCGGCGCTATGCGTGCTGTCCTCGAAGTTGCTGGCGTTCAGAACGTTCTGGCCAAGTGCTACGGCTCGACTAACCCTGTAAACGTGGTTCACGCCACTTTCAAGGGTCTGAAGGCTATGCAGTCTCCTGAGTCCATCGCAGCCAAGCGTGGCCTGCGTGTTGAGGAGATCAAGTAATCATGGCTACCGTTAAAGTTACGCTGATCAAAAGCATGACCGGCCGCATCCCTAACCACAAACTGTGCGTTAAGGGTCTGGGTCTGCGTCGCATCGGTCACACTGTAGAAGTCCAGGATACTCCCGAGAATCGCGGGATGATCAACAAGGCTTACTACATGCTGCGTGTCGAGGGTTAATCGATGAAACTCAATGATCTGAGTCCAGCGCCGGGTTCCCGTCGCGAAAAGCATCGTCCGGGCCGTGGTATCGGTAGTGGTTTGGGTAAGACTGGTGGCCGTGGTCACAAAGGTCAGACCTCCCGCTCCGGTGGCACCATTGCTCCAGGCTTTGAAGGCGGTCAACAGCCGCTGCATCGTCGCCTGCCGAAGTTCGGTTTCGTTTCCCTGAAAGCCATGGATCGCGCAGAAGTGCGTCTGTCCGAGCTGGCTAAAGTGGAAGGCGACATCGTCACCGTGCAGTCCCTGAAAGATGCCAACGTGATCAACGTCAACGTACAGCGTGTGAAAATCATGCTGTCCGGTGAAGTGACTCGCGCTGTCACTATCGGCAAGGGAATCGGCGCCACCAAAGGTGCGCGTGCGGCTATCGAAGCAGCTGGCGGCAAGTTCGAGGAATAAATGGCTAAGCAAGGTGCTCTCTCTGCGCTCGGCAAAGGCGGTATGTCTGAACTCTGGGCTCGTCTGCGTTTTCTGTTCCTGGCGATTATCGTCTACCGAATAGGCGCACACATCCCGGTTCCAGGTATCAACCCGGACCGACTCGCGGACCTGTTTCGACAGAATGAGGGGACCATTCTTAGCTTGTTCAACATGTTTTCCGGCGGCGCGCTGGAGCGGATGAGCATCTTTGCACTGGGGATCATGCCGTACATTTCGGCATCGATCATCATGCAACTGATGACCGCCGTCAGCCCGCAGCTGGAGCAGTTGAAGAAGGAAGGTGAAGCTGGCCGTCGCAAGATCAGCCAGTACACCCGCTACGGCACCGTCGTCCTCGCTCTCGTTCAGGCCATTGGCATGTCCATTGGCCTGGCGGGGCAGGGCGTTGCGTTCACTGGTGACTTTGGCTTCCATTTCGTCGCGGTATCCACGTTTGTGGCTGGTGCGATGTTCATGATGTGGCTGGGTGAGCAGATTACTGAGCGTGGTGTAGGCAACGGTATCTCGATGTTGATTTTTTCGGGAATCGTCGCCGGTCTTCCGAGAGCAATCGGGCAGTCTTTCGAGTCTGCGCGTCAGGGGGATATCAACATCTTCGCCCTGGTTGCCATCGGTTTGCTGGCAGTAGCGATTATCGGTTTCGTGGTGTTCATTGAGCGTGGTCAGCGTCGTATCGCTGTTCACTACGCCAAGCGTCAGCAAGGCCGCAAGGTTTTCGCTGCGCAGACTAGCCACTTGCCGCTGAAGGTGAACATGGCCGGCGTTATTCCGGCTATTTTCGCGAGCAGCATTCTGCTGTTCCCGGCTTCGTTGGGTGCCTGGTTTGGTCAGTCTGAAGGTATGGGCTGGTTGCAGGACATCTCGCAGTCGATCGCTCCTGGTCAGCCGTTGAATATTCTGCTGTTTAGTGCAGGGATTATTTTCTTCTGCTTCTTCTATACGGCGTTGATGTTCAATCCGAAAGACGTAGCGGAAAACCTGAAGAAGTCCGGTGCCTTTATTCCGGGCATCCGTCCAGGTGAGCAGTCTGCGCGCTACATTGATGGCGTTCTGACTCGCTTGACCATGTTCGGTGCTCTTTACATGACGGCCGTGTGCCTGTTGCCCCAGTTCCTGGTGGTTGCAGCAAACGTTCCGTTCTACCTTGGCGGGACCTCGTTGCTGATCGTGGTCGTGGTTGTGATGGACTTCATGTCCCAAGTACAATCGCACCTCGTTTCGCACCAGTACGAATCCCTGATGAAGAAAGCCAACCTGAAGGGTTACGGCAGCGGCATGTTGCGCTGAGTACCCATAAGGTTCGAGGAGTTGGTGATGAAAGTTCGTGCATCGGTGAAAAAGCTGTGCCGTAACTGCAAGATTATTCGCCGCGAAGGTGTTGTTCGAGTAATTTGCAGCGCGGAACCGCGTCACAAACAGCGCCAAGGCTGAGTGTGATTGTGCTTCAAGCCCGGCAGCTAGTGCGCTGCCGGGTTGATTATTTGTTATTACAGCGATATTATCTCGCGCCCTATTTCTTGGCTTCCGGGGCGTAGGTAGCTGTCAATTGGAGTCCCACTGAATGGCCCGTATTGCAGGCGTTAACATTCCAGATAACAAGCATACTGTTATCTCGCTGACCTACATCTATGGTGTTGGTCGCACTACTGCGCAGAAAATCTGTGCAGTGACTGGGGTAAACCCAGCAGCAAAGATCAAGGATCTGAGCGACGAGCAAATTGAACAGCTGCGTGGCGAAGTGGCGAAGTTCACCACTGAAGGTGACCTGCGTCGCGAAATCAACATGAAAATCAAGCGCTTGATGGACCTCGGTTGCTATCGCGGTCTGCGTCATCGTCGTGGTCTGCCAGTACGCGGTCAGCGTACCAAGACCAACGCGCGTACCCGTAAAGGTCCGCGTAAGCCGATCCGCAAGTAATCGCCCCAGCGAATCGACAGGAATTTAATCATGGCAAAACCTGCTGCTCGTCCTCGTAAAAAAGTTAAAAAGACAGTGGTTGATGGCATCGCCCACATCCATGCCTCTTTTAACAACACCATCGTGACCATTACCGACCGTCAAGGTAACGCTCTTTCCTGGGCTACCTCCGGTGGTTCGGGTTTCCGCGGTTCCCGCAAGTCCACCCCGTTCGCTGCTCAAGTAGCTGCTGAGCGTGCTGGTCAAGCTGCGCTGGAATACGGCCTGAAAAACCTCGACGTAAACGTCAAGGGCCCAGGTCCAGGTCGTGAATCCGCAGTCCGCGCTTTGAACGGCTGTGGCTACAAGATCGCCAGCATCACCGACGTGACGCCAATCCCGCACAACGGGTGCCGTCCGCCGAAGAAGCGCCGCGTGTAATCCAGGAGATTGTAAAGAATGGCTCGTTACATTGGTCCAAAATGCAAACTCGCTCGTCGCGAAGGCACCGATCTCTTCCTGAAGAGCGGCGTGCGCGCGATCGAATCGAAGTGCAACATTGAAGCAGCACCTGGTATCCACGGCCAACGCCGCGGTCGCCAGTCCGACTACGGCACCCAACTGCGTGAAAAGCAGAAGGTCCGTCGTATCTACGGCGTTCTCGAGCGTCAGTTCAGCGGCTACTACAAAGAAGCTGCTGGCAAGAAAGGTGCAACCGGTGAAAACCTGCTGCAACTGCTCGAATGCCGTCTGGACAACGTCGTATACCGTATGGGCTTTGGTTCGACTCGTGCCGAATCCCGTCAGCTGGTATCGCACAAGTCGATCAGCGTTAACGGTCAGACCGTAAACGTTCCTTCGTACCAGGTTCGTGCTGGTGACGTGGTCGCTGTTCGCGAGAAAGCAAAAAATCAACTTCGCATTGTCCAAGCTCTCGATCTGTGTGCTCAACGTGGCCGCGTAGAGTGGGTAGAAGTAGACACTGAGAAGAAGTCGGGCGTTTTCAAGAACGTTCCTGCTCGCAGTGATCTGTCCGCCGACATCAACGAAAGCCTGATTGTCGAGCTCTACTCCAAGTAAGGGCTAGAAAATAGGTGCATCCATGCAGATTTCGGTAAATGAGTTCCTGACACCCCGCCATATTGATGTGCAGGTTGTCAGTCCAACCCGCGCCAAGATCACTCTCGAGCCTCTCGAGCGTGGTTTCGGCCACACCCTGGGCAACGCGCTGCGCCGCATCCTGTTGTCCTCAATGCCCGGCTGCGCAGTAGTCGAGGCCGAGATTGACGGTGTGCTCCACGAGTACAGCGCCATCGAAGGTGTACAGGAAGACGTAATTGAAATCCTGTTGAACCTTAAAGGTCTGGCTATCAAGCTGCACGGCCGTGACGAAGTTACGCTGACCTTGTCGAAGAAGGGTTCGGGGGTGGTTACCGCTGCCGATATTCAGCTGGATCATGATGTCGAGATCGTTAATCCCGATCACGTAATCGCTAACCTGGCGTCTAACGGCGCCCTGAACATGAAGCTCACCGTAGCTCGTGGTCGTGGTTATGAACCAGCCGACTCGCGTCAGAGCGATGAAGACGAAAGCCGCAGCATCGGTCGCTTGCAGCTTGACTCTTCGTTCAGCCCGGTTCGCCGTATCGCATACGTGGTGGAAAACGCCCGTGTCGAGCAGCGTACCAACCTGGACAAGCTGGTTATTGATCTGGAAACCAACGGTACTCTGGATCCTGAAGAGGCTATCCGTCGTGCTGCAACCATTCTGCAACAGCAGTTGGCTGCGTTCGTCGACCTCAAAGGTGACAGTGAGCCAGTGGTTGTCGAGCAGGAAGACGAGATCGATCCGATCCTGCTTCGCCCGGTTGACGATCTGGAACTGACTGTACGTTCGGCTAACTGCCTTAAGGCGGAAAACATCTACTACATCGGTGACCTGATTCAGCGTACCGAAGTTGAGCTGTTGAAGACTCCGAACCTGGGCAAGAAATCCTTGACTGAAATCAAGGACGTTCTGGCCTCCCGCGGTCTGTCCCTCGGCATGCGCCTCGACAACTGGCCGCCTGCAAGTCTTAAGAAGGACGACAAGGCGACTGCCTGATCGTCGTAATCACCGAACGTAGTGTTTGGTAAGGAATGAACCATGCGTCATCGTAAAAGTGGTCGCCACCTGAGCCGCACCAGCTCGCACCGCAAGGCCATGTTCCAAAACATGGCTGTGTCGCTGTTCGAGCACGAGCTGATCAAAACTACTCTGCCAAAAGCCAAAGAACTGCGCCGCGTTGCCGAGCCGCTGATCACTCTGGCCAAGACAGACAGCGTTGCTAACCGTCGTCTGGCTTTCGACCGTACTCGTTCGAAAGCTATCGTTGGTAAGCTCTTCAACGACCTGGGCAAGCGTTACGCTACCCGTGAGGGTGGCTACCTGCGCATCCTCAAGTGCGGTTTCCGCGCTGGCGACAACGCGCCTATGGCGTATGTCGAACTGGTTGATCGTGCTGTCGGCGGTGAAGCTGTATCCGCTGAGTAAGACGTCAGTCTGAAACAAAGGACCGGGCCTAGTGCCCGGTTTTTTGTGCCCGTAAGAAATGCGCCGTTCGTACAAGCTTCTACCCTGTTTGGATCTGCACTATGTGCTGGGTTTTATTGTTAGTTATTTTCTATTGATGACCATGAGTTAATGAATTTGTGGCTGTCATATTGATGATCGATACTCCCCAACAAGCCGATTAGCCGGCAGTTCAAGACTGACAGAGGAAGAAGATCGCATGAGCCAGAACAAGACGCTTACGACTGCCAGCGGTGCGCCAGTCGCCGATAACCAGAACTCTCGCTCCGCCGGGCCGCGCGGACCGTTGCTGCTCGATGACTTTCATCTGATCGAGAAGCTTGCTCACTTCAACCGCGAAAACATCCCTGAACGACGTGTGCATGCCAAAGGTTCGGGCGCCTACGGTACCTTCACCGTCACTCGCGATATCACGCAATACACGAGCGCCAAACTGTTCTCTGCTGTGGGTAAGCAGACGCCTACTTTCCTGCGATTCTCCACGGTGGGCGGTGAGCGCGGCTCGGCTGACACCGAGCGCGATCCTCGTGGTTTTGCCCTGAAGTTCTATACCGAAGAAGGCAACTGGGACATCGTTGGCAACAACACACCCGTGTTCTTCATTCGTGACCCGCTGAAGTTTCCTGACTTTATCCACACCCAGAAACGCTTGCCGCAGAGCAACCTGAAAAGTGCGCAGATGATGTGGGACTTCTGGTCGCATTCGCCCGAAGCGCTGCATCAGGTCACCATTCTGTTCTCTGATCGCGGTATCCCGGATGGCTACCGTCATATGCACGGCTTCGGTAGCCACACTTACAGCTTGATTAGCGCTCAAGGCGAGCGTCACTGGGTGAAGTGGCACTACAAGACCAAGCAAGGGATCAAGAACCTCGCGCCGGCAGATGCGGCACGCCTGGCGGGCACTGATCCGGATTACGCGCAGCGCGACTTGTTCGAGGCCATCGAGCGTGGTGACTTCCCGAAATGGAGCGTGTGCATCCAGGTCATGACCGAGGCCCAGGCCGCGGCGCATTACGAGAACCCGTTCGACGTGACCAAAACCTGGTCGCAGAAGGAGTTCCCGCTGATCGAAGTCGGTGAGCTGGAGTTGAATCGCAATCCGCTGAACTACTTTGCTGAAGTCGAGCAGGCTGCGTTCGGCCCAAGCAACATGGTGCCAGGCGTCGGCCTTTCGCCGGATCGCATGCTGCAAGGTCGCGTCTTCGCTTATGCCGATGCGCATCGCTATCGCGTAGGCACCAATCACCAGCAACTGCCGGTGAACGCCCCGCGCAGCCCGGTAAATACCTACCAGCGTGACGGTTCGATGGCTTTTGGCAGCAATGGTGGCGCGGCCCCGAATTACGAGCCGAACAGCTACGTGGAGTCGCCGAAACAGGCGCCGCACTATGCCGAACCAGCACTGGCCCTGAGCGGTGCGGCTGATCGTTACGATCACCGCGAAGACACCGACTACTACAGCCACGCGGGTGCGCTGTTCCGTTTGATGAGTGATGAGCAGAAAGCCTTGCTGGTCAACAATATTGCCGGTGCGATGGTCGGTGTTTCCAGCGATGTGGTTGATCGCCAGTTGCAGCATTTCTACAAGGCCGACCCGGCGTACGGAGAAGCAATCGCAAAGCTGCTCAACGTACAGCTTAACGAAGTCTAAACGAGAAGCAGAACCGCCCTCATTAGGGCGGTTTTTGCGTTATTTAACCTGTTTTTCTCAGAATATCTTCGCTTTTATTGCGCGAAGTAAGTGACCTTGCGGTCATGTTGGTTCAAACTACAGACTTTCAAGAAGGGAGATGTAGGGCGATGCAAGGCCACCCAGACGTTATCGATTACCTCAACACGTTGCTGACCGGCGAACTGGCCGCGCGTGACCAATATTTCGTTCACTCGCGGATGTATGAGGACTGGGGATTCACCAAGCTCTACGAACGAATCAACCACGAGATGGAAGAGGAAGCCGGTCACGCCGATGCGCTGATGCGCCGGATTCTGATGCTCGAAGGCACCCCGCGCATGCGTCCGGATGACCTGGACGTCGGCACTACGGTGGAGACCATGCTCGAAGCGGATCTGCGCCTGGAGTACAAGGTGCGTGCCGCACTGTGCAAAGGCATCGAGCTGTGCGAGAAGCACAGCGACTACGTAAGCCGCGATATCCTCAAGCTTCAGCTGCATGACACTGAAGAAGATCACACCTACTGGCTCGAAAAGCAGTTGGGCCTGATCAAGCTGATCGGTATCCAGAACTACCTGCAATCCCACACATCCTGATTGCAACTGATACAAAAAAGCCCCTGTCACTGAGGAAGTGACAGGGGCTTTTTCATGCCCGGTGATCAGGCTCGATCGCGGATCAGCAGTGGTTTGAGGTAATGGCCGGTGTGAGATTGCTTCATCTCGGCCACTTCCTCAGGCGTACCGGTAGCGATGATCTGCCCCCCTTTCGAGCCACCCTCAGGGCCGAGATCCACCAGCCAGTCGGCGGTCTTGATCACGTCGAGGTTGTGTTCGATCACGACCACGGTGTTGCCGTGGTCGCGCAGGCGATGCAGTACATCGAGCAGTTGCTGGATATCCGCGAAGTGCAGGCCGGTGGTCGGCTCGTCGAGGATGTACAGGGTCTTGCCGGTGTCACGCTTGGATAGCTCGCGGGACAGTTTGACCCGCTGCGCCTCACCACCGGACAGCGTGGTCGCCGACTGTCCGAGCTTGATGTACGACAGGCCCACATCCATCAGCGTTTGCAGCTTGCGCGCCAGCGCCGGCACCGCGTCAAAGAACTCCCGCGCTTCCTCGATCGTCATTTCGAGGGTTTCGTGGATGCTCTTGCCTTTGTATTTGATTTCCAGGGTTTCGCGGTTGTAGCGCTTGCTCTTGCACACATCGCACGGCACGTAGATATCCGGCAGGAAGTGCATTTCCACCTTGATCAGACCGTCGCCCTGGCAAGCCTCGCAACGACCGCCCTTGACGTTGAACGAGAAACGCCCCGGGCCATAACCACGGGAGCGGGATTCCGGTACACCGGCAAACAGTTCGCGGATTGGCGTGAACAGCCCGGTGTAAGTCGCCGGGTTGGAACGCGGTGTACGACCGATCGGGCTCTGGTCAATGTCGACGACCTTGTCCAGATGCTCCAGGCCCTTGATGCTGTCGTGGGCTGCCGCTTCCAGGGTGGTCGCGCCATTGAGTGCCGTGGCGCTCAACGGGAACAGCGTGTTGTTGATCAGCGTCGACTTGCCCGAGCCGGAAACGCCGGTCACGCAAGTCAGCAAGCCGATGGGGATCTCCAGGTCGACATTGCGCAGGTTGTTGCCCCGCGCGCCCTTGAGCGACAACACCTGCTTCTTGTTGCGCGGCGTGCGTTTGGCCGGCACTTCGATCTTGACCCGACCCGACAGGTATTTGCCGGTGAGCGAGTCCGGGTGCGCCATGACTTCGTCCGGCGTGCCTTCGGCGACGATTTGCCCGCCATGAACCCCGGCACCCGGGCCGATATCCACAACGTAGTCAGCCAGACGGATTGCGTCTTCGTCGTGCTCGACCACGATCACCGTGTTACCGATATCGCGCAGGTGCTTGAGGGTGCCGAGCAGACGGTCGTTGTCACGCTGGTGCAGACCGATGGACGGCTCATCGAGGATGTACAGAACGCCAACCAGACCGGCTCCGATCTGACTGGCCAGACGAATCCGCTGGGCTTCGCCACCAGATAACGTGTCCGCACTGCGATCCAGCGACAGGTAATCCAGCCCCACGTTGACCAGGAACTGCAGACGCTCGCGGATTTCCTTGAGAATCTTGTCGGCAATTTCGCCACGGCGGCCGGTCATCTTCAACTCGCCGAAGTAGTCGCAGGCATCGCCGATCGGCAGGTTGGTCACCGCCGGCAGGGTTTTCTCGCCAACCCACACATGTCGCGCTTCGCGACGCAGGCGGGTGCCGCGGCAATCCGGGCAGGACTGGGTGCTGAGGAACTTCGCCAGTTCTTCGCGCACGCTGGCCGACTCGGTTTCGCGGTAGCGGCGCTCGAGGTTCGGCACGATGCCTTCGAACGGGTGCGAACGCTTGACGATGTCGCCACGGTCGTTGAGGTACTTGAAGTCGACGTTCTGCGAGCCGCTGCCATGCAGAATGTATTTCTGCTGATCGGCTGGCAGTTCGTTGAACGGCTGCTCGAGGCTGAAGCCGTAATGCGCGGCCAGTGAACCGAGCATCTGGAAGTAATAGACGTTGCGCCGGTCCCAGCCGCGGATCGCGCCTTCGGCCAGCGTCAGTTCACCGTTGACCAGACGCTTGATGTCGAAGAACTGCTTCACGCCCAGGCCGTCACAGGTCGGGCAGGCGCCGGCCGGGTTGTTGAAGGAAAACAGCTTGGGTTCCAGCTCGCTGATCGCATGGCCGCAGATCGGGCAGGCGAAGCGCGCGGAGAAGATCATCTCTTCGCCCGGCTCGTCGTCCATTGGTGCTACCAGGGCGATGCCGTCCGCCAGTTTCAGTGCGGTCTCGAAGGATTCGGCCAGACGTTGCTGCAGATCGGCGCGAACCTTGAAGCGGTCGACCACGACTTCGATCGTGTGCTTCTTCTGCTTATCCAGTTTCGGCAACTCGTCCAGCTCGCAGAGCCGGCCGTTGACCCGGGCCCGGACGAAGCCTTGGGCACGCAGTTCTTCGAACACCGACAGATGCTCGCCCTTGCGCTCACGGATCACCGGCGCCAGCAGCATCAGCTTGCTGCCTTCCGGCTGTGCCAGCACCAGGTCGACCATCTGGCTGACGGTCTGCGCTTCCAGCGGGATGTCGTGATCCGGGCAACGTGGCGTACCGACGCGCGCATAGAGCAGACGCAGGTAGTCGTAGATCTCGGTGATGGTGCCGACCGTGGAGCGCGGGTTGTGCGAGGTCGACTTCTGTTCGATGGAGATCGCCGGCGACAGGCCTTCGATGGTATCGACGTCGGGCTTTTCCATCATCGACAGGAACTGCCGGGCATAGGCCGACAGGGATTCGACATAGCGGCGCTGACCTTCGGCATAGAGCGTGTCGAAGGCCAGGGACGACTTGCCGGATCCGGACAGGCCGGTGATGACGATCAGTTTGTCCCGTGGCAGGGTCAGGTCGATGTTCTTCAGGTTGTGGGTACGGGCCCCACGTATCAGGATCTTGTCCAAAGTGGCCTCGCTCGGCGGGCGTCGAAAACACAGGAGTATACGGCCAAATACTGGATGGATGCACACTATCGAATGAAGGGTTTTCCACCTTGCATGAAGAGAGTTTCATCTATACGCGTCATAGCGTCGCGATATACCCCGTCTTTCGATGGGACTGGTAGAATCGCCGCCGGTTCACACGAGGTTTTTCCATGCACGATCCCCACAGCGAACGCATGAGTGGCAGCGAGACCCGCGCGGCGAGCGGTCTGGCCCTGGTGTTCGCCTTCCGTATGCTTGGCATGTTCATGGTGCTGCCGGTACTGGCGACCTATGGCATGGATCTGGCGGGAGCGACCCCGGCCCTCATCGGGCTGGCGATTGGCGCTTACGGCCTGACCCAGGCGATTTTCCAGATTCCGTTCGGGATCATTTCCGACCGTATCGGCCGTCGCCCGGTGATTTACCTGGGGCTGATCGTCTTCGCCCTCGGCAGCGTGCTGGCGGCCCAGGCCGACTCGATCTGGGGCGTGATTGCCGGCCGGATCCTGCAGGGCGCTGGCGCAATTTCCGCAGCGGTCATGGCACTGCTTTCCGACCTGACCCGCGAACAGCACCGCACCAAGGCCATGGCGATGATCGGCATGACCATCGGCCTGTCGTTCGCGGTGGCCATGGTGGTCGGTCCGCTGCTGACTCGCGCATTTGGTCTTTCCGGCCTGTTCCTGGCCACCGGCGGCATGGCGCTGGTGGGTATCGTGATCGTGCTGTTCATGGTGCCGAAATCCACCGGGCCGCTGAGTCATCGCGAGTCCGGCGTGGCGCGGCAGGCATTGATGCCGACGCTCAAGCACCCGGACCTGCTGCGCCTGGATCTTGGCATTTTTGTGTTACATGCGATGTTGATGTCGAGCTTCGTCGCGCTGCCCCTGGCTCTGGTCGAAAAAGCCGGGCTGCCCAAGGAACAGCACTGGTGGGTCTACCTGACTGCCTTGTTGATCTCTTTCTTCGCCATGATCCCGTTCATCATCTACGGCGAGAAGAAACGCAAAATGAAACGAGTTTTGCTCGGCGCCGTCATGACGCTGATGCTCACTGAGCTATTCTTCTGGCAGTTCGGTGACAGCCTGCGGGCTCTGGTGATCGGGACGGTGGTGTTCTTTACCGCGTTCAATCTGCTGGAAGCCTCGCTGCCGTCGCTGATCAGCAAGGTTTCACCGGCAGGTGGCAAGGGCACGGCCATGGGCGTGTACTCCACCAGCCAGTTCCTCGGTTCGGCACTCGGCGGGATTCTCGGCGGCTGGATGTTCCAGCATGGAGGTCTGTCGGTTGTGTTCCTCGGATGTGCCGGGCTGGCTGCCATCTGGCTGGCCTTTGCTGTTACCATGCGCGAACCACCCTACGTGACGAGCCTGCGCTTGCCGTTGTCGCCCGAGGCGATCCGCGAAGCGGGTCTGGTCGAGCGCCTCAGGGCCCTCGTAGGGGTAACAGATGCAGTGATAGTCGCCGATGAAGCGGCTGTTTACATCAAACTGGATAAAGAATTAGTGGATCGCGACACCCTCGAACGCCTGGTGAACAACCCGGCCGGGGCTGCTTGCGAAGCCTAGGAGAACGTTATGGCCCGTGGGGTTAACAAAGTCATATTGGTCGGCACTTGCGGCCAGGATCCCGAAGTTCGCTACTTGCCTAACGGTAACGCCGTGACCAACCTGAGTCTGGCAACCAGCGAACAGTGGACCGACAAGCAGACCGGTCAGAAGGTCGAGAAGACCGAGTGGCACCGCGTATCGATGTTCGGCAAGGTTGCCGAAATCGCCGGCGAATACCTGCGCAAGGGTTCGCAGGTATACATCGAAGGCAAGCTGCAGACCCGCGAGTGGGAAAAAGACGGCATCAAGCGTTACACCACCGAAATCGTGGTCGACATGCAAGGCACCATGCAACTGCTGGGCGGCCGTCCACAACAGGGCGACCAACAAGGCGGTGGCAACAACTACCAGCAGCAGGCGCCACGCCAGCAGGCTCCGCGTCCGCAGCAGTCGGCTCCTCAGCAGCGTCCGGCCCCGGCTCCACAGCAGGCCGCGCCGCAGCCAGCTCCGGATTTCGACAGCTTCGATGACGATATCCCGTTCTGATCGAAGTCGCTGAACCAGGCCCGGTCTGGATTCGAAGCCCCCGCATTGCGGGGGCTTCGTCGTTTTGGCGGTTGCACTTGGCTTTTGGATGTTCGTGAACTGACTAAACAGTCCGGGCGTTCAGGGCGGTAAAGTTTCGCAAAGAGTCTTGAAGGCAGCGGCAAGCCGATCCATGATCGGTCCCGGCGCTTTCGAGCCCGTCCATTTTTTGCAAGAGCGGGCTCCCCGGCATCGGGCGTCAGTTCTCATCACAAGAACAAGAGAAACCGATGAGCAGTAGCAAGAACAAGGAAATCGAGTACCTGCGCGGTGTGGCCATCCTGATGACGGTGTTTGCCCACAGTACGTTGTTATTGCCATTTCATGGCGCGTTCATGGAAAAGCTGTTCAACGTGTATTCCCCCTGGTCCGGGGTGGATCTGTTCTTCTGTATTTCAGGTTTTGTCGTCAGCAAGGCCTACCTCGATTACTTCGATCAGAACCGCGAGCAGAATCGCTTCGGTCTCGCCGCAACGTCATTCTGGATTCGACGGGCTTACCGCCTGCTGCCCACTGCCTGGCTGTGGGTGTTGATACCGCTGGTGTTCTCGATCTTCTTCAACCAGTCCAATGCGTTCCAGTCGTGGTTCGACAATGTGCGCAGCTTCACCGCCGTCGCGACATTCACCGGTAACCTGGCGAACCAGTACGGGGTGATCCTGGGGCCAAACTCGGTTTACTGGAGTCTGGCGCTGGAGGAGCAGTTCTACTTCATCTTCCCGCTGTTCCTGCTGTTGATCACTTCGACACGGTGGCGGGTGATCGCCCTGATTACGTTGATCGCCGTGCAGTTTCCGCTGGATCGCAATGCGTTTGGTGCGGCGCCGGCGGGAATGCTGTTTTCGTTCCGTCTTGACGCCATGATGTGGGGCATCCTGCTCTGCCTGTTCACGCGCACCTCCTTGTACAAGGAAATCGAGCCCGTGGCGTTGGGTGGCAGCCTGATCAAGCGGCTGGGGATCACGCTGTTCCTGCTGTACATGATGGGCGCCATTGCCGGCCAGCTCATTGCAACACCGATCGCTGTCGGGTTGCTGGCGATCAATGCGCTGATCCTGGTCTGGCTCTCCAGTTACCAGAAGGGTTACATCTACTGTCCAGCCTTCCTGAGCGCTATCGGCCAGTGGCTGGGTTCGCGTTCCTACGCCCTGTACGTCGTGCACATGTTTGCCTACCACCTGAGCACCGAGATCTGGAGTCGTGTGGCCAGCGAGCGGGGCGTCGAGCTGGGCAGCGAGTTCACCGTCCAACTGTTGCTGACGTCGTTTGCGATCATGGTGATCTGCAGTGAGCTGAACTACCGGTTTGTCGAAACGCCGCTGCGTCGCCGTGGCGCGGAAATCTCTCGCCGCAGAATGGCCGGTCTCGCCACCGCCGAACCGGTCCGGGAAAAACCTTTGGTGGAAGCTCCGGCTCGTACGACCGAGCTGTCGTAACCGACGCCGGAAACGAAAAACCCGTAGCGCGCAAACGCTACGGGTTTTTTATTGCCGGTCTCGAATCAGTCAAGAATCAGGTGCGGTAAAAAACGGCTCGAGTCCTTGGTGATCAGGCTATTGTCTTCGCGCACGCCAATTCCTGCGGCCTGGTCGCCGATCACCCAGGACCCAATCAGCGTGTAGCTGTCATCGAACCTTGGCAGCGGCGCAAATTCCTGCAGGATGAAGGGCGCATCCGTGTAGGGGCCGTCCTCTTTGACGATCAGACCGTCGGCAGTTTGCAGCTCGATGTTGGCACCTTCCCGGGAAAAGTACGGCTTGCGCACCCAGCCCCTGGGCACTGCGCTGGCCGGATCCGGATCGAGATGAGCGGCCAGCAGATTCGGATGGCCCTTGTGCAATTCCCAGAGCAAGGGCAGGGCGCCTTTATTGGAGAGAATGGCCTTCCACGCCGGTTCGAAAAATTGCGTATCGCAATCGGCGATGGCTGCACCGAACGGCTCGTGGAAGATGAATTCCCAGGCGTGCAGCTTGAACAGGTGCGGAATCCAGCGATCCTCAAGGTCGACGAAACGTCCTTCAGTTGTCAGGCCGATGTCTTCGATATCGATGTGCCGCGATTCGATGCCGACCTTTTCCGCGATCAGTCGCAGGTAGTCCGTGGTGCCCTTGTCCTCGACCGAACCTTTCATCGAGGCAAAGTAAAACGGGCGCTTGAGTTTCAGCGCGGCAAAGGCTTCGTGCAGTCGGGTGTCGATGCTGTTGAACTGGTCGGCATGGCGCGGCAGCATCCCGCGCTCGATGCATTGCTCAAGCCAGCCCCACTGGAAGGCCGAGGCTTCGTACAGGCTGGTGGGCGTGTCGTAGTTGAGCTCCAGCAGTTTCGCCGGGCCGTTGCCGCTGTAGGAGAAGTCCATGCGTCCGTACAGATGCGGATGACCTTCCAGCCAGGACGTTCGGATCATGTCGTAGTACGACGCGGGGATGCTCAAGCGATCAAGCAGCTCCTCGCTGCGCACGACCCGGTCCACCAGATCCATGCACATCTCGTGCAGTTCGGTGGTCGGATCCTCGAGATCATTTTCGATCTGCGTGAGCGTGAACTGGTAGTACGCGCGTTCTTCCCAGTAGGGCTCGTCGTCGATGGTGTGGAACAGAAAACCGAGGCTTTCGGCCGTCTGTTTCCAGTCGTGGCGCTCGGCGCAATGGATCTTCTTCATCAGCTGCTCGAACTGCCCCAGCCGCCCCAACCGCTGCGTGCGCTGGACTGGCTGCCGAAACCGCCACGGGAAGTGGAAGACGCCACGTTGACCGATTTACTACGGGAGCTGGTGTAGTCCGAATTGCTGCGAGTGGTCGGAGCCGATTCGATCCGCCGGTTCAGCGTCGAAGTGTCGTACGTCTGGCGCGTATCGCGGTCGCGATACACCGTCCGCGAGTTGTTGCTCATGGCATTGCCGATCAGCCATCCGGTGAGCCACCCGTTGCTCGACCCGCCACCGCTGGAGACGTGGGTCGTGTTCTGGGTGGTCTGCACGGGCTCGGCATTGCCTTCCGGCATCTGCGCATTGGCAATCGCATCAAGGTTCTGTGCCGGCTCGGTGTTTTGCGGCACCTTGAAACCACCGAGCTTCGGCACAAAGCGGCCGTCGGAGTTCTTCTGACACCAGCCGGCGGCAAAGTCCGCGTCGCACTTGGTTTTGTCGTCATAAGCCGGGGCGATACGCCGGTGTTCGGCCAGGGCCGCGACGTAGGCATTCGAGCAGGCATCGGCAGCCACTTCGGCGTCGACGCACTGTTCCACGCTCTGGAAGGTGCGCTGTTGTTCCTGGGCGGCTGCTTCACCGGAAATCGCCAGGGCCACTGATGCGGCGAGGGACAGTTGAACGTACTTGCTTCGTTTCATCTCGGGCTTCCTGCCGATCAGTAGGACGGGGTCATGCACGCGGCGTTGAGCATGCCGACGCTGATCGCCACCGCTGCCACGTAGATGCCGGCGGCAACTTCACCGTTGGCGATGCGCTGGGACGTGCCTTTGAGCACCAGTCCGGTGGCCAGGAATGCCAGCAGTTGCACCGCAGCGGCGATCACGGCCCAGAGGACGAAATCGAGGACGTTGATCGAGTGGGCGATGATGTTGCTCGCCGGGATCGCGAAACCGATGATCGCGCCCGACAGGGCGATGGCGGCCGCGTTGTTGCCGCCGCGGATCAGTTCGAATTCCTTGTGCGGCGTGATGCGTGTGTAGACGAACTGAAACAGCATGAACAGCAGCACGGCGCCGATCAGATAGGCGGCGAAACCGACCAGCGCGGCCTTGTTCAGGGAAACGGACAGCACTTCCAGCATGGGGAACTTCCTTTTAAATGGTGCTCAGATCGGTGGTGTACAGCGAGATGCCCAGCGATGTGCTCAGGCTGACAGTGCCTTCTTCATCCTGCTCGACGGAGAACAGCAGCAGCTCGCGACGGTCGGTCAGGCCGGTTTCCCGGGCGTACAGCATCGAATGGTGTTCGATGGTGTAGGACTCGTCGGGATTGACCACTTGCTCGGTGAGCGGGACCAGTTCGGTCTGGCCGCGTTCGGTGCCCCATTCACGGGTGAAGGACACGCCGTCATGGGTGTAGGCCGGCAGGCCGATCAGGCTGTTCGGGCCCGCCAGGCGCTGCAGTTCGGCGTCACTGTTGACCGTGACATAGCTGACGTAATTGAACAGCGTCACCGATTCGATCTGATCGTCGCCGGTTACGTGGACTTGCAGCCAGAAATCTTCGTTGTCCAGGTAGTAGCGATACAGCTTGTTCGACTGGCCGAGGTCGATCCAGCCGGCGCTCCAGATGGCCTGGGCATCGGGGACCCGTACCGAGGTGCTGCCGTCGAGCAGCAGGCCGAGCGTCGAGTCGAACCGGATCGCCTTGCCCTGCGCCAGGCCCAACGGGCCGCTGGCCGCCTCGCGTGCAGGTGCAGGGGCCGAACCGGTGCCGAGCAAATTCTTTAACCATCCCATGGGTACATTCCTTGAAGCGGGTGGAGGTGTTCGTTGGCAAAACGCCGCTAGTGTACCGGCCTCGTGACAAACGAGCAGGCAAAAAAGAAGGGCACCCGGTGCCCTTCTTTTCTTCTGTCTGCCCTTACTGGGCCGACTTCTGCTTCAGGCGCTCGAGGATCGCGTTGGCGCTGCCCTCGTTCGGCGTGATGCCGGCGTCGCGCAGCTTGCGCTCCAGATCGTTGCCGGTCGTGGCATCGGCCAGTTCGTCCTGAGCGTTCAGCTCGGCGGCACGCTGCTTTTGCTTCTCTTGCAGGCGGTTCAGGGTGCCGACTGCGGTTTCCAGCTTGCCGTTGGCGCCGCCGCTGGCGATGGAGGCACTGACCTGGGCTTTCTGCACGCTTTCACGGGCCTTGGCCATGTCCACTTGCTGACGCAGGCTTTTGATCCGCGCTTCGGCCTTGTTGATGTCCTTGCGCATGTTGTCGGCGTAGGTGCCGAACTCGTCGCTCTGGGCCTTCTCGGTGCTCAGGTCGTTGGTCAGGGTCGAAATCGCTTCGGCCACTTCCATCGCCAGATCTTCACGGCCGGCGTTCAGGGCGGAGACTGCCTTGGCTTCCAGGTCCTTGATCTTGGCGTCGTACTCGCTCACGCGGTCGGCGGACAGTTTGTGCTTGGCCATGATGGTGACCAGTTCGCGACGGGCGTTGGACAGGGCGCTGTCGGCGTCACGGATTTCCTGGTCGAGGATGCGCAGGGCCTGTTGGTCGACGATCGCTTCGCCGACTTCATTGGCGCCGCCGCGCAGAGCGGTGAACAACTTGCTCCAGATGGACTGAGTCATTGGATTTTCCCTGTTGATTACTTGAAGAAGTGTTCGAAGGCTTCGCTGGCGCGCTGCACGTTGTCGACCAGGGTTTTCACCTCGGTGACGACGTTGGTCAGGCTCGAATCCGCACTCAGCGCGCCGAACATGTTGTAGACGGTCTGGCCGTTCGGCATGGTCTCGATGCCGATCGACGACAGCGGGAACATTTCCCGGCTGCGCAGCACCGCGTCGTTGAAGGTGCGCACGTCGGTAATCGAATCGATGTCCACCAGCACGGTATCGACGATGATCTGCTGACCCGCGATGGCGATGTGAATCGGCAGGCCGCCGAATTCGTTCATTTCCAGCTTGAGGCTGGGTTCGGCGCTCTGGATCAGGGACAGCGTGATCTCGTGGGACGCCACCTCGTCCAGTGCCTTGAAAGCGTTGTAGAGGCTATCGATGTTCCAGTTGTTGCCTGCGCTCATGTAATTCTCCGACATGAAAGAGCCAGCCAGAATCGGTTGGCGTAGCTGTTGCTCCATTTGCTTGAGCAAGCTTCGGTTTTCGGGAAGCACCCAAGTTTCGTGTTTCACATAACCGGCGGCAGCCAGGCCCGCGCGCATCTGCTTCATATAGAAGCTCGACGGTTTTTTCGCGGACGTTGTCGAGCGCACTCCCTTCGGGCTCTCCGATTTTGTTGCAGGGGAGCTGCTTTTCATGGCGATGACTCCGTTATGAACATCTCACGCGTGAGCCACACTACAACCAATTCAAAGTGCCATCAATGGCTCACGCGTGAGATTTTTTCAGCGCGCGAAAAAAGGCCCGCAACTTGGCGGGCCGGTCTTTCTTGCGGACGTTCGTGTATGAGGATCAGCGGGTGGCCACGAGGAAATCGTCTGCCGAGACCACACTGGCGTAGGCAAACCCCAGCGAAGACATGAACGCCGCATGCACCTGGGCGGCCGGCACGGTCAGGCCATTGAATTCCAGGTCGCGGGTGGCGCAGGCATCGTGGATCACCGTGACGGTGTAGCCCAGATCCGCCGCAGCCCGGACCGCGCCGTCGATGCACATGTGGCTCATGCTGCCGACCACCACCAGTGCCTTGATGTCTTGTTCATCGAGGATCGATTGCAGTTCGGTTTCGCGAAAGGCGTTGACGAAGTGCTTGAGCACCACCGGTTCGTCGGAGCGGTTGAGCACTTTGGGGTGCAGCCTTGCGCCCTCGGAGCCCGGGGTGAAGAACGGTGCGTCCGCCGAGGTGAATTCGTGACGGATATGAATCACCGGATCACCCGCTTCACGGAACGCGGCGATCAGTCGGGCGGCGTTGTCGGCGGCGGCGTCGACGCCAGCCAGCGGCCACTTGCCTTGGGGGAAGTAGTCGTTCTGGATATCGACTACGATGAGCGCTTGCCTGGCCATGGGTGTTTCCTCGAAGTGTTTGTTGGGAGTGGATTCAGTATCGGCGCCCGCTACGTCTTCGAGGATTGGCCGCACCGACAATAGACAGGGGAAAACTGACAATGGGCGTTGAAAGGGCCGTTGCCGAGCTGGGCGTGCTGATTTATCCCGGCGCGCAACTGGCAGCGGTGCATGGCTTGACCGACCTGTTCGGCGTGGCCGACCGGATCGCCGTCGAGCATCAGGCCGCGCAATTGCCGCGACTGCGAGTGAGCCACTGGCAGGTCGGGAACGAGCAGGCCCCGGTCAGGGTTTACGACAGTCATCCTGCTACCGAAACGGGCTTGCTGGCGGTGCTGATTCCGCCGTCGATCGCCGGGTTCAGCGCAGAGCAAGCATCGCCGGGATTGCTGCAATGGCTGCGCGATCAGCATGGCCGTGGCGCGACGCTGGGCGGCGTCTGCGTGGGCTCGTGGCTGCTGGCCGAAAGCGGCCTGCTCAACGGTCGCAGCGCCACCACTCACTGGACCTCGGCCAAGGCCTTTGCCGAGCGTTATCCGCAGATCAAACTCAAGGCCGACACACCGATTGTCGATGACGGCGACTTGATCACCACGGCCGGGTTGATGGCCTGGTCAGAACTGGGACTGCGGCTGGTCGATCGCCTGCTCGGGCCGAGCATCGCCAGCGCAACCGCACGGTTCCTGGTCATGGAACATAGCGACAGCGCCAGTGCCTGCGGCAGCAATTTCGCGCCGATCCTCGGCCATGGCGACGCGTCGATTCTCAAGGTCCAGCACTGGCTGCAAAGCACCGGCGCGACTGACGTTTCGCTGGCTGCGATGGCCGAGCGCTCGGGGCTGGAGGAGCGCACATTCCTGCGACGCTTTCGGGCGGCGACCGGCCTGAAACCTACTGAATACTGCCAACACCTGCGGGTCGGCAAGGCCCGGGAAATGCTCGAGTTCAGCAACGGCACCATCGATCACATTGCGTGGACGGTGGGGTATCAGGATCCGGGAGCCTTTCGCGCCATCTTCAAGAAAATCACCGGGCTGGCGCCGAGTGACTACCGCAATCGGTTCGGCGTGACCCCGCCGACCTCGCTGGCGAGATAACACCGCGCGATCGTGCAAAATGCCGTGGCCGTGGCGGCCATCGTGCAGATTGAAACGGGCGCAACGCCAGTACGAAAAGGCTAATCGACTGATCCGCAAAGGTTTTGGCGTCGTCATGGTTTGGCCTGATCTCTGCACCCTCTGACCTACATTCACCGAGCCGCTGGAAGGGGGACGCATGACCCCGACACCTCGCAACAGAATAGTGGTCGCCCATTCCGTACGCCCCGACGCGCCGCAACACGAAGTGCAGACCAACAAGGCGCTGGCCCGCTGGCTGGCGCAGATTCTCGGACTGAAATTCGGCGGCAGCTACGACGCGCAAAAGCACCATGGTCGCGACCTGTATCTGCTGCCGACCCAAACCATCGTCGGCGCTGCCAAGGCCCATGAACTGGGCATCAAGGGCCCCGAGGGTCTGTGGGGCGGTTTCGTCGAGCACGATTTCATCTGCACCAAAGCCATCAGCCATGGCTTGCGCAGCCATCAGGCCCATGCACCAGAAGGCTGGTCACCGCTGTTTTCAGAACGCACGCGCAATGTCGTGCTCGACGGGCTCAGTGTGTTTGCCCTGGAAGATGCGCGACCTGCCGCCGAACATCTGTTGTACAGCGGCCCGATCCGTCTCAAACCGATTCATGCGTGCGCCGGTCGCGGACAGGAAGTGATCAAGAGCCTCGACGCTTTCGACGAAATTCTCGCGCGTCCCGATATTGCCAGACAGTTCAGCGACGGCGTGGTGCTCGAACAGGACCTGAGCCAGGTGGTCACCCACAGCGTCGGTCAGTCGTTCATCGGCGACCGGGTGCTCAGTTACTGCGGTGATCAATACTTGACCGAAGACGCCCTCGGCGAAGAGGTCTATGGCGGCTCGAACCTGCTGGTAGTGCAGGGCGGTTATGCGGACTTGCTGAAACTGAATTTGCCGGACGATGTGCGATTGGCTATCGAACAGGCGCAGGTGTTCGACCGGGCGGCGGACGAAGCCTATCCACGGTTCTATGCTTCGCGACGCAACTACGACATCGCTCAAGGTCTGGACAGCGAAGGCCAGAAGCGCAGCGGCGTGCTCGAACAATCCTGGCGCATGGGCGGCGCGAGCAGCGCGGAAGTGGCGGCGTTGCAGAGTTTCGTCAACGACCCGTCGATGCGCGCGATCCGCGTGTCGTCGGTGGAAACCTACATCGACCGGGCCCTGCCGGCGGATGCCATCGAGGTCTATCGCGGCCCGGCCGAGAACAGCGACTTTCTCCTCAAATACGTAACGGTCCAATCCTATGACGGCTAGAAGCGAAAGCATTCAGATCGACATTGATGACGAACAGATGAGCGGGACCTTCCTCAGTCCCAAATCGAAAGTCCCAGGCGTGTTGTTCGTGCACGGCTGGGGCGGCAGTCAGGAGCGGGACCTGGAACGGGCCAAAGGCATCGCCGGTCTGGGCTGCGTGTGCCTGACATTCGACTTGCGCGGGCACACCGGCGGCACCGGCATTCCGTTGAGCCGGGTGACCCGAGAAGACAACCTGCGCGACCTGCTCGCAGCTTACGACCGATTGCTCGCCCACCCGGCGCTGGACACCTCGGCCATCGCGGTGGTCGGTACCAGCTACGGTGGTTATCTCGCCTCGATCCTCACCTCATTGCGCCCGGTGCGCTGGCTGGCGCTGCGGGTGCCGGCGCTGTACCGCGACGAACAATGGCACACGCCCAAACGCGATCTGGACAAGGCCGACTTGCGCGATTATCGCGGCACGCTGGTGCGGGCCGACAGCAACCGGGCGCTGCATGCCTGCTCGCAATTCACCGGTGACGTGCTGCTGGTGCAATCGGAAACCGACGACTATGTGCCTCACGCGACGATCATGAGTTACCGCGCCGCGTGCCAACAGACTCACTCGCTGACCCATCGCATCATCGACGGTGCCGACCATGCTTTGAGCGATCCAACCTCGCAGCAGGCCTACACCTCGATTCTGGTCGACTGGATCACCGAGATGGTGGTGGGGGAACGCTTGAGCATCATTCAGTCGCGCTGATCAGGGCTTGGGTTTCTTCTCGATCCGGAGCGCCTTGGCCTTGGCTTCCACCACCAGGTACATCACCACGGTGATCAGCAGCGGCAGCAGGAAATAGATCGCCCGATAGGCCAGCAAACCTGCCACCAGACTGCCGCGCGATGCCTCGTGTTGCAGCAGGGCGACGAACACCGCTTCCAGCACGCCGAGCCCGGCGGGAATGTGAGTGATGACTCCGGCAATCGCGCTGATCAGCAGCACGCCGAGCACCAGCGGATAGTCGAGCTTGCTCGGCAGCAAGGTGAAAATCACCGCCGCCATCAATGACCAGTTGAGCGCACCGAGCAGCAGTTGCAGGACCGCCATGCGCAGCGACGGCAGGTTGATTTCCACCCCGCGAATCGACCACTCGCGCCGCCGGGAAAACCGGCAGGCGACCAGGTAACCGAGGCTGATCAACAGCAGCAACACGCCAATCCCCTGCAACGCATCGCTGCTGACTTTCCACCCCGGCGGCATGCGCACCAGCCCGCTGCTGAACACCGCGCCAGCGATAGTCATGTAGCCGAACCAGTTGGTCGCCAGGCTCAGCCCGAGAATCTTGGCGATGTTGCTTTTGCTCACGCCAAGCCTTGAATACAACCGATAACGCATGGCGATCCCGCCGACCCACGCGCTCAGGTTGAGGTTGAACGCGTAGCTGATGATGCCCACCGGCAGGATCTGTTTCCATGTCAGGTCCTGACGGATGTAAGTTCGGCCGATCAGGTCGAAACTGGCGTACACCAGAAAGCTCAACAGCGTCAGGCTGGAAGCGATGATCAGCGTGCGCACCTTGAAGTCGGCGAGGGTTTGCAGCACCTCGGCCCATTCGATGCGGCTGGCGAACATTGTCAGCAGGACGATCAGCGCGAGAAAAAACAGCAACGTCAGCGGGCGCTTCCGGCGGCTCCAGCGAGATGTGGCGGCGGGTGGCGAATGCGTCGCGGACGGAGCATCGGAACGACTCATGACGGATCGCTCCCGCGCTTGCCGATGAAGGGTTTCAAACGGGGTTTATGCGCGGGCAGCCAACCGGCCATCGCTGGAAAGTGGCGCAGGAAGTGAAACACCAGAAACCCCACGGTCATGTGCCAGAGGCGCCCGCGCGGCGACTTGCTGGCGTCCATCGCTTTGCAGTGGTTGTTGCTCAGATCTTCGAGTCGCTCAAACAGATGAGCATTGAAGGCCCGGTCGCGGATCAACACGTTGGCTTCCAGGTTCAGCGACAGGCTCAGCGGATCGAGATTGCTCGACCCGACGGTGCTCCATTCTTCATCCACCAACGCGACTTTGCCGTGCAGCGGCCGCTGGCAATATTCGTGAATCTGCACCCCGGCCTTGAGCAGGTAGTCGTAGGTCATGCGCGCCGCGAGCTTGGCCACCAGCATGTCCGGCTGGCCCTGCAGAATCAGCCGCACATCGACGCCGCGCCGAGCCGCGTTGCGCATCTCGCGCAGCAAGCGATAACCGGGAAAGAAATAGGCATTGGCGATCACCACCCGGCGTTTCGCACGACGCAGGACCTGCAAGTAAATGTCTTCGATATCGGTGTGATGCCGGTCGTTATCGCGAAAAACCAGGCGCACCTGACCGTCGTGCTCGGTGAACGCCATCTCCGCCCGACGCTGGCGCCGGCGCTGCCACCAGAAGCGCGCCCGTCCGGGGCGACCGCTTTGCAGCAGGGCGAAATGATGGATGTCGGCCACCGCCGGCCCCTGAACTTCCACGGCGTAATCCTGCTTCGCCTCCGGGCCGAAATCAGCCAGATGATCGCCGGAGAAATTGATCCCGCCGATGAACGCAGTCAGCCCGTCGACCACCACGATCTTGCGGTGCAGGCGACGGAACCAGTTGGTGCGAAAGCCCAGGCGTTTGGGTGCCGGGTCGAAGATTTGCAGGTGCACACCGGCCTCGCTCAGCGCGGTGAGATATCCGGTGCTCAGTTCACCGCAACCGAAGCCGTCGAGGCTGACGGTAGTGCGTACGCCACGCCGGGCGGCATCGATCAGGATCTGCTGCAGTTCGTTGCCGACCTTGTCTTCGAAAACAATGAAGGTCTCCAGCAGGATTTCACTCTTCGCTGCGCGCATGGCGTCGAAGACTCGGGGGAAGTATTCCTCACCATTTTCCAGCAGTTCCACGCGGTTGCTGCCCTGCCAGCCATAGTCGACATCGACGTGGCCGGGCTCGCGGATCGGTGGGGTGATGGTGATCGGTTCCACGGCGGATTTTTCCAGCGGCGCGCTGCTCATAGTTCGATCTCCACGGACAACGGCACGTGATCGGAAAGGTGCGACCAGGGCCGGTTGGCGAGCACCCTCGGCTGGCTGGCCTTGAGGTTGCGCACGTAGATCCGGTCCAGCCGCAGCGCCGGCCAGCGCGCCGGAAAACTGCGCGCCGGTTTGCCCTGATGTTCGGCAAACACTTCCCGCAGACCGCAGGGTTCAAGCAACGCATCGGCGCGCTGACGCCAGTCGTTGAAGTCGCCGGCGACGATGACCGGCACATCGTCCGGCAGGTTGGCGAGGCGTTTGCCCAGTAGCCTCAGCTGTGCGTTGCGATGACTTTCACGCAGGCCCAGATGGACGCAGATCGCGTGCAGTTCGCGATCGTCTCCCGGCAGGCGCAGGACGCAGTGCAAGAGGCCACGGTTTTCGTGGCCGCTGATGGAAACGTCAAGGTTGTCGTGGCGCACGATCTGAAATTTCGACAGCAGCGCGTTGCCGTGATCGCCCTCCGGGTACACCGCGTTGCGCCCATAGGCGAACTGCGGCCACAGGCTGTCGGCGAGGAATTCGTACTGCGGCATGGTCGGCCAGTTGTTGTAGCGCTTGGGATGGTGTTCGTGGGTGCCGTGGACTTCCTGCAGAAACACCACGTCGGCGGAGACGCTGCGGACCGCTTCGCGCAGTTCGGGGAGGATGAAGCGCCGGTTCAGCGCGGTGAACCCTTTGTGGGTGTTGACCGTCAGCACCGTGAAGCGGCGCACCGTCGTGATGACGGTGGCCTGTTCGTCGGTGACGCCGACCGGCTCCGGAATGCTCATGACGGCATGCCTGCCGAGGTGTGGCGCTTGCTGCGCCCAGGTGGGCCATCGATGTGAATCGCTGTCATGCCGTTCTCCCGTCGAAAGTCCTCGTACCGCCTCTGTCTGTTGGTGACTGCGGGCGGTTCGGGAAAGTTTCGACGGGACTACGGACGGTCGGTATTCGCCGGATCAGTGGCCGGCAACGACGCGGGTGGAGCCTTCAACAGGTTCGGCATACACCGGGCCCAGTCGGTCGAGGCGACCGCTCAACGCGGTCAGGGCCAATGCCACCAGTACCACCAGCCCGCCGATCCATGCGGTATGAATCAGGCCGATGTGCTCGACAATCAGCCCGCCACCCCAGGCGCCCCCGGCAATCCCCAGGTTGAACGCGGCAATATTCAGCCCCGACGCCACATCCACCGCTTGCGGCGTGTGATGTTCAGCCTGACGCACCACATACACCTGCAGGCCCGGCACGTTGCCGAAGGCGACCGCACCCCAGACCAGCACGGTGGCCAGCGCCAGCCACGGATTGGCGGCGGTGAAGGTGAGCACGAACAGCACGGCGGCGAGCAGGGCAAAGATGATTTTCAGGGCGCTGATCGGCCCGCGCTTGTCTGCCAGTTTGCCGCCCCAGATATTGCCGACGGCGACCGACACGCCGTACACCAGCAGCACCAGGCTGACCGTGCCGGCACTGAAGCCCGAGATGTCCTGAAGAATCGGCGCCAGATAGGTGAAGGCGATGAACGAGCCGCCGTAACCGATGGCGGTCATGGCGTAGACCAGCAACAGGCGCGGTTGCTTGAGTACTTGCAGCTGTTGCAGCAGCGAAGCCGGTTTGCTGTGGGCGATGTTTTTCGGCACGTACAGCAAGCTGCCGATGAACGCGATGACACCCAGCGCCGACACCGCGAGGAAGGTTTCACGCCAGCCGAAATGCTGACCGATGAAGGTGCCCAGCGGTACGCCGGTGACCAGCGCCACGGTCAGGCCGGTGAACATGATTGCAATCGCACTCGCTGCTTTTTCCTTGGGCACCAGGCTGGTGGCGATGGTCGAGCCGATGGAGAAGAACACGCCGTGGGCCAGACCGGTGACGATCCGCGCCAGTACCAGCGATTCATAACTTGGCGCCAGCCACGCCAGCAGGTTACCGAGAGTGAACAGCACCATCAGCGACAGCAGCAACAGCTTGCGCGGGACTTTGCCGGTGAGCGCGGTCAGCACCGGCGCACCGATGGCTACGCCAAGAGCGTAGAGACTGACCAGCAGCCCGGCGGACGGCAGGCTGACGCCAAGATCGGCGCCGATGGTGGGAAGCAGGCCAACGATGACGAACTCGGTCGTCCCGATGGCGAATGCGCTGAGAGTCAGCGCGAGCAAGGCAATGGGCATGACGGCACTCCGGTAGAGGATTGAATGGAGCGCAGTGTCGGGGTTTGGCAGGGGCTGAAAAATACAGGGATGGGCATTTGATATTTGACCTGAGAGCAAAGATCAAAAGCCGCCTTCAAGGCGTTCTTGAACTTTGCCGAGCAAAAAACGCTCAGTTCCTTACAGGTTCAACCAAGGGAGCTCTGCGTTTTGACCAGGTTCAGGATCGCAATTCTATTGGGGGCGCTGCTGTTTTCCGGCGGCCAGATGCTGCAGGCCGCCACATTGCCGGGCGTCCCGGCAGCCACCGCAAAAGCCGCCGAACCCGAGCCATTGGTGCAGGGCGGACTGCTCGGCGCCATCAGTTCCAGCATCGACGACGTGCAGGACAAGCTCGATCTCAACGAGCATCTGGTCGATGCCTGGCGTCTGCGGGCCGACCGGGCGGCGGATGAAGTCGACAGGCTGGTCAATCAGCCGTCGGATCGCTCGGGGTGGAGCGTGGCCGGGGATTTCATGATGCTGTCCGGCGTGTGGCTCGGCACCTTCGCCGTGTTGACCGTGCTTGGCAGCGTGCTGGCCAAGCGGATGCGCGAGGGCCGCTGGCTGCGCACCCGCCACCGCAGTCAGGACCTGATCGGTTATTTGTTGCCCTACACATTGCCTGCGTTGATCTGTCTGCCGTTGACCCTGTACGTCAGTCACTTCCTGCCGGCCTCGGTCGGCCGGGCGCTGGCGCTGTGTTTTGCCTACGCCACCAGCAGCGGTATTTTTTCCACCTCGATGCTTTTGTGCGTAGTGGTGATGTTCAATACCGGCCACAAGCGACGAGCGGTGCAGATCATTCGCGACTACTGCCCGAAACCGCTGTTCCTGATCGGCTTTCTCGCCGCGTTGAGTGACGCGTTGACCAGCCCGCAGATCGCCCGGCAACTGGGCGGCAATATCACCAGCAGCATCGCGGTGTTCACTGGTCTGCTGGCGTCGATCATCTTCGGTCTGTTGGTGATTCGTCTGCGCCGGCCGGTGGCGCACCTGATCCGCAACCGACCGCTGGCCCAGCGTCTGAAACAACCCTCGCTGCAGGAGTCGCTGCGGATCTTTTCCGGGCTCTGGTACTGGCCGATCGTGTTGATGGTGCTGGTCTCGGCGGTCAATCTGATCGGCATCGGCGAGGACAATCAAAAGGCCCTGCGCTGCGCGCTGTTCACCACGGTGCTGCTGATCGGCACGGTGTTTCTCAGCACGGTGCTGCAGCACCTGTTCAAATCACGCCGGGCCGAGGCGATCCAGCGCAGCAGCGCCTACAAGGAGCGTTTTCTCAGTCTGTTGCATGCGTTGCTGCGGATCGTCATCGCGATTGCGTTCATCGATATCCTCGGGCGGATCTGGGGCGTGTCGCTGATTGATTTTGCGCAAAGCAGCACGGTCGGCCGGGCGATCAGCAATGCCTTGAGCAGCATCGGCCTGATCTTCCTCGTGACGTGGCTGCTGTGGGTGGTGCTCGATACGGCGATTCAGGAAGCGCTGAAACCGCCGGTCAGCAAACGCTCGGCGCGCCAGCCCAGCACCCGGGTGAAAACCATCCTGCCGCTGCTGCGCAATGCGATCAAAATCATCCTGGTGGTGATCTGCGCAATCACCACCATGGCCAATCTCGGGATCAACGTCGCGCCGCTGCTGGCCGGTGCCGGGGTGGTCGGCCTGGCCATCGGTTTCGGTTCGCAGCAACTGGTGCAGGACGTGATCACCGGGCTGTTCATCATCATTGAGGACACGCTGTCGATCGGCGATTGGGTGGTGCTCGATTCCGGGCATGCCGGCACGGTCGAAGGCCTGACCATTCGCACCCTGCGCCTGCGCGACGGCAAAGGCTTCGTGCACTCGGTGCCGTTCGGTCAGATCAAGGCAGTGACCAACCAATCGCGGCAGTTTGCGTTCGCGTTCTTCTCGGTGCAGTTCACCTACGACACCGATGTCGAAACAGCCATCGAACTGATTCGCGAAACCGGGGATTCGATCCGCGAAGACCCGTTCCTCAAGTACAACCTGCAAGGGCCGCTGGACGTGTTCGGCGTGGACAAGATGGACCTGAACGGTGTGGTCCTGACCGCGCAGTTCCGCACGGTGTCGGGCGGGCAATATGCGGTGAGCCGCGCGTTCAACCAGCGTTTGAAAAAACTTGTGGATAACAGCCCGTGGGTGCATTTCGCGCAGACTTATCCACAGCAGGTTTTGTTGCCGAAGCGACAAGACAATGAGGTGGCGGCGCATTCGTCGGTGATGCTGCCGGAACAGGCGCGGACTCAGTGACGGGTCAGCTTGTTTCGAATGTCGCTCATGGCGGTGGGGTCCAGTTCCACCCAGAATTGCTGCTTGCCGGCGACCTCCGCAGCGACTGGCAAGCCGTCGCGATAGACCAGCCGATTGCTCGCCAGCGCAGGTACTTTTGCGCCCGGTAGCAAGGTGCCGGCGAGGTTCAGCGGATCGACCCCGCACACCGCGATCAGGCTGCCGTCGTGAGGGCGACGGCGGACCTCGCGCAACAGCGGAATCGCCTCGGGCAGGGCGAATTGTTCGCCGGCCAGACCGCTGACAAATCGCCCGCCACGAATCTCGCCGCGGGCCTCCAGTCGATGGAAAGTGCGCAGCAATTCTCGCCAGCTCGGCAGCCAGTCGGCTTCGCGTTCCAGCAGGCGCCAGAACACCACGCCGTAACGGCGCAACAAGGTCATGGCGATGTGTTCCAGGGTTTCGGGCGGCGCTGTCTGGCTGTTTTCCACAACCGGCCCACGACGCAGCAGCGCCCAGCGCCCGGCGTCGTCCATGCCCCCGACAAAGGCTCCGCGCCCGCGCCGACTGCTGCGTTGCTGGCGCTTGCTCGCCGGGGTGATCAGCGCCCGCAGGCCGGCAAAGCTGTCGGCATTCACCAGACCGGCGCCGACCAGTTCCTGCAAGGCGATTTCCAGTTCGGTGCGCAGCAGATGCGCTTCATGAATCAGCTCATCGAAGAACAGCGCGCCGTGCTGGCTGAGGGCCTCAAAGACTTTCTGCGTCTTGGGCGACAGTTCGCTGATCGGCGTCTGTTCGGCCAGCGAACTCCACAACCCGACCTGACTGCGCGGCAATAGCACAACGGGCGTACTGCGCAGCGCCGTGCCGCTGGTTTTCTGCCGGGCGCTGAGGCGCGTCCACACCAGTTTTCCGCTGCGGCACAGATCATCCAGCCAGCTCGGTGAGTAGTCCTTGAGCCGCGCCGGGAGGATGTCGCTGTCCCACGCCGATGCCGCTGCCGGATAGCCTTCGAACTGACCGACAATTGCCGGCAACACGGTGCTGCCCTGACCCCGGGTGGACGGGGACAGATGCTGCCAGTCGAACAGGAATCGCATGAAGTCCTGCAATGCCACCGGTTCGATTTCCCGGCGCAGGCGCTTGACCGTGTAGCGGTGGATCCGCGCCAGCAGATGCCGCTCGCACCATTCTTCAATCGTCAGCCCCGGGGTGAACCGACCGCGCAGCACATAGCCTTCACGCTCCAGTCGGGCGAGGGCTTGATGGAAGGGTGCGGCTGGCAATGAAAGCGGCCGGGCGATGGCCTCCAGCGGCAGCGGGCCGAATGCACTCAGCCGTGCGCGGATGACTTCCACCAAGGCATCGTCGGCGGTCCAGACCTCATCGAAGCCGGGTAGCGCTGGCAGTGCCGAATGCGCCTGTGGATAAAGCGCTTGCAGACAGGTCAGGCGTTCCCGTGCCAGCCAGAGCGAGTGCTCGGGATCGATCTGCAATCGGCAGGCTCGCCCTGTCTCGGCCAACGCATTCAGCCATTCGCGCCAATGCGCATTGGCCTCGACTTCGCGCTCGCTGATGCAGGCCAGACTCATCAGCGCTTCGTGCATTTCATCGGCGCTGTTTGGTGTCGGCCAGGCCTCTTCGCGCACGGCGTCGATAGCGTCGGCGTCCAGCGCACCGAGGTCATCGGTGGATTGCGGATCGCTCCAGCGGCGATTCAGCACGGCTTGAGTGCGACGCTCTTCCAGCGGCGCATCGTCGAGAAAGGTGTAAGGCCGGGCGCTGAGAATTTCCGCCGCGAGCGGCGAGGGCGCCGGAAGGTCACGGGCGATCAGCCGCACTTCGCCGCGCTCCATGCGCCGCAGCAGTTGCAGCCAGCCTTCGCTGTCCATCGCCTCGTGCAGGCAATCGTCGAGGGTTTGCTCCACCAGCGGATGCTCGGGAATTTCCCGTTCGCCGGCGAGGTTTTCCAGGCAGGCGATCTGATCCGGAAACACGCTGGCGATCAGGTCTTCGCTTTTCATCCGCTGCAATTGCGGCGCGACTTTGCGCCCGCCGGTGTAGCGCGGCAGGGCCAGCGCCACCCCGGCATTCCAGCGCCAGCGCACACCGAATAACGGCGCATCCAGCACCGCTTGAATCAGAATGTGCTCGGCGCTGTTGCTGTGCAGATAACGCCAGACCTCGTCGAGTTCGAAACTGTGGCTGGTGGACAGCGACAGCACGATGGCGTCTTCGCTGGCGGCGGCCTGCAATTCGAAGTTGAAGGTGCGGCAGAAGCGCTTGCGCAAGGCCAGGCCCCAGGCGCGGTTGATACGACTGCCGAATGGCGAATGGATGATCAGTTGAGTGCCGCCGGATTCGTCGAAAAACCGCTCCATCAGCAGCGTGTCCTGGGACGGCAGGGCGCCGAGGGAGAGGCGAGCTCGGGCCAGATAATCCACAAGCTGTTCGGCGCTGGCCAGGTCCAGTCCCAGGGTTGCGGTCAGCCAGTCGAGGGCCGGTTGCAGGTTGCCGGGGCTGGCGCTCAGCAGTTGATCGAGCTGTGCCTGCAGGCGGGCCACGGCCATCGACAATTCGGTGCTGCGACCGGGCGCTTCGCCGAGCCAGAACGGAATGGTCGGCGGCTGACCCTGGGCATCCTCGACCCGCACCTTGCCGGTTTCCACCCGCAGGATTCGGTAAGAGGTGTTGCCGAGCTGGAACACATCGCCGGCAATGCTTTCCACGGCGAAGTCTTCGTTGACGCTGCCGATGTTCAGGCCCTGAGGTTCCAGCAGCACACTGTAATCGGCGTTGTCCGGGATCGTGCCGCCGCTTGTGACCGCCGTCAGCCGCGCACCGCGCCGCCCACGCAGGGTTCGGCTGACGGCGTCGCGATGGAGGTAGGCGCTGCGGATGCCCTGGCGACCGTTGTAGCCCTCGGCGAGCATCGTCAGTAGCGCCTGATAGTGTTTTTCGTCGAGGCGGGCATAGGGCTCGGCCCGGCGGAACAGCGCGAGCAAATCGTCTTCGGCCCACTCCTGACAACTGACCTCGGCGATGATCTGCTGGGCCAGCACATCCAGCGGCGCTTCGGGGATGTGCAGGATGTCGAGTTCGCCCCGGCGTACGCAGTCGAGCAGGGCGGCGCATTCGATCAGATCGTCGCGGGTGGTGGCGAACAGGCGTCCCTTTGGCGTGCCGCCGACCTGGTGTCCGGAACGGCCGACCCGTTGCAGGAATCCGGCAATCGAACGCGGCGAGGCGATCTGACACACGAGGTCGACTTCGCCGATGTCGATCCCCAGTTCCAGTGACGCGGTGGCGATCAGCACTTGCAGTTCGCCGCGCTTGAGTCGTTGTTCCGCATCGAGGCGAAACTCCTTGGCGAGGCTGCCATGGTGCGCGGCCACGGCGTGTTTGCCGAGGCGTTCGCTCAGGTGCCGGCTCAGGCGTTCGGCCAGGCGCCGGGTGTTGAGGAAAATCAGCGTGGTGCGGTGTTCACGGGCCAGCGTGGCGAGACGGTCGTAAACCAGTTCCCAGACGTCATTGGCCATGACCGCCGACAACGGCACCGGCGGCACTTCGATGCCCAGATCCCGTGGGCGGGCGTGGCCGATGTCGATGATTTCGCAGGGGCGCTCATGGCCGACCAGAAAGCGTGCGACGGCATCGATCGGTTTTTGCGTGGCCGACAGACCGATGCGGGTCAACGGTTCGGCGCACAACGCCTGCAAGCGTTCGAGGCTCAAGGCCAGGTGACTGCCGCGTTTGCCGGTAGCGATGGCGTGGATTTCATCGACGATGACCGTGCGGGTGGTGCCGAGCATTTTGCGGCCGGATTCGGAACCGAGCAGCACGTAGAGCGATTCCGGGGTGGTCACCAGAATGTGCGGCGCGCTCTTGCGCATGGCGGCTCGGTCTTTTTGCGGGGTGTCACCGGTGCGCACGGCGGTGGTGATTTCCAGCGGCGGCAGATCCATTTGGCGCAACTGCTCGGTTATCCCGGCCAGCGGATTCTGCAGGTTGATGCGGATGTCGTTGGACAGCGCCTTGAGCGGTGAAACGTAGACCACCAGCGTCTCGTCCGGCAGACCGTCCGGGGTTTCCAGGCCACGGTGGACCAGATCGTCGAGCACGGCGAGGAATGCGGTGAGGGTCTTGCCGGAGCCGGTGGGCGCCGCGATCAGCGTCGAGCGGCGCTGGCGGATCAACGGCCATGCGCGGGCCTGGGCGGCAGTGACCGTCGCGAATGTGCGGCTGAACCAGGCGCTGACGGCGGGGTGAAAGCCTGCCAGGGCTGCGTCCTTGGGGATGGGCAGATTCATGTCTGCAGTTATGCGGGCGGGCGGGCGAAGTTGCAAGTACCGCCGGGGATCTACACTTTACGGGTGACGGTTGCGCACTAAACCCGCAAAATGCAACGATTCCGGCAATTATCGACGACGGTGCCACGCGCATCGTCGCTAAAGCCATCGTTCCAATCAGACTGGGCCTGCTGACTCTATGCGAATGCGCCTTATGTTACTGGGCGGCGGAAATGCCCTTGGGCAGGCGCTGATTCGCCTCGGTGCGGAGGAAGACATCGGTTTCCTCGCCCCCCGCCCGCCCGAAGACGGCTGGGATGCCGCGAGCCTGACACAACTGCTCGACGACACCCGTCCCGATGCATTGATCAACCTTGCCTACTATTTCGACTGGTTCCAGGCCGAGACCGTCAGCGAAAGCCGTCTGTCGGGCCAGGAACGCGCCATTGAGCGTCTGGCCGAGCTGTGCCAGCACCACAACATCGTGCTGGTGCAGCCGTCCAGCTACCGGGTATTCGACGGTTCCCGCGCCACCGCCTACAGCGAAAAGGACGAGCCGGTGCCGTTGGGCCTGCGCGGTCAGGCGCTGTGGCGGATCGAGCAGAGCGTGCGCGCCACCTGTCCGCAGCACGTATTACTGCGCTTCGGCTGGTTGCTCGATGACAGCCCGGACGGAACCCTTGGACGCTTCCTCGCTCGCGCTGAAAAGCCGGACGAATTACTGCTGGCCGACGACCGTCGCGGCAATCCGACGCCGGTCGACGATGCGGCCCGGGTGATCATCTCGGTCCTCAAGCAACTCGATTGCGCCGCGCCGCTGTGGGGCACTTACCACTACGCCGGCCACGAGGCGACCACACCGCTGGCGCTGGGGCAGGCGATTCTCACCGAGGCCCGCAGCCTGCATCCGCTGGCGATCGAAGAACCGACCGCCCAGGCCCACGCCGCGCGTGAGGACGCCGCTGAAGAACCGCAACACGCGGTGCTGGCCTGCAAGAAAATTCTGCACACTTTCGGGATCAAGCCGCGCGCCTGGCGTGCCGCGCTCCCGGGCTTACTGGATAGGTTTTATCGTCATGGCTGAAGGCCCTGTTTTAATTACTGGCGGCGCCGGTTTCATCGGTTCGCACCTGACGGACGCGTTGCTCGCCAACGGCCATTCGGTACGGATCCTCGATGACCTGTCGACCGGCAAACGCAGCAACCTGCCGCTGGACAATCCCAAGGTCGAACTGATCGTCGGCGACGTCGCCGATGCCGCGCTGGTCGCCCGGGCGATGCAAGGTTGCAGCGCCGTCGCGCACCTGGCCGCCGTGGCGTCGGTGCAGGCGTCGGTGGATGATCCGGTGAAGACTCACCAGAGCAATTTCATCGGTACGCTCAACGTCTGCGAAGCCATGCGCGAGGCCGGCGTGAAGCGTGTGCTGTTCGCTTCCAGCGCAGCGGTCTACGGCAACAATGGCGAGGGCGAGTCGATCAGCGAGGACACGCCTAAAGCACCACTGACGCCGTATGCATCGGACAAACTGGCCGGTGAGCAGTACTTCGATTTCTATCGTCGCCAGCACGGTCTGGAACCGGCGATCTTCCGTTTCTTCAACATTTTCGGCCCGCGCCAGGATCCGTCCTCGCCGTACTCCGGTGTGATCAGCATCTTCAGTGAACGCGCGCAGAAAGGCTTGCCGATCACCGTGTTCGGCGATGGCGAGCAGACCCGGGATTTCATGTACGTCGAAGACCTGGTCGACGTGCTGGTGCAGGCCCTGGAAAAACCTGAAGTGCAAGTCGGTGCGGTAAACGTTGGCTGGAATCAGGCGACCAACCTCAAGCAGATGCTGGCTGCGCTGGAAGCGGTGGTCGGTGAGCTGCCGCCGGTCAGCTACGGCCCTGCGCGCTCCGGCGACATCCGCCATTCGCGGGCGAACAACGCTCGGTTGCTTGAGCGATTCAAGTGCCCGACGCCAACGCCGATGAGCGTCGGCCTGGCGCGTCTGCTCGGCCGCTGAGCTTCTCGCGGACATGAAAAAGGCGCCTTTTGACAGGCGCCTTTTTCACGGCCGGAAATCGGATTTCAAACACATTTCCTGTAGCGAGGGAGCTTGCTCCCCGGTCGATTGCGTAACATCGCCGTCAGTTCTGAGTCTGCCCGCCACCAAGCCTCATTCACCACCACGTGAACGTTCTTTGATTGCTCGCTTAGAACTTGTAGCCCAGACCGACCATGTACACAAATGGATCGACGTCGACATTCACTTTGGCGCGAGTGCCCGGAGCCACGGCGTTGTTCTCGACGGTGGCGCGGGTGTCGATGTCGATGTAGCGCACCTGGGCGTTGAGCATGATGTTGTCGGTCAGCATGTAGTCGGCGCCGACCTGCCAGGCCAGGCCCCAGGAGTTTTTCGCCTTGAAGTTGCTGAAGCCGTTGGACTGGGCTTCGCTGCCGACGTGCTCGTCGTAGATCCAGGTGTAGTTGATGCCGCCGCCGATGTATGGCTGGAACGCCGACTTCGAATCCAGCGGGTAGTAGACGACGCTCAGGGTCGGCGGCAGGTGTTTCAGGGTGCCGAGCTTGCCGTTGGCGGCCGGCAGGGCAGTACCCTTGATCTTCACGTCATGCTCGAACGGCGATGCGGCCAACAGCTCGATACCGATGTTGTTGGTCAGCATGTAGGCGAAGTTCAGACCCAGTTGGGTGTCGCTGCTCATGGTCGCCTTGCCGCCCAGGTTGGTGCCGCTCAGCGGACCCTGATCGACCTTGACGCTGGAGCTGTCGGCCTTCGGGTTGACGGTGATCGCACCGGCACGAACGATGATGTCGCCGGCTTCGTGGGCGTGGGCGAGCGGGGCTGCGAGCGCGAGGGCAAACAGCGAAGCGCTGAGCAAGGACTTGTTCATGGAAGCTCCCAAAGGACGTTAAAAATGTTTGATGTCCTATGGTACGAATCCGTCTGATACGGTCTTTTGACTCAGCTCAATGAAACAGTGATGGGCGGGTTTTTTGTGGAACCTTTGCTCGCGAAGCCGAATTGGCGGGCTATAACTGATTGCCGGAATTACTCCGGCAGCTCATAGACGTAAATCTTGTCCGCATCCATCTGATAGCCGGCATCCGCCAGCTCGCTGGTAGACGGTTTGACCTGCAACGGCCCTTCGACCCAGTACGGCTGATACAGCTCGTCGAGTTTCACGCCGACTTCGCTTTTTACATGCACGATCTGGTTCGATGGCGGTGGCGGCACGTGGATGCAGGCACCGAAATACGGTACCAGCAGGAAGTCCGTTGTACGGCCTTCCTCGCTGACTTCCAGCGGCACGATGTAGCCCGGCAGGCGGATGTTCTGCCCGTCGAGGCTCTGCACTACCGGGGCGTTGGGCATGTCCTGTTTCGCCGCTGGCGCGGATTCGGCGGACAGTGCATCGCTCATCTTCGACAGGTCATGCAGCGGTGTCATGTTCGGCACCTCGGGCGCCGCGTCCGGCGGGATCATCTCCGACCAGGTCAGGTCTTTCAGCGCCGCTGCCCACACGGGTAGGGCGACCAGCATCAGCAGCGCAAGGACAGCGCGGGGCATGGTGAACATCCTCATAAACGGATCGACAGGCCATCGGCCAATGATTGGCGATACGCGCGCCAGGCCGGCACGCTGCCCATCAGCAGCGCGGCAGCCAGAATGCCACCGAGCAGCGTCCATTCATACTCGCTTGGCCATGCCAGCGGCAGATACAACCCGTAATTGGCCTGCACATACCCTTGAGCGGCGGCGATGCCGATGTACAGCAACGCCAGCCCGGCGATCACCCCGGTCAGTGCCAGGGCAAAGGCTTCCAGCACCAGCAGGCTTGCGATGTGCCACGGCCGCGCACCGACCGAACGTAGAATCGCCATCTCGCGACGACGTTCGTTGAGGCTGGTGAGAATCGCCGTGAGCATGCCGATCAACCCGGTCAGCACCACGAACAGCGAGACCACGAACAACGCTTTTTCAGCGGTGCTCATCAGGCTCCACAGTTCCTGCAAGGCCACGCCCGGCAGGATCGCCAGCATCGGCTCGCCACGGAATTCGTTGATCTCCCGTTGCAGCGCGAAGGTGGAAATCTTGCTATTGAGGCCAAGCATGAACGCGGTGATCGCTTGCGGCGTCAGGTCCATGTTGCGCGCCTGATCGGCGCTGATCCGCCCGTTGCCACGGGCCGGCACACCGTTGTGCCAGTCGATGTGGATCGCCTCCATGCCGCCGAGGCTGATGTGCAACGTGCGGTCCACCGGGGTGCCGGTGCGCTTGAGAATGCCGACCACGGTGAACGGTTTGTCATCGTGCTTGACCAGACTGATCGCCGCCACGCCGTGGGCCAGTACCAGTTTGTCGCCGAGTTTGTAATGCAGCGCCTCGGCCACTTCGGCACCGAGCACCACCTCAAACGGATCGGTAGCGAAGGCGCGGCCGTCGGCCAGTTCCAGGTGCTGCTGACGACCGTACTGGTAATGCTCGAAATAGGCTTCGGTGGTGCCCATCACCCTGTAGCCGCGATGGGAGTCGCCGAGGGACATCGGGATCGCCCACTTCACCTTCGGGTTGCTGGCGAAGTGTTCGAAGCTGTCCCAACGGATGTTGTTGGTGGCGTTGCCGATGCGGAACACCGAATACAGCAGCAGGTTCACCGAACCGGAACGGGCGCCGACGATCAGGTCGGTGCCGCTGATGGTGCTGGCGAAACTGGCCTTGGCTTCGGTGCGCACCCGTTCCACCGCCAGCAGCAGGCAGACGGAGAGGGCGATGGCGAACGCGGTGAGCAGAGCGGTGAAGCGGCGGTTGGCGAGGCTGGCCATGGCCAGACGGAACAGATACATCTCAGACCTCGGCAGACGTGGCGGCGCGATTGAGTTCGGCCAGGGACAGGTGACGGTCGAACAGCGGCGCCAGGCTCTGGTCGTGGCTGACGAACAACAGGCTCGAACCGGCCTCGCGGCACTCGGCGAACAACAGGCGAATGAAGTTTTCCCGGGCGTCGTAGTCCAGCGCCGAGGTCGGTTCGTCGGCGATCACCAGTTCTGGCTGACCGATCAATGCTCGCGCGGCGGCGACCCGTTGCTGCTGACCGATCGACAGCGAATCGGCGCGGCGTCCGAGAATGCCTTCGTCCTTCAGACCCAAGTGGGCGAGCAGGGTGGCGGCGGCCTGATCGACACTCCCATGACGTTGCTTCGCACGGTCGGCCCGCAGCTTCGAAAAGTGGCAGGGCAGCTCGACGTTTTCGCGCACCGAGAGAAACGGCAGCAGGTTGAACTGCTGAAAGATGTAGCCGGTGTGATCGACGCGAAAACGGTCGCGAGCGCCGGCACCCAGTTCGGTCAGTTCCTGGCCGAGCAGGCGAATGCTGCCGCGACCGGGCTTCTGCACCCCGCCGAGCAGGCCGAGCAGGGTGGTCTTGCCGCTGCCGCTGGGGCCCTTGAGGAACAGGGTTTCACCCGGTTCCAGACGAAACGCCGGGATGTCCAGCAGCGGCGGGTGACCGGGCCAGTTGAAGCCGAGGTCGGACAGTTCGATGAGTGCGTGGGTCATGGTGCCGGTTCGTGATCAGAATTTCAGGGCGGCGGATTTGGCCGTCACTTCCGTGCCTTGCTGGCCGTTCGGGCTGATCAGTTGTACCTGAATTTTCTGGGTCGCCGGGAAGGTATTGAAAATGTTCGCCAGATCCAGGGTAGTCAAGGCGCCCGGTGCTGCGCAGGTGAACTGGTAGTGAGCGTGGATTTCGCTGTGGTCGTGGTGATGCGCTTCACCGCCCTTGGCGTCTTCGTCGTGGTCATCGTCGTCGTGATCGTCGGCATCCGGCTTGTCACCGAACAGCGGGCTTTCCAGTTTCTGACTGGCGACTTTGCAACCGGCGGCGGCCGGCAGGCTGAACAGCGCCAATGGTTTTTCCAGCTGTGTACGGGCGGCAGCGACCTTGGCCTTGTCCGCATCGCTGGTGGCGACGTGTTCGAAACCGACCAGGTTCATCGCCGGGCTTTCCAGCTCCAGCTCCAGGGTTTGGCCGTCGAGCGCCGCGTTCAGGCGACCGACGCCATGCTCGTGGGCACCGAGGCTGCCATGTTCGTGATCATGATCGTGCTCATCGGCGGCCTGGGCGATGGCCAGCGGCAACAGGGCAAACGGCAAAGCGAGCAGCAGACGACGCATGGCGGACTCCGGGAAGTAAAGTGAAGAGTTTGTTATGTAATCTTATAACGAAAGTGCGCAGAGTTTGCCCGCCCGCTTGGCGTTACACAAGTCCCGTGGGAGCATGCAGGTCAGAAATGTGCGGGAGCGAAGTTATGTTGCGGATACGCGGAACCGTCGGTGAGTTGCCGGTGGATTTGACCCTGGAACTGGATGAAAGCGACTGGGCGAGGTTCGGTGCGAAGTTTGGCGTGCAGGTGCAAACGGCCCAGCCGCAAGCCGCCGCAGCGCCTGTGGCGAAGCCGGTCAATCAGGATGACGCGTTGTGGCAGGTCGCCAGGGATTTGCTGCGCAAGGCCGGGCAACTCAGCGGGCCGGAGCTGCTGGATCAGCTCGAAGGACTGACCGGCAGCGCGGCGGCGGGCAAGCGCTTGCTGGTGCGCCTGCGCCATTCATCCGACGTGAAAGTCATGAGCGGCGGGGATACACCGCTCTACAGCTGGATCGAGTAAGCGCTTAGTACAGCGCCGCAAACACCTTGCGCCGGTAAGCGGTCACCAGCGGGTGATCGTTGCCCAGCAGTTCGAACACTTGCAGCAAGGTCTTGTGCGGCAGGCCTTCACCGTAGCTGCGGTTGCGGATGAACAGCTTGAGCAGGGCGTCCAGCGCCGCTTCGTATTGCTGGCGGGCCAGTTGCTGGATCGCCAGTTGATACACCGCTTCATCGTCCTGCGGGTTTTGCGCCAGACGGCTTTTCAGGTCGGCGGCGTCCGGCAGGTCACGGGCCAGGCCGAGGAACTTGATCTGCGCCTTGGCACCGGCCAGTGCAGCCTTGTGTTCGTCGCTCTTGACCGCGTCGAGCACGGTTTGCGCTTCACCCAGTTCACCGCGTTCGGTCAGGCAACGGGCATACAGGATCAGCGCCTTGGCGTTGGTGTTGTCTTCGTTGAGCATCACCACCAGAGCGGCTTCGGCATCGGCGTAACGGCCTTCGTCGAACAGCGCCTGGGCTTGCTCGAACGGATCAGCCGCTGCCGGCGGTGGCATTTTTACGTGAGGTTCAAGCAGGGCGCGCACGGCAGACTCTGGCTGGGCCCCGGCAAAACCGTCCACCGGTTGACCGTCCTTGAACAGCACCACGGTCGGCAGGCTGCGGATACCGAAGCGGGCGACGATGTCCTGCTCGACGTCGCAGTCGACCTTGGCCAGCAGCAACTCGCCCTGATAGCTCTCGGCGATGCCTTGCAGCATCGGCATCAGCGCCTTGCACGGCGCACACCATTCGGCCCAGAAATCCACCAGCACCGGTTTTTGAAAGGAGGCCTCGATCACCGACTGGTCGAAGTCGGCCGTCGTGGCGTCGAAGATGTACGGCGTTTGCTGACTCATGGGGTATCTCGTAAAAGCGTGAATGGGGCAACTATACGGTCAGGCGCGGGCCGCGTGGTAGAGGCTGACATGGCGAAACTCTTCGGGCTCGGCCAGATCCGGCAGGGTCATGGCTTCGAGCATTTCGATGCGCCGGTACAGCGGATGACGGAAATCCCTGACCCGTGAATCCGCCACCAATGCTTCGCGGCCGCGACTGAGAAAGGCGTCGAGCAGCGGCAGGTTCTCGCGGTCGTACAGGACGTCGGCCACCAGGATCAGATCGAAGCGATCCGCCTCGGCGAAGAAGTCCGTGGAATAGCTCATCTGCACGTCATTGAGTTCGGCGTTGGCCCGGCACGCGGCAATCGCCAGCGGATCGAGGTCGCAGGCCACCACTTCCAGCGCGCCGGCCTTCACGGCAGCAATCCCGGCGATCCCGGAACCGGCGCCGAAATCCAGTACGCGCTTGCCGCGCACCCACTCGGGAAATTCCGCCAGATAGCGTGCCATCGCCAGACCACTGGCCCAGCAGAAACTCCAGTACGGCGGCTCGTGCAGGATCCGCCGGGTTTCGTCCGGGCTAAATTCCCGGGCCATGTTGTCGCCGTCGATCAGCCACAGCTGCAAATCGGTATCCGGCAACGCACAGGCTTTCAGTCGGGCATCGCCGAGCAACTCGCCCAGCGACTGTTGCAGGTCCAGCGGTGCATTCATGGCGCTTTTACAAATTGCAGCTGGCCCAGGGCCTGGGTGGTCGGCTGGCTGATGGTCTGCGACGGCAGGTGCAGGATCAGCTGGCCGGACTGTGTGGCGCGGCCACGCAGTTCGACCCGCGCCCCGACCGGGAAGGCATCAGGATTGAAGCGCAGGCGAAACGGCAGAACCTGGTTGTTGCCGATCAGGCTGGAGCTGGCGAGCAATTGTTGCGGGCGACCTTTCTCGTCGATCACCAGCAGCGCCAGTTCGACTTCGGCGCCCGCCGGCACGCCTTGCAGGGTGCCGCTCAGTTCACGTTGATACGCAGGCAGCGGGCCGAGGTCGGCTGCTTCTTTGGCCTTTTTCTGCGCCTGTTGCGGTGCCGGGCCCGGTGTTGGCGGCTGCGGCTTGGGCGCGTCGCTGCCACAGGCCACCAGCAGGCTGAAAACACTGAGCAAAACGAGCGGTCGTAACGACATTGGTGGCTCCGTCAAAATGAAATCCATGGATCAAACGATCATGGCAGTCTGTATACCGCAAAGCCTATGGCTTGTCTTGCCACCGGGATGCGCTACCATGGCCCTCCCTTTTTTTGTTGCCAGCCACCATGCACTGTCCCTTCTGCGGTGCCAACGACACCAAGGTCATCGACTCGCGTCTGGTCGCCGAGGGCGAACAGGTGCGCCGCCGGCGTGAATGCCTGGCCTGCGGCGAACGTTTCACGACGTTCGAGACGGCCGAACTGGTGTTGCCGCGCCTGATCAAAACCGACGGCAGCCGCCAACCGTTCGACGAAGAAAAACTCCGCGCCGGCATGCAGCGCGCCCTGGAGAAACGTCCGGTGAGCGTCGAGCGTCTCGAGTCCTCGCTGGTGCACATCAAACACAAGCTGCGCGCCACCGGCGAACGCGAGGTCAAATCCCTCGTGGTCGGCGAACTGGTGATGGCCGAGCTGCAAAAGCTCGATGAAGTCGCCTACATCCGTTTCGCTTCCGTGTACCGCCGCTTCCAGGACCTCAACGAGTTCCGCGAAGAGATCGACCGTCTCGCCCGTGAACCGGTGAAAGAATGACCACCGCCGCCGAACAGGCCATCCTCGACGCCCACTTCATGGCCCGGGCCCTGGAGCTGGCGCGCAAAGGGCACTACACGACGCACCCCAATCCACGGGTCGGCTGCGTGATCGTGCGCGACGGGCAGATTGTCGGCGAAGGCTGGCATGAGCGCGCCGGCGAACCCCACGCCGAAGTCCACGCCCTGCGCGCCGCCGGTGAACTGGCCCGGGGCGCGACCGCTTACGTCACCCTTGAACCTTGCAGCCACCACGGCCGTACACCGCCCTGCGCCGATGCGCTGGTGAATGCCGGTGTCGGTCGGGTGGTCGCGGCGATGCGCGATCCGAATCCGCAAGTCGCCGGACGCGGTCTGCAGCGTCTGGCCGATGCCGGCATCGCCACCGAAAGCGGTGTGCTGGAAGCCGAAGCGCGCAAGCTCAATCAAGGTTTTTTGAAGCGCATGGAACACGGCTTGCCGTTCGTGCGGGTCAAATTGGCCATGAGCCTCGACGGTCGCACCGCGATGGAAAGCGGCGAGAGCCAATGGATCACCGGCCCTGCCGCGCGTTCGGCGGTGCAGCGTCTGCGCGCCCAGGCCAGCGTGGTACTGACCGGCGCCGACACGGTGCTGGCTGATGGCGCACGCCTGACCGTGCGCGGCGATGAGCTGGGGCTGGATGCCGAACAAACCGCGCTGGCCCTGAGCCGTCCACCGCTGCGGGTGCTGATCGACGGACGCCTGCGAGTGCCGCTGGATGCGCCGTTCTTCAAGGCCGGCCCGGCGCTGGTCGCCACTTGCGTGGCCATCGAAGAACAGTACGCCCACGGCCCGGAATGCCTGATCGTGCCGGGCGATGACGGTCAGGTCGATCTGCATCAATTGCTGATCGAGCTGGCCAACCGTGGCGTCAACGAAGTGCTGGTCGAGGCCGGCCCGCGACTGGCCGGCGCGTTTGCCCGGCTTGGTCTGGTCGACGAGTTCGTTATCTTCATCGCCGGCAAGTTCCTCGGCTCCACGGCGCGTCCGCTTCTGGACTGGCCGCTAGCCTATATGAAGGATGCGCCGGAGCTGAAAATCACTGAAATTCGCGCGGTTGGCGATGACTGGCGAGTCACTGCAATCCCTGTCTCATCGGCGAGCGTATAATTCCCGGCCATCGCGTTAGCGCTGGCTTCGTTCTCAAGGAGAACCCCATGTTTACCGGCATCATCGAATCCATCGGCAGTATCCGCGCACTGACCCCAAAGGGCGGTGATGTGCGGGTGCATGTCGCAACCGGCAAGCTCGACCTGAGCGACGTCAAACTCGGCGACAGCATCGCGGTCAACGGCGTGTGCCTGACCGCCGTGGAGCTGCCGGGCGACGGCTTTGCCGCCGACGTCAGTCGCGAAACCCTCGACTGCACCGCCATGAATGACCTGAAAAGCGGCAGCCCGGTCAACCTGGAAAAAGCCCTGACCCCGACCACCCGTCTCGGCGGGCATCTGGTCAGCGGTCACGTCGACGGTGTCGGCGAAGTGGTCTCGCGCAGCGACAATGCCCGCGCCGTGGAATTTCGCATTCGCGCGCCGAAAGAGCTGGCCAAGTACATCGCCCATAAAGGCTCGATCACCGTCGACGGCACCAGCCTGACCGTGAACGCGGTCGATGGCGCCGAATTCCTGCTGACGATCATTCCGCACACTTTGAGCGAAACCATCATGGCGTCCTACAAGCCAGGTCGTCGGGTGAACCTGGAAGTCGACTTGCTGGCGCGTTATCTCGAGCGTCTGCTGTTGGGCGACAAGGCTGCAGAGCCGACGTCCGGTGGCATCACTGAAAGCTTTCTGGCCGCCAACGGCTACCTCAAATCCTGACTGAAGGGGGTGCCTTGTGGCGCTCAATAGCATCGAAGAACTGGTTGAAGACATCCGCCAAGGCAAGATGGTCATCCTCATGGATGACGAAGACCGCGAGAACGAAGGCGACCTGATCATGGCCGCCGAATGCTGCAAGGCCGAGCACATCAACTTCATGGCCAAGCACGCCCGTGGCCTGATCTGCATGCCGATGAGCCGCGAGCGCTGCGAAACCCTGAAGCTGCCGCTGATGGCGCCACGCAACGGTTCCGGCTTCGGCACCAAGTTCACCGTGTCGATCGAAGCGGCCGAAGGCGTGACCACCGGCATTTCCGCTGCCGACCGCGCGCGCACCGTGCAAGCGGCTGCGGCGAAAGACGCGAAAGCCGAAGACATCGTCAGCCCGGGCCACATCTTCCCGCTGATGGCCCAGGCCGGTGGCACCCTGGCTCGCGCCGGCCACACCGAAGCCGCCTGCGACCTGGCGCGCATGGCCGGTTTCGAGCCGAGCGGCGTGATCTGCGAAGTGATGAACGACGACGGCACCATGTCCCGTCGCGCCGAACTGGAAGCTTTCGCGGCCGAACACAACATCAAGATCGGCACCATCGCCGACCTGATTCACTACCGGATGATCCACGAACGTACCGTTCAGCGGATTGCCGAGCAGCCACTGGACAGCGAACTGGGCCAATTCAACCTGGTGACCTATCGTGATTCCGTGGAAGGCGACGTGCACATGGCACTGACCCTGGGCACCGTTTGCGCCGAAGAGCCGACCCTGGTTCGCGTGCACAACATGGACCCGCTGCGCGACCTGCTGATGGTCAAGCAGCCGGGCCGCTGGAGCCTGCGCGCCGCCATGGCTGCGGTCGCAGAGGCCGGCAGCGGTGTGGTGCTGTTGCTCGGTCACCCGCTGGATGGCGACGTGCTGCTGGCGCACATCCGCGAAACCGGCGATCAGGCGGCGGTGAAAAAACCGACCACCTACAGCATCGTCGGTGCCGGTTCGCAGATCCTGCGTGACCTCGGTGTACGCAAAATGCGCCTGATGTCGGCACCGATGAAGTTCAATGCGATATCCGGTTTCGATCTGGAAGTTGTAGAATACGTGCCCTCCGAATAATGACCGGTTGTTTCCGGACCCGAATTCGCGGCAAATAAATCACTGAGGGACGCGAAACAGACGCGTCCCGGCTCTTTAAGAGATCTGACGAATGACCCTGAAGACCATCGAAGGTACCTTCATCGCCCCTAAAGGCCGCTACGCTTTGGTAGTGGGCCGTTTCAACAGCTTCGTGGTTGAAAGCCTGGTCAGCGGTGCAGTTGATGCCCTGGTTCGCCACGGCGTGAGCGAAAGCGACATCACCATCATCCGCGCACCTGGCGCCTTCGAAATCCCGCTGGTTGCGCAAAAAGTCGCCCAGAAAGGCGAGTTCGCAGCAATCATCGCCCTGGGCGCGGTCATTCGTGGCGGCACTCCGCACTTCGAATACGTGGCGGGCGAATGCACCAAGGGCCTGGCCCAGGTGTCCATGGAATTCGGCGTACCGGTCGCTTTCGGCGTCCTGACCGTTGATTCCATCGAGCAAGCCATCGAACGTTCCGGCACCAAGGCCGGCAACAAAGGTGCTGAAGCTGCCCTGTCCGCTCTGGAAATGGTCAGCCTGCTGGCGCAGTTGGAGGCCAAGTGATTAGCGACGATAGCGATCGTTTCAACCCGCGCGATCCGAAACCTGCGGATGCCGGCAAGCCATCGAAAAGCGCCAAGCGCCGCGAAGCCCGTCAGCTCGCGACTCAGGCCCTGTATCAATGGCACATGGCCAAGGCTTCGCTGAACGAGATCGAAGCGCAGTTCCGGGTCGATAACGATTTCACCGATGTCGACGGCGCGTATTTCCGCGAAATCCTCCACGGGGTTCCGGCCAACCGCACCGAAATCGACACCGCGCTCAAGCCTTGCCTGGACCTGGCGATCGAAGAGCTGGACCCGGTTGAACTGGCGGTTCTGCGCCTGTCCACCTGGGAACTGCTCAAGCGCGTCGACGTGCCGTACCGCGTTGTGATCAACGAAGGTATCGAACTGGCCAAGGTCTTCGGTTCCACCGACGGCCACAAGTTCGTCAACGGCGTGCTCGACAAGCTGGCACCACGCCTGCGTGAAGCTGAAGTGAAGGCGTTCAAGCGCTAAAACGCGCTTGATACCTCATGGGCGAGTTTGAGCTGATCCGCAATTTCTTCGCCGCCGCGCCTTGTGCGCAGGGCGGCGAAGGCGTTGCACTGGGGATCGGCGACGACTGCGCCTTGCTGGCAGTTCCCTCCGGGGAACAGTTGGCGATCTCCACCGATACGCTGGTGGCCGGCGTGCATTTCGCCGATCCCTGCGATCCGTTTCTGCTCGGTCAGCGCTCGCTGGCCGTGGCGGTCAGCGACCTCGCTGCCATGGGCGCCACGCCCGTCGCCTTTACCCTTGCCCTGACTCTGCCGACGGTGACCGCCGATTGGCTGCAAGCCTATGCCCGCGGTTTGAACCGCATGGCGCAAAGCTGCAGTGTGGCGCTGGTCGGCGGCGACACGACGCGCGGGCCATTGAGCCTCACCGTCACCGTGTTCGGTCGTGTCCCGGCCGGCCAGGCCCTGACCCGCAGCGGCGCGCAGCCCGGCGACTTGCTGTGTGTCGGCGGTGAGCTGGGCAATGCCGCCGGGGCCTTGCCGCTGGTGCTTGGCCAGCGTGACGCCGAGCCGCACATCGCCCAGCCGCTGCTCGATCATTACTGGTCGCCGCAACCACAGCTCGCCCTCGGTCAGGCCCTGCGGGGCAAGGCCACTTCGGCGCTGGATATCTCCGATGGCCTGCTCGCCGATTGCGGCCATATCGCTCTGGCTTCGAAGGTTCGCCTCGAAGTCGAACGCGAGCGCGTGCCGCTGTCGGACGCGCTGGTGGCGTTTCTTGGCCAGCGCGGTGCCGAGCGCGCGGCGTTGAGCGGTGGCGATGATTACGTGCTGGCCTTTACCTTGCCGTCCGTCGAATTGCCGGCGCTGCTGGCCGATGGCTGGCCGATCCACGTGATCGGGCGCGTGGCCGAGGGGCAGGGCGTGGTGCTGCTGGACCGCGAAGGGCATGACATCACCCCGCAAATCCGGGGTTATCAACATTTTCAGGAGTCACCGTGACAGATCACCCGAAACAGGTTCCCGGCGAATTCGTTCCGCCGTCGGTCTGGCGCAATCCCTGGCATTTCATTGCGTTCGGCTTCGGTTCGGGCACCTTGCCGAAAGCACCGGGCACGTGGGGCTCGTTAGTTGCGCTACCCTTTATTCCGTTGTGGCAGATGTTGCCCGACTGGGGCTACTGGCTGATGCTCGGGATCACCATGCTGTTCGGCTTCTGGCTGTGCGGCAAGGTGGCCGACGATCTGCGGGTGCACGATCACGAGGGCATCGTCTGGGACGAAATGGTCGGGATGTGGATCACCCTGTGGCTGGTGCCGGAAGGCTGGTACTGGTTGCTCGCCGGGTTCCTGATGTTCCGCTTCTTCGACATCCTCAAGCCGTGGCCGATCCGCTGGATCGACCGGCATGTGCATGGCGGCGTCGGCATCATGCTCGACGACGTGCTGGCGGGCGTGTTCGCCTGGCTGGCGATGCAGGGTCTGGTGTGGATTTTCGCCTGATTTCAAGGCGTGGATGAGGGACACAGGGATGGCTCGACGCTGGTTGGCGATACTGTTTTTTATCCTGCTGGGTGCGGTTGCCCATGCACAGGATGCGCCGCCGTCGGTCATTCACCTGGCCAGTGAAGACTGGGAAGACTACACCGCCGCCGATGGCCACGGCCTGGGCTGGGACGTCCTGCGCAAGGTGTTCGAACCGGCCGGCGTGACTCTGGATATCCGCACCGTGCCGTACACCCGCTCGGTGGGTCTGGTGCAGTTGAAGGAAGTCGACGCGCTGGTCGGCTCCTATCGCGGTGAGGCCGAGCAGGTTCTGTATCCCAAATGGAACTTCGATTCCGACCACATCTACGCGCTGGGCCTTGCCAGCAATCCGGCACCGACCGAGGCCACCCTCGGCAAGTACCGGCTGGCCTGGGTGCGGGGTTATCGATACGAGACCTACCTGCCGAACATCAAGCGCTACAACCAGATCGAACGCCGCACCGGGATTCTGTCGATGCTCAAGCAGGGGCGGGCGGATTACTACATCGACGCCCTGACGGAAATCGAAGCGGTGGTGAGAAATGCCGCCGACCCTTCGCAATACCGTTATTCGCATCTGGCGGAGTTGCCGCTGTACCTCGGCTTCGCCGACACCCCTCAGGCCCGTGCGCTGATGTCGATCTACGACCAGCGCATGGATCAACTGGTGAAAAGCGGCGAATTGAAGCCCATCTTCGAACGCTGGAAGCAGCCGTATCCGTTCGACCGGGGGCAATGACGGCAGGCCAGTCATCAAACTTTTTGATCGTTATGGCCGATAATTCAGCCTAAGCGTCTGCCGGAACCTGCTGTTACAATGCCGCCCAGCGAATCTCGGACTTTTTAGATCAGGAGCACACCGGTGCCTGTCGTTTTTGTCGCCGCTTCCAAGCTGCCAACGCCTTTTGCGCAATTCACCATGCACGGTTTTCTCGATGAAGCCACCGGCCGCGAGCACGTCGTGCTGAGCCTGGGTGAGATTGCCGACGGTGCCCCGGTACTCGGCCGGTTGCACTCCGAATGCCTGACCGGCGATGCCTTGTTCAGCCAGCGTTGCGACTGCGGCTCGCAACTGGAAGCTGCGCTGAAGGCCATCGCCCGTGAAGGCCGTGGCGTGTTGCTGTATCTGCGTCAGGAAGGTCGTGGCATTGGCCTGCTGAACAAGATCCGTGCCTACGAATTGCAGGACGGCGGCGCCGATACCGTTGAAGCCAACGAGCGTCTGGGCTTTGCCGCCGACCAGCGTGACTACGCCATGTGCCTGCCGATGCTTGAGCATCTGGGCGTGAAATCCCTGCGCCTGATGACCAACAACCCGCGCAAGGTCAAAGCCCTGACCGACATGAATATCGTCGTCGCCGAGCGCGTGCCGCTGCACACCGGCCACAACCCGCACAACAAACTGTACCTGGCGACCAAGGCCAGCAAGCTCGACCACATGATGGGCAACGAACATCAGGGCGAGGTAGACCGGGCGTGACCCGCGGTCAGGTGCGCCGCCGCCTGTCGGTCGCCTGGTGGAAATACCTGGCGCTGGCACTGGTGCCGCTGTTCGTGCTCAACGCCGTATTCGGCGAGAGCGAAGCGATCATGCCGGTGCTGGCGATGCCGTTGTTCATTGCCGGCGTGGCCTCGATGTTTGTCAGCCTGAAGTTTTTCGGCCGTTACAAACATGCGCTGATCGCCACGCAAAAAGCCCTCGATACCCCTGAAGAACCCGCTGCGTGGATTGCCCTCGCGGCTCGTCGTCGCACAGCGTTTCTTGCGGCAGGATTGCCGGCGTGGATCGGTGCACTGGCGGTGTTCGTCGGTCTCGAAGCTGTGCCGCTGATGCTGCTGGCGCTGTCCACGGCGGTGCTGTTCTACCTCTACCGTATCCCGCGTCAACTCGGTTGATGCGTCGTCTCTGGCTGGCGGTACTGCTGCTGGCCGTCAGTAGCGAAACCCTGGCCGCCCTGCGGGTGGTCAGTCTCGCGCCATCTCTGTCTGAAATTGTCGTGGAGCTGAATTCGGCCGACCTGTTGGTGGGCGTGCTGGATGCCGGTGACCGGCCGTCCGCGATCAAGGATGTGCCTTCGGTGGGCCGTTACGGCCAGCTCGACATGGAGCGGCTGCTCAGTCTCAAACCTGACTTGTTGCTGCTGTGGCCCGGCAGTGTCGGCCCGGCCCAGCGCGATCAGCTCAAGCGCCTGAACATCCCGACCTTCGTTGCTGAACCCCACAGTTTCGAGCAGTTGACCACGCAGATCGAAGCCATTGCGACACAGCTCGGTCGTCCTGAGCGCGGGGTTGAGCGGGCGGCCGGGTTGCGGCGCAAGATTGATGAGCTGCGCCAGCGTTACCGACGGGAAACGCCGTTGCGGGTGTTCTATCAAGTCTGGGACAAGCCGCTGTACACCATTGGCGGCGGGCAGATCATCAGCGATGCGCTTGAAGTGTGCGGCGCACACAATGTGTTTGCCGACCTGTCGTTGCCGGCGCCGCAGGTGAGCGTCGAAGCCGTTTTACAGCTTGATCCCGAGGTGATTCTGGCCGGCGATCAGCCGCAACTGGATGCGTGGAATGCCTGGCCGCAGGTGGTGGCCGTCAAGAGTGGGCAGTTACTGCTGGTCACCGATAAAGGTCTGGAGCGTCCGAGCGGCCAGATGATCGAGGCGACGGCCAAGCTCTGCCAACTGATTGCACCAGACCGCTGACCGCTAGAGCTGCGGCGTCCAGGTCACTCCGAACATGAACGCCCGGCCTTCCTCACGATAGCCATAATGACTGCCGTCATGGCTGTACAGCGCCCGGCTGTAACCCTTGTCCAGCAGGTTATCCACCTTGAAATCCAGCTTGATCTCGCGGTCCAGCGCCCAGCTGCTGCGCAGTCCCAGCAACGCATAACCACCCAGTGGCTGCTGATTGTTCAGGTCGTCATAACTGCTGCTGACAGCCTGCCAAGTTGCGCCGAGGCCGAGGCGATCGAATTGCCGATCCAGATCCCAGCTCAAGGTGCGACGGGCACGGCGCGCCAGGGTGTGGCCGGTGTCGCGGTCGCGGGGATCGATGATTGCCACGCCTAAATTGCTCTGCCAGCCGAACAACTCCTGTTTCAGCGCTGCTTCGAAGCCGTTGATCCGCGCCGAGGCGACGTTTTCCGGGCGTGAGTTGCTGCCGAAGATGATCGCGTCTTCCAGATCGGTCCGATACAGCGACGCCTCGAGTCGGCTGCTGTCGCTCAACTGGCTGCGCCATTGCAGCTCGTAGCTTTTCGAGGTTTCCGGTTTCAGGTTCGGGTTGCTGAAGTCCGGGTAGTACAGGTCATTGAAGGTCGGTGCACGGAAGCCTTCGCTGTAGCTGAGCAACAGATCGTTGTCCGGGTTGACCGGCAACGTCAGCGTGCCGCTCCAGCTGTTCTGGCCGCCGAACTGCTGGTTGTCGTCTCGGCGCAGGCCTAGCTCGGTGGAAAAACTGTCGGCCTGGAAGCGATGCTGGATGAACGCGGCGCGGTTCCAGCGGCTGTCCTCGTCGAACGCGGTGCTGCTGTTGACCCGGTCTTCGTACCAGTCGCCGCCAAGGATCAGGCTGTTGCGAGCATCGAGGGTCAGGTCGTTCTGCCAGGTCACCGAGTCGCGGTAGGTGTTGAACACCGAGCGTTCGTCACTGAGCTTGTCGAGGGACTTGTCGCGGTTTTCGCTGTGGCCGAGTTCCAGGCGCGATTTCCAGCGTTCGTTGATCCGCGCATCGATGTAGCTGCTGAAACTGCTGACAGCGAAATCGCTGTAGGGCTGTTGCTGGACGGAGTCGAAGGTGACCGGATCAAAGCGCCCGAACGGGTTGTCGAACTCGCTTTTGCCACGGTTATCCAGCAGGTTGGCGCCGACTTCGATGTCATCGGTCAGCGCATGGCTGAGGCTCAGGCTGATGGATTTGTTGCGGTAGGCATCGTGATCGCTGTCGCTGGGATAGGACTCGCGGGTGCGGTCGATCCCGGCGGTTTCATCGAGGCTGGCGCCGAGGTTGAAGCGGGTTTTCTCATCGCCACCGGAGAGGCCGACACTGCGCTCCCAGGTCTGGTTGCTGCCGAAGCCGACATGCATTCGCGGCTGCAAGCCTTGCTCGGCGCCGCGCCGGGTGAAGATCTGAATCACTCCGCCAATCGCATCGCTGCCGTAGATCACCGAGCGCGAACCGCGCAGCACTTCGACGCGTTCGATCTGCTCGATGTTGAGGTGCTGCAGGTTGCTGTCGCCGGACGTCGAGTTGCCGATGCGCTGGCCGTCGACCAGCACCAGGCTTTGCGCCGACTGCGTACCTCGGATGTATATACCGGGCAGACTGCCGCGCCCGCCGGTTTGTGCCACTTGCACGCCGGGTACCCGTTGCAGCAGGTCGGTGACGCTGCGCGGTTGCAGGCGCTCGATGTCTTCGCGTGTGAATACGGTGTTGGCGGCACTGCTGTCGTTGCGGGCTTCCACCTGACGGTTGGCGCTGATCAGCACGTCCGGCAGCTTCAGGGCCTGATCGCGCTCGAAGGTATCGGCGAGGATGTTGGCGGTTGGCAGCAGAAGGAGGGGCAGGGCGAGACGCGAGAGGTTCATCGGTATTCCGTAGGTCTTTCAGGTATACACAAATCAAATGTGGGAGCGGGCTTGCTCGCGAAGACGGTGTGTCAGTCAACTCATTATCGACTGATCCGATGCCTTCGCGAGCAAGCCCGCTCCCACATGGGCATTGCGTTTTACTTGTTGAGCAGCTCCAGGCGCTCTCGCACCGCCGCTTCGATCCCGGCCTCGTCCAGCCCGCACTCGGCCAGCATCTGCGCCGGTTTGGCGTGCTCGACGTAAATGTCCGGCAAGCCCAGGTGCAGCACCGACTTGAGGATGTTCTCGCGGGCGAGGAATTCGCTGACCGCGCCACCGGCGCCGCCCATGATCGCGTTCTCTTCGATGGTCACCAGCAGGTCGTGGCTGTTGGCGATTTCGCGTACCAGCGCTTCGTCCATCGGTTTGACGAAGCGCATGTCGACCACGGTCGCGTCCAGCGTCTCGGCGACTTTCAGGGCTTCGGCCATTTGCACGCCGAACACCAGCAGGGCGACCTTGCTGCCCTGACGACGCACCACACCCTTTCCGATCTCGATCGGTTCGAGGTCTTTCTCGATGGTCGCGTTCGGGCCGGTGCCGCGTGGATAACGCACCGCCGCCGGGCCGTTGTACAGGTGGCCCGTGGTGAGCATCTTGCGCAGTTCGTTTTCATCGCTCGGGGTCATGATGACCATGCCCGGGATGCAGCGCAGGAACGACAGGTCAAAACTGCCGGCGTGGGTCGGGCCGTCTTCGCCCACCAGACCGGCGCGGTCGATGGCGAACAGCACGTCGAGGTTCTGCACCGCGACGTCATGCACCAACTGGTCGTAGCCGCGTTGCAGGAACGTCGAATAGATCGCCACCACCGGTTTCGCGCCTTCGCAGGCCATGCCGGCCGCGAGGGTCACGGCGTGTTGCTCGGCAATCGCCACGTCGAAGTAGCGCAGCGGGAAACGTTCGCTGAACGCCACCAGGTCCGAGCCTTCCTTCATCGCCGGGGTGATGCCCACCAGACGCGGGTCGGCGGCGGCCATGTCGCACAGCCACTCACCGAACACGCCGGAGTACTTCGGCCCGCCGGCCTTTTTCGGCGCAGCGGCCGGGGCGTCCAGCGGTTCGAGTTTGGTGATGGCGTGGTAACCGATCGGGTCGACTTCCGCCGGGGCGAAGCCTTTGCCTTTCTTGGTGACGATGTGCAGGAACTGCGGGCCTTTCAGATCGCGCATGTTGCGCAGGGTGGCGATCAGGGTCGGCAGGTCGTGGCCGTCGATCGGGCCGATGTAGTTCCAGCCCAGCTCTTCGAACAGGGTGCCGGGGACCAGCATGCCTTTGGCGTATTCTTCGGTACGACGGGCGATTTCCCAGGCGCCGGGCAGGCGCGACAGGACTTTCTTGCTGCCTTCGCGCATGCTCGCATAAGTGCGGCTGGAAAGGATCTTCGCCAGATAATTCGACAGACCGCCGACGTTGCGCGAGATCGACATGTCGTTGTCGTTGAGGATCACCAGCATGTTGGCGTCCACTTCCGGCGCGTGGTTCAGCGCCTCGAAGGCCATGCCGGCGGTCAGCGCGCCGTCACCGATCACGGCAATCGCCTTGCGATCGCTGTTTTGCAGGCGGGCGGCGATAGCCATGCCCAGCGCGGCACTGATCGAGGTGCTGGAGTGGCCGACGCCAAAGGTGTCGTACTCGCTCTCGGAGCGGCGCGGGAAAGCGGCGATGCCGTCCTTCTGGCGCAGGGTTTCCATGCGCTCGCGGCGACCGGTGAGGATCTTGTGCGGATAAGCCTGATGACCAACGTCCCACACCAACCGGTCGTCCGGAGTGTCGAAGACGTAATGCAACGCGATGGTCAGCTCGATGACGCCCAGGCCGGCACCGAAATGCCCACCGGTCTGGCCGACCGTGTAGAGCAATTCCAGGCGCAACTCATCAGCCAGGGTTTCCAGCTCGGCTTCGCCTAACCGGCGCAGGCCGTCCGGCGTGTTCGCGCGGTCGAGCAGGGGCGTGGTCGGGCGCTTGCGGGGAATCTCATGGAACGTCGTGGGCATCAGGCGAATCGTTATAGGTATAAAAGATGCGGCAGTTTACCTGATGCATCGTCCCCTGCCCACGCGTTGGTCTTTTTTGGCTGATTAGCCTTTAGTTGCGCCGGTCGACGATATACCGGGCCAGATCACGCAACGGCTCGGCAGCCGCGTCAAACGGTCGCAGCGCGTGCAGGGCCTGATCGCGCAGTTCCAGGGCATAGGCCTTGGCGGCGTCGAGGCCAAGCAGGGCCGGGTAAGTCGGCTTGTCGCGGGCAATGTCCGCGCCCTGGCGTTTGCCGAGGGTTTCGGTATCGCTTTCGACGTCGAGGATGTCGTCCTGCACCTGGAACGCCAGGCCGATGGCCTGTGCATAACTTTGCAGGGCCTTGAGTTCATCCTTCTCGGCGCGGCCGCTGGCCAGGGCGCCGAGCTTGACGCTGACCTCGATCAGGGCGCCGGTCTTGTGCCGGTGCATCTGTTCGAGGGCTTTCTGGTCTAGCTTCAGACCAACCGAGCCGAGGTCGATGGCCTGGCCGCCGACCATGCCGGCCGGGCCTGCCGCGTGCGCCAGCGCTGTGACCTGTTGCAGGCGGATATCCGCGCTCAGGTCGCTCAGGCGCGGGTCGAGCAGGGCACTGAACGCCAGGCTTTGCAAACCGTCGCCGGCGAGGATCGCGCAGGCTTCATCGAATTTCTTGTGAGTGGTCGGCTGGCCGCGACGCAGATCGTCGTCGTCCATCGCCGGCAAATCGTCGTGTACCAGCGAGTAGGCGTGGATCAGTTCAACCGCGCAGGCTGCACCGTTGGCCTGCTCGGCCTTGCCGCCGAGGGCTTCGCACGCGGCGTAAGCCAGCAGCGGACGCACGCGTTTGCCGCCGTTCATCACGCTGTAGCGCATCGCTTCGTAAAGCCGCGCCAGTTCCGGCAGCGGTGCGTTGAACAGGGTTTCCAGTGCCGCATTGACCCGCGCCTGGCTGGTCGCCGAATACGCCGCGATCATTCTGGCTGATCCGCGTCGAAGGGTTCCTCGGCCAGCTCGCCATCGCGCTCCAGCAACACCTGGACCTTCTGCTCGGCCTGGGCCAGCGCTGCCTGGCAGTCACGGGTCAGACCGATGCCCTGCTCGAAAGCGGTCAGCGAGTCTTCCAGCGACAATTCACCGTTCTCCAGACGCTCGACCAGCGTTTGCAGGTCGGCGAGGGACTGTTCGAAATCCAGTGCAGCTTTTTTGCGGGCCATGGCGGCTAATTCCGGTTGACGTTAAACCGGCGCGACACTAGCAGATAGGGGGTTTATGGGCAAATGAGCGGGCCGACGGACATGGGTGTCAGTCGGCCGATTCGTCCGGATATTGAATCTGATAACGAGTGCTCCGCCCGCCGCCCGGAAGACGTTGCAGGCAGCCTTTTTCCAGCAGTTCCGCCAGATGTCGGGTCGCTGTGGCTTTGGAAACTTTGGCCACACTTTGGTATTGCGCCGCACTGATACCGTGCTCGAAACCGCGTTCACCACCATCGAGCAAGCGATTGAGCACTTTGATCTGCTCCGCCGACAGCCCGGATTCACGGTGCGCCTGCCAGAAGCGTGATTTTCCCAACACACTTTCAATCCGCGCGATGGCCTGTTGCAGACTGCGCAGCAAGGTTTGCAGGAACCATGTGAGCCAGTCGGTAATGTCCAGCGTGGCTTTCTGGCTCGATTCGAGAATCCGGTAATAGCCGGCGCGATCTTCGAGAATGCTGGCGGACATCGCATAAAAACGAATCGCCTGCGCTTCGCCCTGAGCCAGTGCCAGGTCGGTAAGGGTGCGAGTCAGGCGTCCATTGCCGTCGTCGAACGGATGCAAGGTGACGAACCAGAAATGTGCGATGCCGGCTCGCAGCAAAGGATCGAGGCCTGCCTGTTGCCGACTGGCGTCGAACCACGTGAGAAAACTGTCGAGTTGCCGCTCAAGACCTTGTCGCGGTGGCGCCTCGAAGTGCACGGTCGGACGGTCGATTCGTCCGGAAACCACCTGCATCGGCTCATCGCCGCGTAATGCGCCGACATTGATTGCTCGCGAAAGGAAACCACTCTCCTGTTCTGGAAACAGCCATGAATGCCATTCCAGCAATCGTTCCAGCGTCAGCGGTTCGGCAAAACGTTGAGTGGCATCGAGCATCAGTTGCGCCAGCCCCTCGCTGCGCTTGCTGACGTTGTCGCCATCAGGCGATTCCAGCCCCAGGCGTCGTGCCAGTGAAGAACGCACGGATTCAACATTCAATTGTTCCCCCTCGATGGCCGAGGAGGTCACGATGTTCTGCAGCAACGCGTCCAGCTCAGTCTGAGCGCTCAGTGAATGGCCCACTGATCCTGCCATGCCCATCAATTGTCCCTGCGCCTGAACGCATTCGCGCAACAACGCAGTGAGACGCTCTGCCTGCCAGTTGAAGTCGGGCCAGTCGGGCTGCTGCCAGATCCAGTGAGTTGCCATGAAATGCCATTCCTGAGTGCGTGAGCCGAATAGAAACGCTATTCGGCTCATTTGGTGAGCCGAATATGACGCCTATTCGGCTCATCGTCCACCCGAGGGCGTGATTCCCACCGCATTTCAAGATGTATCCGATTGTTAAAAAACTGCCGAATCGCTAACCTTCGCGCCTTCTACGACCCGACAGTCACGGGTCTTTCAGACGAAACGCAGTTTTCACCGCTGTGAAGTACCGAGGATCGGGTGCAAGGTTTCGTTCAGGCATGGCAGGAGGCATTACATGCGTTCAATTCTTTTGCTGCTGATCGGCCTGGCCTGCGCGCCGGCGCTGTCGGCCGCGCCGACTGCCGAGATGTCGGAACCGGTGGGCGGCTGGCGCTACAACGGCTTGCTCGACCGCAGTGAAAACCCGCAAGTCGCCTACCCCACGCCGCCGATCGATCGCGGCATCCAGCGCAACCGCACGATGATCCAGGGCCAGCTCAAGGCCATCGGCAATCAGCGCGGGCCGCACACCCTGGCGGTCAACGGCAATCCGCTGAACCTGTACACCGACGACGATGGGCGTTTCGCCCGGCCCTATGCCTTCGGCGCGGGATCAAACAGCGTCGAAGTGCGCAGTGCCGAAGGCCAGTCGCTCAAGCGCGTGCAGTTCTACGAAGCGAACAACCTGCGCACACCGGCGCGAATTCGCGTGGTGCTGGGCTGGGACGATCCCAAGGCCGAACTTGACCTGCATATCATTACCCCGGACGGCCAGCATGCGTTTTTCGCCCACACGGCGTTGACCAACGGCGGCGGTCTGGACCCGGACGGCGTCGACGGCCCCGGCCCGGAAATGTTCACCATGACCGCACCGCTGCATGGCACCTATCTGGTTTACGTCAACTATTGGGGCAACTTCGGCGACGGCGGCTATAACTTCGAGGAGGCCAGCAACCAGAACGAGGTCATCACCTCGCAGATCACGCTGGTGCTCAACGAAAACACCGTCGACGAAAAACGCGAAACGTTCATCGTGCCCCTGCGGGCCATCGGTGATCTGCTGCTGGTCAAGACTTTCAACTATTAAGCATCCCGCACCACGGATGAACTGCCGAGCTTTGGGAACATGAGCGAGAAGATGAGCGAAAACACTGAGACCCCGGCGACCGCCGCACCCACCGCCAAACCTTCCCGGCGCTGGCCGTTGCTGGTGGCCGGGCTGTGCCTGGTGGCCGGCGTGGCGGGCGGGCTCGGCTGGTTGATGCACAAGCCCAAGGTGCCGGCGGCGGCACTGGCCAGCGACAAGCTCGGCCTGAGCCGTCCGGATGCGCTGCTGGAAACCCGTTCCCTGAGCCAGTTGCCCAAGGACCTGCTGACGGTGCCGTTCCTCAAGGCCACGCTCACCGAGGATTTCGTCTTCTATTACGAAACCCATGCCGACCGCCTCGGGTTGATCGGCAGCTTGCGGCGGATCATCTACGAGCATGACCTGAAGCTGCAGGACAGCCTGATCGAGCAACTCTTCGATCAACCGGCAGACGTGGCGCTGTGGCGCGGCGCTGATGGTCGCCTGAAGGATTTCCTGCTGGTGATGGATCGCGGCGGGCTGGCCAAGCTGCTGGAGCCTCTGGCGAAAGTCGCTCTGGACGATTCGCAACTGAGCGTGTTCAGCACCCTGAAAGTCGGCGGTGAGGACGTGCCGCTGTATCAACTGACCTACAACGCCAGCAAATCCCTGCTGTTCGCCTCCCGTGGCGACAAACTGGTGGTGCTGTCGAATCCGGCCAAGTTCTACGACCCGGAAAGTGGCGCTTCCGAAGAGTCCGGCCATGTTTCGCCGCAGGCTTTGGCGGCGCTGCTCAATGGCGAAAAACTGTTCCCCGAAGCGTTCGGGCTGCCGGTCAAGACGCCTGAAACCAGGCAACGTCTGTCGGTCAATTCCAGCGTCCTGGCCATGGGTTACCAGCGCTTCATCCCGAACTTCGCCGGCCTGCGTTTCGACATGGACGACAAGGGCTGGCACAGCTTCCTGGCCATGGATGAGCTGGACAACCAGCCGGACTTCGATTTCAAACCGGTCTGGCAGGCCATGCCGCTGGGCGCCAGTGCCTGCGTGACCTTGCCGGTGGCCGCCGAACCGCAGAAACCGTTGCTGGTGAAACTCGGCGCCGAAGAAGCGGTAGCGCAGAAACTCACCGAGCACGTGGCCGGTGCGGCAGGCCTTTGCTGGTACGCCGATTCGCGGCTGTACACACCGTTGCTGGTGGCCAGTCTGAAGGACGAGGACAGCGGCAAGCTCGACGCTGATATCGGCACGCTGTTCGATTCGATGGTCGGCGCCTACGAAAGCAAGGTCGACGACCACGCGTTCCCGGTGGTCGAAAAGCAGGAAGGCCAGAGCCACCTCTGGCAGCGTCAGGTCAGCTCCAACTTCGGCCCGTATGCTGCCAAGGATGCCGAGAACCCGGACGCGATCACCGGCCGTGCCTTCATGAAAGTCAGCCTCGCGCGCCACGGTTCGACGCTGCTGTTTTCCCTCGACGACAAACTGGTCGACAAGGCTCTCGGCACCCTCGACAAGCGCTTCCCGCCGATGGCCGATGTGCTGCCGAAAGACGTGCTGATGCCGATCTACTTCGGCCCGGATTCCATGGCGCAACTGATGCAGCAGGAAACCCTCGACAGCCTGCCCCAGGACATGGAGCCGGTGTTCTACAACGCCGCGCAAACCTACCTGATCCCGAAACTGCGCACCCTCGGCGGCATGGGCAAATACGCCCTGACCTTGCCGGAAGGCAGTGAGCCCGACGGCCACTGGCAATGGCTGCCGCTGGAGTGGAAAGCGCTGTGACGGCATTGATCCGCAGCCTCGGCCTGCTCGCGCTGTTACTGAGCGCGGGCGCCCGAGCGGTCGAAGCGCCGGTGCTCGATCCTGCGCAGTCCCAGGTTTTTCGCGCCTGGTTTGTGCGTATCGCTCAGGAGCAGTTGAGCAAAGGCCCGAGCCCGCGCTGGTATCAGCAGGACTGCGCCGGGCTGGTGCGGTTTGCCGCCAACGAAGCGCTGAAAGTCCATGACGACAAATGGCTGCGCAGCAATGGCGTGTCCAATCGCTACCTGCCGCCGGAGCTGGCGTTGAGCGACGAGCAACGCAAGTTCGCCCAGCAATGGCAACAGGGCGGCGGCAAGGTCGGGCCCTACGTCAACGCGATCAAACTGATTCAGTTCAACAGCCATCTGATCGGCCGCGACGTGTCCCAGGCACGGCCCGGCGATCTGATGTTTTTCGATCAGGGCGACGACCAGCACCTGATGATCTGGATGGGCCGCTACATTGCCTATCACACCGGCACGACCACCCCAACCGACAACGGCATGCGTTCGGCAAGCCTGCAGCAACTCATGACATGGAAGGACACCCGATGGATACCCGACGCAGCCAACCCCAACTTCATCGGCGTCTATCGACTGAACTTTCTCTCCCAATGACCGGTGCCCGCATGTTGCGTTTACTGCCTTTTCTGTTGCTCTTGACCCTGCCGTTTTCGGCGGTGAATGCCGAAGACTCCGTCGAGCCAAGCGGCTACACGCCGGTGTCCGGTGAAAGTTTTTTCCTGCTGGCCGACAGCAGTTTCGCCAGCGACGAGCAGGCGGTGGTGCGCCTCGAAGCACCGGGCCGTGACTACCGCCGTTTCCGCATGGAACCGTACGGCGGCGCCGACATCCGCGTGTACAAGATCGACAAGCCGCTGGACTTCCTCAAGCGCCAGAAGAACCTGCACCGCGTGGTCAGCGACGGCCAGTTCAAGGGTGAAGGCCTGTCGAACACCCTCGCGTACCTGTGGGACAACTGGTACCGCAAATCCCGTCGGGTGATGCAGCGTGCGTTCTCCTACGAGTCGCGCCAGCAAGTCACCGAGGAAGTGCCGGAACTGAAGATGGGCAATGCCATCGCCGCGCCCACACCTTATGACGCGCAGCCGCAGTTCGCGCTGATTCCGGGTCTGCCGGTGGTCAGCCAGTTCCGTTATCCGCTGTGGCAGGCCAAACCGATCCAGCCGCCGACCGGGGTCAATCTGGCCGGGTCGTCCAGCGAGTTCGTCAGCGTCGCGCCGGGTAACGTGTACATCCCGCTGGGCAATCTGAAACCGGGCCTGTATCTGGTCGAAGCGCTGATCGGCAAGTACCGCGCGACCACCATGGTGTTCGTCTCCAACACCGTGGCGGTGAGCAAGATTGCCGGTGATGAATTGCTGGTGTGGGCCGCGCGCAAACACGAAGGCAGCTCGGTGCCGAAGGTCAATGTGCTGTGGACCGACGGCCTCGGCGTGATGAGCAGCGGCGCCACCGACACCGATGGTCTGCTGCGCCTGAAACACGTCAGCCCGGAGCGTTCGTTCGTCATCGGCGAGGACGAAGAGGGCGGCGTATTCGTTTCGGAAAACTTCTATTACGACAGCGAAATCTACGACACCAAACTCTACGCCTTCACCGACCGGCCGCTTTATCGCCCGGGCGATTGGGTGTCGCTGAAAATCGTTGGTCGTGAATTCAAGAACGCGCGGGATTCGGTATTGCCGGGCGCGGCGGACGTCAATGTCAGCGTGCTCGATGCGACCGGTACCGAGTTGCAACGCCTCGACCTGAAGCTCGATTCGAAGGCCGGCACCCAGGGCCGTTTCCAGCTGCCGGACAATGCGGTGGCCGGTGGTTACGAGCTGCGTTTCAACTACAAGGATCAGGCCTACAGCAGCGCGTTCCGGGTGGCGGAGTACATCAAGCCGCACTTCGAAATCTCGCTGAATCTGGCCAAGCAGGATTACCGCACTGGCGATCCGGTGAAGGGCAGCCTGGTGCTGCTGTACCCGGACGGCAAGCCGGTGGCCAATGCCAAACTGACCCTGAGCCTGCGCGCCCAGCAACTGTCGATGGTCGACAACGAGCTGCAATACCTCGGGCAATTCCCGGTGGAACTGACCAGCACTGAACTGACCACTGACAGCAAGGGCAATGCAGCCCTCGACCTGCCGGCCGCCGACAAGCCGAGCCGCTACATGCTCACCGTGTTCGCCAGCGATGGCGCGGCGTATCGGGTCAAGACCACCAAGGAAATCCTCATCGACCGGGGCGCGGCAAGCTTTCGCCTGACTGCGCCGCAGCGTTTCAGCGCAGTCGGTGACAAAGTCGCGTTCAGCTACGCCAACGAAGGTGGCAGCGAACAGGCGCAGGCCGTGGTGCCGAGCAGCTACAGCTGGGTGCGTCTGGAAGACCAGACCACCAGCGAAGGCAAACTGGCGGCGAAAGACAAAGGTTTCAGCGTGACGTTCGATCGTCCGGGGACCTACAACCTGTCGCTGAAGGATCAGTTTGGCCGGGTGCTTGGTGGCACCGGTCATTCGGTCACCGGCGATGGCGTCAAGGCTGTGCCGGGCACCGTGGAAATCGTCCTCGACAAACCGGAGTACAAGGCCGGTGACGAAGCACTGGCACTGATCACCTTCCCCGAGCCGGTCAGCGATGCACTGCTGTCGCTGGAGCGCGACAAGGTCGAAGCCACCGCGCTGCTGGCCAAGGGCGGCGACTGGCTGAAACTGGAAAAACTCAGCGACACCCAATACCGCGCACGCATCCCGGTGAAGGACAACTTCGCGCCGAACCTGACGTTCTCGGTGCTGTACACCAAGGGCGGTCAGTACAGCTTCCAGAACGCCGGGATCAAGGTCGTCGCGCCGCAGATCGACGTGGCGATCAAGACCGACAAAGAGACCTATCAGCCGGGCGATACCGTGACGGTCGACCTGACCACGCAGTTTGCCGGCAAGGCTGTGCCGGCGCACCTGACGGTCAGCGTGGTCGACGAAATGGTCTACGCGCTGCAACCGGAAGTCGCGCCGACCATCGACCAGTTCTTCTATCACCCGCGCCGCAACAACGTGCGCACCAGCGCCAGCCTGTCGTTCATCAGCTACGACGTGGCATTGCCGGGCAGCCCCGGCGCGCCGGGCAAGGCCAACCGCAGCGAGCGAGGGGTGAAAGTGCTGGAGCGGCCGCGCCGCGAAGACGTCGACACCGCCGCGTGGCAACCGGAGCTGCTGACCGACGCCGACGGCAAGACCCGCTTCACCTTCAAGATGCCGGACTCGCTGACCCGCTGGCGCATCACCGCGCGGGCGATTGCCGATGACGGTCAGGTCGGGCAGAAGAAGCAGTTCGTCCGCTCGGAAAAACCGCTGTACCTGAAGTGGAGCGGCCCGAGCAAATTCCGCAAGGGTGATCAGCCGCAACTCGGCGTGTTCGCCTTCAGCCAGGCCGAGAAACCGGTCAAGGCTGAACTGGTGACCCACTACGCCGGCGCCGAACAGCGCCTGCCGGTGACCCTCAACAACGGCATCAACTACCTGCCGCTGCCGGCCTTCGCATTGGCCTCCGGCGAATGGACAGCGGAACTGGTGCAGGACGGCAAAACCGCCGATGCCTTGGCTGTGCGCCTGAGCGCCACCGGCGAAGGCTGGCAAGTGACGCAGACCCAGAGCATTGAGGTAGCCAGCGGCGACACGCCGTTGAGCCTGCCGGCGGACGCCACCGACATTCGCCTGCGTCTGGATGACAGCCCGCAAGCGTTGTACCGTTCGGCCCTCGACGACCTGCTCAGCTATCCGTACGGCGGCGTCGAGCAGACCGCCAGCCGCCTGCTGCCGCTGAGCATCGCCTATCCGTCGCTGGCGTCGAGCCCGCAGATGCGCGACCGCTTGCGCCTGATCATGCAGAACAGCCGTCTGCGGCTGGTGCAAATGGCCGGGCCGTCGGCGAGCTTCACCTGGTGGGGTTTCGACGGTGAGCCGGATGCGTTTCTAACCGCTTACGCCTATTACGCCGACTGGAACGCCAGCCAGGTGCTGGAGCTGACCCTGCCGCCGGAACACTGGCAACGGGTACTGGAGGTCTACGCCAAGCAGGCGCCGAATACGCCATTGCTGCAACGGGCGCTGATCCTGTCGTTCGCCAAACAGATGCATCTGCCGGTCAACACGCTGCTCAGCGGCTTGATGGACGATCTGGCCAAGGCCGGTGAGGGTAATGCCGCGAACCTGATGGACGACGGTGAAGACAGTCTGGTGATGAGCGATCCGGATTCGGCGCTCAGTCTGGCGGCGGCGCGGATCTTGACCGCATCGCTGGCGACCCAGTCGAAAGTCGCTTTGCCGGATGCGTTCAATCGTCAGTTGGGCGCTGCGCAACAGCGCTTGTCGGTCAGTTCGCAACCGTTTATCGAAGCGCTGAACCTGTCGCTGCAACCGTTCGATCAGGCTCGTGCGAACGCGCTGCTGCAACGCCTGTTGCCGCAGCAATCGACCCTCGAACGTGCGCTGGCGCTGACCTGGCTGCAACGCAGCATCGCTCAGGCCTCGCCGACCATCGCCCTGGCTCCGGGCGAAGGCTGGAAGAAAAACTACGGCGCGACCGGTGAAATGTTCTGGACGTGGCAGGGTGCTACGTCGGTGCCGAGCGTGTTGTCAGTGTCGGGCACTCAGGAGCGTCCGTTGCGTGCCGCGCTGAGTTTCCAGACCCAGCAACCGGCAATTGATCCGATGGCGGTGACCATCACTCGTCGCCTGTCGCGTCTGGTGCCGGGTGACGAAGCGTTCACTTTCAAACTGGAGCCGGTCGGTACTAAACCACTGTCCAGCGACAGCCTGTACCTGGACGAAGTGATCCTCACCAGCAAAGCACCGAAACCGCTGCGCTACGGCATGCTTGAAGTGCCGCTGCCGCCGGGCGCGGATGTCGAGCGCACCACGTGGGGCATCAAGTTGCAGGGCAAGGACGGCACCGAGCCGACCGCGCTGGAAAAAGCACGTTTCGAACCGGGCCAACTGGTCTACGCGGTGCCGGTGGATGCGCTGAGCGGTGAATTGCGTCTGCGGCATCTGGTGCGGTTCTCGCAGAAGGGCCAGTTCAACCTGCCGCCGGTGCGTTTCACTCAGGTCTACGCGCCGCAGCATCAGGCCCAGGAGGCGAAAGCCGCCCTCGGTCAGGTCACGGTCAACTGACATGACCCGGCCGCTGCTGTGGCTGATGCTGTGTGTGATTCCTGCGCTGGCGACGGCGCAGGATGAACCGTTGCGCGTGGCCTACAAGGGCGAGTTGCTGTCGCTGAACACCACGCAACTGATCGCCCGCGAGCCATTGCCTTCGTCGCTGGAGGCACCGCTGGGCAGTTTGTGGAAGGTGTTCGTTTACGCGTGGCTGGTGGATACCGGCGCGCAAGAGCCGGCATATGAATGTCGCGGGCAGTCGAAGGAAGAGGTTTATTGCTGCAGCGCGGGCGGCAAGATCGAGCGTGATCAGGCGCTGGTGAAATCCTGCGGGCTGTATTTCGAGCCGGCGCGGTTGGGCATAACTGCTGGCGATTGGAGAACCTATTGGCAGGCGCGACAGGCGCCGTCGTGGTTGCTGGACCTGCCATCGGTGCAGCCGGCTACCCGGGTTTCCGTGGCTGACTTGCTGAAGGTTTTGTCTTGGTTGCCGGCTCAGGATCAGATGCGCCGGTTGCTGCTTGATGTCGTCTTGAATGCGGCGGACGGTAATGTCGTCGGTGAGCTCGGCGGGCGCTTGCGGGTGAAAACCTGGAGCTGGCTTGGCGATCAGGATTCTAAGTCACGCCAGGGCGGTTTTGCTGGCTGGACGGCGGACGGCTCGCCGATCTGGGCCGGTGGCCGGGGTACCAGTCAGATGGTTCTGCGGCATTACGGTGCTGCGTTGGCGACGGTGTTGCCTGCTTCCTGGCCGGCGGACGCGGGGCGATGTGTCGAGGTCGGTCTGTTTTCGCGCTATCCGCTTGCCCGGGTTCTGGCCGGTGATCGGGTGGCGGGTTCGGGTCCGTTGCAGGGCGATTACCGTGTCGAATTCGCCAACGGCAATGCGCTGGATATCCACAGCGATGGCGAACTGTTTCTGCTCAACGACAAGCTTGTGGCGCGGCTGGATCGCGAAGAATACGTCGCTCGGGTGTTGGAGCGCGAAGCCAAACCGGAACCCGCCGAAGCGGCCAAAGCGTTGGCCGTGGCGATCCGCACGTATCTGCTGCAAAACGCCACGCGCAACGGCGAATGCCTGAGCATCGATGACAGCAGCACCCGCCAACGGGTCGCACCACGTCCAGCCTCTGTCGAATCGCGCAACATCGCGGCGTGGACGGCGGATCTGGTATTGGCCGGCAGCACCGTCACCTATCACTCCGATCAACCCGGCCCCGACAAACTCGCCTGGCAACAAGCCGTCGAACAAGCCAATGCCGGCCAGCGTTACGACGCGATCCTGCTGCACGCCTATCCCCGTGCCAGCCTCAGTCGTTGGGACAACCCGGTGGCGTCCTGCGAAGCGCTGCCCGCCGCGCAGGACTGGCTGCAGAAGCAGCGGCGTGGCTGGCGTCCGAGGCTGGAAAGCGAAACCGGCTACAACGAAGTCAGCACCTTCGCCGTCTGCAAACTCGCCTTCGGCCGGCCCTTCGTCGACCGCGAACGCCAGCGCATCTACGTGCGCGGCGTGCTGTCGTTGCAGGATCGCCTCGACCTGACACACGAATACCTGCACCTGGCCTTTGAAGCACACCCCAACGGCCAGGATGAAACCTACATCGAAGGGCTCGCCCGTCACCTTTTGCTGGAATAGACCATGACACTCCGTTATCCACAGGTCTTGCTGTTGCTCTGCGCCCTCAATGCATGGCCGATGGCGATGGCCGCCGACAGCGTCAAACTCGACACCCCGGTCGGCGGCTGGCGCAGCGGCGCGCCCGAGGGCGACGGCGAAAACTTCCGCCAGACCGTCAACTACCCGGCCTCCTCGGTGAACACCCCGGTCGGCCAGGCCAACACCGCCCGTATCAGCGGTGAAATCAAGGCCACGCCGAAAAGCAAAGAGCCCGGCCGGCTGATCGTCAATGGCGTCAGCATGCCGTTGAAAATCGACGACAGCGGCCGCTTCGACCGCCCGTTCTCCTTCCCCAAAGGCAGCAACAGCGTCGAAGTCCGCAGCCCCGACGGCCAGCAACGCCACCGCACCCAGTTCCTCAACGCCAACGGCGGCGCCACCCCGGCCAAACTGCGCGTGCTGCTGTCCTGGGACAGCGACGGCACCGACCTCGACCTGCATCTGATCACGCCTGACGGCGCGCACATCTGGTACGGCGACCGCGTCGCCCCCAACGGCGCCGCCCTGGACGTCGACGTGACCACCGGTTACGGCCCGGAAATCTTCGCCATGCCGGCGCCGATCAAGGGGCAGTATCTGGTGTATGTGAATTATTTTGGTGGTGGTTATCGCGGAGATGACGAGGGCGGGGAAGAGTCGGTGCAGCCGTTGACTACCGCGCAGGTGACGGTGATTACCGAAGAAGGGACGCCGAGCGAAAAGATGGAAACGTTCGTGGTGCCGATGCGGGCGGTGGGGGAGTTGACGTTGGTGAAGTCGTTCAGCTATCCGTGAGTCAATCGGGGAAAACGCCGCACAGTGCATTGCCTTCATATCCGTGAACGATGGGTCCCAGCACCATGAATGGACCACAAGCGTATAGCGGAGATGGCACTTTTTGCTCGGTGTCGAGCAGAACGAGCTCGTTTCCGAACTCATCTTTGCCGAAGGATTGCTCGGAGTACGACGTGCACACCGGCAGTTTCAACGGCACTGGAACTACTAGCGCCCAGACAGTAACTCCGCACCATTCTCGGACAGGTGTCGATTTTGCTGTTCTGGTGATCTGTGGGGGAGTCGAGCGGTAGTTTTGTACTCTGTAGGCGTCGGTTTTGAGTGTGGTTTTTTCAGGGAGGGAAACGCCTACTCCCACGCATGCTGTCAGGCTGAGGCATATAGTCGAAACCAGTCCGACGTATTTCAGGCGTGAACTCAGGGCAAACGGGAGCAATCTAGAACGTCCTTGTAGTGCTTTAAGCATCGAAATTGCCAAGAGCTTTTTTGCTGAACAATTGTGCAAGTAGTGCCTGCACAATTTGTGTGTTGATCAGCAATTAGCTGAACGGCTCTCGAAAACCACTTTTCCGACAGGCATTAAAAAGCCGGCTTGTGGCCGGCTTCTCGGGGACTGGCTTGGTTTATTTTTGGTAAACCGCGCCAGCCTTCAAAACGTACACCCGGATCTTGCGTCCGGCTGTGGGACTTGGTCAGACAGTGGTCTGCCGCGTCAGGCGTCATCTGGGCCGCTGGGCGGGTCGATGCGCGAATGTGGGGCGCAGGATACTGAGTTTTGCTTCTGATTCCCAGCTTGAAGTGCGGTTTAGAGCGATCAAACTGGAGAAATCCAGGATTTGTACCGACTTTCCGGGCCTCATCGCCAGCAGGCTGGCTCCCACCACACCGGGTGATTCAGAGAAACGGCACCACCGGCCGCCGCTTGCCCAGTGTCGACCACCAGAACACCCACCCCAGTACATGAATCCTCTGCTCCTCGATCTGCGCGGCGCGGAAGATTTCGTCCGGATATTCGGCGCTGTTATGGCTGCGCAGACGCAGGGCGTTGCCGGGCATGCGGTGCAGGTATTTGATGCGCAGCATACCGTCGTGTTCGATGGCGTAGATTTCCCCGTCCACCACCTGGGTGAGGCCGCGGTCGATGGCGAGGGTGGAGCCGTCTTCGATTTTCTCGGCCATGCTGTTGCCGATCATGTGGGTGCAGATGGCGTCGGTGTGGCGGATTTCCAGGGCCTCGAGGTGGCTGCGGGGCAGACGGATAGTCTGCTCCGGGTCCTTGATGACGTGGGTCTTGTCGGAGCCAGGGGCAGTCGGGGCTTCCTTGTAGAGCGGCAGCTCGATGTCGTTGGTTTCGAGCACCGTATAGACGCCCTGAATCGCCTGGGCATCCAGCGTGTCGCCGGCGGTGTAGAGGTGCGGTGCTTCTTTCGGCCCTTCGCCGGTCTTCAGCCACTGGCTGTTGACGGACAGCAGGCGCGCGACTTCTTCCATGCGGTACGCGGGTACGCCCCGGGTGTACCAGTTATGAACGTTTTGGGCTTCCGTGCCCCAGAACTTTGCGAATCCCGTGGTGGTGATGTTCGCAGCTTCCAGGAGTGCCTTGAATCTTGGACCGCTAGTGTTCTTTCTCATAAACACGAGTCTACGGCCGGCCTAGAGCGGTTTGAATAAACCATGCGTTCAAAATCGAGGCAAATTTTGCGACGGGATGTAAGACGTACTTGTGGGAAATTACACACAGCAAAACTTTTCTGTAGGTCGCTATAAACAAGCCGTTTAAGCACCTTTCGACCAGGCACAAAAAACCCCGGATCAACCGGGGTTTTCTTCAAGCGTGTCGCAGGTCGCAAGGCTTAGCCTTTGTAGGCAGCAACCGACTTGGTGATCGCGGCGCGGGCAGCGTCAGCGCCGTCCCAGCCTTCGATTTTCACCCATTTGCCTTTTTCGAGATCTTTGTAGTTCGCGAAGAAGTGCTCGATCTGCTGGATCAGCAGAGCTGGCAGGTCGGTGTATTCCTTCACGTCCACGTACAGCTGGGACAGCTTGTCGTGTGGGACTGCGATGACTTTGGCATCGCCGCCGCCGTCGTCGGTCATGTTCAGGATGCCGACCGGACGCGCGCGGATCACCGAACCTGGAGCAACCGGGTAAGGGGTTACGACCAGCACGTCCAGGGGATCACCGTCGTCAGCCAGGGTGTTCGGGATGTAACCGTAGTTGGCCGGGTAGAACATCGGGGTGGCCATGAAACGGTCAACGAACAGGCAATCGCTGTCTTTGTCGATTTCGTATTTGATCGGCGCGTGGTTGGCCGGGATCTCGATCGCGACGTAGATGTCGTTCGGCAGGTCTTTGCCAGCCGGAATCTTGCTGTAGCTCATTGGGCGTTGCCCCCGTTAGTAGACCAAAACACTTGGCCGGATTGACCAAAAAGTGGCGGCGATTATAGGCATATTCCACCCGCGATGCCATGCACCGAAGGTCGTCCAGGCCTTACTCGTGTGCCTGATAGACCGGGTCCGTGGCCTGAAGTTGCTTCAGTCGTGCCAGCGGATCCTGTCGGTAGAAAAGCTGCAGCTGCGCATACACCTGTGGATAAGCCTCGTGCAGCAGATCCGGGGCGCTGAAAAAGTACTCGCTGGTGACGGCGAAGAACTCGGCCGGGTTCTCGGCGGCATACGGGTCGATGGCGGTTTCGGCGTCCGGATGGCGGTCGAGCTGGCGGTTGAGGTCGTCATAAGCTTTTTGCATGACCTCGGCCCAGTCGCTGACGCGCATGTCGGCGTGCAGCGGTGGCAGGCCGTTGGCGGTGCCGTTGAGCATGTCGAGTTTGTGCGCCAGCTCGTGGATCACCAGGTTGTAGCCTTCCCAGCCACCACTGGCCATCACTCCGGGCCAGGCAAGAATGACCGGCCCCTGTTGCCAGGCTTCGCCGCTGTGTTCGCCGTCCCACTCATGCTCGACGCCACTGGCATCGCGGTGGCGCTGGGGGCTGAGAAAGTCGTCGGGGTACAGAATGATTTCGTGGAAGCCCTGATACCAGTTCAGATCGCCAAGGTGCAAAAGTGGCAATTGCGCCTGGGCGGCGAGCAGCAGGCGTTGTTCCTGGTGCAGTTCGACGCCGGGCAGGGCGGTCAGGTGCTTGTCTTCGAGGAACAGGACGCTGGCTTCGCGCAGCCACTGATCTTCCGTGGTGCTGATGCCGTCGAGGAAGCTCAAGTGGTGACGCACCCGCTGCCACATATCATCGGCAATCGGGTGCTTCGCCAGAGTGCGCCGGCGTCGCCAGGCGCTCAGTGACCACATCGGTTCAGCGCGATTCGGCTTTGGAACCAGCGCCGCCGAGGCGGCTGCGCAGCATGCCGATGATCATCGGCACCAGCGACAGCAGGATGATGCCCACCACCAGCAGCGACAGGTTCTTCTTGATGAACGGTACGTTGCCGAAGAAATAGCCCAGGGTCACCAGGCCGCCGACCCACAGGATGGTGCCGAATACGCTGAAGCCGAAGAAACGCGGGTAAGGCATTTTGGCGACACCGGCGACGAACGGCGCAAACGTGCGGATGATCGGCAGGAAGCGCGCCAGGGTCACGGTCTTGCCGCCGTGCTTGTCGTAGAAGTCGTGGGTCTGTTGCAGATAATCGCGACGGAAAATCTTCGAGTTCGGATTGCTGAACAGCTTCTCGCCGGCCGTTCGTCCGATCACGTAGTTGGTGCTGTCGCCGAGAATTGCCGCCAGCATCAAAAGACCGGCCAGCAGCACCGGGTCCATACCGCCGCCTGCAGCCACTGCGCCGGCGATGAACAGCAGCGAATCACCCGGCAGGAACGGCGTGACCACCAGGCCGGTTTCGCAAAAGATGACCAGAAACAGGATGGCGTAGATCCAGGTCCCATAGTTGTTCACCAGCATATCGAGGTAGACGTCGAGATGCAGAATGATGTCGATCGGGTTGAAATCCATGTGGGCACCTGTGGTGATGGCCCGACTCGGCAGGCCTGTGCGGATGATTCGGTGTAAGCCTACAAGCGGGTGTAGTTTTTCTTACAAGCCGGAAAGCACAGGATTATACGATCTGATAGGTGAAAAGCGCGTTGGTTTTGTAGCGGGGCATTTCGAGGGGGGAACGAGGTGCAGGCCTTTGTGGCGAGGGAGTTCGTACCTTCGCCACAAGGGCCTGCATCCGCACTGTTAGAAAAAATCAGAGTTCGTCGCTGATCGGCAAAATGTAGTTCTTGAACTCGGTGTCTTCCTTGAATCCGATGGATTCGTAGGTTTTCTGCGCCACTTCGTTGTCGCTGCTGGTGGATACACGCATGCGCACGGCCTGGGTTTCCTTGGCCATGCGCTTGGCGGTGCGGATCAGGTTGTCGGCGACCAGCTGGCGGCGGGCATCTTCGGCGACATAGATGTCGTTGAGGATCCACACGCGCTTGAGCGACAGCGAGGAAAAGCTCGGGTAGAGCTGGCAGAAGCCCATGAGCTTTTTGTCGTCGTCATCGGCCAGGGCCAGATAAATGACCGATTCCTTGCGCCGCAGACGCTTTTCGAGGAAGGCCCGGGACGAGTCCGGATAAGGCAGTGCGCCGTAGAACTCACGATATTTGACGAACAGCGGGGCCAGCAGGTCCAGGTGTTCGAGGGTCGCTTGAATAATCCGCATGATAGGTCTCGTCTTCAAGTGGCTGTCTTCAACTGCTCTGACGGCGATGGGAAACCCGGGCGGCCGTGCATCGATCCTGCCTGAAACCGGCGCAGTAAGGCAATGCGGAAACGGTTCAGGCGGGGGGCGGATCGAGTAGGAAATTACTCTTCATGTCTGCACCGGCTTCCGATTCCAGCGTCTGAACCTGCGCTTCGTCCTTCAGATTGACCCCCGACAGCTGCCGCCGACAGGCTTCGCGCATCAGATACAGCAGGCGGTGGGCCGCCATGCCGTAGCTCAAGCCTTCAAGCCGCACATTGGAGATGCAATTGCGGTAGGCATCGGTGAGGCCGACCTTTGGATTGTAGGTGAAATATAAACCGAGGCTGTCCGGCGAACTGAGTCCGGGGCGCTCTCCGATCAGCATCACGACCATTTTGGCGCCCAGCAACTGGCCGATTTCATCGCCAACCGCCACCCGACCTTGCTCAACCAGCACCACCGGCGCGATTGACCATTCGTCGGCGGTCATCTGTTCTTCCAGTCGGGAGATGAACGGCAAGGTGTGGCGATGCACCGCCAGCGCCGAGAGGCCATCAGCCACGACTATGACCAGATCCACCCCGCCCGGATGTGCCAGCGCGTATTCGCGCAGGGCTTGTGCCGATTGATCGCTCAACTTGCGCCCCAGATCCGGGCGTTGCAGGTAGCTGTTGCGATCCGTCGCCGCGCTGTGCAGCAGCAGGCTGTCGCGCTGGCGTTCGGCCAGTTGGGCGCTGAGCCCGGCGTGATCGAACGGTAGATGCACGGCATCCCGGGCCTGCGCGTGGGCGTACTGGAAATCCAGTTGTGCGCGGGTCGGCAGGCTGGTGCCGGTACGGCCGAGGGCGATCCGCGCCGGGGTCAGGCGACGCAGCTCAAGCCAGGGGTTCTGTGGATCGACGGGCGGCTTTTCCATCTGACTCATCCCAGTTGCGCCAAGGCCTGGCGAAACGCCGGCGGCAGGTTGTTGCCGAAGCGGACCTTGCCGTCCGCCTGGGTGAAGATGCCCATGTTCGCCAGCCACTGCTCGAACTCCGGCGCCGGTTTCAGGCCCAGGGTCTGGCGCGCATAGAGGGCGTCGTGGAACGAAGTGGTCTGGTAGTTGAGCATGATGTCGTCGGAGCCGGGGATGCCCATGATGAAGTTGATCCCGGCCACGCCCAGCAGGGTTAGCAGGGTGTCCATGTCATCCTGGTCGGCTTCGGCGTGATTGGTGTAGCAGATGTCGCAGCCCATCGGCACACCAAGCAACTTGCCGCAGAAGTGGTCTTCGAGGCCGGCGCGGATGATCTGTTTGCCGTTGTAGAGGTATTCCGGGCCGATGAAGCCTACGACGGTGTTCACCAGAAACGGCTTGAAATGTCGTGCCACGGCGTAGGCCCGGGTCTCGCAGGTCTGCTGGTCGACACCGTGGTGGGCGTTGGCCGACAGCGCGCTGCCCTGGCCAGTCTCGAAATACATCAGGTTCTGCCCGAGAGTGCCGCGATTGAGGCTCAGGCCCGCTTCATAACCTTCCTGCAACACGTTCAGATTGATGCCGAAACTGGCGTTAGCCGCTTCGGTGCCGGCAATCGACTGGAACACCAGATCCAGCGGCACGCCACGGTTGATCGCCTCTATAGAAGTGGTGACATGAGTCAGCACGCAGGCCTGGGTCGGAATGTCGTAGCGCTGGATGATCGCGTCGAGCATTTCCAGCATCGCGCAGATCGAGGCGATGCTGTCGGTGGCCGGGTTGATGCCGATCATCGCGTCGCCGTTGCCGTACAGCAGACCGTCGAGAATGCTCGCGGCGATGCCGGACGGTTCGTCGGTCGGGTGATTGGGTTGCAGCCTTGTGGATAACCGTCCACGCAGGCCGAGGGTGCCACGGAATTTCGTCACGACGCGGATCTTCTGCGCCACCAGCACCAGATCCTGCACGCGCATGATCTTCGACACGGCGGCGACCATTTCCGGTGTCAGGCCGGGGGCGAGGGCACGGAGGCTGGACTCGTCGGCCGCTTCGCTCAAAAGCCAGTCGCGAAAGCCGCCAACGGTGAGATGGCTGACGACCGCAAAGGCCTGTTTGTCATGGCTGTCGATGATCAGTCGGGTGACTTCATCGGCTTCGTACGGAATCAGCGCTTCCTGCAGAAAATGGCTCAGCGGGATGTCAGCCAGTGCCATTTGCGCGGCCACCCGCTCGCCATCGTTGAGCGCGGCGACGCCGGCCAGGAAGTCCCCGGAGCGCGCCGGACTGGCCTTGGCCATCACGTCCTTGAGGCTGTCGAAGCGGTAGGTCTGGGCGCCGACGGTATGGGCAAATGCGGCCATGGGGCGCGGTCCTCCTGAATGAATGCTTTTAGTGCAGACACCGAGCCTGAGGCCCGGTGCCGGTGCAACTTCTAGATACCTTCGAGCATAGCGTCTGCCGGTGCTTCGGAGCGTTGCTTGGCGGTCAGCTGGAAATACAGGTAACCGGCAGCCATGAACCCGAGGAACACGCCACCGATCAGGGTGTTGAACCAGGCCATTGCCACCAGGCACACCACTGCCAGAAACAGCGCGATCCCCGGCACGATCGGATAGCCCGGAGCACGGAAGGTGCGCTCAAGGTTCGGCTCGGTTTTACGCAGTTTGAATAGGCTGAGCATGCTGATGATGTACATCACGATGGCGCCGAACACCGACATGGTGATCATCGCAGCGGTGAGGCTCATGCCTTGCAGATTGACCAGGCCGTCGCTGTAGATTGCGGCGATGCCGATCACGCCGCCGGCCAGGATCGCCCGGTGTGGGGTCTGGAAACGCGAGAGCTTGGCCAGGCTTTTCGGCAGATAACCGGCCCGGGCCAGGGCAAAGAACTGCCGCGAGTAGCCGAGAATGATCCCGTGGAAACTCGCCACCAGCCCGAACAGGCCGATCCACACCAGCATGTGCATCCACGTCGAATTGTTGCCGACCACGGCTTTCATCGCTTGGGGCAGCGGGTCGTTGATGTTCGCCAGTTGGCGCCAGTCGCCGACGCCGCCAGCCATCACCATCACGCCGATGGCCAGAAACACCAGGGTCAGTATTCCGCTGACATAGGCCTTGGGAATCGTGCGTTTCGGGTCCTTGGCTTCCTCGGCCGCCATGGCCGCGCCCTCGATGGCGAGGAAAAACCAGATCGCGAACGGAATGGCGGCGAAGATCCCGGGAATCGAGCCGAGGCTGAATTCACTGGAGCCCGACCAGCCATTGAGCACGAAGTTGCTGAAGCTGAAGCCCGGCGCGACCACGCCCATGAACACCAGCAGTTCGGCAACCGCCAGTACGGTGACCACCAGTTCGAAGGTCGCGGCGATGCTGACGCCGAGGATGTTCAGGGTCATGAACACGAAATACGCGCCGACCGCCGCGACTTTCGGATCAAGCTCCGGATATTGCACGTTGAGGTAGGCGCCGATGGCCATGGCGATGGCTGGCGGGGCGAACACGAATTCGATCAGGGTGGCGATCCCGGCGATCAGTCCGCCTTTCTCGCCAAACGCCCGACGGCTGTAGGCAAACGGCCCGCCCGCATGGGGAATCGCGGTAGTCAGTTCGGTGAAACTGAAGATGAAGCAGGTGTACATGGTCGCGACCATCAGGGCCGTGACCAGAAAACCCAGGGTTCCTGCGGTGCCCCAGCCGTAACTCCAGCCGAAGTATTCGCCGGAAATCACCAGGCCGACGGCAATGCCCCAGAGGTGCAGGGTGCCGAGTGTGGGTTTGAGCTGTGTGGTGGAAGTCATAAGTCCTCTCTGTCTTTTTTATTGTTCGATCTGTTGGACTTTCGGGTGCAGCGGTTGAGTGAATGGATGCTGTTCACGCAGCGGCGGTGTTCACACAAATCCTGAATGACGGGTACGCAAGGCCCGTGCCAGAGCGGCCAGGCCAGGGTTTGTCATCGGGATGAAAGGGGCGACACCGATAGTTCGGTGCCGCCCGGTTTTTTAGAAGAAGCCCAGCGGGTTGATGTCGTAGCTCACCAGCAGGTTTTTGGTCTGCTGGTAGTGGTCGAGCATCATCTTGTGGGTTTCACGGCCGACGCCGGACTTCTTGTACCCGCCGAACGCGGCGTGCGCCGGGTACAGGTGGTAGCAGTTGGTCCACACACGACCGGCCTTGATGGCGCGGCCCATGCGATAGGCGCGGTTGATGTCGCGGGTCCAGAGGCCGGCGCCAAGGCCGAACTCGGTGTCGTTGGCAATCGCCAGGGCTTCGGCTTCGTCCTTGAAGGTGGTGATGCTCACCACCGGGCCGAAGATTTCTTCCTGGAACACCCGCATCTTGTTGGTGCCCTTGAGCAGGGTCGGCTGGATGTAATAACCGGAGGCCAGGTTGCCTTCGAGTTTTTCCACCTTGCCACCGGTCAGCAGTTCGGCACCTTCGCCCTTGGCGATTTCCAGGTACGAAAGGATCTTGTCGAATTGCTGCTCGGACGCCTGGGCGCCGACCATGGTGTCGGTGTCGAGCGGGTCGCCGCGTTTGATCTGGCTGACTTTCTTCATCACCGCCTGCATGAATTCGTCGTAGATCGACTCCTGAACCAGCGCGCGGGACGGGCAGGTGCAGACTTCGCCCTGGTTGAAGAACGCCAGCACCAGACCTTCGGCAGCCTTTTCAATGAAGCTTGGCTCGGCCTGCATGATGTCTTCGAAGAAGATGTTCGGCGACTTGCCGCCCAGCTCCACGGTGGACGGGATGATGTTTTCGGCGGCGCATTTCATGATGTGCGAGCCGACCGGGGTCGAGCCGGTGAACGCGATCTTGGCGATGCGCTTGCTGGTGGCCAGGGCTTCGCCGGCTTCTTTGCCGAATCCTTGCACCACGTTGAGTACGCCCGGTGGCAGCAGGTCGCCGATCAGTTCCAGCAGCACGCTGATGCCCAGCGGGGTTTGTTCGGCAGGTTTTAGCACCACGCAGTTGCCGGCGGCCAGGGCCGGGGCGAGTTTCCACGCGGCCATCAGGATCGGGAAGTTCCACGGGATGATCTGGCCGACCACGCCCAGCGGTTCATGGATGTGATAGGCGACTGTGTTGCCATCGATCTCGGCGGCGCTGCCTTCCTGGGCGCGCAGGCACCCGGCGAAATAGCGGAAGTGGTCGGCGGCCAGCGGGATGTCGGCGTTGAGGGTTTCGCGGATGGCTTTGCCGTTGTCCCAGGTTTCGGTGATCGCCAGGGTTTCGAGGTTCTGTTCGATGCGATCGGCGATTTTCAGCAGGATCAGCGAGCGGGCCTGGGCGGAGGTCGAGCCCCAGGCATCGGCGGCGGCGTGGGCGGCGTCCAGGGCCTTTTCGATGTCTTCGGCAGTGGAACGCGGGAATTCGGCGATCGGCTGGCCATTCACTGGCGAGGTATTGGTGAAGTACTGACCTTTGACAGGCGCGACGAACTCGCCGCCGATGTAGTTACCGTACTTGCTCTTGAACGAGACCTTGGCGCCTTCAGTACCGGGGTGAGCGTAACGCATGATGATGTTCTCCTTGGCTTTGTACTTATTAGAGAAACGCGCATGTGCGCTTGCTATAAGCGTAGAGCAAAGGTCGGGCCACTGCCGTGCAGCTCAGGCAAATCAAGGCCTTGCGTGTTTTGTGTCGGACAAATGGCAAGCGTCTGTGACGGTATCGGTACAGCTTGGGTGACAGTTTGTACCGCTTCTGGCACAACCCGTGACCGGGCAGTCTTGCCAGCATTGCAAAGACCGGTTGGCTGGAGGATGCTGGGCACCACTTCACGCATGGGCCGATGAGCCTCGGGGAGAATAATAAGAAATGCACGACAACCATTTGAGTCGCCATGCCCAGCAGGTTCTCACCGTCACCCAAGGCAAGCCGCACCTGCATGGCCCCGGTGCCGACCCGTCGATTGCCCGCTCGTGGCTGCGTTGTCTTGAGGACTATCACCTCGACCCGGCCCTGACCATGGCGCCGACCGTGCTCGAACACGGTCGTGTCCTCGAAAGCCGCGAGCGGCTGCAGCAGGTGTTGCAGATTGCCGGCAATGAAATGAGCAGCCTGCATCAACAACTCTCCGGCGCCGGCCACGCGGTGCTGCTGACCGACGCCCGCGGGGTGATCCTCAACTGCGTCACTGCACCTTCCGAGCGCAAGATTTTCGAACGCGCCGGACTGTGGTTGGGTTCCGACTGGAGCGAAGCCTGCGAAGGCACCAACGGCATCGGCACCTGCCTGGTGGAACGGCAGGCCCTGACCATTCATCAGGACGAACACTTTCGCGGCCGCCACACCGGGCTGACTTGCTCGGCGAGCCCGGTGTTCGACCCCCATGGCGAACTGCTGGCGGTACTCGACGTGTCCTCGGCGCGTCCGGACGTTTCGCGGCAGAGCCAGTTCCACACCATGGCGCTGGTCAATCTGTCGGCGAAGATGATCGAGAGCTGCTATTTCCTGCGCTGCTTCGATAATCAATGGTTGCTGCGTTTCCATCTCCAGGCCGAATCCGTCGGGCTGTTCAGCGAAGGGTTGCTGGCGTTCGACGGGGAAGGGCGGATCAGTGCGGTAAATCAAAGCGCATTGAACCTGCTCGGGCACATTCGTGGCGGCCTGCTCGGCAAACCGGTGGAGGCGTTTTTCGATTGTTCGCTGGATGAGTTGCTCGGGCGCGCCAGTGCCCACGCCAGCGCGAGCTGGCCGCTGCGTACCCGTGACGGGCGGCATCTGTTTGCGGTTTTGCGCGGAGAAGCGCGCAAGCCGTCTCCCGCCCTGCCGAAACCGGCAGTTCTCGAGGCGCCACGCCTGGCTGGCATTTGCCTGGGCGATGCCGGGCTGCAAGCGGATTTCCGCAAGGCCCTGCGGGTATTCGAGCGTGACGTGCCGCTGTTGATCAACGGCGAAACCGGCTCCGGCAAGGAAGCGTTCGCCAAGGCTGTGCATCAGGCCAGTCAACGCGCGAGCAATGCTTTCGTCGCCCTCAACTGCGCGGCAATTCCCGAAAGCCTGATCGAGAGCGAACTGTTCGGCTATCGCGGCGGCAGCTTCACCGGCGCGCGCAAGGACGGCATGCGCGGCAAACTGCAGCAGGCCGACGGCGGCACGCTGTTCCTCGATGAAATCGGCGACATGCCGTTGGCCTTGCAGACCCGGTTGCTGCGAGTGCTGGAAGACCGGCAAGTGGTGCCGATCGGCGGCGAGCCGGAAGCGGTCAACGTGCGGATCATCAGTGCCACGCATCGCAATCTGCTGGAGCGAGTGACGGGCGGCAGCTTCCGTGAAGACCTTTACTACCGGCTCAACGGACTGGAAGTGGCGCTGCCGCCATTGCGCGAGCGCAGTGACAAATCCCAATTGCTGGATTTCCTGCTGGCCGAAGAGGCGGGCGGGGAAGCGATCCTGATCGAAGACCCGGCGCGCCGGGCGTTGCTGGGGTTCAACTGGCCGGGCAATGTGCGGCAGATGCGCAATGTACTGCGCACGCTGGCGGCGTTGTGCGATGAGGGGCGGATCGGGCTGGATGACTTGCCGGCGATGTTCCGGCAGGTGCAGCCGCTGCTGGTCAAAGCCGACGAAGTGTCGTCCGGACAGCCGCTGGAGGATGCCGAACGGCTGGCGTTGCTCAATGCGCTGGAACACACGCGCTGGCACATGACCCATACGGCCGAGCAGCTTGGCGTCAGTCGCAACACCCTTTATAGAAAGCTGCGCAAACACGGGATCGCCCGCAGCGCCTGACCCCCTGAAAACGAGGATGCGGTTTTCCCCTGCCTGGGCTACCCTGCGGCCATGTTTTACGAGGTCGACTATGCACATTCATATTCTGGGTATCTGCGGGACTTTCATGGGCTCGATGGCGGTTCTGGCCAAAGAGCTGGGCCATCACGTGACCGGCTCCGATGCCAACGTCTATCCGCCGATGAGCACTCAGCTCGAAGCCCAGGGCATTCAGCTGACCCAGGGTTACGACCCGGCGCAGCTCGATCCGGCACCGGATCTGGTGGTGATCGGCAACGCCATGTCCCGCGGCAATCCGGCAGTGGAATATGTGCTGAACAAAGGCCTGCCCTACGTGTCCGGCCCGCAGTGGCTGGCCGACCACGTGCTGCAAGGTCGCTGGGTGCTGGCGGTTGCCGGTACACACGGCAAGACCACCACCAGCAGCATGCTCGCCTGGGTGCTGGAACATGCCGGCATGAGCCCGGGTTTCCTGATCGGCGGGGTGCCGCAGAACTTCTCGGTGTCGGCGCGTCTGGGCGGCACGCCGTTCTTCGTGATTGAGGCCGACGAGTACGACAGCGCGTTCTTCGACAAGCGTTCGAAGTTCGTCCACTACCGTCCGCGCACCGCGATCCTCAACAATCTCGAGTTCGATCATGCGGACATCTTCCCTGATCTGCCGGCCATCGAGCGGCAGTTCCACCACTTGGTGCGGACTATTCCGAGCGAAGGCCTGGTGATCCATCCGACCACCGAACCGGCCTTGCAGCGCGTGATCGAGATGGGCTGCTGGACCCCGGTGCAAACCACCGGTGCCGGCGGTCAGTGGCAGGTCAAATTGCTGAAGGATGACGGCTCGGCGTTCGAAGTGATGTTCGAAGGCGTCTCCCAGGGCGTGGTCGAGTGGGAATTGACGGGGCAGCACAACGTCGCCAACGCCTTGGCCACTCTGGCCGCAGCACGTCACGTCGGTGTCGTGCCGTCGATGGGCATTGCCGGGTTGAGCGCATTCAAGAGCGTCAAACGCCGGATGGAGAAAGTCGCGGAAGTACGCGGCATCACCATCTACGACGATTTCGCCCACCATCCGACTGCGATCGCCACAACCCTCGACGGTCTGCGCAAACGCATCGGCGATGCGCCGCTGATCGCGATCATCGAGCCGCGCTCCAACTCGATGAAGCTCGGCGCCCACCGTGACGGTCTGCCGGACAGCGTGGTCGATGCCGATCAGGTGATCTGGTACGCCCCGGCCAACCTCGGTTGGGATCTGGCGGGCACTGCCGCGCTGTGCACCGTGCCGTCGATCGTCAGCGATTCGCTGGAAGGTATCATCGAACGCGTGAAGAGCCAGGCTCAGCCCGGAACCCATGTGGTGATCATGAGCAACGGCGGTTTCGGCGGCCTGCACGGCAAACTCGCCGAGGCGCTGAAATGAACACTCGCTTTCAGGACGGCGGCCCGGAACGCATCACACTGGCGATGACCGGCGCGTCCGGCGCCCAGTACGGCTTGCGCCTGCTGGATTGCCTGGTGCGCGAGGATCGTGAAGTGCACTTCCTGATCTCCAAGGCCGCGCAACTGGTGATGGCCACCGAGACCGATGTGTCGCTGCCGGCCAAGCCGCAGTTGATGCAGGCGTTCCTCACCGAATACACCGGCGCGGCGGCCGGGCAGATCCGCGTGTATGGCAAGGAAGACTGGATGTCGCCGGTGGCCTCGGGCTCCGGGGCACCGGCGGCGATGGTCGTGGTGCCGTGCTCGACGGGCACGCTCTCGGCCATCGCCACCGGCGCCTGCAACAACCTGATCGAACGGGCGGCAGACGTGACGTTGAAGGAACGTCGCCAGTTGATTCTGGTGCCGCGCGAAGCGCCGTATTCGAGCATTCACCTGGAGCACATGCTCAAGCTGTCGAACATGGGCGTGACCATCCTGCCAGCCTCGCCGGGCTTCTATCACCAGCCGCAAACCATCGATGACCTGATCGATTTCGTGGTGGCACGGATTCTCAATCTGCTGGGCATTCCCCAGGACATGCTGCCGCGCTGGGGCGAGCATCACCTGAGCAGCGATGAATAAACTGCTGGTGATAGTGCTGGCGCTGCAACTGACCGGTTGCGCCACGGCACGCACACTCGATGCTGCCAAACCCGGCGCGCCGGTGGTGTACGCCGGCACGCGGCTGGATTTGTACGCCATGAACGGTGGCTGTTGCGCGATGGACCGGTTCGGTGCCGAGGCGCCGAGCTATCCCGGCATGGATCTGCCGGCCAGTGCATTGCTCGATACCCTGTTGTTGCCGCTGTCGGTGCTGACGGTACTGGGCGTCGGGTTCCAGGCGAGCGGGGGAATATGAAAAACACCGGCTCGATCAGGCAAGCTCGAGCCGATGATATCGCTTAAAGCAGGCTGATCAGCTCGGGCGGGAAAATGATGTCGGTGGAGAATACATCCTGTCCTGCCGGCATTTCGATAGTTCGTTTGCCGGCCTTCGCCGCCTCATCGATCAGCGCGTCATATTCGCCCCGGTTCAATTCTCCTGCCTGTGTCCTGGCCTCTATGACCTCTGCATGGCTCTGACCCGATCCCGTGGCGCGTTCAAGCGCCTGCGTGTGTACATCGTCCACGGTGGCCGCGCGGGTCATGTCTGAGTTGACCAGCCACACACGTCTCGACGTGAACCCGATGGAGGACATGGAAACATGGCCCTCCATTTTCATGCTCGGGAAGCGTGTCTGGTCGTCTGCCGGTCTTTTGTCGATCCGTGTCGGGTTATAGGCGCGATTGTCTTGCCCCGAGACGATCTCCACATTGCGGGTATCGAGCAGGTAGCAAAACGTCATGCGACGGGAGCGAGACAGCGAAGCGGCTTCATTAGTCTGACGGGGTTCGCTGCCAGTCAATGGACTGTCCGTCCGGGTATCGAGGGAGCCCGTTGCGTCATTGGACTCGTTTGCGTATTTCATGGCAGCCCTGAGACTGAACATCGCACTGACGGCTGTCTCGCTTGTAGAGCCCTCGATCGAAAGTGTTGGTGCAGCCATGGCCCCGGGACGGGCGATTTCGAAGGGCGTCCGGTTGTCCACCTTGAACACGGCTGGAATGTCGAGTCTGTACAGGTAATTATGCCTGTTGCGTTTAAAACCACCGTGCAGCAACAGCTCGCGAAAGAAGGGTGGGGTGAGGCTGTCTTTCAGGAGGCTGGTGCCTTCTCCCTGATTCCTCAACCTGATGATTTCGGCATGAAGCTCCGGCAAAAACGGGGCGAACTGTTTCGGGTTGGTTACGACCAGCGTTCGGGCCTGATGGGTTTGGACCCACCCGGGCAGCTCGTCATTGATCAGTTTGTTGAATTGTCCTGTTGGCGATAATTCTTTGCAAAGTCGCGCGAGTTGCTGCGTGGACAGATTGTAGGGCTGGAACCGGGCAATGACCTGCTCCCTTGATTTGAGCGGAGAGTCAGGGTTGGTCCAAAGCCGCAGGTATTCGAGCAACTCTTCACGCCGGGACGAGAGCTCCCGCTGCTTGACCCAGGCCGGCTGTTTCAGGTTCAGCGCGACGTCCTGACGAAAGCGCAGGATATCTGCGCCTTCGATCCGGTACAGGTTCCAGATATCGATGTCCCGCCAGTAGGGGCGAAACGCTCGTTGACTGGCGGAATACCTGATGGGGCTGACGATGGTCAGTCCGCTGCCTTCAGGAAACGCCACTTGGGTAAGAGGGCCATGGCTGTCGTCCAGCCCAGGCTTGCGTTGCATTTCTACATAGCCATGAAAGTTCTGGCTGTCGATGTCCCAGGTGTAGTGACTCTGATGGCCAAAACCCGGCGTGGCTTCCGTCGTCTCGGGAGTGTCGGGTGTGGGCGGGCGAGGCGAAGGCGTTTGCAGGGCGGGTGTTTCGGGTGTCGGCACGCGTGGCAATGAGGATTGCGGGGCCGGCGTGCTGCGATGCAAGGTGACCGAATCAAGGTATTTCACCCACTCGGCGGGAGTGCGCTTCTGAAGATCCAGGAGGCGATTGAACATGTCGCGGTCCATCTCCCGACCTGACCAGCGGTGCAGTTCGTCAAACAGATGGGTGTTTTCCATCCGCTGGGCCCGGACCCTGGCCCACTGAGGTTTCTTGCCGGTGCGCTCGGCTTCGGTGCGAAAACGGGAGATATCGGCGCCCTGCAGGCCATAGAGATCCCAGATGTCGCGGTCAGTCCATGCGGGCAGCAATTCTGCTGGCCGATCGATGGGGTGAGTGGGGGCCTCAACAATGACATACGATCCGTTTTCGTCCATGAAAGCATGATGCGACGGGGGGCCGACAGAGTCGCCCCGTCGCATTTTCCGGTGCATGACCACATAGCCATGGTGATTGGTTATGTCGTTATTCCAGACGTAGTTCAGGGTGTCGATGTAAACCGCTGTCATGTCCGATTGCGTCCGGGGCGCAAGTCCCTGTGCCGGGATGTCGTCCGGGTTTTCTGCTTGTCGGTGTACCACGGGCCCGATCATATCTCCGGTGTATGGAGGCTCGCCGACTCGCCAGGTATTGCTTTGCGGGTCGAACCGCAGGGCAGGACCAGAGGGATGCATTTCCTGTGGAAGCTTGGCCCGATAGGTGCCGGCGCCTTCGTCCCAGTCCACCATGACCGTGGTGGTCGTGGTGTATTGCACTTCGGCATAAATGCGCCCCCTGTGGACGCGCAACCCTTCGGTATTGGCGTCGGGCAAAAGCGTTCGCGTCTGTGGCGACAGTTCGTAGTGGCGGATTGAGTCGCTCGGGCGCGGATTGCTGGATGGAATGTGCTCACCTTCCCCAGGCGTGGGGATCAGGTCCTGAACCCGTACCGAAGGCAGCGTGTCGCTTGACGGCGGTAGTGTCGGCAACCGTGGCTCGGGCTGATGGGCGCGCGGTGCGTCGGGTCGAAGCCCTCCCGGAAGTTCAAGGCGCGGTGTGGATAAAAGCGGTGACGTCTCAAGGGTGCTGTGAGGTGCACCGGTATTTTTCGGTGATGGATTTTTGGGTCTCATCAGGGCGTCCTTTCATTGATTGCCTGAAGTCGGGGATTGCCATTCGATGACGGGATGGCAGACGCAGGCGTGCGGGGGCGCACGTTATCCATGAAAGGGAAGGGAGGTGTGGTAGATAGTTAGGGCACGGTTGCCGAATCGATTCGGCCTGTTTCAAAGGGCCAGCAGTTCAACACAAGATCCTCGAGCGTCATCGGAAGGTGACTGCCCGGACCCGCGTTGAACCACTGTGACAAGTGAGCTTATTTACCGAGTTTTCTCAGTTCATCCGACTCGACGATCCGCACCCCGTCCTGCTCCTCCAGCGCCAGCCGCCACATGGCCCGGGCCAGCTGGCAGGCTTCGATGCCGCGGTACTTGCCGGGAATCAATTTCGAAAATGGTGCGGCAAGCTGCTCGCCCAATCGTGGCTCGCTGCGATCACCCAGCAGCAATGAAGGCCGGCAAATGGTGAGCTGCGGCCAGTCCTGCGCGCGCAGTGCGTGTTCCATCTCGCCTTTGACGCGGTTGTAGAAAATCGAGGATCGGCGGTCGGCCCCCAGGGCACTGATCACGATCAGGTGCCGCGCACCCATTTCCCGGGCGCGTTTGGCGAATGCCACCACCATGTCCAGATCCACGGCACGAAACGCCTCTTCGGAGCCGGCCTGTTTGATGGTGGTGCCGAGGCAGCAGTAGGCAATGTCGACCCGGCCGGCCAGTTGCGGCAGGAACGTCTGTGGATCGCCGACCGGGTTTTCCAGATGCGGATGTTCGGCCAGCGGCCGGCGTGAAGGGGCCAGGACACGGGTGATCGTCGGCTCGTTGAGCAAACGGTCGAGCAGGTGCTCACCGGTCAACCCGGTGGCGCCGGCAAGCAAGACATGCTGAGGCGTCAAGTACATAGTGTCTCTCCCTTGATACTGTTCAGCTTAGTTGCTGTTTGTCGCTCCGTCGTTCAACGCAGCACTTTGCAACGCTTTTCTCGCTTGTTGTTTGCGCAGCAGTTGCCAGTGCGCGAGTACTGTTTTCGGTGCCCAGATCTGCGGTTCCGAGGCTTCGAAGTTGTCCGCCAGCTCGCGCTCGGCAACGGTGGCTTTGGCCAGTTTGAAGGCTTGCTCCAGATCGTCGGTCTGGTTCAGCGCCTGGGCAAACAGGGCATCGCCGAAATAGGTGAAGTTGGCCTCTTCTGAGCAGCCGAACGATACGCGGTCGGCGCGCGAAGCGGTCATGATCAGCGTGCGTTCGTCTTTAAGTGCCGGAATGAAACCACCGGAATAGCACGAGGAGATGACAATGATCTTGTCGCGGTTCTTCAGCGGCGCGAGCACGGCGGCCAGTTCGTCGGCGGGCAGGTCGGCCAGTTCCATGCGCGGCTGGTCGAGGACCAGTTCGTGTTCGGCGGTGCCGTGGCTGGTCAGATAGATGAACACCAGGTCTTCCGGGCCAGTGCGTTCGGCCAGGGTCAGGGCGGCGCGGCGCAGGTTTTCGCGGGTGGCCATCGGCCTGTCGCCGAGATGGTCGCGATGGTTGACCAGGCGGATCTGGCCAAAGGCGCCGAATCGGCTGGCGAGCATGTTGGCCACGTAATCGGATTCGCGCAGGAACACACTTTGCTTGCCGTCGCCGCCGAGAGTCAGGGTGTACAACTCCACCGCCGGGGTCGAGGCCGGCACATTGGCCAGCGCCTCGTCGAGCAGACGGCCCTGGGCCAGCAGGCCGAGTTCGAGGGTGTCGGGCAGCAACTTCCCATCGGCATCGCGCACGCGCTGACCGTTGATCCAGGTGCCGCTGAGTACGCTGCCGTCGGTCAGCACCAGAGTGCCCCGGCCCGCGTAGCTGTCGCTGTCGAAGCCGCCGATGTAGAAACTGCCGTCGGACAGGTTCAAGCGGCCCTGGCCACTGAAGCGCCAATCGTTGAAGTAGCCGATGTAATGGCTGCCGTCGGCGCCGATCAGTTCGCCTTTGCCGGTCAGTGCGCCTTCCTTGAACTGGCCGAGCCAGACGTCGCCGTCTGCATTTTCGTAGCGGCCCTTGCCGTGCAGTTGATTGTTCTTGAAGCCGCCGACATAGATGTCACCGTCGGCGCTGTTGAAGGTGCCGTTGCCTTCTAGCTGACCGTTGATGAAATGGCCGCTGAACTGATTGCCGCTGGCGTCGCCGCGCTGGCCTTCACCGTTGGGTTTGCCGTGGGCGAACTGACCCTGATAGGAACTGCCGTCGTCGAGTTCCAGACGACCGAGGCCGGAATACTGGTCGTCCTTGAATTCGCCGCGATAGGTCATCGCGTTTTCCTTGAGGGTGCCTTCGCCCTCGCGCCGGCCGAGCTTGAAACCGCCGGTGTAGCTGCCGCCGTGAGTGGTCAGCGTGCCCTGGCCGTCGAACAGGCCTTGCTGGAAGTTGCCGCGATAGACCTCGCCATTGCTGCCGTGCCATTCGCCCTGGCCGTGCCACTGACCCTTGTCGAACGTGCCCGCGTACCAGCTGCCGTTCGGGTAGTCGACCCGGCCCTGGCCTTGCAGCAGGCCGTTGACCAGTTCGCCGCGATAGCGTCCGCCGTCGGGCAGGCGTGCGTCCGGGGGCAACAGCGATTCGCCGTCGCCGCAAGCGGTGAGCATCAGGGTCAGGGCAAGCGGTGCAAGAGCAGCAAGTTGGCGCATAGCGGGATCCGGGCAATTAGGCGACCGAGTATGCCGTAGCTATGTGACCTTATACAGCCGGCAGGGAGGAGTGGATGCGAAACCGCGTGAGCCGTTTCGCATCCTGGCACTCAGACGAAGCAGAGTGACAGTGGTTCGGCGATGTAGGCCGGTTTGTCCGAGCCTTCGATCTCCAGGGTGGCGGTGGCCTTGAGCAGCCACTGGCCGGGTTTCTTCTCGGTCACTTCACCGAGGTCGACCTTGAGCCGGACCTTGGAATTGACCTTGACCGGCTGGATGAAACGCACGCTGTCCAGACCGTAGTTGACCACCATCTTCACGCCTTGCGGCAGGATCAGGATGTCTTCCATCAGTTTGGGGATCAGCGACAACGACAGGAAACCGTGTGCAATGGTGCTGCCAAATGGCGTTTGCGCGGCTTTGACCGGGTCGACATGGATGAACTGATAATCCCCGGTGGCTTCGGCGAACAGGTTGATGCGCTCCTGATCGATGGTGAGCCATTCGGAACGTCCGAGTTCCTTGCCGACATAATCTTTGAGCTCTGCAACTGGAACATAGGGCATTGAGACTCTCCTTGGGTTCATCGGTTTTATAGTTTTTCAGGTGGGGGATTTGACCGCCCTGCGAACCACTGTAGATCATCATGGCGATTTGCTCAGGTCAACCGACCATGCTTTTGGCGAATGCCGATCCATAGCGCAGGCGTGCTTATAATGCCGGGCCCGTGCTTGGCGGGATGTCGGACGGAGATGACGGATGTTGCTACGCGGCCTGACCATGCTGGTGCTGTTTCAATTGCTCGGCACGGCCCTCAATCATTTGCTGTTGCCGGTGCTGCCGGGGCCGATCATCGGCCTTTTGCTGTTGCTGGTATTCCTGATCGTGCGCGGTGAAGTCGGCGAGCCGCTGAACCTTGCCGCCGGCAGTCTGTTGCGCTATCTGCCGTTGTTGCTGGTGCCGCCGGCGGTGGGTGTGATGGTTTACGCCACGGCGATTGCCGCGGATTTCTGGGCCATCGTCGGTGCGCTGGTGGTCTCGCTGATTCTGTCCATGGCTTTCGCGGGGGTGCTGATGCAACGGCTGGTCAAGCGTCACGCGCCGCATTCGGAGGAGTCCTGATGCTGTTCGACTGGCAAGGTGCCTGGGCGTCGGTGATTCACCATCCGCTGTTCGGCATCGGTATCACCCTGGGTGCCTATCAACTGGTACTGGCGGCGTTCGAGAAAACCCGCTGGATCTTCCTGCAACCGGTGCTGGTTTCCATGCTGCTGGTGATCGGTGTGCTGGTCGGTTGCGGCCTGACTTACGTCGAGTACCGCAAGAGCACCGAGATCCTCAGCATTCTGCTGGGCCCGGCGACCGTCGCGCTGGCGGTGCCGCTGTATCTGAACCTGCGGCGCATCCGCCAATTGTTCTGGCCGATTTTTACTACGCTGGTGATAGGCGGGGTGGTCGCCACGGGCATGGGCGTGGCGCTGGGCTGGTGGTTCGGTGCCGATCACATGATCCTGATGACCATGGCGCCCAAATCGGTGACCTCGCCGATCGCCATGCTGGTGGCCGAGCAGATCGGTGGCGTCGCGGCGCTGGCCGCGGTGTTCGTGTTGATCACCGGGGTGATCGGCGCGATCTTCGGTCCGGCCCTGCTGACCCGCCTCGGCGTGCACAGCCCGGAGGCGCGCGGCATGGCGCTGGGCATGACGGCGCATGCGGTCGGTACGTCGGTGGCGTTGCAGGAAAGTGACGAGTGTGGCGCCTTCGCGGCACTGGCGATGAGTCTGATGGGCGTAGCCACGGCGGTGTTCCTGCCGTTGGCGGTGTCGATGGTGGTGTAAGGAAATGTCTATGAGTCTGCCGCTTTTTCCGCTGAACACGGTGCTGTTTCCCGGCTGCAATCTGGATTTGCAGATCTTCGAGGCGCGCTACCTGGATATGATCGGCCGCTGCATGAAGCAGGGCGGCGGGTTCGGTGTGGTGTGCATCCTCGAAGGCCATGAAGTCGGCGCTGCCCCTGAAGGTTTCGCCATGGTCGGTTGCGAAGCGCGGATCACTGATTTCCAGCAGCAGGACAACGGGCTGCTGGGCATTCGGGTGCAGGGCGGGCGCCGCTTTCTGGTGCAACGAACCGAAGTGCAGCGTGATCAACTGATCTTGGCCGAGGTCGAGTGGCTGGACGAAGAACCCGAGCAACCCTTGCAGGATGAAGACGCCGACCTGGTGGCCTTGCTCAAGGCCCTCGCCGAGCACCCGATGGTCGAGGCGCTGAACATGGGCATCGAGGCGGCAGGGCAGCAGTCGCTGGCCAATCAACTGGCGTACCTGTTGCCGTTCGCCGAGGAGGACAAGATCGACCTGCTGCAACTCGACGACCCGCAGCAGCGCCTGGATGCGATCCAGGCGCTGCTCGACGAGTTGCAGGGCGAGTTGTTCGCCTAGAGCGGCTTATTCGGGCCAGACGATATCGTTGGCGAACCACTCCTTGCCCCTGTCCAGTGTCAGGATCGGCTTGCCTGCCAGGGCAACCTTGTCGATCAGGGCGTCATACTCATGTCGGTTGAATGCACCACTGTGGGTGCGCTCTTCAATGGAATCGCCGTATTGAACCTGCTCGCCAATGTCATCGACCTTCGCGGCCCGAGTGAAGGTTGAGTCGAGCAACCACAGGCGCTGCGACTCGATGCCCCGCTTCGAGGTCGATATCAGTGCTTCGAGTTCATCGTCGGGAAACCACGCACCTTTGCGGGTGGCTGCGTCATTGAGGAAGTGGTTCTCCTCCCTGGGGACCACTTCCAGCTTTCGCGTGTCGATGACGTAGGCAAATACAAACTGCTGATTGTGGCGGATCGTTTCGTAGTTGCGCTCGGAGTCCAGTTCCACGTCGGATACATCAGACCAGTCGTTGTCCGATTCGCCCGACTCGACATCGGGCTCGCCGGGCTTTCTGCCGGGGAATTTGTTTTTCTGGTTGTTGTAGCGCAGGTATTCCGGATCGGGGGGCCTGGTACCACGGCCGGCGTATCCCCTGACGAGTTCAAGGCTGACCGTGGCGCTGATCGGCTTCTCCGTTGTCGCGCCACGGGGATGCTTCAGGCGCGGTAGCATCCGGCTGTCGTTATAGAACTCGAAAGGCGTGCGCTCATCGCCCCTGAACAGAGCGGGAATGTCGGTGCGGTACAGACAATCGCTGCTGTTGCGCAAATAACCCAGCTTCGCAAGAAAGGCCTCCAGAAACGCTCCGCTGACACTTTCATCGAAGTCGCCAAGACCGTGGTGCAGCAGCTTGCCGTTGCGCAATGGCAGGAGCAGCGGTTCGATTTCCTGGTGGAGCGCATCGAAGCGGGTCGGATCGTTTACGTCCATTGAGCGAAGCTTGTGGCTGTCCGCCCAGCGGGGAAGCATCAACGGATTGGCGATCAGGTCGTCACGCAGTTGAACGTGCTGGCGGGGGGAGAGATTGTAGGAGCGCAACAGTACGACGCGTTCACCGTGAGTCATTTGTGGATACAGCCGCTTGAAGTGTTCGTTCAACAACTCGGTGGTGGCGGCTTTCAATTGTATCGGTAGCGGTTCGGGCGAAGGTTGCTTGCTCGACACAGGCGCTGCGCCGTCCGAGTCCGTCGGATGTGGTCGTTTCAGCGGCCTGGACAGGCTCCACGTTGTCTCACCGGTATTTCGGTAGAGGGCCGGACCGGGCGCGAGCTTCTTGTAAAGATCCATTGCCCGGTAAGTGCCCAGGCTGTTATCGAACTCCACGTATACCGTGCCGACCTCTTTCACATCGACGAACCGGCGCCCGACGATGTAACGCAGGCCTTCTTCGTTGGCCGGTTGCATGTTGCGCAACAGTCCGGGGTTCAACAGGTAGCCGTTCAAGCTCGTGGGTGTTTGCCGGGAGCCCGCTGGCAAGTCCGATATCTGTACACGAGGTGGTTCGGATGTGCCGGCGGGTGGCGGGGTATGCCCCGGGTTTTGCCCACGTGAAGTGAACGGATCGGGTGATTGATGTTGCGGCGGCTGTGGAAGCAGTGGCCGTAACCGGGGTGGTTGAGCGAGCGGGTCGACAGGCGTGTTTGGTCTGTGAGGGCTGGTCGGCGCGGGTGGTTTGGGTCGCATGGTGTCATTCCTTGACGATGATCAGGTGCTCGATCGGTATCGAGCGGGAGGGAGCACTTTCCGAGCTCCAGACATGGGTGTCGGTGTTGTAGAAGATGCTGGCGGGAGTCCCGTCGCGCAGACGAATGTTGCGAACCTGCACGTGGCGGGTCTCGAGTTCGTCACGTTGTTGATGATCAGCGATGTCCTGGATGATTGCCTGAACCGATGAATAGGTGCGGGCATCCACGGCGTAGAGACCGATCACCTCGAACAGGGCGTTGATCCTGTAACGGTTCCCCGATGTGACCACCACCTCGACGGTTTCCAGTGGCAACGCCGGGTCGTTGCTGTCCGGCAGATGAATCCGGATGCTGCCGACCTTCAGCAGGTTGTCCTTGATGGAGAGGTCGCGCGAGGCGACCCTTTCCTGCAGATGCCGTGTGTGAATGTGCCAGGTGGAGGAGCCTGAAATAGGGGTGTCTGCTTCGGCGGTGGATAGGCGGACGGAGGTGTGACTGGCGGGAAACAGCTCATAAGTCGAGGAGCGTCCTTCCAGCCAGTAGGTCGCCTGATGTTCGGCGGCCTGAAAGTCGATGCGTTGTGGCGTTGCCTTCAAGGTGCGCTTTTCGACGGATGGCCGGACGAAAACGTATTTGCCGGCCCGCTCGCGCAACGAAGCAGGGCTCTGGATAACGGTGTAACCATCGCGCTTTGCGTCCTCGAAATATGAATTGCGAGGGACGTCGAGCTGATAGGAAACGCCGTCTCGCATGATTAGCGTCACGGGATGAATCATTTGCCAGCCGGAGGCCATGATCCCGGCGCCCATGTCGCTTTTTTTGCCTGGATGCTCTCTGACTACGCCATGCAGTGAAAGCAACCCTCCACTCTTGAACGTGAGGGTGAAGTAAACGTTCGAGTAGTGGAGAAAGGTGAACGTATTGGCTTCTGCTCCTGTAACGGTATAGATGGCCCGGACTTCGTTGATTTCCGTGCTGTCACGATCGACATAAAGGGTGCTGCGGGTGGGCGAGTCCTTTTGCCCTGCCACCAGGATCGTGTGATAGATATCGCGGGAAACGAAATAGTAAGAGTGTGCCTTGTCTGACAGTTTGTAAGGACGATCATTGACCGGCGCCGGTGAAGGCTTGGTGATGCCGGCAGTCAGTACGCTGATACTCAGGGAGCAGTCGTCCAGGTCCGTGATTTCGCCCGGCCATAGCGGTTGCAGGTGATAACCGTCCTGGGTGACGAATGTCCATTTGTCATTGCGCAACAAACGTTTATCGCCAACCGTCCGGTACACCGCTTCGAGGGTCAGTTTCCGTCTTGGCGAGCGCACATCGTCGTCGCGGATTGATTCGATGACCAGAGCTTCGTTGCGGACTGTCCAGCTCTGGATGGCCTCCAGCGAAACGCCCAGATAGACCCGACTGGGTTCCTGGCCGTCTTCAGTGATGGAAACCTTGTGGCTGCTCGGGTCGAGATGGTAGGTGTCGCTGCCGCTTCCGCCATCGACCATGACATGCAGGCCGCGCACGGAAATCTGGTCATCCCCGGCACCGGCTTCGACACGGTCATTGCCGTTGGCGGCGATGATGTCCGCCTGAACGGAGCCGGTCACGCGGTTGGTTGCGCCGGCCAGTGTCTCGACCTTTTCGATGGACTTGAGGGTCGAGAGCAACACGGGTGGCCGGGTCGGGTCGACGGGCCACAGCGAAAGCCTGCCGTTTTTCAAGTCGATGTCATAGCCCCGGTGGCGCGGCGGGTCGGGGATATGATCCAGATGCCTGTGCGCGCCCTGCAGCCACAGCAGGTCGACGCCGTCCCCGCCCGACAGTTCGCTGGTCTTGACCGGATCATTCGAAAGAATTTCGGAGGCCGACTGAAAGATAAAGGAGTCATCCTTGTCGCCTCCATGCAGCACTTTGCGGCCGGTGCCATAACTGAAGAAATTGGCTTTGCTCCGCAGGCCCTGCACGGTGTCATGGCCGCCACCGAGACTCCAGAACACGCCTTTGGCCGGATCGCTTTTTGCCTTGGAATGAACGGAGTCCGATGTCGGCAGGCCCTCTCTCGCATCGTAAGTGTCATCGGTGTCGACGATGGCCGGCAGGTTTTCGATCTTGTATGGCGACTCGCCCTTTTTCCACTCGTAGTGATAGATGCGAGTGGGCCGCAGCTTGACCTCGAACCGGCCGTTGACAATCGCGTCGACGCTATCCTTGAGTTCATTGTCAAGCCAGGCGAGGCTGCGGGTTTTCAAGGCTTTGGCATAGTCGACGGTGGTCTTGGCAATCAGGTAGCGATCCATCAGCGCCTTGTCATTATCCTGACCCGTGAACGCAAACCAGCCGGCACGCCAGCGTTCGTTCACGGTCAGTTCGATGTAGTCATCGATATCGTCGACTGCCCGCACTGCACCATAGATTCTCGCCCCGGCAATCATGATCGCGGCGGCGGCGATACCCACCGGACCTGCCGCCTGGAACCCCGCCAGTGCCGCGCAGCCAAGGGCCAGCGACAGCACGCCACTGAATACGCTCAACCCGCCGGTGACATACAGATCCTGGGCCGCCTTGCCCTGAGTCTTGGCTGCATCGTTGAAGGATTTGATGGCGGTGTAGATATCAAAGGGCAACGTCAGCACGCTGGCGATCAATCCGGCTCCGCGACACAGCCACTTGCCCATGGAGGTCTTGCCGAATTGTTCGAAGGCCATGGATCCCTGGCGGATCATGTGCTCTCCGGTCTTGCCCAATGCGTACTCGACACCCAATGAGGTGATTTCCGCGAGCCCTCCGCCTACGTTGATCAGCGCTTCACCCAGATCGCCTTTTTTCAAGGCGTCGATGGCGCCGACGTAAGCACTGTAGAGCCCGTATGCCTGCAATCCGACGCCCATGGTGGTCATTGAGCTGCTTTTGGCCTTGTCGACCCAGCCCGGTAGATGCTCAGGCATCGGGTTTCGACGAATGTCGAGGCGTTGGGTGGCATTCAGCAACTGGTTGATCTTGTTCATGGCCTCTGCGAACTCACCGGTGGGCATCTCACGCATAAGCGGTGGCGCGTCAGGGGAGCGCTGGGTGGCGATTTCGTACAGCAGGGGCGCAACCTGAGCGTTTTCCTTTGATGGAATGGATCTCAAGCGCTGCTCGATCTGGGCCGTGTCGAATTCCAGTCCGTCGATGAACGACTGGTCAGGCTGGGGAAAGTAGGTGTTGGCCGCCGCGATGGGGGCCCCGCCGATTTGGCCACCCAAGGCTTGAAGCGTCTGGCGACTGACGCTGAATTCTCCGATGCGCAGAGGGCCGAACAGGGCGTCGAGATCCGCAAGCCCGGGTTTTTCACCCGAGGGCTTGAGCGGCGGCTCCGGGGGGATGTTCAGGTCGGATATTTTGATTGGGGCTGACGCTCGGTCAGTCCAGGAAAGATCGTTCGGTTGATTCATCAAAGTCATTGCTCTTCTCACAAGTCCGTTTGTGGTGCTGCTGCCGGAATGTGGCATGGGGCACGGACTTGTTCATGAGCATTTGCTTTGCCAGATGTTTGATGACGCTCACCGGCGCCGGGTGCCCCGATGAGTGTTGAGCGTGGGCTCAGTAGGCATATCGCAACAAGGTGTGTGGCAGATGCCGCAGTACAAAGAAACCGAACAAGGCGACCAGTGCCGGCAGCACCAGCCACCAGACTTTCTGCGGCATCGCTTCAAGAGGGGACTGGCGCTGAATCAGCCACAGGCTCGCTGCGCAGACACAGGCGGCGAGCATGGCGCCGGCCAGGACATCCGTCGGCCAGTGTGCCCCCAGATACACCCGCGACAGCGCAATCGCCAGCGCCGGAATGCAGCCGATCAACAGCCAGGTCAGGCGCAGTCTTGGTGGTTGTCCACGTCCGGCCAGCACGGCGAGGGTCAGGAACAGTGCGAACGATCCGGACGCATGGCCGCTGGGCATGCTGTAACTGGTGATCGGGTCGGTCAGCACCTCCGGGCGCACCCGGGCGAAAAACAGTTTGGTCCCGGTGTTGGCCAGCGCGGTGACGAGCAGGGTAATGCCGGCGAAGATCGCCTGACGCCACTGGCGGCACACCAGTAACAGGCCGGTCAGCAAAATGCTGAACACCAGCATGTTGCGGAATTCGCCGATCAGGGTGAAGACCACTGCGACCTCGTCGAGCACGGCGCTGCGGTGTTCCTGCACGAGGGTCATGACGCCCTGGTCGAGCGCGGTCAGATACGGATAACCGATGAACAGCGCGATCAGGATCAACAGGCTCATGCTGCTGATCCAGATCGTCGCCCGGCGATGACGGCGCAGGCTGCTGTTGGCGCTCAGGCCGACCATCACCGCAATACTGCCGGCGACAATGCCGGCCTGCAGCCAGAAGCCTTCCGGCAGTGGCAGACGAATCGCCGCCCCGGTGGCCCAGCCGGGCAGCAGGTAGGCGATGCTCCAGCCAGCCGCCGCCAGCAGGCTGACGGCAACGAAGCGCGGGAAGGGCATGTCGCACATTCCGGCGACCATTGGCAGCATCGGTCTTAGCGGACCGATGAAACGCCCGACCAGCAGACTGGCGATACCGTAACGCTGGAAGTAGGTCTCCGCGCCGGCCATCCACTCCGGGTGATGGCGCAGGCCCGGCAGGCGGCGGATGTTCTGGTGGAAGTGGCGCCCGAGGAAATACGACACCAGGTCGCCGAGAATCCCGCCGAGAAAGCCCAGTAGCAGGGTCTCGCTGAGTGACAACGCGCCGCTGCCGGCAAGTGCCGCCACGGCGAACAGCAACACCGTGCCGGGAACGATGATCCCGGCAATCGCCAGACACTCGACGAAGGCCACGACGAACACCGCAGCAGCCAGCCACTGCGGATTGGCAGCCAGCCACCCGGTCACGCTATCGAGCCATGGGCCCATACAACACACTCCATTTCATTGATGTCCCTGGTCGGCGTAGCGCAGAGGGGAAGTTCACAGCAGAAAATAATCGCGTCCTTCGACCTGGCCCCGGCGCAGCGGGTTCCGGGTGCACCACGGGGCGTAGGCCGCATCGACGAAGCGATACATCAAGTGCTCGTCGCGCCCATGGGGGATGCCCAGGCGGGTGGTCTGGATGATGTGGCCCGGCGCGGGGCCGGTGTCTTCCACCAGCAGGATTTCGTGGTCAAAACGCTTGGCGTCCCACACCGGCACCTTCAGTCCCAGTGCCTTGCACAGCAGGGTTTGCCCGGCGCAAAGCTTTTGCGAGGGGCGCGGGCGGCCCTGAGCATCGGGATTGTTCAGCAGCATCTGCGCCAGACTGGCCGGGCCGCTGATCTCGTCGACCCACGGATAGGCCGATTTGATCAGTACCGCATTGCCAGGACCCTGCGCGCTGAAGTTCAGCGAATCGCCGCCACGGGCGTAGTACATATAGATGTGGCCGCCATCCAGAAACAAAGCCTTACGCTTTTCCGTGTAGCCGAGGGAGGCGTGACTGCCTTTTTCTTCGCAGTAATACGCTTCGGTTTCGATGATCCGGGCGCTGAGCCACAGGTCGCCGACCCGGTGACGGATGACTTTGCCCAGCAGATCGCGAGCCAGGACTTGGGCGTCCCGGTCGAAAAAAGCGTCCGGAAGGCCCAGCGGCAGGGCCTCGGCACGGGCGCGAACGGTCAGGTTGGACATGGCAAACGGTGTTTATCCAGGCGAAAGAGGTCGTGATGATAACAATCCGAGCCTTAATTACGGCTGAACATCGGCAAATCGCCGTCCATTTCGACCATCCGCCCGTCACCGCTGTTAGTCCCGGGACGCGACAGCTATAATCTGCCGCTTTCCTCTTTGCCAAGACCCCAGCAGACCATGACTGAGTCCGTTCTTGACTACATGACCCGATTGGGTCGCGCCGCCCGCGAAGCTTCCCGGGTCATCGGCCGTGCCAGCACCGCGCAGAAAAACCGCGCCCTGCTGGCTGCCGCCAATGCGCTGGACGCCGCCCGCGCCGAGCTTGCGGCAGCCAATGAACAGGACCTGGCCGCCGGCCGCGCCAACGGTCTGGAGCCTGCACTGCTGGAGCGTCTGGAACTGACCCCGGCCCGCATCGACGGAATGATTGTCGGTCTGCGTCAGGTGGCAGCCTTGCCGGATCCGGTTGGCGCGATCCGCGACATGAGCTTCCGTCCGTCGGGCATTCAGGTCGGCAAGATGCGCGTGCCGCTGGGCGTGATCGGGATCATCTACGAATCCCGTCCGAACGTGACCATCGATGCCGCCAGCCTGTGCCTGAAGTCCGGCAACGCGACCATCCTGCGTGGCGGTTCCGAGGCGATTCATTCCAACCGCGCGATTGCCGCCTGCATCCAGCGTGGTCTGGCTGAAGCCGAACTGCCGGCCGCCGTGGTGCAAGTGGTGGAAACCACCGACCGCGCCGCCGTTGGCGCGCTGATCACCATGCCCGAGTACGTCGATGTGATCGTACCGCGCGGTGGTCGTGGCCTGATCGAGCGCATCAGCCGTGACGCCCGGGTGCCGGTGATCAAGCATCTGGATGGCATCTGTCACGTCTATGTCAGCGAACACGCCGACCTGCCGAAAGCCCAGCGCATCGCCTTCAATGCCAAGACCTATCGTTATGGCATCTGCGGTGCGATGGAGACCCTGCTGGTCGATCAAAGTGTTGCGAAGGATTTCCTGCCGTCGATGGCCAGACAGTTCCGCGAAAAAGGCGTCGAGCTGCGTGGTTGCGAGCGCACCCGGGCGATCATCGAGGCGGTAGCGGCGACTGAAGAAGACTGGGGCACCGAGTATCTGGCGCCGATTCTGTCGATCCGCGTGGTCGACGGCCTGGAACAGGCCATCGAGCACATCAACCATTTCGGCTCTCACCACACCGATTCGATCGTCAGCGAAAACCTCGCCGACACCCGGCAGTTCGTGGCCGAAGTCGACTCGGCATCAGTGATGATCAACACCCCGACCTGCTTCGCCGATGGATTCGAATACGGATTGGGTGCCGAGATCGGCATTTCTACTGATAAGCTGCACGCCCGTGGCCCGGTGGGCCTCGAAGGACTGACCTGCGAGAAATACGTCGTGGTCGGTGATGGCCAGTTGCGCGGCCAGGCGACGGTCTGACTTGTCCGACCTCGACCCGAAAGCGCCGAAATCCGGCAGGAAGTCTCGCCCCAGACGCATCGGCGTCCTGGGCGGAACCTTCGATCCGGTGCATGTCGGCCATTTGCGCGGCGCGCTGGAAGTCGCCGATGCGTTGGCGCTCGATGAGCTGCGCATGATGCCCAGTGCCCGGCCGCCCCATCGCGATACCCCGCAGGTGTCGGCGCAGGATCGGCTGGCAATGGTCGAGTATGCGGTGGCCGGTGTGCCGCCGCTGGTGGTGGACGCCCGCGAGTTGCAGCGGGACAAACCGTCCTGGACCATCGATACCCTGGAGTCGCTGCGCGCTGAGCTGGCCGCCGAGACCCAGGTTTTTCTGCTTTTGGGCTGGGACGCATTTTGCGGCCTGCCCACTTGGCACCGCTGGGAGGAGTTGCTCCAGCATTGCCACATCCTGGTGCTACAGCGCCCGGACGCCGACAGCGAACCGCCGGATGCCTTGCGCAACCTGCTGGCAGCGCGTTCGGTGAGCGACCCGCTGGCCCTGAAAGGGCCGAGCGGACAGATTGCATTCGTCTGGCAGACACCGCTCGCGGTCTCCGCCACCCAGATCCGTCAACTGCTGGCCAGCGGTAAGTCGGTACGTTTCCTGGTGCCCGACGCGGTCCTGGCCTACATCGATGCGCACGGTCTGTACCGTGCGTCGAACTGAACAAGGCGTGCTCGAGTAACACGATCATCGTGGAACGGGCCGCCGAATACATGAGCAAAACGAGTTTTATATGACTGACAAAGACCAAACCAAAGTAAAGCGCAAAGGCACGTTCAAGAGCGCTCCGCTGCCGGAAGTCGCCAACACCAACGAACCGCTGAAAGGCGACGAGCTGGTCAAGGTGGCCGTGGCCGCCCTGGAAGACGTCAAGGCCCAGGACATCCAGATCATCGATGTGCGCGACAAGCAGAGCATCACTGACTACATGATCATCGCCACCGGTACGTCCAACCGTCAGATCAACGCGATGCTGGACAAGGTTCGCGAAGAAGTGAAAAAGCAGGGCGCCAAGCCGCTGGGCGAGGAAGGCAAGGGCGACAGCGACTGGGTGCTGCTGGACCTGGACCTGGTGATCGTGCACATGATGACCGCCTCGGCCCGTCAGTTCTACGACCTGGAGCGCCTGTGGGCCGGTGCCGAGCAAAGCCGTGCGGCAGACGCCAAGCACCACAGCCCGGAAAACACCCACGAGCACTTCACCAAGCTCAACAAAGACCAGCTGTAAGGGAAGCGCTGTGCGACTGCGACTGATCGCCGTCGGTTCACGCATGCCCAAATGGGTGGAAGAAGGCTGGCATGAATATGCCAAGCGTCTTCCGTCCGAGCTGGCGCTGGAACTGGTGGAAATTCCGCTCAATACCCGTGGCAAGAATGCCGACGTGGCCCGCTTCATCCGTCAGGAAGGCGAAGCCATGCTGGCCAAGGTCGGGCACAACGAGCGGATCGTCACCCTCGAAGTGCACGGCAAGCCCTGGAGCACCGAGCAACTGGCGGTCGAACTCGACCGTTGGCGGCTGGACTCGCGCACGGTCAATTTCATGGTCGGTGGCCCGGAAGGGCTGGCGCCGGAAGTCTGTGCCCGCGCCGACCAGCGCTGGTCGTTGTCGCCATTGACGCTGCCGCACCCGTTGGTGCGCATCCTCATCGGCGAGCAGTTGTATCGTGCCTGGACCGTGTTGTCCGGCCACCCATACCACAAGTAATCCTGCCCTCATGTCCCAGCCGATCCGCATCAAGGACCACGAAAAAGACGCCCGCCTGGTGCGTAGCCGCGTCGTGTTCGGGGCCATTGCGGTGGTGCTGCTGATCTGTGTGCTGATTGCAAGGCTCTATTTCTTGCAGGTGATCCAGTACGAGTATCACTCGACCCTCTCGGAAAACAACCGCGTCCATGTCCAGCCGATTCCGCCGACCCGTGGCCTGATTTACGACCGCAACGGCGTGGTGGTGGCGGATAACCGTCCGAGCTTCAGCCTGAGCATGACCCGCGAGCGCTCCGGCGACTGGCAGCAGGTGCTCGACGTGATCGTCGAAGTGCTGGAGCTGACGCCGGAAGACCGGGTGATCTTCGAAAAGCGCATGCGTCAGGGGCGCCGGCCGTTCGAGCCGGTGCCGATCCTGTTCGAGCTGACCGAAGAGCAGATCGCCCGGATCGCGGTGAACCAGTTCCGTCTGCCGGGCGTGGAAGTGGTCGCGCAGCTGGTGCGTCACTACCCGCAGGGCGCGCATTTTGCGCACTCGGTGGGGTACATGGGGCGGATCAACGAGAAAGAGCTGAAGACCCTCGACCCGGTCAACTACAGCGGCACCCACCACATCGGCAAGACCGGCATCGAGCGCTTCTACGAAGCCGAGCTGCACGGCCAGGTAGGTTACGAAGAGGTCGAGACCAACGCCCGGGGCCGCGTACTGCGGGTGCTCAAGCGTACCGATCCTGTGCCGGGCAAGGACATCGTCCTGAGCCTCGACATCAAATTGCAGGAAGCCGCCGAAGCCGCACTGGGCGGGCGACGCGGCGCAGTGGTGGCGCTGGACCCGAACACCGGTGAAGTGCTGGCGATGGTCAGCCAGCCGAGCTTCGACCCGAACCTGTTCGTCACCGGCATCAGCTTCAAGGCTTACGCCGAATTGCGTGATTCCATTGACCGGCCGCTGTTCAACCGCGTACTGCGCGGTCTGTATCCGCCGGGCTCGACGATCAAGCCGGCGGTGGCGATTGCCGGTCTGGACGCGGGCGTGGTGACGGCGTCGAGCCGGGTGTTCGACCCCGGTTACTACATGCTGCCCAACTACGATCACAAATACCGCAACTGGAACCGCACCGGCGACGGCTTCGTCGACCTCGACACGGCGATCATGCGGTCCAACGACACCTACTTCTATGACCTGGCGCACAAGCTCGGCATCGACCGGCTGTCGGCGTACATGAACAAGTTCGGCATCGGCCAGAAGGTCTCGCTGGACATGTTCGAAGAATCCCCCGGCCTGATGCCGTCCCGCGAATGGAAGCGTGCCACCCGCAAACAGGCGTGGTTCCCGGGCGAGACCCTGATTCTCGGGATCGGCCAGGGCTACATGCAATCGACGCCGCTGCAACTGGCCCAGGCCACCGCGCTGGTGGCCAACAAGGGCGTGTGGAACCGTCCGCACCTGGCCAAGACCATCGAGGGCGAGAAACCCAAGGATGAGAACCCGATGCCGGACATCGTCCTGCGCGATCCGTCGGACTGGACCAAGGTCAACCACGGCATGCAGCAGGTGATGCACGGTGCCCGGGGTACCGCGCGCAAGGCGTCGATCGGCGCGCAATACCGGATCGCCGGCAAGTCGGGTACGGCCCAGGTGGTCGCGATCAAACAAGGCGAGAAATACGACCGCTCCAAAGTGCAGGAGCGCCACCGCGACCACGCCCTGTTCGTCGGCTTTGCACCGGCCGACAACCCGAAAATCGTGGTGTCGGTGATGGTCGAGAACGGTGAGTCCGGTTCCGGCGTCGCGGCGCCGGTGGTGCGTCAGGTGATGGACGCCTGGCTGCTGGATCAGGACGGACGCTTGAAGGCCGAATACGCCAGCCCAATCAGTGCGGAGGCTACGGCCCGTGAAGAATAATTTCGATCGCATGCTCTCCAGTGAGGATGTGATGCGTCGCCGCGCGACGCTGCTGCAACGCCTGCATATCGACGGACCCTTGCTGGTCCTGCTGCTGATCCTCGCCGCCGGCAGCCTGTTCGTGCTGTATTCGGCCAGCGGCAAGAGCTGGGACCTTCTGGCCAAGCAGGCCACGTCGTTCGGCATCGGCCTGGTGTCGATGATCGTCATCGCCCAGTTCGAACCACGGTTCATGGCCCGTTGGGTACCGCTCGGTTATGTGGTCGGGGTGGTGCTGCTGATGGTGGTGGACATCATGGGCCACAACGCCATGGGCGCGACCCGCTGGATCAACATTCCCGGGGTGATCCGCTTCCAGCCATCGGAGTTCATGAAGATCCTGATGCCGGCGACCATCGCCTGGTACCTGTCCAAGCGCACGCTGCCGCCGCAGCTCAAGCATGTCGGGATCAGTCTGATGTTGATCGGCGTCCCGTTCATTCTGATCGTGCGTCAGCCGGATCTGGGCACGTCGCTGCTGATTCTGGCCGGTGGCGCGTTCGTGCTGTTCATGGGCGGATTGCGCTGGCGCTGGATCCTCAGCGTGCTGGCCGCCGCCGTACCCGTGGCAATCGCCATGTGGTTCTTCATCATGCACGACTATCAGAAGCAGCGGATCCTGACCTTCCTCGACCCGGAAAGCGATCCGCTGGGCACCGGCTGGAACATCATTCAGTCGAAGGCCGCCATCGGTTCCGGTGGCGTGTTTGGCAAGGGCTGGCTGCTGGGTACCCAGTCGCACCTGGACTTCCTGCCGGAAAGCCATACCGACTTCATTATTGCGGTGCTGGGCGAAGAGTTCGGGCTGGTGGGCATTTGCGCGCTGTTGCTGATCTATCTGCTGCTGATCGGTCGCGGCCTGGTGATTACCGCCCAGGCGCAGACCCTGTTCGGCAAATTGCTCGCCGGCGCCTTGACCATGACGTTTTTTGTTTATGTTTTCGTCAACATCGGTATGGTCAGTGGCCTGTTGCCGGTGGTGGGGGTGCCGTTGCCGTTCATTAGCTACGGCGGAACTTCGCTGGTGACGCTGCTGTCAGCGTTTGGGGTTTTGATGTCGATCCATACGCATCGCAAGTGGATCGCACAGGTTTGAATAAGGTGAAGAGTTCAATGCAAGTAATGCGTGACTGGGCGACACGATACGCACCGTGGCTCGGCCTGGTAGGCATCCTTGGCAGCGCGCAGGAAGCGCTGGCCGGCGATTACGAAGGCTCGCCCCAGGTGGCCGAATTCGTCGGTGAAATGACCCGCGACTACGGTTTCGCCGGCGAGCAACTGATGGCGGTTTTCCGCGAGGCCCAGCGCAAGCAGGCGATTCTCGACGCGATTTCCAAACCCGCCGAACGGGTCAAGCAGTGGAAAGAATACCGGCCGATGTTCATCACCGACGCGCGCATCGCCCGTGGTGTGGACTTCTGGCGCCAGCACGAGGCGGTACTGGCCCGCGCCGAGCAGGAATACGGCGTTCCGGCTCAGGTGATCGTGTCGATCATCGGCGTCGAGACCTTTTTCGGACGTAATACCGGTAATTACCGGGTGATCGATGCCTTGTCCACGCTGGGTTTCGACTATCCTCCCCGTGCCGAATTTTTCCGCAAGGAACTGCGTGAGTTCCTGCTCTTGGCTCGCGAAGAACAGGTCGACCCGCTGACCCTCAAGGGTTCCTACGCCGGGGCGATGGGCCTGCCGCAGTTCATGCCGAGCAGTTTTCGCGCCTATGCGGTGGATTTCGACGGCGATGGCCACATCAATATCTGGAACAACCCGGATGATGCGATCGGCAGCGTTGCCAGCTACTTCAAGCGGCACGGCTGGGTGGCCGGCGAACCGGTGGTCAGTCGTGCGGATGTGCGCGGCGAGCAGGTGGATGAAGGCCTGACCACCGGCATCGAACCGACGAAAACCGTCGGGGAGTTGCGAGCGCTGGGCTGGTCAAGTCATGATGCGCTGCGCGATGATATGCCGGTTACTGCATTTCGCCTGGAAGGCGACAATGGCCCGGAATACTGGATGGGCCTGAAGAATTTCTACGCGATCACGCGTTATAACCGCAGCGTGATGTACGCCATGGCTGTACATCAACTGTCTGAAGAGCTGGTAAAAGCACGGGGCGTCAAGTAATGCAGGCATTGCCTATCAACAAACCCCTGAAGCTGGTGGCATTCGCTGCGTTGGCGGTGCTGGTCGCCAGTTGCTCGACCAGCCGGGCGCCGACCCAGAAATACGCCTCCAACACCGTTCGTGCCCAACCGGGTCTGGACATCAACCGGGCCCACAAGGACGGCGCGCCATGGTGGGACGTCGATGTGTCGCGCATTCCGGACGCCACGCCGACCCTGCACACCGGCCCGTACAAGGCCAACCCGTACACCGTGCTGGGCAAGACCTACTTCCCTTTGCAGGAATCCAAGACCTACGTGGCCTCGGGCACCGCGTCCTGGTACGGCACCAAGTTCCACGGTCAGAACACCGCCAACGGCGAAGTCTATGACCTGTACGGCATGAGTGCCGCCCACAAGACCTTACCGCTGCCAAGTTACGTTCGGGTGACCAACCTGGACAACAACAAGAGCGTGATCCTGCGGGTCAACGACCGCGGGCCGTTCTATTCCGACCGGATCATCGACCTGTCCTACGCCGCAGCCAAAAAGCTCGGTTATGCCGAAATCGGCACCGCGCGGGTCAAGGTCGAGGGTATCGACCCGCAACAGTGGTGGGCTGCCAAGGGCCGTCCGGCGCCTTTGATGCTCAACGAGCCGCAAGTCGCGCAGAATACTGCGCCGGTGATCACGGCTTCGGCCGGTACCATCGAGCAGTGGACTCCGCCGCCGCAACAACACGCTTCCGACACTGTACCTGTACAGATCGGCGCAAAAAAAAACGCTTCTGCACCAGCGTCTGGCCAGTATCTGCAGGTGGGCGCGTTCGCCAACCCGGACGCTGCAGAACTCCTGAGGTCGAAGCTCAGCGGGATGGTGAGCGCTCCGGTGTTCATCAGCTCGATCGTGCGCAATCAGCAGACCCTGCACCGGGTACGCCTGGGACCGATCGGTTCGCCGGGTGAAATTGCCCAGGTGCAGAACAGCGTGCGCCTGGCCAACCTTGGTTCGCCAAGTGTGGTCACCGAGTAAGTAATACGTAGCACTTGATTGACGGTTCACCAGCGATTGGGGGGTGAATCAGGTTGTTGGCTCGTCGAAGAACAAAAGCCCGGCAAAGGGTGACTGGAGTGAGCAACTGAACACGCGATGACTCGTTAGAAAGTCATCTGATTAATTTTGCCCGCAAGGGCAGTTTCCATTAGCGATTTCGAGAGACGGATGAACATCACCACCTTTGCCAAACGCCTGTGTCTGCTAGTCCCGCTGCTCCTCTCGCCAGCCGCCTTCGCGGCCGAGATGATGCCGTCGCCACCTCAACTGGCCGCAAAAGCCTACGTGCTCATGGACGCCAGCAGCGGCAACGTGCTGGTGGAGAACAACGGTGACCAGCGTCTGCCACCGGCCAGCCTGACCAAACTGATGACCGCGTACATTGCAACGCTGGAAATCCGTCGTGGCCAGATCGGTGAAAACGATCCGGTGACCGTCAGCGAAAACGCCTGGCGCACCGGCGGTTCGCGGATGTTCATCAAGGTCGGCTCGCAGGTGACCGTCAGCGACCTGCTGCACGGCATCATCATCCAGTCCGGCAACGACGCCAGCGTCGCGGTGGCCGAGCACATCGCCGGCAGCGAAGACGCTTTCGCCGACCTGATGAACAAGACTGTCGCCGATCTGGGCATGACCAATACCCACTTCATGAACCCGACTGGCCTGCCAAACCCTGAGCATTACTCGTCGGCTCACGACATGGCGATCCTGGCGCGCGCGATCATCCACGAAGACCCGGCTCACTACGCGATCTACTCGCAGAAAGAGTTCTTCTGGAACGGCATCAAGCAGCCTAACCGCAACCTGCTGCTGTGGCGCGACAAGACCGTCGACGGTCTGAAAACCGGTCACACCGACGAAGCCGGCTACTGCATGGTGTCCTCGGCCGTACGTGACGGCATGCGCCTGATCGCCGTAGTGTTCGGCACCAACAGCGAAGTGGCTCGCGCCGCCGAGACCCAGAAGCTGCTGACCTACGGTTTCCGCTTCTTCGAAACCCAGACCTTCTATCAGAAGGGCACCGAACTGGCCCAGGCCCCGGTGTGGAAAGGCACCACCAGCCAGGTCAAGGCCGGTCTGGCTGAAGACCTGACCATGACCCTGCCGAAAGGCCAGCTGAAGAAGCTCGCTGCCAGCATGACCATGAACCCGCAACTGACCGCGCCAATCGCCAAGGGCGACGTGATCGGTAAAGTCGAAGTGAAACTGGACGACAAGGTGGTGCACAGCGCCGACCTGATCGCCCTGGACGCTGTCGAGGAGGGTGGTATCTTCCGCCGCATGTGGGATAGCATCCGTCTATTCTTCTACGGCTTGTTCAACTGATTCGAGTTGACCTGCATGGCCCCGTTCCCCTCCGGAGCGGGGCCTTGTTCGTTACCGGGCTTACGCTTACGAGGCCGTTACGCCATGACCGATACCGAAGTAAAGGCGCCAAAGATCGAATTTCCGCAGGTTGATTATCCGGTTAAGGTGATCAGCGATACGGGCGTCGGCAACAAAGACAAGATCATCGACATCGTCAAGAAACACGCAAAGATCAACGATGAGCGTGTCGACGAACGTCAAAGCAGCAACGGCAAGTACACCACCATCCAGTTGCACATCGTCGCGACCGACCAGGATCAGCTGTACAACATCAACAGCGAACTGCGGGCGACCGGCTTCGTACACATGGTGTTGTGATGCCGGGCACGCTGGGCTTTCGCGAACTTGGCCAGATGGCTTACGAGCCGGTCTGGCATGCCATGCAACGCTTTACCAACGAACGCGGCAGTGATGCCGCCGACGAAATCTGGCTCGTCGAACACCCGCCGGTGTTCACTCAGGGTCAGGCCGGCAAGGCCGAACATCTGTTGCTGCCGGGAGATATCCCGGTGGTTCAGGTCGACCGCGGCGGGCAGGTGACTTACCATGGCCCCGGCCAACTGGTGGCGTACCTGTTGCTGGATGTACGCAAACTGGGTTTTGGCGTACGCGACCTGGTCACGCGCATGGAGCGCTGCCTGATCGAACTGCTGGCCAGCTATGGTGTGACCGCCGTGGCCAAGCCGGATGCTCCCGGCGTCTATGTCGACGGAGCGAAAATCGCTTCTCTGGGTTTGCGGATTCGCCACGGTTGTTCCTTTCATGGCCTGGCCCTGAACGTGGATATGAACCTGGAACCGTTTCGACGGATTAATCCCTGCGGCTATGCCGGGCTGGCGATGACCCAGCTGAGCGATCACGCAGGATCGATTGAATTTGCCGAGGTAAGTGCCCGGCTGCGCGCGCAGCTCGTCAAACACCTCGACTATGCTGAGCAGACGACCCTGACGGGCGGAATCGACTGATATGACTACTGATGCAGTGCAAACCATGATCCCGACGCTCGACGTGACCGAGCGCCCGGCCCCGCGTCCCAAGGTTGAAGCCGGCGTCAAGCTGCGCGGCGCCGAGAAGGTTGCACGCATCCCGGTAAAGATCATTCCGACCACCGAACTGCCGAAGAAACCCGACTGGATCCGCGTGCGCATCCCGGTTTCGCCGGAAGTCGAGCGCATCAAGAGCCTGCTGCGCAAACACAAGCTGCACAGCGTCTGCGAAGAGGCCTCCTGCCCGAACCTGGGCGAGTGCTTCTCCGGCGGCACCGCGACCTTCATGATCATGGGTGACATCTGCACCCGTCGCTGCCCGTTCTGCGACGTCGGCCACGGTCGTCCGAAACCACTGGACGTCAACGAGCCGGAAAGCCTGGCCATCGCCATCGCCGACCTGAAACTCAAGTACGTGGTGATCACTTCGGTGGACCGCGACGATCTGCGCGACGGCGGTGCCCAGCACTTTGCCGACTGCATTCGTGAAATCCGCAAACTGTCGCCGAACGTGCAGCTCGAGACCTTGGTCCCGGACTACCGTGGCCGCATGGACATCGCCCTGGAAATCACCGCGGCCGAGCCACCGGATGTGTTCAACCACAACCTGGAAACCGTACCGCGCCTGTACAAGGCTGCGCGTCCGGGTTCGGACTACCAGTGGTCGCTGACCCTGCTGCAGCGTTTCAAGCAGATGATGCCGCACATTCCGACCAAATCCGGCCTGATGCTGGGTCTGGGCGAGACCGACGACGAAGTCATCGAAGTCATGAAGCGTATGCGCGAACACGACATCGACATGCTGACCCTGGGCCAGTACCTGCAACCGTCCCGCAGCCACTTGCCGGTGCAGCGTTTCGTGCACCCGGACACCTTCGCCTGGTTCGCCGAGGAAGGTTACAAGATGGGCTTCAAGAACGTCGCGTCCGGCCCGTTGGTGCGTTCGTCGTACCACGCCGACGAGCAGGCGAAACTGGTCAAGGCCGAGCTGCTCGGTTCCTGATTCAGCGCTGAATGAAAAAATGCCCGCCGGGTTTTATCGCCCGGCGGGCATTTTTTTGTCCGGCCTACGCTCGTTATCGACTTTTCCTGCAATCAGCGGCGCAGCCGAGCCTCTTCTGTTTGTCGCCGTTCCTGACTACTGTGTGTGCATGACTTTACACAGGGAGATCCATGGATGACCGTTCGACCGACCCACACCCTTTTTCCGCACAAGCCTGTGCCGGCGCTGCCGTCGGAAGGGCTGATAGGCGTTATTGCGCCCGCCGGTCCCGGCGCGCTGGATACCGAAAAGGCCATCCAGTGGATGCGCGCCCGGGGTTACGGTTTGCGGGTGTTTCCTGGCGTCTACGAGAAGGATGGTTATCTGGCCGGCAGCGACAAGGTGCGGCTCAATGATCTGCACGCGGCGTTCACTGATCCCGAGGTTGACGCAATCATCTGTCTGCGTGGCGGTTACGGCACGCCGCGCCTGCTGGATCAAATCGACTACGATCTGCTGGCGCGCCATGCCAAGCCCTTTGTCGGTTACAGCGACATCACCGCGCTTCATCTGGCCATCAGTCGATACGCCGGGTTCGTGACCTTTCACGGGCCACTGTTGAACGCCGACCTGCTGGGGGACAAGGAGCCGCCGACGGTGACGTCGTTCTTCGCCATGTTGCGCGGTCAATTGAAGGCCGGCAGTGTGATGAGTCATCCGGTGGCTTATCCATTGACCACGGTTGAGCCCGGCATCGCTCACGGGCGTTTGCTGGGCGGCAATCTGGCGATGATCGCCGCAACCCTGGGTACGCCCTACGAAATCGACGTCGAAGGGGTGATCCTGCTCATCGAGGACGTCAACGAGCCGCTGTATCGGATCGACCGATTGCTGACCCAGATGCGTCTTGCCGGCAAGCTGGCCCGATTGCGTGGCGTGTTGGTCGGGGATATCGCGGGAGTGGATGTCGATGCGCTGAATCGCCTGCTCAAGCAGACCTTCGAGCCGCTGCGGATCCCGGTGCTGTCGGGCTGGCGCAGTGGGCATTGCGATCCGAACCTGACCTTGCCGCTGGGCGCGCTGGTGCGGCTGGATGCGGGGAAGAAGGAATTGATGCTGGAGCAGGATGTGGTAATTCGTTAAACGAGCCACAAAAAACCGCCGCCTGAAGAGGCGGCGGTTTTGTTTTTACTGGCTACGCAAGCTTTCCAGCAGCTTGTGCGTCGGATAGCCATCCGCCGGCCAGCCAAAGGACTGCTGCGCACTGCGGATCGCCTTGCGCGTATTGGCACCGATGATGCCGTCTGCGGTGCCCGCGTCGTAGTTGCGCGCGGTCAGCAGGTTTTGCAACTCGATACGCTCGGTACGGCTCAGCGGTAGATCATCCTTCGGCCAGGTGCCGTTGATCAGGCCTGCGCCGTTGAAGCGCTCGGACAACAGGCTTACCGCCAGGGCATAGGACGACGAGTTGTTGTACTTGAGGATCGCCCGGAAGTTGTCGAGGATCAGGAACGCCGGGCCACGATAGCCGGCCGGCAACAGCAGGGCAGCCGACAATTGCTCGGAGCCAGCCGGTGCCTGGCCACCGTTGGGCAGGATCACACCCAGTTGTCGCCATTCGGCGACACTCTTGCGAATCGCGCCATCCGCCAGGGTGTAATTGAAACCGCTCGGCAGCTGCACCTCGAAGCCCCATGGCTGACCACGCTGCCAGCCGGAGCTTTGCAGGTAATGCGCAGTCGAGGCCAAGGCGTCAGCCGGGCTGCCCCAGATGTCACGGCGACCGTCACCGTCGAAATCCACGGCGTGGGTGTTGTAGGTGGTCGGGATGAACTGGGTCTGGCCCATGGCGCCGGCCCAGGAACCGAGCATTTTCTCCGGCGTGATGTCGCCCTGTTGCAGGATCTGCAGCGCCGCGATCAGTTGCGCGTGAGCAAAGGCCGGGCGGCGACCTTCATAGGCCAGGGTTGCCAGAGAGTTGATCACCGATTTGGTGCCCTGGAACTGACCGAAATTGCTCTCCATCCCCCACACCGATACCAGCGCCTGGCGATCGACGCCATAACGTTGCTCGATGCGTTGCAGGATATCGGCGTACTGGTTGATCAGGGCCTGGCCTTTACGTACTCGCAGCGGCGACAGGGCGCCGTCCAGGTACTCCCACACCGGGCGGGCAAACTCGGGCTGGCTACGGTCGGCGCGGATCACGCTGGCATCGAAGCTCACGTTGGCAAAGGCGCGGTCGAACACGTCGGGGCGGATACCGGCGGCCAGGGCGTCCTTGCGGAAACCTGCCTGCCACTCGGCGAAAGTCTGGGTCGGTTGCAGATCGAGGTCGTCACCGGACGGCACTACCGGCGGGATGACCGCAGGGGCCGTGGCAACGGGAGCAGTCTGAAGCGGTTGCGCGTCGGCGGCGGTGGGTTTCTCCGCGCAGGCGACAAGCAGTATGAAACTTGTGGCAGCGATCAGTTGGCGAACGGGCCAACGACGGGAAAGACTGAGGGGCATGCACAGGTCCAGGGGATACGAATCAGGTGCAGACCTTAACATGAGGAAGGGGTGCTGCGCTTCAAGCGGCCAGAAAGTAAGAAGCCTCCCAGCTGTCAGACTGGAAGGCTTCGCGGCGGTAGCTGCCTTTACCCTTGGTGGGTCGTTCCTGGCGGCTGCGGAACAGGGGTTGGGCGACGATGGATTTGGCCTTGTTGTGGCCATGTTTCGATGGCTTTTTGCTCATGAGGGTTCTCTCGAGTGAGTGGGTTTTGCGCGGCAAATGATCTGCCGATGTCAGGGGTCTGTCTATAGGACTGAAGGCGGGATGTTCTGTAGGAAATGGTCTGCGCAAAAAAAACGGGATCGCAGTGTGCGATCCCGGATTTCATTCGGCAGGTAACGTCAGACGCTGACCGGCCATCAACAGCGCCAGACGGCTTAGGCTCATCCACGGGGAACCGGCTGCCTGGCCCTTGATCTGCGCATCGATGCGCTGGGCTTCGAGCAACAATTGCGCCCAGCGTTGCGCCGAGTAGCGTTGCAGGGCCTTGCTCATCAGCGGTTTGCGCTTGTCCCAGACCGGCGGTTTCGCCTGACTGAAACACTTGTCCAGCGGCGTCCCCTGGCTGTACTGCAGCGAGATATTGGCCAGCAGACGCAGTTCCCGAGCCAGGGCCCAGAGGATCACCGGCGGCTCGACGCCCTCACCGCGCAGGCCTTCGAGCATGCGCAGCGCGTGAGCCGGTTCGCCGTTGAGGACTGCGTCGGTCAGGCCGAACACGTCAAAGCGCGCACTGTCGGCCACGGCCGCCTGCACGGTTTCGACAGTGATCTGTCCGCCTTCGGCCATCAGCTTGAGCTTCTCGATCTCCTGCGCGGCGGCAAGCAGGTTGCCTTCGACCCGCGCGGCAATCAGTTCCACCGCGTCCTGACTGGCCGAAAGGCCGGCCTGAGACAGTCGCTGACGAATCCAGCTCGGCAACTGATTGGCATCCACCGGCCAGATCTGCACGAACTGGGTTTGCTGACCTTCGACCAGCGCCTTGCCCCATTTGGTCTTCTGCGCGCTGCCGTCCAGCTTGGGCAGGCTGATCAGCAACACCGTGTCTTCGGCGGGGCGTGAGCAGTATTCGATCAGCGCGGTAGCACCCTTGTCACCGGGCTTGCCGGACGGCAGGCGCAGTTCCAGCAGGCGCTTTTCAGCGAACAGCGACATGCTGGCGCCGGCCAGCAGCAGCGTACCCCAATCGAAATTGGCGTCGGCAGCGAAGACCTGACGTTCGTCGAAACCTTGCTGACGGGCAGCGGAACGAATGGCGTCGGCAGCTTCCTGGCACAGCAGCGGGTCATCGCCGCTGATGATGTAGACCGGCGCAAGGGCGCCTTGCAGGTGTTTGCCAAGTTGGGCGGGAGCGAGCTTCATAAGAGAGGGCGAACGGGGCGCCTGAGCGCCCCGGACGTCTTACTGCTGCGGCAGTTCGAGCGGCGACTGACGCGGAGTTTCCGCTTCAGCCTTCTGCGCCGCTTCCAGGGCATCGGCTTCAGCCTTGGCCCGGGCGTTGGCGGTCTGCTGCAGCGCATCCAGTTGGGCCGGCGTCAGTTGCTGCAGGCGCAGCATCATGCGCTGGACCAGTTCGCGGCGGGTTTCACGGCGAGCATCGTTGGCTTCCTGGTCGGAGCCGACAAGGTTGTTACCGTCGTGAATGAACACTTTCTGCACTTCAAGCTTGTCGCTTTTGAGCAGCAGGTCTTTTTCGCCACGAATATCGTAGTTGAGCACGGTGGTCACTTGATACTCGCCAGTACGACCGGCACCGGCGTAGCTGAGGATGCGCTGGTTTTCCTGCTCATCGGCCAGGTACAGCTTGTACGGTGCGCCGGAGACAATCTTGACGCCGCTGGCCTCCAGCACCTGACGCAGTTGCGTCACGGTTTCGCCGTAGGCGTTACGGGCGCTCAGATCGAGCTCCTTGATCGTCAGTTCGGTGGTGCCGGTGCCGCGCAGCTGGAAACCGCAGGCGCTCAACAGGACAGCGAGGCCCATCACCAGCAGATTGCGTTTGATCATTGTGTTGCTCCCCTTGAAACCATGTGGGCCGACCCTGCGGCCCGAAAGGTTTTACTGGACGCCAGGCAGACCCGGCGTCCGATCCAATTAGCCGGCGACGATATTGACCAGTTTCCCGGGCACTACGATCACTTTGCGAATAGTCAGGCCATCGACGAAGCGCAGCACGTTTTCGTTGGCACGGGCGGCGGCTTCGACTTCTTCACGGGTCGCGGCAGCCGGCATTTCGATCTGGCCGCGCAGTTTGCCGTTGACCTGGATGACCAGGGTCAGGCTGTCCTGCACCAGCGCGCTTTCGTCCAGCACCGGCCAGCCGGCGTCGATCACCGGATCAGCATGTCCCAGGCGATTCCACAGTTCATGGCTGATGTGCGGCGTGATCGGGGCCAGCAGCAGGGTCACGGCTTCCAGGCCTTCGTGGATCAGCGCACGGTCCTGCTCGGTGGCCTGGGCGGCTTTTTCCAGCACGTTCATCAGCGTCATCACCTGGGCGATGGCGGTGTTGAATTTGTGGTTCTGGCCGACGTCATGGCTGGCCTGCTTGATCGCCTGGTGGATCGCACGACGAACGACTTTCTGCTCGTCATTCAGGCCGGCGATGTCCAGTTTGCCCGGCAGGCCCTGAGTCACGTGGGCCTGAGCCAGACGCCAGACGCGCTTGAGGAAGCGATGCGAGCCTTCCACGCCGGAGTCGGACCACTCAGCACTCATGTCAGGTGGCGAAGCGAACATCATGAACAGACGGCAGGTGTCGGCGCCGAACTGATCGATCATCGATTGCGGGTCGACGCCGTTGTTCTTCGACTTGGCCATCTTCTCGGTGCCGCCGATTTCCACCGGCAGGCCGTCGGATTTCAGTTTGGCACTGATGACCTTGGCCTTGTTGTCGCGCTCGAGTTCCACGTCCGCCGGGTTGAACCAGGTGTAGGCACCGTTGGCTTCACGACGATAGTAGGTCTCGGCGACCACCATGCCCTGGGTCAGCAGGTTCTTGAACGGCTCGTTGGAGCTCACCAGGCCTTCGTCGCGCATCAGCTTGTGGAAGAAGCGCGCGTAGAGCAGGTGAAGAATGGCGTGTTCGATACCGCCGATGTATTGATCCACCGGCAACCAGTGGTCGGCTGCGGATTTTTCCACCAGGCCGCCTTCGAAGTGCGGCGAGGCGTAACGGGCGTAGTACCAGGACGACTCGACGAAGGTGTCCATGGTGTCGGTTTCACGCTTGGCAGGCTGGCCGCATTTCGGGCAGGTGCACTCGTAGAACTCGGGCATGCGCGCCAGCGGCGAACCGGCGCCGTCCGGCACCACGTCTTCCGGCAGTACGACCGGCAATTGGTCTTCCGGCACCGGCACGTCACCGCAGGCATCGCAGTGGATGATCGGGATCGGGCAGCCCCAGTAGCGCTGACGGCTGATGCCCCAGTCGCGCAGGCGGAACTGGGTGCGCGAGGCGCCCAGCTCTTTCTTGATCAGGGCGACTTCCATGGCGTCGAACGCGCCTGCGAAGTCCAGGCCGTCGAACTCGCCGGAATTGATCAGCGTGCCGTGCTCGCCGTAGGCGTCCTGCCACGGAGCCGGGTTGGTTTCACCGGAACTGGTGCGAACCACGGATTTGACTGGCAGGTTGTATTTGTGGGCGAACTCGAAATCGCGCTCGTCGTGAGCCGGCACAGCCATCACTGCGCCGTCGCCGTAGTGCATCAACACGTAGTTGGCGACCCACACCGGCAGTTTTTCGCCGGTCAGCGGGTGCTCGACGAACAGGCCGGTCGGCAGGCCTTTCTTCTCTTGAGTGGCAACGTCGGCTTCGGCGACGCTGCCGCCCTTGCATTCGGCGATGAACGCTTGCAGCTCAGGGTTGTTCTTGGCGGCGAGAGCGGCCAGGTGGTGTTCGGCGGCCACCGCAACATAGGTTGCACCCATCAGGGTGTCCGGACGGGTGGTGAAGACCTTCAGGGTGCCGCTTTCGCCGATCGAATCGACGTTGTACGGGAACTGCACTTCCATCCCGCGGGACTTGCCGATCCAGTTGCGCTGCATGGTCTTGACCTGTTCCGGCCAGCCGGTCAGTTCGTCGAGACTCTCCAGCAGCTCATCCGCGTAGGCGGTGATCTTGAAGTAGTACATCGGGATTTCGCGCTTTTCGATCAGCGCGCCGGAGCGCCAGCCGCGACCGTCGATCACCTGTTCGTTGGCCAGAACGGTCTGGTCGATCGGGTCCCAGTTCACGGTACCGTTCTTGCGGTAGATCACGCCTTTTTCGAACAGACGGGTGAACAGCCACTGCTCCCAGCGGTAGTAATCCGGCTTGCAGGTGGTGACTTCGCGGGACCAGTCCACCGCGAGGCCCAGGCTGCGCAGCTGGGATTTCATGTAGGCGATGTTTTCGTAGGTCCACTTGGCCGGGGCCACGTTGTTCTTCATCGCGGCGTTTTCCGCCGGCATGCCGAAGGCGTCCCAACCCATCGGTTGCAGGACGTTCTTGCCGAGCATGCGCTGGTAGCGGGAGATCACGTCGCCGATGGTGTAGTTGCGCACGTGCCCCATGTGTAGCTTGCCGCTGGGGTAAGGGAACATCGACAGGCAGTAGTAAGTCTCCTTGCCTGGCTGTTCACTGACTTCAAAGGACTTTTGCTCGTCCCAGAACGACTGGGCGGCGGCTTCGATTTCACGGGGCTGATATTGTTCGTGCATGGCTACTTTTGTACTGGATAGGGGTGGCCTAATCCTCTTCAATGCGACATCCGGAGCGGGCCGGACGGGCTGGAAGTGGAGTTACAGGAAGCGCCGTAGCATACATGACCGCGCTTGGCCTAGGGAAACCCTGATTGCAGCCGTTTGACCCGTTGAAATCGCGGCGAGGGCCGTTGGTCGCGGCGTGCAGCCGGTTTATGCAGCGAAGCTAAGCTCTAACTGGGGAGTGAGTCTTATCTTCAATGAGGTGAGGGATGGTGGAGTCACAGCAAAGAAACATAACCAAACCCGAGTTGTACGAGCGGTTGATCGATCGTCTGGGAATGGCCCTGGACGCGGCAAAAACCGCTGGACGGCTGCGCGACGAGCGCCCCCTGGAGCTGGAATTGCGTGGCTTGAGCCCCGCCGAGTTCAATCTGGTCAAGGCTTATCTGGATCGCAGTGAGCGTGAAACCCACGGATACCTGTCACAGGCAGTGAAGCAACTCGATGCAGCCCAATCGGCCAAGGTCATCTGGCTCAAGGACAAGGCACCGGGCAGAGAGACCGTAAAAGTGCGCACTCTGCAGGCCAAGTAAACGCATGGCAGGTCAAAAAGCGGATCTTTTTCAACGGGATCCGACCCTACTGGTTGTCGCGTCGTATCAACCCACTTAGGCTTCGGGCATCTCTGGAGATGCCCGATGCCTTTTCGTTATTTCATTAAACAACTTCTGTTGCCGCCCGGCCTTCTCTTGCTGCTGTTGCTCGTCGCCTGGTGGTTGCGACGTTCGCGGCCGCGACTGGCCGGGCTGTGCTTCGTTCTGGGTTTTGGCGGCTTCCTGCTGATGAGCCTGCCGGTGGTCGTGCAATGGGGCGCCAAGGCCCTGGAGCGCGAGCCGCCGCTGGCCCGGGATTCATGGACAAGCCTTGCGCAACGCGCTGATGCGATTGTGGTGCTGGGCTCGGGTCGCGAGCGCGGAGATCTGGCCTGGGGTGAGGATCAACCGACGGGCGTCGGGCTTGAGCGACAGCGTTATGCGGCGCGTCTGGCCAAGGCCTCTGGGTTGCCGATTCTGACCAGCGGTGGCCTGCATTACGGTACGCCGCCGACCGAAGCCAAGTTGATGGCCGATTCGTTGCGCGATGATTTCGGTGTGACGGTGCGCTGGCAGGAAGGGGAGAGCCGCACCACGTGGGAAAACGCTGCCTTCAGCGCCAAGATGCTGCTGCCGGAAGGCGTCAAACGCATCGTGCTGGTGACCCAGGCCTGGCACATGCCGAGGGCGGTGTGGAGTTATCAACAGGCTGGATTCGAAGTGGTGCCGGCACCGGTCGGTTTCCTGGGCACCGACAATGCCCGGCCGTTCGGCGGCTGGATGCCGGAGTTCAAGTCGATCTGGCAGAGCGGACAGTTGCTGAACGAGGCGGTGGGGCAGATCGGCTATTCGTTGTTCTACCGAGCAGGCGACAGCGGAGACTGAGGGCTTCCGCGCAAGGCGCGGAAGCCCTTCAATGGTCAGAGGGTCTTGGACATCCGGTTGGTCATCAGCGCCCAGCCAAACAGCACCACGCACAGGATGATCAGCGGCCACGAGCGCCACTGCAGATACGGCGTCAGGTTGTGCATCGGCACCACTTCGCCGTACAGCACGCCTTGTTCGAACTGCGGAATGCGTTCGGTGATCTGCCCGAACGGGTTGATCAGGCCGGTCACGCCATTGTTGGTGGCGCGGATCATCCAGCGCCCGGCTTCAAGAGCGCGCATCTGTGCCATCTGCAGGTGTTGCAGCGGGCCGATGGAGGTGCCGAACCAGGTGTCGTTGCTGATGGTCAGCAGCAGATCGCTGTGTGCGGCCAGACTTGCTGCGAACTCCGGGTACACCACTTCGTAGCAGATGAACGGCGCAATCTGATAACCCTTGGCCTGCAACAGCGGCTGATCCGCAGGACCGCGGGCGAAGTCGGACATCGGCAGATCGAAGAACGCGATCAGCCCGCGCAGCAGATCCTGCAACGGTACGTATTCGCCGAATGGCACCAGTTTCTGTTTCAGATACGTGCCGTCGCCTTCGCCGACCACTGTGATGCCGTTGAAGAAGCGTTTTTCGTGACGCACCGTCTGGCGGATCGGCACACCCGTGATCAGCGCCGATTTACGCTCGGCGGCGAAGGTGCCCATCATGTTCAGGTAGCCCTCGGCGGACTCCTTGAGCACCGGGACGGCGGTTTCCGGCCAGATCAAAAGGTCCACTGGCTTGGAGCGGAAACTCAGGTCACGGTACAACGCCAGTTGCGCGTTGAGCTGCGCCGGGTCCCATTTCATGCTTTGCTCGACGTTGCCTTGAATGGCGGCAACGGTCAGCGGTGCGCCGGACGGGCTGGTCCAGGCGTGGCCTTTCAAGGCAATGCCTGCTGCCCATGGGCCAACCAGCAACACCAGCCCGGCAGCGATAAAACCTTTACGGCCAGTCTGCAACAGGCGTGGTGTGTTGTAGATCAGCGCGGCGGTCAGCGCCAGGACGAACGACACCAGCCACATGCCGCCCACCGGCGCGAGCCCGGCCAGCGGGCCATCGAGCTGGCTGTAACCGGAATACAGCCACGGGAAACCGGTGAGGAACCAGCCGCGAAACGCTTCCTGGCCAACCCACAATGCCGCGAAGGCCAGGGCATCGGCCAGTGGCGCTTCGTTGCGGCGCAGCCAGCGCGCCCACAGCCACGCGGGCAGGGCGAAGAACCAGGCAATGGCCGCGGTGAAAATCAGCATCAGGAACCCGGCCAGCAGCACCGAAGCGCCGCCGAAATGGTGGATGCTGTAATAGATCCAGCTGGTGCCGGCGCCGAACAGGCCGAAACCGAAGCACCAGCCGCGACCCAGGGCCTGGCGCGGGCTCAGCTCGCGCAGGCCGGCATAGAACAGGCCGACCGCCAGCAGGGCCAGCGGCCAGAGATCGAACGGTGCCAGCGCGAAGGTGGTGATTGCACCGGCCGCCACGGCCAGCAGGTTACCGGGCCAGCCGGGGCGGGTTGTCCAGCGCATTTCAGTCCTTAAATTTACCGGGCGATTGGCGTGAGTCGCAGCAGATGAATCCGACGGCTGTCGGCGTTCAGGATGCGGAAACGATAGGCGCCGATTTCAGTGATTTCGTTGCGTTTTGGCAAGTGCCCGAACGCGCTCATCACTAGCCCGCCGACGGTGTCGAACTCGTCGTCGGAGAATTCGCTGTCGAAGAACTCGTTGAAGTTTTCGATCGGCGTCAGGGCCTTGATCAGGAAATCACCGCTGGGCAGCGGCTTGATGTAGCTGTCTTCTTCGACGTCGTGCTCGTCTTCGATGTCGCCGACGATTTGCTCGAGCACGTCTTCGATGGTCACCAGACCCGCCACGCCGCCGTATTCGTCGATGACGATGGCCATGTGGTTGTGGTTGGCGCGGAACTCGCGCAGCAACACGTTCAGACGCTTGGACTCCGGCACGAAGGTGGCCGGGCGCAGCAGGTCCTTGATGTTGAAGCTGTCGCCGTTCTCCTTGAGGATCAGCGGCAGCAGATCCTTGGCCAGCAGCACGCCCATCACGTCGTCATGGCTTTCGCCGATGACCGGGTAGCGCGAGTGGGCCGAGTCGACCACGGCAGGGAGAAATTCGCGGGGTGTCTGGGTCGCCTTGATGCTGATCATCTGCGAGCGCGGCACCATGATGTCGCGAACCTGCAGGTCAGCCACCTGGATGGCGCCTTCGACGATGGCCAGCGCTTCGCTGTCCAGCAGTTTGTTCTGATGTGCATCGCGCAGCAGCTCCAGCAGCTCCTGGCGGTTCTTCGGCTCGTGGGCAAAAGCCTGGGTCAGTTTACCCAGCCAGGACTTCTGCCCGTTGCTCGATCGATCTTCGCTCATAGCGATTACTCTGAATCCTTTGTTGTAACGATAGGGGATGTTTCGGTTTCGTCGTCCGAGTACGGATCGGGATAACCCAATTCGGCAAGCAAGTCGCGTTCCAGTGCTTCCATTTCCTCGGCTTCCTCGTCATCTATATGGTCGTAACCAAGTAGATGCAAGCAGCCGTGAATGACCAGATGTGCCCAGTGGGCCTTCAGTTCCTTGCCCTGTTCGGCCGCTTCGCGCTCAACCACGGCCACGCAGATCACCAGATCGCCCAGCAGCGGGATGTCGAGAAACTCGTCGGGCACTTCGGCGGGAAAGGACAGGACGTTGGTCGCGTAATCCTTGTGGCGCCAGGTGTGATTCAGTTCGCGGCCTTCGTCCTCGTCGACCAGACGAATGGTCATTTCCGAATCGGCGGTGCGCTGGCGCAGGGCCAGTTCGCACCATTGGCGGAACTCGGCTTCGGTCGGCGCAGACGCTTCGGTCGCGATTTGCAGGTCAAGCTCAAGCATCGTGGCGAGTGTCCTTTGGCGCTTCATCGGCCAAACGCGTTTCGAAGCGCTCGTAGGCTTCGACGATGCGTTGCACCAGCGGGTGGCGCACCACGTCTTTAGGCTGGAAGTGAGTGAAGCTGATACCCGGCACATCCTTCAGGACTTCGATGACATGATGAAGTCCGGATTTGGTGCCACGCGGCAGGTCGACCTGCGTGATGTCGCCGGTGATCACGGCTGTGGAGCCGAAACCGATCCGGGTCAGGAACATCTTCATCTGCTCGACGGTGGTGTTCTGGCTTTCGTCGAGAATGATGAAACTGTTGTTCAGCGTACGACCGCGCATGTAGGCCAGCGGTGCGACTTCGATTACCTGACGTTCGATCAGCTTGGCCACGTATTCGAAGCCGAGCATTTCATAGAGTGCGTCGTAGAGCGGGCGCAGGTACGGGTCGATCTTTTGCGAGAGGTCGCCGGGCAGGAAGCCGAGTTTCTCGCCCGCTTCGACCGCCGGACGCACCAGCAGGATGCGGCGGATCTGCTCGCGTTCCAGCGCATCCACGGCGCAGGCCACGGCCAGATAGGTCTTGCCGGTACCGGCCGGGCCGATGCCGAAGTTGATGTCGTTGCCGAGGATTTCCTTCACGTAGCGCAACTGATTCAAGCCGCGTGGGCGAATCATGCCTTTCTTGGTGCGCAGGGCGACGGAGGCTTCAGCGGGGGCGTGGTTGTCCAGTTGCTCGACGGCCGATTCCTGGAGGAACAGGTGAACCGTATCCGGCGACAGCTCTGAACCCTTGGTTTCCCGGTACAGGCGGCGAATCAGGTTTTCCGCGGAAGTGGTGTGCTTGGGTTCGCCGATCAGCTCGAACTGATTGCCGCGGTTGCGGATCTCGATGGCCAGGCGCTGTTCGATCAGGCGCAGGTGTTCGTCGAACTGCCCGCACAGATTGGCGAAGCGGCGAGCCTCAAAAGGCTCGAGGATGAAACGATGAGGTTCTATGGGTGCGTTCAAGGTCGTATTTAGCCGCCCTGGGGCAATTGGGATGAAATCAAGGATAACGCCAGTGGCGTGGGTGCGAAAGCTCTTAAAAAGCCTGGCACCGATTCAGCCCTCTGGCGCGGTCTCCTTGCGGTGTTACTGGATCAGCGAGCCGCGCAGCGAGTGCGGTTGTGCCGCATCGATGTGCACGTCGGCGAACTGGCCGATCAGGGTCGGATTATCGCAGCGGAAGTTGACGATACGATTATTTTCGGTGCGCCCTTGCAGCTCGCCCGGGTCTTTCTTCGAATAGTCGGTCACCAGAATCCGCTGGACCGAACCGACCATTTGTCGGCTGATCTCGAACCCTTGCTGGTTCAATCGGTGCTGCAAGGCGTTCAGACGTTCTTTCTTCAGTTCTTCCGGGGTGTCGTCGGCCAGATCGGCCGCCGGAGTGCCCGGGCGCTGGCTGTAGACGAACGAGTAGGAAAAGTCGAAACCGACATCGGCAATCAGCTTCATGGTCTGTTCGAAATCTTTCTCGGTTTCGCCCGGGAAGCCGACGATGAAGTCCGAGCTGATGCAGATGCCCGGTACGGCAGCGCGCAGTTTGCGCAGCTTGGATTTGTACTCCAGCGCCGTGTGGTTGCGCTTCATCGCCGCCAGGATCCGGTCCGAACCCGACTGCACCGGCAAGTGCAGATGCTTGACCAGTTCCGGCACTTCGGCGTGGGCCTGGATCAGGCTGTCGGAGAATTCCAGCGGATGCGACGTGGTGTAGCGGATGCGGTCGATGCCGTCGACCGCCGCGACGACGCGGATCAGTTCGGCCAGATCCGCCAGGCGACCGTCGTGGGTCAGCCCGCGATAGCCGTTTACGTTTTGCCCCAGCAGGGTCACTTCACGCACGCCGTTCTCGGCCAGGTGGATGATCTCGGCAATCACGTCGTCGAACGGCCGGCTGACCTCTTCGCCACGGGTATAAGGCACCACGCAGAACGTGCAGTACTTGCTGCAGCCTTCCATCACCGACACGTAGGCGCTCGGGCCGTCGATGCGCGGCTCCGGCAGGTGGTCGAACTTTTCGATTTCCGGGAACGAGACGTCCACTTGCGGCAGCTTGCTGATGCGCGCGGCGTCGATCATTTCCGGCAGGCGGTGCAGGGTCTGCGGACCGAACACCACGTCAACGTACGGGGCGCGATCACGGATCGCCGCGCCTTCCTGGCTGGCCACGCAACCGCCGACGGCGATCACCATGTCCGGGTTGGCCAGTTTCAGTTCGCGCCAGCGGCCGAGCTGGGAATACACCCGGTCCTGGGCGCGTTCGCGGATCGAACAGGTGTTGAGCAGGATCACGTCGGCGTCTTCTGCCCGCGCGGTGACTTCCAGGGCCTGGTGTTCGCCCAGCAGATCGACCATGCGCGAGCTGTCGTACTCGTTCATCTGGCAACCGTGGGTTTCGATGTAAAGCTTCTTGGCCATGGAATAGGGTCGTCACGTGGTTCAAAGAACCGCGCATTATAGGGAACATGTCCCCAGGTTCCTACCGTTGCGCGTCCAGTGGCTATGCTATAGTTCGCGCCCTCATTTTTACCCCGATGTGTTGTCCGCCCGCCATGACCAAACGCGAAGCTCCAATCTACAAGGTGATTTTCCTCAACCAGGGCCAGGTGTTCGAAATGTACGCCAAGCAGATCTATCAAAGTGATCTGTGGGGCTTTCTGGAAGTGGAAGAGTTCGTCTTTGGCGAGCGCACCCAGGTGGTCGTCGACCCGAGCGAAGAGAAGCTCAAGGCACAGTTCGAAGGCGTGGTGCGCAGCTTTGTGCCGATGCATTCGATCGTGCGCATCGACGAAGTGGAACGCCTCGGCACGCCGAAAATCAGCGAAGCCCGTGGCGGTGTTGGCAATGTGATGCCGTTCCCGGTACCGATGCCCGAGAAGTAAGCGGGGCGGGAAAAGGACCTACGACAGGAGCTACGGCAGGGGCGAGAACGGCGTACGCCCGTCGGCGCTCTGCAGTTCCATCAGGTATTTACGGAAAATTTGCCCGAGCACCTGGGTTGCGGTTTCCAGGTCTTCGCGGGACATCTTTTCGGAGACTTCGTCGGCGGTGTCGAGCGCGTCTTCGGCGCCGTTGACCGCGGCCATCTTCAGCACGATGTAGGCCTGAATGTTGTTGGCCTGCACGCCCTCGCCGTGGAAGAACATGGTGCCGAGCTTGAATTGCGCCTGGGCGTGGCCTTGCAGCGAGGCCTTCTCGAAATAGCTCAGGGCTTGATTGAGGTCGCGCGGCGCATTCTTGCCGTCGTAGTAGAACTCACCCAACTCGTATTGCGCTTGCGCATCCCCTTCATCCGCTGCCTTTTGGCAGGCGGCGAGGGCCTGCGTGACATCTTGCGGCTGAGTATTGAGGGTGCAGCGACCCATCGCCGGGATCAACAACGAGTTGCCGCCTGCTTGTGCATGTGCGAGCAGCGGCTGAAGGAGCAACAGGCAGCCCAAGGCAAGGGTGCGGCCGGTGCGGTTCATGGGAATCGACTTACCTCTGAAGGGCGCGCGGACCCGTCGAGGGATCCAATAAGCGCGCATTATGAAATAAGCAGGGGCCACCTTACAAAGTCTTTACTCGATTTTCTGCTGTGTGGGGAATATATCACCCGGTTTGCGGGAGATTTTTGGCAGAAGCGTCGGAGAAAACGCTGGAATGTAGGTGAAAGCTGACGCTGGCAATGGCCAACGTCAGCGATCAAGCCATTACTTCAATTTGGCGAACGCGCGCTCGGCGGCGTCGAGGGTCAGTTTCAGTTCGGCTTCGCCGTGGGCGATCGAGGTGAAACCGGCTTCGAACGCGCTCGGTGCCAGGTACACGCCACCTTCGAGCATCAGGTGGAAGAAACGACCGAACAGCGCCGCATCGCTGGCCATCACGTCTTCGAAAGTAACAATGTCGTCAGCGCCGCTGAAGTACAGACCGAACATGCCGCCGGCCTGGGTGGTCACGAACGGAATTCCCGCCGCGTCAGCGCGCTGCTGCAGGCCGTCGAGCAGGCGAGTGGTGTAGTCGGTCAACTCGGCGTGGAAATCCGGACGGCTGATCAGGCGCAGGGTAGTCAGGCCGGCGGCCATCGCCAGCGGGTTGCCCGACAGGGTGCCTGCCTGATAGACCGGGCCCAGCGGTGCGATGCGCTCCATGATCGAACGCTTGCCGCCGAAACAGCCGACCGGCATGCCGCCGCCGATGATCTTGCCGAAAGTGGTCAGATCCGGAGTCACGCCGTAGTAAGCCTGGGCGCCGCCGAGGGCCACACGGAAACCGGTCATCACTTCGTCGAAAATCAGCACCACGCCGTGCTTGTCACACAGGCTGCGCAGGCCTTCGAGGAAACCCGGCGCCGGCGGCACGCAGTTCATGTTGCCGGCCACCGGCTCGACGATGATGCACGCGACGTCCTGGCCGACTTCGGCGAGCATTTTTTCAACCGCGTCGATGTCGTTGAACGGCAGGGTCAGGGTGTGTTTGGCGAACGCCGCCGGTACGCCGGCCGAACTTGGCACGCCCTGGGTCAGTGCCCCGGAACCGGCCTTGACCAGCAGACTGTCGGAGTGACCGTGGTAGCAGCCTTCGAACTTGATGATGCTGTCACGGCCGGTGAAGCCACGGGCCAGACGGATTGCGCTCATGGTCGCTTCGGTGCCGGAGCTGACCATGCGCACCATTTCCATCGACGGCACCAGCGAGCAGACCAGATCGGCCATCTCGGTTTCCATCGCGGTCGGCGCGCCGTAGGACAGGCCGTGTTGCAACTGGTTACGCACAGCGTCCAGCACGTCCGGGTGGCTGTGGCCGAGAATCATCGGGCCCCAGGAACCGACGTAATCCACATAACGCTTGTTGTCTTCGTCGGTGACGTAGGCGCCTTCGGCGTGCTTGAAGAACAGCGGCGTGCCGCCGACGCTCTTGAACGCGCGAACCGGCGAGTTCACGCCACCGGGAATGTGTTTCTGGGCGTTGGCAAACAGGGTTTCGGAACGAGACATGATCGGGCTCTCAGACTTTTAGTAATTCGTTGAATGCGCGGGCGCGGCGGGTCACTTCGGCGGTGCTGTCGGCGCCGAACAGGCCATGGACCACGGCCAGCAGATCGACACCGTGGGCCACCAGCGGCGCGGCGTTGTCGAGGGTGATGCCGCCGATCGCGCAGATCGGCAGGTGCAAGGCGCGTTTGGCTTCGTCGAGCAGATCGAGGCTGCAGGTCGGCGCACCAGGTTTGGTATTGGAATTGAAGAAACGGCCGAAGGCGACGTAGCTCGCGCCTTCTTTGGCGGCCTGTTCGGCCAGTTCGAGCTGGGCGTGGCAGGTCGATCCGATGATCGCTTTCGAGCCGAGCAGGGCGCGGGTCGGCGACAGCGGGCCGTCGGTCTGGCCCAGGTGTACGCCGACGTTCAGGCGTGCGGCCAGTTCGGCGTCATCGTTGATGATCAGTTGCGTCTTGTAGCGCTCGCACAGATCACGCAAGGCCTCGGCCTCACGCAGGCGCCGGGCTTCGTCGCTGCTCTTGTCGCGGTATTGCAGCAGGGTGACGCCGCCTTCCAGCGCCGCCTCCACGTACGGCAGAAACTTGCCGGCCAGCAATGGACCGTCGGTAATGGCGTACAGGCCACGTAGTTTCATCAGGCAGACCTCACGACGTTACGAGCAGAAATCCAGCGGCAGGCGACGCGGCACGAACTGGCCTTTGCCCAGTTGTTCGGCATCGCGCAGGGTGCGCCAGGTGTAATCCAGCGCAGTACGCACGGCGCTGGCCAGGTTTTCGCCCTGTGCCAGTCGACCGGCGAGGGTGCTGGCCAGGGTGCAGCCGGAGCCGTGATAGCTTCCCGGCAGGCGCTGGCACTTGAAGGTTTCGCGCAGGCCATCACGGCTGTACAGGCGATTGTGGATTTCGGTTTCGTCGCCGTGACCGCCGGTGATCAGCAGGTTCTTGATGAACGGCAACAGTTTTTCAGCACACTCGTCCGCGGTGCCTTCTGGCAGTTCGGCGAGGATCCGGGCTTCGGGAAGGTTGGGGGTGGCGATGATCGACAGCGGCAGCAGGCGTTCGCGCATGGCGTAGCCGACTTCGTCCTTGCCCAGGCGTCCGCCACCGCCGGCGCGGAGCACCGGGTCGCAGACCACTGGCAAGTGCGGGTGCGCCTGGAGCAGTTCGACAACGGTGTCGACCATTTCCAGGGAACCGAGCATGCCCAGTTTCACTGCCGCGACTTCGGAATCGTTGAGCACGGCATTGGCCTGGGCCAGTACCCACTCACGGTCGAGGACGCGAAAATCAGTGACGTTGACAGTGTCTTGCACGGTCAGGGCGGTGACGGCCGGAGCCGCATGGCAACCCTGAGCGAGCAGGGCTTCGATATCTGCCTGCAAGCCGGCGCCACCACTGGGGTCGTGGCCGGAGAGACAGAGGACAACGGGGCGTGAGCTGTAGATATTCATGGTGCGCGAGCTTACCACCAAACCTGTTTTTCGGGTGTTGTGGCGCAGCGCTTGGCCGATAACCTCGATAACCGGATCCGCAAGGGTTGTAACAATCTGACCAAGCCAACAGCTCTAGCTCGGCGTTTTGCTCTGAAACGCCCGTTCTAGAGCCTTTGTCAGAAAAATTTCCATGGTGCTTAATGGCCATCAACGGCTATGCTAGAGTGGATCCAAACCAATAACAGGTAATACCGGTTTTACGTCATCTCAAAGGGAATGGGGGGCTTCCTGACACAACCGGACAAGCCACGCTGGGGCTTCAATGCGCTATTTGTTGATGTTGCTGTTCTGTTTGCCCCTCCTGGCAAACGCCGTCGAGTTCGACGAGTTCACCCAGAGCCTCCCCCTGGGTCGATCCCTGCAAGTGTTCGAAGACCCGAGCGGTCAGGCGAGCATTGCCGACGTCCGCGCGCAGGCCGCTGCCGGACAATTCAAAAAACACGATAAAGCCACACTCAATGCCGGTTACTCGCGCTCGGCGTTCTGGCTGAAGATCGACCTGCATTACCGTCCGAGCAATCCGGCGGCGCAGCGTACCTGGTTGTTGGAGCTGGCCTACCCACCGCTCGATCACCTCGATCTGTATCTGCCCGACGCCGCCGGCGACTATCGGCTGGTGCGCCAGACCGGGGACGCGCTGCCGTTCGCCAGTCGCGAGATTCGACAGAACAACTACCTGTTCAACCTCACGTTCAAGCCTGGCCAGCAACAGACCGTCTATTTGCGACTGTCCAGCGAAGGCTCGATCCAGGCACCGGTGACGTTGTGGTCGAGCACTGCGTACCTCGAAGACCAGCCGGTGCGCCTGTATGTGCTGGGCCTGATTTATGGCGTGCTGCTGGGGATGCTGGTCTACAACCTGTTCATCTACCTCAGCGTGCGCGACACCAGTTACCTCTATTACATCTTCTATATCGCGTCGTTCGGCCTGTACCAGCTGTCAGTGAATGGCGCGGCGGTCGAGTATTTCTGGCCGGACAATCCATGGTGGGCCAACGCCGCCACGCCGTTTTTCATTGGTTGCGCGGGACTGTTCGGCAGCCAGTTCGCCCGCAGCTTCTTGCAGACCAAAAACCACAGTCGCTGGCTCGACCGTCTGTTGATCGCCCTGATCGTTTTCGGCGCGCTGGTAATCGGTCTGTCGCTGATGACCAGTTACGCCCTGGCCTTGCGCCTGGCGACAACCCTGGCGCTGACTTTCACCGTGGTGATCTTCGCCGCCGGGATCCTCGCCTGGTGGCGCGGCCTGCGGGTGGCGCGCTACTTCATCATCGCCTGGTCGGCGTTTCTGCTCGGCGGGATCGTCAACACGATGATGGTTCTGGGCTTGCTGCCGAACGTATTCCTGACCATGTACGCCAGCCAGATCGGCTCGGCCATCGAAGTGGCGCTGCTGTCGCTGGCGCTGGCCGACCGCATCAACGCGATGCGTGAACAACAGGCGCAGACGCTGTTCGATGCCGGCCAGAAACTCGAAGTGCTCAACCAGCAACTGGCCCACAGCAACAAGCTCAAGGACGAGTTCCTCGCGACCCTGACCCACGAACTGCGCACGCCGATGAACGGGGTGATCGGTTCGCTCGAGCTGATGCAGACCGTCGAACTGGATCCGGAACTGGAGCAATACCAGCAGACCGCCGCCGGTTCGGCCCGGGACATGATGCGCATGGTCAACGGCATCCTGACCCTGACCGAATTGCAGGCCGGCAAGCTCAAGGCGACGCCGGGCAGTTTCAGTCTGCGGGCGGTGGTCGAGGCGCTGCGCGTGCAGTTCGACGGCAATGCGTCGAGCAAGTCGCTGGACTTCAAGGTCGACGTGCTGCCGACCCTGCCGGATCGCCTGCATGGCGACAGCGCCAAACTCGCGCAATGCCTGGAATGCCTGCTGGACAACGCGATCAAGTTCACCCGCGTCGGCGGTCTCGCCCTACGGGTCACCGGCAAACCGTCGACGGACAATCGCCTGGCGCTGTCGTTTGCGGTCATCGACACCGGCATCGGTTTTACCGATCTGGGCGAAGCCACGCTGTATCAGCGCTTCTTCCAGCTCGACGGTTCAATGACCCGTGAGTACGGCGGTCTGGGCGTCGGTCTGGCGATCTGCCGACAACTGGTGGAACTGCTTGGCGGCAAGTTGACCCACCGCTCCGAGCCGGGACGCGGCAGCCGTTTCCAGCTGGACGTCGAGTTTGAATTGCCGGCCGTCGAAGCCGCGCCGACGCCTGTTCGCGATGCCATACGCGCACCGCAGGACTGCACCGTTTTGCTGGTGGACGACAACAGCGTCAATCAATTGGTGATGCGCGGGATGTTGCTCAAGCTCGGTTTCCGCGTGCGCACTGCCGACCATGGTGCCGCGGCGCTCGAATATTTGCAGCGCGAGCCGTTCGATGCGGTGCTGATCGATTGCCAGTTGCCGCCGCTCGATGGTGCGTCGCTGTGTTGCCAGATCCACGACCTGCCGGGCTGTGCCAACCTGCCGGTGTTCGTGATCGCGTTGGGGGCGGATCGAGAGCATTGCGCCTCCGCCGGCTCGATCGATTACCTGAGCAAACCGGTGAAATTCGAAGACTTGCAGGTCGCGATGCAGCGGCGGGTATTGAGTTGCTGATAGGGTGAAAGCGCCGGTATTTAGGCCGATATGACACTTTGATCGGTCCGGGGGCGGTGCTTAACTGAAGCTCTGGCCGATCAAGGAGCCCCATCATGAACCTGCATCAGTTCGCCGAAACCCACGAAGTGACCAACCAGCCACCGTCGCTGGACGGCACCAATCTGTACCGCATCGACCTGCCGCTGCAGGAGTGGTCGCGGCGGTTCGGCGCCGGCTGGGCCGAATCGCGGATCGATGCCTACGGCGCATTGGCCGGCGGGCCGTTGATGGAGGCCGGGTTCCTCGCCAACCAGAACAAACCGGTATTTGCCAGCCATGACCGCTACGGTCATCGCATCGATCTGGTGGAGTTTCATCCGGCGTATCACGAGTTGATGCGCACGGCCATCGAACATGGCCTGACGTCGTTGCCCTGGGCCCATCCACAGGATGGCGCCCATGTGGCTCGCGCCTCCATGAGTTATCTGCACAGCCAGGCCGAGGCCGGCAGCGGTTGCCCTTTGACCATGACCTTCGCCAGTGTCCCCGCGATGCGTTTGCAGCCGGATCTGGCCGAGCAATGGTTACCGAAAATCCTCGCCACCGAATACGACCCGCGCAATGTCGGCATGGCCCACAAGGCGGGCGTGACCATTGGCATGGCGATGACCGAGAAACAGGGCGGCACCGACGTGCGGGCCAACACCACCAAGGCTTATCCGGTCGGCGCCAGCGGCCCGGGCCAGGCTTATGAGCTGGTGGGCCACAAGTGGTTCTGCTCGGCGCCGATGTGCGATGCGTTCCTCACGCTGGCACAGACCGACAAGGGCCTGACCTGTTTCCTGCTGCCGCGCCATCGCCCGGACGACACGCGCAATCAGTTCTACATCCAGCGTCTGAAAAACAAACTCGGCAACCAGTCCAACGCCTCCAGCGAAGTGGAGTTCCGTGGTGCGCTGGCGTGGATGGTCGGTGAGGAAGGGCGAGGCGTGCCGACCATCATCGAAATGGTGGCGATGACCCGCTTCGATTGCATGGTCGGTTCCAGCTCGCTGATGCGTCAGGCGCTGACCCAGGCCAGCCATCACTGCGCCCACCGCAAGGTCGGCGGCAAACTGCTCAGCGAACAACCGCTGATGCAGAACGTGCTGGCCGATCTGGCGCTGGAAAGCGAAGCCGCGCTGGCGTTGAGCCTGCGCATGGGCAAGGCACTGGATCATCTGAATGATCGCCATGAAGCGCAATTCGCACGCCTGGTGACGGCGGTGGGCAAATACTGGATCTGCAAACGTGCGCCGGGAATGATCAACGAAGCCGCCGAATGCATGGGCGGCGCCGGGTATGTCGAAGACAGCATCTTGCCGCGCCTGTACCGCGAAGCTCCGGTGAACTCGACGTGGGAAGGTTCCGGCAACGTGCAATGCCTCGATGTGTTGCGCGCACTGTCGAAAGAGCCGGGTGTGCTGGATGTGCTGTTCAACGAACTGGGCGACGGCCATGGCGACAAACGTCTTGCAGCGCATATCCAGCAGTTGCAGGCGTCGTTCAAGGACACCAGCGACATTCAATACCGTGCGCGGCAACTGACCGAAGACATCGCTCTGGGGTTGCAAGCGAAGCTGTTGCTGGAGGCCGGGAATTCGGCGGTCAGCGATGCCTTTATCGCCAGTCGCCTGAGTAACGGCGGTCGGGTCTACGGCGCGTTGCCCCGTGGGCTGGATGTCGAAGCCATCGTTGCCCGCTCGACGCCGTAAGGTTTCTAAAACACCCTGTTGGAGCAGGCTTGCTCGCGACGGAGCCGGTACATTCAACATCAATGTTGGCTGTGCTGACGCCTTCGCGGGCAAGCCCGCTCCCACAGGGATCGCCTATACCTGTCAGATTGATGAATAGCCACAACGCCACTGTTTCCGTGAAGCCACGATGCAGGCAAGATGAAGCTCTGCAAGTCAGAACACAGGAAGCTGATCGTGACCGAAGCGTTTATTGTCGTTCAAACCGCCGAACAAGCCGTGGATCGTCTGGCCGAGCTGCATGAGCGGGCCACCACGGCGCTGAACTCGGCGCTCAAGCGTTATCTCAAGGATCGCGTCGAGCCCGACGCCGAGCAACGTGCCCTGTTCCGTTATCCCGAACTGCGTCTGACCTACCACTGCCAGGGCGAAGTCCCGCAGACCACCCGCGCCTACGCCAAGGTGCAGTTGCCGGGCACCTACAGCGTGACCGTCACCCACCCGGCGGCGTTTCGCAAATACCTGCTGGAACAGCTCACCCCGCTGATGCATGACTTCACAGTGACCGTGGAAGTCGGTGTCAGCGAGCAGAACATTCCGTACCCGTACGTAGTCGAGCAGGGCGATGAACTGGCCGGCTCCGGCGTCACTGCCGCCGTGCTGGCGCGGGTGTTCCCGAGCACCGACCTGTCCGCCGCCACCGATGGCATCGCCGACGGTCTCTATGACTGGGAAAACACCGATCCGCTGCCGCTGGCGCTGTTCGATGCGGCCCGCGTCGACTTCTCGCTGCGTCGTCTGGTGCACTACACCGGCAGCGACTGGCGCCATGTGCAGCCGTGGATTTTGCTGACCAACTACCATCGTTATGTCGACCAGTTCATCGTTCACGGTCTGGAGCAATTGCGCCGCGACCCGCGCTTCGTGCGCATGGTGTTGCCGGGCAACGTGATCATCGAAAAGGGCATGGATCACGGCGAAGCCTCGGCGATTGCGGCCGGTGTGGTCTGGCACCGCTACCAGATGCCGGCCTATCACCTGATCGCCAGCGATGGCCACGGCGTGACCCTGGTGAACATCGGGGTTGGCCCGTCCAACGCCAAGAACATCACCGATCACCTGGCCGTGCTGCGTCCGCATTGCTGGCTGATGATCGGTCACTGCGGTGGCCTGCGTCAGTCGCAGACCATCGGCGACTATGTGCTGGCTCACGCTTACATGCGTCGCGACGGGATTCTCGACCGGGTGGTGCCGCCGAACATTCCGATCCCGGCCCTGGCCGAAGTACAACTGGCGCTGCAGCAAGCGGCGGCCAACATCACCGGCGAGAAGGGCGAAGAGCTGAAGAAGCGCCTGCGCACCGGCACCGTGCTGACTTATGACGACCGTAACTGGGAATTGCGCTGGGCCCAGGAGCGACCGCTGATCAACCTGTCCCGCGCCGTGGCAGTGGATATGGAAAGCGGCACCATCGCCGCTCAGGGTTATCGCCTGCGGGTGCCATACGGTACGTTGCTGTGTGTTTCGGACAAACCGCTGCACAGTGAAATCAAGCTGCCGGGTTCGGCCAACGCGTTCTACGAGCGCGCGGTCAGCCAGCACTTGAAGATCGGTATCGAAGCGGTGGATCTGCTGCGCACCGAGCTCAACTCGCTGCACTCGCGCAAACTGCGCAGCTTCGACGAACCGCCGTTCCGCTAACGGTTAGTCGTGGTCATTTGGCGGTCGGGGCACTAGCATTGTCAGCCCCGACCGTTAGATGTTGTTTTGTCCATGTCCCGTCCCCAACGTCCACCTTCCCGCCGCCCCGGCGCGAAGCCAGTTTCTTCAGCCCCGCGCCGCGTCGCCAAGGCGCCACCGGCCGAGCCGAAGCTGATCCTGTTCAACAAACCGTTCGATGTGCTGACGCAGTTCAGCGACGGCGAAGGGCGGGCGACGCTCAAGGATTACATCGACGTTCCGGGCATCTACCCGGCCGGGCGGCTGGATCGTGACAGCGAAGGTTTGCTGCTGCTGACCAACGACGGCCAGTTGCAGGCGCGGATCGCCGACCCCAAGCACAAACTGGCGAAAACCTATTGGGTGCAGGTCGAAGGCGTGCCGACGGCCGAGCAGTTGCAGCGCCTGCGTGACGGTGTCGAGCTGAATGACGGCATGACCTTGCCCGCCGAAGCGCGGCAACTGGATGAGCCTGAACTGTGGCCGCGCAATCCGCCGGTACGCTTTCGCGCGACCATTCCGACAACCTGGCTGGAGCTGGTGATTCGCGAAGGGCGCAACCGTCAGGTGCGGCGAATGACGGCGGCGGTAGGATTGCCGACGTTGCGGCTGGTGCGGGTCAGGATTGGTGACTGGACGATCGAAGGGCTCGATCAGGGCCAGTGGAAAGAAGTGCCGGCGCGCTTATAAGGCACCGGATTCGATCAGGCCGATCACCACACTCTTGATGATGAACGCGGCCACACCCAGACCCAGCACGAAGAACAGAATGAACGAGCCGAAGCGCCCGGCCTTGGACTTCTTCGCCAGATCCCAGACGATGAAACCCATGAAAATGATCAGGATGCTGACCAGACCGGTCATCATCCACTCTTCAAATACTGCTGGATCCATCGGGCATCTCCGGCGCTGTGCGGCTGAAAGGGCGGCCGGGAGTATACGCCAGCGGCGAACGACGCAGCATTGACCTGCGTCGGTGTGCCGCAGTCATTCGTCGATTTCAGCTACGCAGATGAGTCAGCGGCAATTCGGTGCTGTTGAGCACCTGATTCAGCACAAAGCTCGAGCGCACGCTGGTCACGCCTTCGATCCGGGTCAGGTGCCCCAGCAGCAGCTTCTGATAGTGATCCATGTCCGGCACCACGACCTTCAGTTGATAGTCGGCATCCACCCCGGTCACCAGGCTGCACTCAAGCACCTGCGGCAAGGTGCGGATCGCCGCTTCGAAGTTCTCGAAACGTTCCGGCGTGTGCCGGTCCATGCCGATCAGCACGTAAGCGGTCAGGCTCAGGCCGAGCATCTTGCGGTCCAGCAGGGCCACCTGGCGCGAGATGTAGCCGTCGTCCTCCAGTTGCTTGACCCGGCGTGAGCACGGGGAGGGCGACAGACCGATGCGCTCGGCCAGTTCCTGGTTGGAGATGCGGGCGTCGCGCTGCAATTCCGCCAAAATGCTCAGGTCGTAACGGTCGAGTTTGCTCATCAATCGGTCCTTGGTTCTAACTATTGCGGCGGATTATCTATCCAGGGTTAAAAATTGCGCAAGTGGTGTTTAATTGAGCAATCTTCGCAATCATCTGTCGCGGCCTCAGGCCTATTCTTATCACCAGAATCACTGCTCGGTAACACAGTCCACTGCGGCCCGCCCAATCAGGCCCGCCGCGGCCGCCGCCCCCACCGGGGACGTGCCGGCCCCCGAGCTGCACACTGTCCAGAAGACGGCGTGAGGTGAGCCGACGTCAAAAGCGTCGAGCCAGGACGAAGTTCTCTAGAAGGGAGGCCGACGGGTCTCCCTTTTTTCTTGCCCGCGATTTGACCTCGTTCGCTCAATAAATAAATGGCGTGACTGATAACCTGTTGCAGAACCCGGTGTGCCCCTTCCCGGTCTTAGCTACAAGCCCTACTTAATTACAGGGTCCGGCCCGCAGTGAGGAATTTCATGAAGTCGCGTATCTGGCGTCTGGCCAGTGTAGGTTTGCTGTGTGTGAGTGTCTGCGCCCAGGCGCTGGCCGATGAGCCGCAGAATCGCGGCCCCGAAGGTGGCGGTCGCGAGCGGGAACATCAGGGCCACAACGAAGGCCGTGAAGGCAACAACCAGCCACGTCCACAAAACCAGCCGCAGCAGAATCAGCCGCGGCCGCAGAACAACGAGATCATTCGCGGCGACAACAGCCGCCAGTTCGAGCACAACGGTCAGCAGCACAACAATGGGCAGTGGCAGAACCACGACCAGAACCGTCCGGCCTACAATCCCAATCCGGTCCGCCAGCCGCCACCGCCACCACAACTGCCGGCCAACAGCCTGCCGATCCAGCCGCGCCCCGACACCGTGCGCCAGACCCAGGAACCGCGTCAGGGCTACTACCGCGACGAGCGTCCGCAGAATGGCTACCACCAGAACTGGCAGACCGGCAACCGACCCGATGACCGTCGCTGGCCAGGTCGCCCCGACGGGCATGGCAACGGTTGGGGCCCCGGCCCGCAGTACCGGCCGGGCCATGTGATCGACCGCTTCCCGGATCGTGACTTCCGCGTTCCGTATCGTGGCCAGGATTATTTCTTCTCCGGCGGCTACTGGTATCGCCCGCAAGGTCCGCGATATGTCGTGGTTCAGCCGCCACGGGGCATCCGTATCCAGTACCTGCCGGATTACGCCCGTGAAGTGTGGATCGGCGGTTCGCTGTTGTTCCTGGCGGCAGGCTCGTACTACGCCTATCAGGAAGCGACCCAGGATTACGTGGTGGTCGAGCCGCCAGTACAGCAGCCTCCGCAACCGACAAACAACGGTTATGACGTGGAAGCCTATCCCGCCAACGGCCAGTCGCCGGAGCAGGTCCAGCAGGACGGCTACCAGTGCTATCAATACGCGGTGCAGCAAAGCGGTTTCGATCCGCGTACCGCGACCTACCAGCCCGCACCCGAAGTGGTGCAGGCCTACCGTCAGGCCCAGGGCAATTGCCTGAGCAGCCGCGGTTATCAGGTCAACTACTGAGCCCGGGCGGCTTTCACTACTTCCTGCGGGTCGGCGTGCACCAGCACTTCGGCCCGCGGGTAGGCAGCGTGGATCGCATCGGCCGCTTGATCGCTGATGCCGTGGGCGACTGACAGCGTCAGTTCTCCCGGCAATTCCAGGTGCAACTGCACGAACCAGTGATTACCCGAGATCCGCGTGCGCAGATCATGTGCGCCCAGCACACCCGGCACACCGCAGGCCAGTTCAAGCATGTGCTGACTGACATCCACCGGCAGCTCTTCATCCATCAACACCGAAAAACTCTCCCGTGCAATCTGGATCGCGCTCCACAGGATGTACACGGCAATCCCCAGACCGAACCACGCATCCAGTTGATGAAAGCCCAGACCCGCCAGGATCAGGGCGATCAGGATGCTGCCGTTGAGCAACATGTCCGAACGGTAATGCAGCGAGTCCGCGCGAACGGCGTTGGAGCCGGTCTGCTTGATCACCCGATGCTGCAGCATCAGCAGCGCCGCTGTCAGCAGCAGGGAAAACACGATCACGCCGATGCTGATCCAGGGCGCGCCGAGCGGTTCCGGTTGCTGAATGCGTTCATAAGCCTGAAACGCAATCAGCACCGCACTGCCGCCAATGAACAGCGCCTGCGCCATGCCCGCCAGGGATTCGGCCTTGCCGTGACCATAGCGGTGATCGTCATCCGCCGGGCGCAGCGCGTAGTGCACCGCCAGCAAGTTGAGCAACGAAGTGACGCCATCGAGGGCCGAGTCGGTGAGGCCGGCGAGCATGCTCACCGAACCGCTCAGCCACCAGGCGATGGCTTTGGCGATGATCAGCGTACAGGCCACCGCCACCGAGGCGCGGGTCGCCAGCCGCAGCAGGCGGGCGTGTTCGGGGCTGGAGGTCATGGGTGCGTTGATTCCTTATGCGGCAGGTTGCAGGCCGAACATCGCCAGTTGCTGGGTGCTGCCCTTGTGCTGGATCAGCCGTGGGTCATCTAGAGGCAGGTTGCGGCCCAGTTCTGTTTCGAGAATAGCCTGCAACTTGAGGTTATCGACCTGGCCATCCGGGCCGACGGCTTGTTTGAGCTTGACCGGATCGACCTGCGCCGTGCGGCCCGGTTCGAAATAGATCGCGCCGGTGGTGAAGTCCACGGCAAACGCGATTACGCCGGGAAGGATATAGAACAGCAGGCCCACGGCATCGAGCACGGCAATCGCCGGGTCGATCTTGCCGTCGATCTGGCCGCGCCGGTCGGGGTAGAAAATCGAACCGCACGCGGTGATCTGAGTGAGCAGGGTGGCAACCAGTACACCGCCGATCAGGCGAAAAGGTAAGCGCATGGGAATCTCCTGAGTCATCTGTTAACGAAGCGTTATCGTGTGAAGTTAAGACCCTGACGAACGCCTGGCAGTTCGCCGTTATACTCGCGGCTCTGTTTTGGAGCCAGTATGAATTCGTTGCCAATCGATGAAGTTTTACCCGCCCTGCGTGAAGCCCTCGCGACACGCCACGAAGCCGTGCTCGAAGCACCGCCCGGCGCCGGTAAGACCACCCGCGTGCCTTTGGCCCTGCTCAATGAAGCATGGCTGAACGGGCAGACCATTCTCATGCTCGAGCCCCGTCGGCTGGCGGCGCGCGCAGCAGCGGAACGGCTGGCCAGCGAGCTGGGCGAGAAGGTCGGTGAAACCGTCGGTTATCGCATTCGCCTCGACAGCAAGGTCGGCCCCAATACGCGCATCGAAGTGGTCACCGAAGGCATCCTCACCCGGCGTTTGCAGGACGATCCGGCGCTGGAAGGCGTGGGCCTGCTGATCTTCGACGAATTCCACGAACGCAGTCTCGACGCCGATCTGGCGCTGGCCCTCAGTCTGAAAGGTCGCGAACTGTTTCGAGCTGAACAGCCGCTGAAGATTCTGCTGATGTCCGCCACCCTCGAAGGCGAACGTCTGGCCGGTTTGCTCGACGATGCGCCGATCCTGCGCAGCGAGGGCCGGATGTTCCCGGTGACGATGCGCTGGGGCCGGCCGTTCCAGCCCGGCGAATACATCGATCAGCGCGTCACGCAAACGGTGCTCGAAGCGCTGCACGATGAAACCGGCAGCCTGTTGGTGTTTCTGCCGGGGCAAGCGGAAATCCGCCGTGTGCATCAGCAACTGGCGGATGCCATCGGTGAGCGCAGCGACGTGTTGCTCTGCCCGTTGCACGGCGAACTCGACCTGAATGCTCAGCGCGCCGCCATCGACCCGGCCCCGGCAGGCCAGCGCAAAGTGGTGCTGGCCACCAACATCGCCGAGACCAGCCTGACCATCAACGGCGTGCGCGTGGTGATCGACGCCGGGCTGGCGCGGGTGCCGCGTTTCGATCCGGGCAGCGGCATGACCCGCCTCGACACTCAACGGATCTCCAAAGCCAGCGCCACCCAGCGCGCGGGTCGGGCCGGGCGTCTGGAGCCGGGCGTGTGTTATCGCCTGTGGTCGCAGGATCAGCACGAACAACTGGCGGCCTATGGCAGCGCGGAAATCCTCTCGGCGGATCTCGCCGGACTCGCTCTGCAACTCGGACGCTGGGGCGTGGCGCCGAGTGATCTGATCTGGCTGGACGTGCCGCCAGCGGCCGCTTATGCACAGGCTCAAGACTTGTTGCAGCGCCTCGGTGCGCTGGACGGTGAAAGCCTGAATCGTCACGGTCAGGCCATGGCCGAATTGCCGGCGCACCCGCGCATTGCTCATTTGCTGTTGCGCGGTCAGGCGTTGGGTCTGGCGACCATGGCGTGCGACGTTGCCGCGTTGCTCGGCGAACGGGATATTTTGCGTGGCGCCGGGGCGGATCTGCACAGTCGTCTGGTGCTGCTGTCCGGCGAAGAGCGCGCGGCCCGGGGCGCTCAGGGCGGCGTGCAGCGCGCCCGGCAACTGGCGCGGCAATATCGCGGCTACCTGCGCGGCAAGGCCAGCGAACCAGTTGCCGATCCGGATCACCCGCGCTGGCTCGGTGCTCTGCTGGCACTGGCCTACCCGGATCGCGTCGCCCAGCAGCGGCGTGCCGGTGGTGCCGAATATCGTCTGGCCAATGGCCGAGCGGCGTTGTTCGCCGAAGCCGACAGCCTGATGAAGGAACCGTGGATCGTCATCGCCGACCTCGGCAGCCGCCAAGGTCAGCGCGAAGAGCGGATTTATCTGGCGGCGGATTTCGATCCGGCGCTGTTCGATTCGGTGCTGGCCGAACAGGTGCACAACGTCGATCAACTGGATTGGGACGAGCGGGAAGGCGTGCTGCGGGCCGAGCGTCAACGCAAGGTCGGCGAACTGATCCTCAGCCGCGAACCGCTGACCGGTCTCGACGAAAACGCCCGCAGTCAGGCACTGGTCAATCTGGTGCGACGCAAAGGTCTGGAACTGCTGCCGTGGACCCCGGAGCTGCGCCAGTGGCAGGCGCGAGTCGCCTTGTTGCGCCAGCTCGATCTGGACGCCAAGGGTGACAGCCAATGGCCGGATGTCAGCGACGCTACACTGCTGAAAACCCTCGAAGACTGGCTGATGCCTTATCTGGGCAAGGTCTCGCGCCTCAGCCATTTCGCCAACCTCGACCTGTCGAGCATCGTGCGCAATCTGCTGCCATGGCCGCTACCGCAACAACTCGATGAGCAGGCACCGCATCACCTGAGCGTGCCGTCGGGCTCGTCGATTCGACTCGACTACAGCGAGCAACCACCGATTCTCGCCGTGCGTTTGCAGGAGTTGTTCGGCCTGGCCGACACGCCGCGCATTGCCGGCGGCCGGCAAGTGGTCAAGCTGCACCTGCTGTCGCCCGCGCGGCGGCCGGTGCAGGTGACGCAGGATCTGGCCAACTTCTGGCGCAGCACCTATGCCGAGGTGAAGAAGGATTTGAAGGGGCGGTATCCGAAGCATTATTGGCCGGATGATCCGCTGGTGGCCGAAGCCACTGCCCGGGCCAAACCACGGGGTACGTGAGGGTCAGCGGCTAGCCTTCGCGGTCAACTGCTCCCGGCAATAATCGGCAAACAACTGTGCCGGTTTGGTCAGTTGGCCGCGTTTGAGCCACGCGGCCACCAGGCCTGAGCCGGTGACGTCTTCGACGATGTCCACGCACACGACTTTCTTGCCGTCGTAGGTGCATTCCGAATGCGGGCGGGTGACCAGGATCGAGAAGCCGAAGCCCTGACCGACCATGCCGCGCACCATTTCGATCGATGGCGAGCTGAACTCGATGCGTGGCGACAAGCCGAGTTCTTCGAACAGGCTGACGAAGTAGGTGCGACTCGGCTGCACGTCGAGCAGGATCATCGGCTCCAGGCACAAGTCCCGCAGCGAAACCTGCTTGAGCTGGGCGAAGCGGTGGTCCGCCGGGAGCAGGGCGTAAGGCCGTTGGGCCGGCATCAGCGGTTCGGTTTCGATGGTGGCGTCGAGGTCGTGCTTGTACAGGATTGCCAGGTCGAAGGTGCCCGAGGTCAGGCCTTGCACCAGTTCCTGTTGTTCGCCGTCGCGGATGCGGATCTTCACCCCCGGATACAGCGCCGAGAAGCCTGCAATCAGCTGCGGCAGGTACAGCGGCGCCACTGTTTCAAAACAGCCGATATCGATCTGCCCGGCCACCACGTCGTTGTCGGCGAGGGCGTTCTGTTCGAACTCCTTGGCCATGCGCAGCAGTTCCTGGGCCTTGCGGAAGAACCGCGCGCCGCTCGGCGTCAGCGACACGCCCTGAGCGTGATGGCGGATCAGCAGTTGCACGCCGAAGCTGTCTTCCAGCCCCTTGATCGCCGTGGAGATCGCCGGTTGCGCGATGTACAGCTTGCGCGAGGCTTCGGCGACGCTGCCGCATTCGACGGTGGTGATGAAGTATTTCAACTGACGCAGGTTGTAAGCGGCCACGGTGAACCTCAAAGCGAACGGATTTCACATCCAAGCAATTTGTACGCCGCCGGCCTCCGTTCTGTCGGCGGTTTTTTTGTCCCTGAACAATAGCCCCATACGCGCGCGAGGGGGCCACTGGCTGGTTACCTTTTTTATTGTCTGCGAAGACATTTTTACTGGTTTTGGCTCGCGCCGGCCTGAGCGACTATCGACGGCAGCTGTTTATAAAAGAATAAAAGTCCAAGGAGCATCCACCGTGTTCGAACTTGCAGACTGGCAGCGCAAGGCCGCTGAATTGAGCTATCCGTACCAGGCCGTGATCGACGGCAAGCTGCGTGCGGCGCAGTCGGGGCAGACCTTTGCCGCGATCAACCCGGCCACCGGCCAGTTGCTGGCAAACGTCGCCGCGTGCGGTGAAGAGGATGTCGACGCGGCGGTGCGCAATGCGCGCGAAGTATTCGAGGCCGGCACCTGGGCCGGGCGTTCACCGACCGAGCGCAAGCAAGTCTTGCTGCGGCTGGCGGATCTGATCCTGACCCATCGCGAAGAACTGGCGCTGCTCGATTCGCTGAACATGGGCAAACCGGTGATGGATGCTTACAACATCGACGTGCCGGGCGCTGCCGGGGTGTTCCGCTGGTACGCCGAAAGCCTGGACAAACTCTACGACCAGGTCGCGCCAAGCGCCTCGAACGTACTGGCGACCATCACCCGTGAAGCGCTGGGCGTGGTCGCCGCCGTGGTGCCTTGGAACTTCCCGCTGGACATGGCCGCGTGGAAACTCGCGCCGGCGCTGGCGGCGGGCAACTCGGTAATCCTCAAACCCGCCGAGCAATCACCGTTCTCCGCTTTGCGTCTGGCCGAGCTGGCGCTGGAGGCCGGGCTGCCGGCCGGTGTGCTGAACGTGCTGCCGGGGCTTGGTGAGCAGACCGGCAAAGCCTTGGGCCTGCACCCGGATGTCGATTGTCTGGTGTTCACCGGCTCGACCCAGGTCGGCAAATATTTCATGCAGTACTCCGCGCAGTCGAACCTCAAACAGGTGTGGCTGGAGTGCGGTGGCAAGAGCGCCAATCTGGTGTTCGCCGACTGCAAGGATCTGGACCTGGCGGCGCAGAAAGCCGCGTTCGGGATCTTCTTCAATCAGGGCGAAGTCTGCTCGGCCAACTCGCGATTGCTGGTGGAGCGCTCGATTCACGACGAGTTCGTCGAGCGACTGAAGGCTCAGGCCGAACGCTGGCAACCGGGTGATCCGCTGGACCCGGCAAGTGCGGCGGGGGCGGTTGTCGACACCCGTCAGACCGAAAGCATTCTGCGCTTCATCAACCAGGCCGAACGTGATGGCGCGACCCGCGTCTGCGGCGGGCGACAGCTGAGTTTCAACGGTTCGGGCAACTTCGTTCAGCCGACGATTTTCACCGACGTGCAGCCGCACATGACCCTGTTTCGCGAAGAAGTGTTCGGGCCGGTGCTGGCGGTGATTCCGTTCGATGACGAGGCCCACGCCTTGCAACTGGCCAACGACAGCGTCTACGGTCTGGCAGCGTCGCTGTGGACTGACGATCTACACCGCGCGCATCGGGTGGCGCGGCAATTGCGAGCCGGTACGGTGTCGGTCAACAGCGTCGATGCGCTGGACGTGACCGTGCCGTTCGGCGGTGGCAAGCAATCCGGTTTCGGCCGCGACCTGTCGCTGCACTCGTTCGACAAATACACCCAGTTGAAAACCACCTGGTTTCAACTGCGCTCATGACAGCCGCTCACAACAAAAAAGGAGATCCGGCGATGACCACCTCACGTGAAACCCGCGACTACCAGGCCGCCGATGCAGCGCATCACATTCATGCGTTCGTCGACCAGAAGGCCCTCAACGACGAAGGCCCACGGGTGATGGTGCGCGGTGACCGCCTGCACCTGTGGGACAACGACGGCCGGCGTTACCTCGACGGCATGTCCGGGCTGTGGTGCACCAACCTCGGCTATGGGCGCAAGGACCTGAACGCCGCCGCGAGCCGGCAACTGGAGCAGTTGCCGTACTACAACATGTTTTTCCACACCACCCACCCGCAGGTGATCGAACTCTCCGAACTGCTGTTCAGCCTGCTGCCGGGGCACTACAGCCACGCGATCTACACCAACTCCGGCTCCGAAGCCAACGAGGTGCTGATCCGTACCGTGCGCCGTTACTGGCAGGTGCTGGGCAAGCCCGAGAAGAAAATCATGATCGGCCGCTGGAACGGCTATCACGGTTCGACCCTGGCGGCGACGGCCCTCGGCGGCATGAAGTTCATGCACGAAATGGGCGGGATGATTCCCGACATCGCGCACATCGATGAGCCGTACTTCTTCGCCCACGAAGGCAACCTGGCCCCGGCTGAATTTGGCTTGCGGGCGGCGCAGCAACTGGAAGCGAAGATCCTCGAACTGGGCGCGGACAAGGTCGCAGGTTTCATCGCCGAACCGTTCCAGGGCGCGGGCGGAATGATCTTCCCGCCGGAAAGCTACTGGCCGGAAATCCAGCGCATCTGCCGCAAGTACGACGTGCTGTTGTGTGCCGATGAAGTGATCGGCGGCTTCGGTCGCACCGGCGAATGGTTCGCTCACGAATACTTCGGTTTCGAGCCGGACACCCTGTCCATTGCCAAGGGGCTGACCTCCGGTTACATCCCGATGGGCGGCCTGATCCTGTCGAAGAAAATGGCCGACGTGCTGGTGGAGCAGGGCGGTGTGTTCGCTCACGGCCTGACCTATTCCGGGCACCCGGTGGCGGCGGCGGTGGCGATTGCCAACCTCAAGGCCTTGCGCGATGAAGGCGTGGTGGCGCGGGTCAAGGATGACATCGGGCCGTACCTGCAACAGTGCCTGCGCGAGGTGTTCGGCAATCACCCGTTGGTGGGCGATATTCAGGGCACGGGCATGGTCGCGGCGTTGCAACTGGCCGAAGACAAGGCCACGCGCAAGCGCTTCGCCAACGAGAACGACATCGCCTGGCGCTGCCGCACGATCGGTTTTGAGGAGGGGGTGATCATTCGCTCGACGCTGGGGCGGATGATCATGGCGCCGGCGTTGATTGCCAGCCGTGAAGAGATTGACGAGCTGGTGGGCAAGACCTTGAAAGCGGTTGATCGTACGGCGCAGGAATACGGTCGGCTCTGAGATATTCGTAAAGCTCAAGGGCCCCTTCGCGGGCAAGCCCGCTCCCACAGTTATCGGGGTGGATCACAATTTTGTGAACGTCCGATAAACCTGTGGGAGCGGGCTTGCCCGCGATTGCGTCGGTCGATTCACCTCTGTTTTAGCTGTCTTGCACCCCCTCCGTGCACCCCCGCCCGACGCGCCCTTTCGCGGTGCGCACTACCCAGTTTTTTCATCGTTCGCGTCTAACTATTTCCTCGTTTTCCTGACGCCGGGCCTGGGTCAACATCGATTTCGCCAGCCAATGCATTGCCCGCCAGAGTCCGACAGAGACCGCAGCGTGCAATCGCGCGACCCCGGCTGGCCGTACTGCCCATGACAACTAAATCAACAGCGTTGGGAGTGCTCCATGAACAAGTCCTTGTTTACCCGTCTTGCTTGTCCTCTGGCGATTTCCGCCCTTTCCGTCACCGCCGCCCAGGCCGGCATCTTGTCGATCGGCCACACCACGTGGGTCGGTTACGGCACCCTGTATCTGGCCCAGGATCTGGGCTACTTCAAGGAAAACGGCCTGACCGTCGAATTGCCGGTGGTCGAAGAAGCGTCGATGTACATGGCCGCCCAGGCGTCCGGGCAATTGTCCGGCTCGGCCTCGACCATCGACGAAGTGCTCAAGTACCGCCCGCAGTTCTGCTTCAAGGCCGTGGCCGCGCTGGATGACAGCCATGGCGGCGACGGCGTGCTGGTCGGCAAAAACGTGAAGAGCCTGCAGGAACTCAAGGGCCAGGCCGTGGCCGTCAACGAAGGGTCGACCTCGCAGTTCTGGCTGTCGTACCTGCTGAAAAAGAACGGCATGAGCATGAGCGACATCACCGTGCAGAACATGACCGCCGACGACGCCGCCACGGCGTTCATCGCCGGTCGCGTGCCGGCCGCCGTGACCTGGGAGCCGCATCTGTCGATGGTGCGCGACAAGCAGCAGGGCAAGGTGCTGATCGACAGCAGCAGTACGCCGGGTGTGATTGTCGATGTAGTGGCGCTCAATTGCACGGTGATCGAGAAGCAGCCGGAAGACGTCAAGGCGCTGGTCGCCGGTCTCTACAAAGCCGTGCAGTACACCAAGGACCATCCACAGAAAGCCTACGAAATCATGGCCAAGGGCGTCGGCGGTTACCTGTCCGATCCGAAGGAACTGGCCGCCGCCGCGCAAGGCGTGCGCTTCTACGATCAGGCCATGAGCGAGAAGCTGCTGGGCAAGCCGGGCGCACCGGGTGACAGCGAGCCGCTGATCAAACTGGCCAACGAAACCGCCAGCGAACTGCAGGGCAAGCCCTACAACGTCAGCAACGACGATCTGGTGGATAACCGTTTCGTCAGCCCGCTCTAGGAGACTGGTCATGTTCAAGCGCAATTCATGGCTGAGCCGCTGCATCACGCCGAAGACCGGGCTGCCGGTGCCGGTGGTGTGGAGCGCCAGCGGTCTGGCCTGGGTGTTGCTGGTCGGCCTGTGGGCCGGGTTGTCCTACGGCGGCATCGTGCCGGGGATGTTCCTGCCGACGCCCGGTGCGGTGGTCGAAGCGGCCCTGCGCCTGAGCCGCGACGGCACCCTCGGCCAGCATGTCTGGGCCAGCGTCGAAGTGGTGATGGTCGGCTTCATCGTGTCGTCGCTGGTGGCGGTGCCGCTGGGGTTGCTCATGGGCAGTTTCCGCATCGTCCAGGCGTTCCTCGAGCCGATGGTCAATTTCATCCGCTACCTGCCGGTGACCTCGTTCGTGCCGCTGTTCATCCTGTGGATCGGCATCGGTCTGGAGCAGCGGGTGTCGGTGATCATCTTCGGCGTGTTCTTCCAGCAACTGGTGATGGTCGCGGACGTGTCCAAAGGCATCTCCAAGGACTTGATCAACGCCTCCTACACCCTCGGCTCCAACCGGCGTGACGCGGTGCTGCACGTGATCGCCCCGGCGTCGTTGCCCGGCGTACTCGACACCTTGCGGGTGACCATGGGCTGGGCCTGGACCTATCTGGTGGTTGCCGAACTGGTCGCCGCTTCCAGTGGTCTCGGTTACTTGAGCCTCAAGGCCATGCGTGGTTTTCAGGTCGACGTGATTTTTCTCGCCATCGCGATCATCGGCCTGCTGGGCCTGGTCACCGATCAACTGTTCCGCTTCTTGCGTTTGAGGATTGCCGCATGGGCTCAGTAACCGCTGCCAACCGTCGTTTCATCGAGCCGGTCGCTGCACCGGCACACGCCGCGCCAAGGTTGCAGGTGGACAAGGTCAGCCTGCGTTACACCAAGCCCGGCGGCGGTACATTCACCGCGCTGGAAGAAGTGTCGTTCGAAGTGCCGGATCAGCAATTTGCAGTGCTGGTCGGGCCGTCGGGCTGCGGCAAGTCGAGCCTGCTGTATCTCACCGCCGGCCTTGCCGAGCCGACGTCCGGCGAGATCTACGTCGGCGGCCAGCAAGTGCAAGGCCCCGGCGCGGATCGCGGAATGGTGTTCCAGAGCTACACGCTGTTCCCGTGGCTGACGGTGCGGCAGAACGTCGAGTTCGGCCTCAAGCGCCGGGGCATGCCGGCGGCCAAACGCAAGGAAATCGTCGATCACTACGTCCATGAAGTCGGCTTGTCCGGTTTCGCCGACAACTACGCCAAGCAGTTGTCCGGCGGCATGATGCAGCGGGTGGCGATTGCCCGGGCCCTGGCCAATGACCCGCAGATCCTGCTGATGGACGAACCCTTCGGCGCCCTCGACAGCCAGACCCGTCTGCAAATGCAGCAGCTGTTGCTGCGGGTGTGGGGCAACAGCAAGAAGACTGTGCTGTTCGTCACTCACGATATCGACGAGGCGATCCTGCTCGGCGACCGTGTGTACGTAATGGGCGCCAGGCCTGGGCGGATCAAGCAGATTCTCGATGTGCCGATCGAACGCCCACGCACGCTGGACATGGTGATGGAACGCTCGTTCATCGAAATGAAGCGGCAGATCTTCGGGCTGTTGCACGACGATCTTGAAGAAGCGCACTGAGATCAGTTGGGTGGCAGAAGGAACTTCGCAATCACCGGCAGATGATCGGAGATGCGCAACGTATCGTCCTGACGCACCGTGGCTTCGACCCGTTTGATCTTCGGGCTGTAGAACAGGTAATCGACCGTACGGTCCGGGCCGTTGAGGCCGGGGTCGTTGGGATAGTGGGTCAGCCACTTGGCGCGGTCGATGCCGCTGGCTTCGTTGTTGGTCGGGATCATCGGGTACTTGTCCCACAACAGATGCAGCGCACTGTCCACGGAGTAGGGCGTGCGCTGTTCGACCGGCAGGCGCCGGTACTGGCCGAGCGGCAACAGGTTGAAGTCGCCCCCGATCAGCCACGGCGTGCCGTGGCTTTCGTGTTTGTCGAGCACCTTGGCCACCGCCGCCACTTGCGTCTGCAAGGTTTCGTCCGGCTGCATGGCGCGATCCAGATGCGTGTTGAACACCACGAGTTGTCCGCCATCGCTGAACGGCAGCGTGGTGGCGAGCAGGGCGTTTTTCGGCTGGAACTGGCGGCTGATGATATTCAGCGGCTGCACCGGCAATTGCAGGCGTTCGGCGTGTTCGATGCGGAACCGGCTGAGGGTCGCGAGTTGTCGGCCGACGCTGCCGAAGATATGCGGATCCGGCACGAAATCGGCCTTCCAGTCGAAGGCGTGGGCGCTGCACGGGTAGAGGTCGGTGAGGCGTTCCTGCAACAGCTTGAGCTGGTTCTGATAGTCGCTGGCCTTGGCGCCGTCATCCAGTTCCTGGATCAGCACCACATCGGGCTGCTCGTCGCGGATCACCCGGGCCACTTCATCGAGGCTGAACGCCATGTCTTCCGGGGTCGGGGCTTCGTCGTCGCCTTGCGCCAGGTCATTCCAGAACACGTAGCGCTTGCCGGCCAGGTATTGCACGTTCCAGGTCATGACCTTCAGCGCCTGGCCGGGCACCAGCGTCGGCGGTTGCCCGGTGCAACTGACCGGCAGGGTCTCCCGGGCGTCGGGGCGCCAGGTCAGGCTGAAAATCATCACGCCGATCAGGGCGACGGCCAGCAGCACGCAGAGCAGGATGTAGCGCAGTAGACGGGTCATGGCTCGGCTTATAGCGATACGGAAGTGGTCCCGAGCATATACGAGACCCCCGCATCACCCAAGCGCAGAGCGGTCAGACTATTCCGTCACGTTTGTCGGGCAATTCGCTGATCAACATGAACAGGCGGAACAGCACCACGCTGGTGAACAGCTGCAGGAAGCTGTGGCCACTGTCGATCAATATGGCGATCAACGGATTCTGCGGATCGGGGTAGACCTGCAGGGTCAGGCCCTTGAGCAGCCACAACGGCCCCATCACACAGAGGATGCACACCAGAATCCGCAGGAAATGCCCACGGCTCAGGCGCAGGCTTTCCTTCATGGCCTGCAACGGGCCATAGCCGCGCAGCACCAGCAGGTATTCACCGAAGGCCAGGGTGACCATCAGCCACAAGCCTGGCAGGAAATACAGGGACAGACCGAGCAGGATCAGCAGCGTATTGAGCGCGGTGAGCACGGCGAAACGCGGCCACAGGCGCGCCGCCATCGCCAGCAGGTCGAGGGTTTGCGGGGATTCGCCACGGGTGCGGGCGTCGAGAAACAGGATCAGCGCGGCGGTGTACAGCGGGTAGACCAGCAGGCCGACGATCACGCTGATGGCCGAATAACCGTCCGGGTCGCTTGTGTGATCGACCACCTGTTGCAACGCGGCTTCGAAGATCACCAGCGGCAGACACAGCTGGACGATCCGCGCCAGATTGCGTTTAAAGAAATACAGCGAGTCACGCAGCACATCGAAGGCATTCATCAGTCGGTATCGCAGGTCAAAAACAGTGGCTCACTTTAACCGATGATGTGCTGCGGGGCGCAAACGTAAACGTTCGGTAAAGACCATTGAAACATTCTGTCGCTGCCTCCATTACGTAGGTGCGCCTCCTCCACTGTGGACGAGGGCAACGTTATCCCCGGCAATCTACGAGGTCGCCATGAACAGCGAAGAGCAAACCCTGATCGATGGACTGTTTTCCCGGCTGCAACAGGCCGAAACGGAGGCAGCCCCGCGTGACGCCCTGGCTGAAGCGCGGATCAAGGAACACCTGACGCGCCAGCCGGCCGCAGGCTATTTCATGACCCAGGCGATTCTGGTGCAGGAGGCCGCGATCAAGAGCCTCGACGAACAGAACAAACAACTGACTCAACAGGTCCAGCAACTGCAGGCCGAACTGCAATCGGCCAAGGCACAGAGCGCAGCCCCGGCGTCGAGCGGCGGCGGTTTCCTGTCGAGCATCTTCGGTGGCAGCAGCCCGCGCCCGGCCCCGGCCCAGAGCGCACCGGCGTCCACCGGCGGCTGGCGTGAACCGGCTCCGCAGCAGAACTTCGGTGCTCCCGCGCCACAACAGAACTTCGGCGCACCACCACCGGGTTATGGCCAGCAACCAGCGGCCCCGGCGGCCGGCAGCAGCTTCCTCGGTGGCGCCCTGAAAACCGCTGCCGGTGTGGCGGGTGGCGTGATGCTGGCACAAGGCATCAGCAGCCTGTTCCACCAAAACCAGCAGCCGCAAGAAATCGTCGAAGTGATCAAGGAAGAGCCGGCGCAGGTCAACGATCAGGGCAACAACGGTTGGGGCGATGACCAGCGCATGGCCAACAACGATTCCTGGGGCAACAACCAGGGTGGCTTCAGCGACACCGACTACAGCGATGACAACTCATCGTTCTTCGATGACGACGACTCCTTCGTCTGATTCACCATTCGTCCGGGGCGCCTGAGCGCCCCGGGCCGATTATTCGCGGAACCTTCCTTCGGGCTGGCATACTGAGCGCCTTTTTCGGGCCTGGTGCCTGATCCGGCTCATGCGCGCAAGCGCTCACAGGAACTCCGGTGAAAAAAATCGCAGTGTTCGCCGATGTGCAGAACCTCTACTACACCGTCCGCCAGGCCTACGGTTGCCACTTCAACTACGCGGCGCTGTGGGCGGATGTCAGCCAGCACGGGCAGATCGTCGAGGCCTACGCCTACGCGATCGACCGGGGCGACAGCAAACAGCAGCAGTTCCAGCAGATCCTGCGCAACCTCGGTTTCACCGTGAAACTCAAACCCTACATCCAGCGCAGCGACGGCTCGGCCAAGGGCGACTGGGACGTGGGCATCACTCTCGACATCATGGACGCCGCCGACCACGTCGACGAAATCGTCCTGGCCTCCGGTGACGGCGACTTCGACATGCTGCTCGAACGCATCATCAACAAACACGGCGTACAAGCGGTGGCCTACGGCGTTCCCGGCCTGACCGCCAACTCGCTGATCCGCGCCGCCAGCCGTTATGTGCCGATCGAAGGCGCACTGCTGTTGAAAAACTGAGCGTTGCTCAAGAATTGATTTGAACGGAGTTGAACCCGGTTTGGAACGCATTGCAGTCATCGACTTTGAAACCACCGGCATCTCGCCGAGCAGCAGCTGCCGGGCCACGGAAATCGCCGTGGTCATGCTGGAAAACGGCCGCATCGTCGAGCGTTACCAGAGCCTGATGAACGCCGGCGTCCGCGTCCCGGCCTTCATCGAACAACTCACCGGCATCAGCAACGCCATGCTGCGCACCGCGCCGTCGGCCGAACAGGTAATGAACGAAGTCAACGAATTCGTCGGCTGCACACCCCTGCTGGCGCACAACGCCGCGTTCGACCAGAAGTTCTGGGACTTCGAACTGGGCCGGATCAAACGCACCCGTTTGCAGAACTTCGCCTGCTCGCTACTGCTGGCCCGCCGCCTGATGCCGGCGGCGCCGAACCACAAGCTCGGTACGCTCACGACCTTCGCCCAACTGCCGCACACCGGCCAGGCGCACAGGGCGATGGCGGATGCGGAGATGGCGGCGAATTTGCTGGCGCATCTGGCGGATGAGTTGCGGCACAAGCATGGGGTGCGGGAGTTGTCGCACGACCTGCTGTGCAAATTGCAGAAAGTCCCGGCCGCTAAAGTGGGCGAGCACCTGCAACGCTATCGCTGATTCTCAGGCAAACACATTTCCCTGTGGGAGCGGGCTTGCCCGCGATGGCGTATTGTCAGTCACCCAAGTTGTAGGATCTGATGGCCTCATCGCGGGCAAGCCCGCTCCCACAGGGATCACCATCGCCTCAGGGTTTGCCGTTCCCTTCGAGATGACCGAGCGGCACCCGCTTCTCTATCGCACTCGACAACACGATCGACGTCTTGCTGAAGCCGAATTTCGCCACCCGGTTGATCAGTTCTTCCAGCTCGGTCATCGAGCCGACGGCGGCCTTCATGATCACGCACGGATCGCCCGTCACTCGAAAGCACTCGGTCAGTTGCGGAATTTTCACCAGTTCGTCGTAGACCTTTTGACTGCCGTTCTGGTGGAGGCGCAATTCGATCACGCACTGGATCGGCAAGCCGATTTTCGACAGGTCGATGTTCGCCTGATACCCGGTGATGACTCCGGCCGCCTCGAGTTTGGCCACGCGCTCGGCGACAGCGGGGGCGGAGAGGTTCACTTTGCGGGCGAGGTCGGCGTAAGACGCGCGACCGTTTTCGAGCAGGGCGCCGAGCAACATGCGGTCGTATTTGTCCAAGGTCGGACTCCTGAAAATGCCAGACTTTCGAAATCGCGGTTTCGGCCGTCGATCTCCGTGTTTTCAAAAGTGTACCGGCGCTATAAACAGGTTTTGTAACTTATTTTTAGCGGTTGGCCTTTCTAGAATAAGCCATCCCCTGAGTCTGACTTTCGAGCTGCCCATGTCTGCCTTGCGCCGTTTTTCCTTGCCATTGATCGCTGCGTTTTTTGCGTTGTACGTGATTTGGGGATCGACCTATCTGGTGATCCGCATCGGCGTCGAATACTGGCCACCGCTGATGCTTGGCGGCGTGCGCTTCGTGATTGCGGGCACTCTGATGTACGCCTTCCTGCGCTGGCGCGGGGCACCGGCGCCGACCTGGGCGCAGTGGAAAGCGGCGGGGATGATCGGGATTCTGTTACTCAGTTTCGGTAATGGTGCGGTGACCCTGGCCGAACACAGCGGTGTGGCGTCGGGTGTTGCCGCACTGGCAGTGGCGACGGTGCCGCTGTTTACCTTGCTCTGCGGTTATTTCTGGGGCGCGCGCAACACGCGTCTGGAATGGGCCGGGGTGGCGATGGGGATTATCGGCATCGCGATGCTCAACATGGGTTCCAACCTGCAATCCAGCCCGCTGGGCGCGGCGCTGCTGATTTTCGCGGCGGCGAGCTGGGCGTTCGGTTCGGTGTGGAGCAAGCACTTGCCGCTGCCTCAGGGCGCAATGGCCAGTGCCGTGGAAATGCTGGTGGGCGGCGTGGTGCTGTTGATCGGCAGCGCGGCCAGCGGCGAACACCTGCAAGCCATGCCGCCACTGGAAGGCTGGCTGGCGCTGGCGTACCTGATCTTCTTCGGCTCGATCATCGCTTTCAACGCTTACATGTATCTGTTGAAAAACGTTCGTCCGGCGGCAGCCACCAGTTACGCCTATGTGAACCCGGCGGTGGCGGTGTTGCTGGGGATCGTGTTTGTCGGCGAGACCATCGGCGTCGAAGAGGCGCTGGCGATGCTGGTGATCATCGGCGCGGTGGTGCTGATCGGTCTGCCACAGTGGCGCCGCCCTCGGCAGCCGCCGGTGGTCAGCGAGCCTGCCGCCGCAACGACGGCCATTCCGACGGAGCAGCGTGCGAATTAGGGTAAACTGCGCGCCATTGCACACTTGCCCTGATTTTTCCTACGGTACTCCCATGACTTTCGCCACCCTTGGCCTGATCGAACCCTTGCTGCGCTCCCTCGAGAAGCTCGGCTACCAGACCCCGACGCCGGTGCAGGCGCAGGCCATTCCGGCCGTGCTGGCCGGTCGCGACCTGATGGCCGCGGCCCAGACCGGCACTGGCAAGACCGCCGGTTTTGCCTTGCCGCTGCTGCAACTGCTGGCGATGGAAGGGCCGAAAGTCACCGCCAACTCGGTGCGTGCGCTGATTCTGGTGCCGACTCGCGAGCTGGCCGAACAAGTCCACGAAGCCGTGCGCCAGTACGCCGAAAACCTGCCGCTGCGCACTTATGCGGTGTACGGCGGCGTCAGCATCAACCCGCAAATGATGAAGCTGCGCGGCGGCGTCGATCTGTTGGTCGCCACTCCGGGCCGTCTGCTCGACCTGTTCCGCCAGAACGCGCTGAAGTTCAATCAGTTGCAAACTCTGGTGCTGGACGAAGCCGACCGCATGCTCGACCTGGGCTTTTCCGAAGAGCTGGCGAACATTTACCGCGCGCTGCCATCGAGACGTCAGACGCTGCTGTTCTCCGCAACCTTCTCCGATGACATCCGCCTGCTGGCCGGGCAGATGCTCAACGATCCGCAGAGCATCGAAGTCAGCCCGCGCAACGTCGCCGCCAACACCGTCAAGCAGTGGGTGGTGACGGTGGACAAGAAGCGCAAGCCGGAACTGTTCGTGCACCTGATGCGCAAGAACAAGTGGAAGCAGGTACTGGTGTTCGCCAAGACCCGTAATGGTGTGGACGCGCTGGTCGAGAAGCTCCAGGGCCTGGGCGTGAACGCCGACGGCATCCACGGCGACAAGCCCCAGGCGACCCGGCAGCGGGCGCTGGACCGTTTCAAACTGAGCGAAGTGCAGATTCTGGTGGCCACCGATGTGGCGGCCCGTGGTCTGGATATCGAAGACCTGCCATTGGTGGTCAACTTCGATCTGCCGATCGTCGCCGAGGATTACATTCACCGTATCGGCCGGACTGGCCGCGCCGGTTCGACTGGTCAGGCGATTTCGCTGGTGTGCGCTGATGAAGTGAACATGTTGTCGGCGATTGAAATGCTGACCCGCAGTACCTTGAAGCGCGAGATCGAACCGGACTTCGTGCCGGAGCACCGTGTGCCGGACACCGATGCCAGTGGTCAGGTGATCAAGAAGCCGAAGAAACCTAAGAAGCCGAAGGTTTCCGGCGGCGGCGGTGGCAAGCGCAATCTGGGCAAGTGGGTGGACAGCGGGGATACCCCGGCGCCGGAGGTGGCGATCAAGCCTGTGCGCAAGGTGCCGGTGTTCAATACCGGGCCGCGTAAGCGTAAGCCTTAAGCGTCAAATCGGATCGTTCCCGCGCAATGCGGGAACGATCAGTTGCGCTGTTTCAACCAGTCCAGCATGCCAATTCCGGCCGCCCGGCCACTGGCAAAACACCCCGTCAGCAGATACCCGCCAGTCGGCGCCTCCCAATCCAGCATTTCCCCCGCACAGAACACCCCCGGCAACGCCTTGAGCATCATCCGCTCATCCATCGCTTCGAACGTCACGCCACCGGCACTGCTGATCGCTTCATCCAGCGGTCGGGTTTTCACCAGCGTCAGCGGCAAGGCCTTGATCGCCCGGGCCAGCAATGCTGGATCGGCAAACGTTGCGGCGTCAGTGAGTTCACGCAGCAACGCCGCTTTCACCCCATCAATCCCGACCTGACTGTGCAGATGCTTGGCCATTGAGCGTGAACCCCGTGGTTTGCTCAATGCCGCCTGCAATTTATCCACAGGTCGGCCGGGCAACAGGTCGATGTGAACAGTCGCGGTACCGTGCACATTGATCGCCTCACGAATCGGCGCCGACAGCGCATAAATCAGACTGCCCTCGATGCCGGTCGCGGTAATCACGCATTCACCCAGACGCGGAACATCGTCGTTCAAACCGATGGCGATATTTTTCAGCGGCGCGCCGGCGAATTTGCTGACCATCACTTCGCTCCAGGCCTGCACCTCGAAGCCGCAATTGCTTGGCTGCAAGGGCGCCAGTCCTACGCCGCGTTGCTCCAGCGGCAGCATCCACGCGCCGTCGGAACCCAGTCGCGACCAGCTGCCACCGCCGAGGGCGAGCAGGGTGGCGTCGGGGCTCAGGGTTTTCTCGCCTTCCGGGCTGTCGATGCGCAACGCGCCGCTTTCATCCCAGCCGAGCCAGCGGTGGCGGGTGTGGATAACCACGCCGCTGTCGCGCAGGCGCTTGAGCCAGGCGCGCAGCAATGGCGCGGCTTTCATGTCGGTGGGGAATACCCGGCCGGAGCTGCCGATGAAGGTTTCGATGCCCAGCTCGTGAATCCACCGGCACAGTGCGTCGGCGTCGAACGCGCGCAGCAGCGGGGCGATGTTCGGGGCGCGTTCGGCGTAGCGCGAGAGGAAGGCCGGCCAGGCTTCGGAATGGGTTATGTTCATGCCGCCAACCCCGGCCAGCAGGAACTTGCGGCCCACCGAGGGCATGCCGTCGTACAGATCGACGCGGACTCCGGCCTGGCTCAGCACTTCGGCGGCCATCAGGCCGGCGGGGCCACCGCCGATGATGGCGACGAGAGCGGGAAGGGCGAGGGAAGTCTGGGTCATGGCAGCGGCAATAGCGTGGCGGAATAAGCCGCGCATTCTAGCAGCAGCGGCCGGCGTCAGGCCTGATCAAAAAACAACCAGCGCGCTGCAGGCCATGTTCAGCGTGGGCTGTAGTCCCTTTCGCTCAGGTTATCCACAGGCCGTTCCACAGCCATTGTGGGTAACGCAGCACAACTCAATGACAACCGGATGACTGCCAGACGCGCTGCGCACTGTGATGCAGGATGCCGTGGCGGCGGGCGAGGGCCTGGCGATCCTTGCTGTAGCCACCGCCGATCACGCCGACCACCGGGATATCGCGGCCCAGGCAGTGGCGCATCACGCTTTCGTCGCGGGCGGCAACGCCGTCGTCGGTCAGTTGCAAATAACCGAGGGCATCGTCCTTGTGCACGTCGACGCCGGCGTCGTACAGCACCAGATCCGGCTGATACAGCGGTAACAGATAGTTGAGCGCGTCATCGACGACTTTCAGGTAATCGACATCGCCCATGCCGTTGGGCAGCGGAATGTCCCAGTCGCTTTCGGCCTTGCGTGCAGGAAAGTTCTTTTCGCAGTGCAGGGAAACGGTGATGGCTTCCGGGGTGTTGTGCAGGATCCGTGCAGTCCCGTCGCCCTGATGCACGTCGCAATCGAAGATCAGCACCCGGTTCACCCGGCCGCTTTGCAGCAGGTAGTGGCTGATGATCGCCAGGTCATTGAAGATGCAGAACCCGGCGGGGTAGTCGTAATGGGCGTGATGGGTGCCACCGGCCAGGTGGCAGGCCAGGCCATGCTCCAGTGCTTTTTCCGCTGCCAGAATCGAACCGCCGACCGCCCGCACCGTGCGCCGGGCCAGCGCTTCGTTCCACGGCAGACCGAGGCGCCGCTGGTCTTCGCGGGACAGCTCGCCGCTCATGTAGCGTTCGATATAGCTGCGGTCATGGGCCAGGGCGAGGATGTCGGCAGGGCACAGCTCAGGGCGCAGCAAGTCTTCATCGCGGGTCAGGCCGCTGTCCACCAGGTGATCGCGCAGCAGGCGGAACTTGTCCATGGGAAAGCGGTGATCCGCCGGAAACTCGGGGCTGTAGTCTTCGTGGTAGATCAACGGCAATGGCATGGCGGACTATTCATAAAGGCTGTAGGAAAGAGTGCAAAGCCTACCAGCGATGTAGACTGGCGGCATGGAAACGGAGGGGCACGATGGAGCCGATACTGCAGCTGGAAAGCGCGCGACTGCTGATGCGTCAGTGGCAGGACGCGGATTTGCCGGCATTTGCGGCGATGTGCGCCGATCCGCAGGTGATGCGCTATTTTCCCGCGCTGTTGAGCCGGCTGGAAAGTGCCGCAATGATCGGCCGTGTGCGCGGCCATTTCGCCGAACACGGCTTCGGCCTGTGGGCGCTGGAGCGCAAGGACACTGGCGAATTCATCGGTTTTACCGGGCTCGGCGTGGTCGGTTTCGACGCGCCGTTCACCCCGGCGGTGGAAATCGGCTGGCGTCTGGCGAAGGAACATTGGGGTCTGGGATATGCCAGCGAGGCGGCGTGGACTGCGCTGCGTTGCGGCTTTGACCGGTTGGCCTTGAAAGAGATCGTGTCCTTCACGGCGCAGAGCAATCTGCCGTCGGAAAAAGTCATGCAGGCCATCGGCATGCATCACGACCCGACCCATGATTTCGATCACCCGAAACTGGCTGTCGATCACCCGTTGCGTCGACATCTGTTGTACCGAATCACCAGGGAGCAATGGCTGCAGACCCTGCATGGCTAAGCCGACACGGACGTTTACAATGGCGCGATCATGGCTCGCGCCAGAACCTGAATTGGCCGCCGCAGCCAAGACTGCGCGGCATAGCGTTGTGTGAGGAGAGTCTGAATGAGCCAAGTGTTGGAAGATCTGGTGGATCTGCTGACCCTCGAACCGATCGAGGAAAACCTGTTCCGTGGTCGCAGCCAGGATCTGGGCTTTCGCCAGTTGTTCGGCGGCCAGGTACTCGGCCAGTCGTTGTCGGCGGCCAGTCAGACGGTTGAAGAGACGCGTCATGTGCATTCGATGCACGGTTATTTCCTGCGCCCGGGTGATGCCAAGTTGCCGGTGGTCTACTCGGTTGACCGCGTGCGTGACGGCGGCAGCTTCAGCACCCGCCGCGTGACGGCGATCCAGAAGGGCCACCCGATTTTCACCTGCAGCGCTTCGTTTCAGTACGACGAAGAAGGCTTCGAACACCAGAGCCAGATGCCGCAAGTGGTCGGCCCGGAAAACCTGCCGTCGGAGCTGGAACTGACCCAGCAACGTGCGCACCTGATCCCGGAACACATGCGCGAAAAGCTGCTGTGCCCGAAACCGATCGAAGTGCGCCCGGTCACTGAAAAAGACCCGTACAACCCGCAACCGGCGGATCCGGTCAAGTACGTGTGGTTCCGTGCCGACGGCGCATTGGCCGACATCCCAGCGCTGCACAAATATTTGCTGGCCTACGCCTCGGACTTCGGTCTGCTGACCACCTCGATGCTGCCCCACGGCAAGTCGGTCTGGCAGAAAGACATGCAGGTCGCCAGCCTCGATCACGCCTTGTGGTTCCACAACGACCTGCGCGCCGATGACTGGTTGCTCTACGCCATGGACAGTCCGTGGGCCGGCAACTCTCGCGGGTTCTCCCGTGGCAGCGTGTTCAACCGCGCCGGACAACTCGTAGCGTCGGTGACCCAGGAAGGCCTGATCCGTCATCGCAAGGACTGGGCATGAGTCTGGCGGAGGTGCGGCACTGGGTGTTCGACATGGACGGCACCCTGACCGTCGCCGTGCATGATTTCGCGGCGATTCGCGTGGCGCTGTCGATCCCGCCGGAGGACGACATCCTCACGCACCTCGCGGCGTTGCCCGCCGAGGAAGCAGCGGCGAAACATGCGTGGCTGCTGGAGCATGAACGGGATCTGGCGCTCGGCTCGACCCCGGCAGTCGGCGCGGTGGAACTGGTGCGCGAGCTGCACGCGCGGGGTTATCGGCTCGGCATCCTGACCCGCAATGCGCGGGAACTGGCCCATGTGACGCTGGAGGCCATCGGCCTGGCGGACTGCTTTGCGGTGGAGGATGTGTTGGGTCGCGATGAAGCGCCGCCGAAACCGCATCCGGGTGGCCTGCTGAAGCTGGCGGAAGCCTGGCAAGTACCGGCGAGCGAGATGGTGATGGTCGGTGATTACCGATTTGATCTTGATTGTGGTCGGGCCGCCGGGGCGCACACGGTGCTGGTGAACCTGCCGGATAATCCCTGGCCCGAGCTGACCGACTGGCATGCGAAGGATTGTGTGGAGTTGCGGCGAATGTTGTTCGCTTGAAAAAAAACGGGGGCTTTGGCCCCCGTTTTTTATTGGTCGAAGATTGCTTTCTGACCTTCCGGCGAGGTCAGCATGCCATCGCCGTTATGCCCGACACCGGGCACTTCCACCAGCCGCTGATTCACCCCTTCCGGATGCCGGCGCAGCAGGTAGCTGAAAAACATCTTCCCACGCATCAGGCGATAGGCGCCTTGCGCTTCGGCGGCGCAGCTCTTGTCCAGGGCCGGGTGTTGCGGGTCGGTGTCCTGCTGGCCGAGCAGATAAATCACCTCGCGTTTGACGTAACTGCCTTCAAGCTGCGCAGGCGTTTGCCCACCGGAGTAGATCGGCGGATCCACCAGACCGTACTTCCAGCGGTTGAAACCCGGGCACTGCGCATGATCGAACGCCACCGGCCGTTGTTCGTTGAAGTAGGCGTAGGACGACGGGTTGGCCACCACATACCGCAAGCGAATGCCTTCAGCCTTGAGCGCCGGTTGTTCGCGGGCGAGCAGGGCATAGCGCTGCACCACCTGACCGCCGCCGGAGTGGCCGAAGATCACGATCTGCTTCACGTCCGGAAACTGCTTGCGATCACTCAGTCGGCCAATGATTTCGTCCAGTGCGGCGTAGGAACTCAGCGGGTTGGGCCCTGTGGATAACCCGCCGCCCATCCACTCATTGCCTTTCCAGCGCAGCACGCTGGCGGGCAACGAATAGAGGGCGACATCGCTTTCGTTGAGAAACTGCGGTGCGATCACCAGGGTGTTGGCGGTTTGTCCGACCAGTTCGGCGGCGCTCTCGCCACTCTTGCGATAGGTTTCGGCGTTGCGCAGCTTGCCATGAATGACGATCAGCACCCGCTCGATTTTCGCCGGCGCCGGGCCGATGCCCACCGCCATTTCGCCGGCCTGCAGTTGCAGGCGTCCGGGGCTGATCGCGTCGACGCCGGCCGCTTGTGCGGTGCCGCCGATGAACAATAAAGCCAACAGCCATTTATGCATTTACAGGTTTTTCGCCGCAAAGGTATCGCACTGGCCGACCTGGCCCTGGGCGAATCCGGTTTTGAACCAGCGCACCCTTTGCGCCGACGTACCGTGGGTGAACGAGTCCGGCACCACGCGGCCCTGACCCTGTTGTTGCAAGCGATCATCACCGATGGCGTTCGCCGCGTTCAAGGCTTCTTCGATATCGCCCGGCTCCAGCCAGTTCAGGCGTTTCTGCGCGTGGTAGGCCCAGACGCCCGCCAGGCAATCGGCCTGCAGTTCCTGACGTACCAGCAAACCGCCGTCGCCTTGCATCTGCCGACCTTGCTGGCGGGCAGCCTGAATTTTCGCCGAGACGCCGAGAAGCGTCTGCACATGGTGTCCGACTTCGTGAGCGATCACGTAGGCCTGGGCGAAATCACCGGCGGCCTTGAAGCGCTGGGCCATTTCCTGGAAGAACGCCATATCCAGATAGACCTTCTGGTCTGCCGGGCAATAGAACGGGCCGGTGGCCGAGGTGGCCATGCCGCAGGCCGAATTGACCCGGTTGCTGAACAGCACCAGGGTCGGGTCCTTATATTGACGACCGGCCTGTTGGAAGATCGCGCCCCAGGTGTCTTCGGTGTCGCCGAGGATCGAGCGCACGAATTCGGCCTGTTCATCGTTGGCCGGAGGTGCCTGGCGGGTTTGCGAAGCAGGGCCCGATTGCTCGGTCATCTGCCCGGTGAGCTGGCCGAGGATCTGCAACGGGTCCTGCCCGGTGATCCAGCCAATGCCGACGATCAGCAGAATCGCGCCGAGGCTCAGGCCCTTGCCGCCACCGAAACGCATGCCGCCACCACCGCCCATGTCATCGCCACGGGCATCGACGACGTTGTCACTGCGTCGACCTTTTCTCCATAGCATGTGGGAATCCTCTGTCTGATCGTGGTGATGAGTGTTGCTGGTGTGTGAGTGTGGCGCCAGTCCGGCCGTCCGTCCATTCGTACACAGGCAAACAGGCCCGACCTCGGGGGACGAGGTCGGGCCTGTTATTGACGAGTATGAGCGCCGGGAATTCAATCCGTCGGCGGATTTCTTTCGCCGGATCAGCGGTCGAAGGCGTCCCACACCGGCGCGAAGGCCGGGCTGACCTGACGCTCGCGTTTGGACAATGCGGCAATCAGTGCGCGGTCGTCATCGTCCAGTTCCACATTCAGTGAAGCGAGGTTGGCCAGTTGATTGGTTCTGCTGCTGGCCTTGGGAATCGCTGCGACATTGTCCTGATCCAGCAACCACTTCAGTGCGATCTGAGTCTGCAGCACGCCGTGCTTTTTGGCGATCTGTTGAATCTGTGCAACCTCCGAGACCTTGTTGCGTGCCAGCGGCGTGTAGGCCGTCAGCGCCAGATCGTGTTGGCGGACGTAGTCGAGCAAAGCGTTTTGTCCGAGCAGGACGTGGTACTCGACCTGAATCGCTGACAGAGGAATGCGGTATTCCTCGACGACTTTGCGCAGCAACGGCAGCGGAAAATTCGCCACACCGATGTTGCGAGCCAGGCCTTGCTCCTTGAACGAGGCGAGGGTCTCGAGAGTGCGCGGCAAGTCCCAGTCGGTGGTCGGCCAATGGATCATGAACAGATCGACGTACTCGCTGCGCAAGGCCTTGAGGCTGCGCTCCAGCGAGTGACGCATGGCATCCGGTTGCAACTGGTCCCACCAGACCTTGGTGGTGACGTGGATCTGCTCGCGGGGTGTCGGCGTATTCGCCAGTGCCTGTCCGACGGCGTCTTCGTTGTTGTAGGCCGCTGCCGTGTCGATGTGCCGGTAACCGAGTGCCAGTGCCTGCTCCACGGCGCGGGTGCATTCGTCGCCGAGCATCGGCCAGGTGCCAAGGCCGAGTTTGGGCAGGTTCAGTCCGTGTTTGTTGACGATGTGCTGCATGGTCGGCGCTTCCTGCATTGATGGGTTTCAGAATGGGATTCTGAAAACTAAACAACGCCAGCCAATATCGGCAACTTGTTAGCCGAGAAAGGGGGCGATTATCGAGCGTTCGGTTCCAGATTTCGCAATCAGTGATATGTATTTTAGAATCGGCAAAATTTCACTGGGATCGCACAATGGCCGGCAGTCAGATCGAACGGGTTTTCAGCGTGCTCGAAAGCCTTACCCACGAGCCGCGCGGACTGCCGCTGCAAACCCTCGCGGAACAAATCGACATTCCGAAAAGTGCGACCCACCGCTTGCTCGCCGAATTGTCCCGGCTGGGTTATGTGCGGCAGAACCCGGAAACCCTGCGTTATCACTTGTCGACCAAATTGGTCGCGATGGGTTTTCGTTATCTGTCGAGCAGCGGCGCCGACATCGTGCAGCCGGTGCTTGATCGACTGGCGCAGGAAACCGGCGAACTGGTGCGGCTGGGCGTCACCGATGGCGAGCGTCAGACCTGGATTGCCAAGTCACAGGGCGCGCGCAGCGGTTTGCGTTACGACCCGGACATGGGCCGCGATGCACCGCTGTTCTACACCGCGTCCGGCCATGCGTGGCTGGCGAGCATGAGTGATGCCGAGGCCCTGTCGCTGGTTGAACGTCAGGCCGCAGAAATACCGGCGGATATCGGGCCGAATGCACCACGAACCAACATTGAATTGCTCGAACATCTGCGGGTGGCGCGGGAACAGGGTTACGCCTGTGTCGAAGAAAGCTCGGCGGTGGGCACATCGGCCATTGCTGCCGTGGTGCGGCATCCGGCAGATGGCCGGGTTATCGGTGTGTTGAGCATTGCCGGGCCGAGTGCGCGGCTGCCGGGGGCGAGATTGCATGAACTGGCGCCGCTGTTGTTGAAGTTTACCGAAGAGTTATCGGCGGCGAGCCTGGCTTCGGAGTTGTTCGTTTAGCCGTGCAACGGCAGGCGCGATCGGGTTGTCTGTAAAGCTGTGCGTTGATCGCACAGAATTTGGCTTGAAGGGTGTGAGAATTTGGAACCTGGTTCTAAATTATCGCTGGAGGCTTTTTCCTCATTTTGATTTCCAGAGATTGCCAATGACCGTCAGCACACCGCTTTCCGGCGTCAACCAGCCCTTCAAGGGGATCTTGCTGATTGTCGTGGCGACGTTCCTGTTCTCCACCCACGATGCGCTGTCGAAATACCTCTCGGGTTTTTATCCGATCGTCATGGTGGTGTGGGCGCGGTATCTGGTGCACACGCTGTTGATGGCGGGGATTTTCCTGCCGCAGTCCGGGTTGCGTGTGCTGCGCACCAAACGCCCGTTGTGGCAGTTGGCGCGGGCGCTTTGCCTGCTGGGCACCAGCCTGTTTTTCACCACGGCGCTTTTGTACATCCCGCTGGCCGAAGCCACGTCGGTCAACTTTCTTGCGCCGGTGCTGGTGACGGCGCTGTCGGTGCCGTTGCTCAAGGAGCGGGTGACCCGGGGGCAGTGGATCGCGGTGATCTGCGGCTTCATCGGCGTGCTGATCATCGTCCATCCCGGTGGCGAACTGTTCACCCCGGCGATTCTGTTGCCGTTCTGCTCGGCACTGTTTTTCTGCTTCTATCAGTTGCTCACCCGCAAGCTCAGCGAGATCGACAGCCCGACCACCAGCAACTTTTTCGCCGGGCTGTGCAACACGCTGGTGATGAGTGCGCTGGTGCCGTTCTTCTGGCAGGTGCCGAGCCTGGGACATGCCTTGTTGATGCTGGCGCTGGGCACGTGCGGGATGACCGCGCACCTGTTTCTGACCCAGGCATTCCGGCATGCCGCGCCGGCGTTGCTGGCGCCGTTCGGTTATTGCCAGATCGTGTTTGCGGGGTTGCTGGGGTGGTTGCTGTTCGCGCACACGCCGACCCTGATGACGGTGATCGGGATTGCGGTGATCTGTTGCAGCGGGCTGGCGGCAGCGTGGCAGCAGAGCCGGCGCTGAAAGGACAACCGGCCTGAAATCAGGCCGGTCGGTGCAGGAGGATTATTCGGTAACCGTAGGAATCTTGCGCGGTGCCATGAAGTACATCCAGGTCAGCGCAATGAAGTACATCGCCGGGATCAGGGTGAACAGCACGGTGTAGTTGTTGTTGGTGACGGTGAGGATGTGGCCGACGATCTGGGTCATGAACATCCCGCCGATTGCCGCGCACATGCCGCCGAAACCGAACACCGTGCTCATCATGTGCTTGGGCGTGTAGTCCATCACGAGGCTCCAGATGTTGGCGGTCCAGGCCTGGTGTGCGCCGATCGCCAGGGAGATGGCGGCCACTGCGATCCACAGGTTGGCGGAACCGGCGGCCATGACCACGCCGATGATGCAGCAAGCGAACAGGAACATCGACAGCAGCCGCGCCTTGATCGAGTTCATACCGCGACCGATCAGGAACGAAGACAGAATCCCGCCACCCACGCTGCCGAAGTCGGCGGTGACGTAGATGATGATCAGCGGAATGCCCATCTGGGTGACGTTGATGCCCAGATTGTATTGCTGATTGAGAAACGGCGGCAGCCAGTACAGGTAGAACCAGAACACCGGCGCAGTCAGCGAGTAGGCGAGGGCGAAGGCCCAGGTGCCGCGCATGCGCAGGATTCGCGAGAACGGCACGCGGGCCTGTTCCGGTTCGACTTCTTTCTGGATGTAATCCAGCTCCGACTGTTTCACGCTCGGGTGATCTTCAGGGTTGAAATACTTCAGGCCCCAGAACAGCAACCAGATCCCGCCCAGTGCCGACATGCACAGGAACGCGGCCTGCCAGCCCCACACGTGAAGAATCAACGGCAGCAGCATCGGGGTGAACATCGCACCGACGTTGGTGCCGGCGTTGAAGATGCCGGTGGCCACTGCTCGCTCGCCGGCCGGGAACCACAGGCGCGTGGTTTTCACACAGGCCGGGTAGTTGGCCGCTTCGGTCAGGCCGAGGATGAATCGGCAGACCATAAAGCCCACTGCCGAGGTCGCCAAGCCATGGGCGCCGGTGGCCAGGCTCCAGAGCAGCACCGCGCAGAAGAACACACGTTTCACGCCGACCCGGTCGATCAGCCGTCCTTGCAGCACGAAGCCGATGGCGTAGCCGACCTGAAACCAGAAGTTGATGTTGGCGTAGTCCATCGCCGTCCAGCTCATTTCCTTGGCGAGGATCGGCTGCATGACGCCGAGGGCGGCGCGGTCGATGTAGTTCAGGGTGGTGGCGAAAAACACCAGCGCCAGCATGCCCCAACGGGTCTTGCCGACGGCCATGGCGCCGCGGATCTTGTCGCCGATGCCACCCGTGGCAGTGCTCATGGCCGGGGCCATGCGGGAAGTCTGTGAAGGAATCATGTGTTCCACCCGTTTTTGGATTTGTTATTTGGTGTGCTTTCTTGTGCACGCTGCGACCGGTGGTTCAGATCCGGACTCAAGGTGAAAGGGATGTTGGGCAGTGGGCGAAAAATCGTCAATTCGCCAAACCGGCATTGTGTTCGATAATCGCACGCAAAACTAACCGGGTAGTACAGTTTAAATTGCTCAATGAAAAACCGGGACCAATAATTCGCTCACCTTATAAAAGCGGCGCAATCCCCGTAGCCGACGTCTCCACCGGGAGTTGAAACATGCAGCGATCCATTGCCACCGTTTCCTTGAGCGGAACCCTGCCGGAAAAACTCGAGGCCATTGCCGCCGCCGGGTTCGACGGGGTGGAGATTTTCGAGAACGACCTTCTGTACTACGACGGCAGCCCCCGGGAAATCCGGCAGATGTGCGCCGACCTCGGAATTGCCATCACCCTGTTCCAGCCATTCCGCGATTTCGAAGGCTGCCGCCGCGATCGCCTGGAGCGCAATCTGGAGCGGGCCGAACGCAAGTTTGATCTGATGCAGGAACTGGGCACCGACCTGGTGCTGGTCTGCAGCAATGCTTCTCCCGACAGCGTTGGCGATCAGCAGATTTTGATCGACGACCTGCGTCTGCTGGCCGAGCGCGCCGGTGCCCGAAGCTTGCGCATCGGTTATGAAGCGCTGGCCTGGGGCCGTCACGTCAATACTTATCAACAGGTCTGGGACATCGTGCGTCAGGCCGATCACCCAAGCCTTGGCGTGTTGCTCGACAGCTTCCACACCCTGTCGCTCAAGGGCGATCCACGGGCGATTGCCGAGATTCCCGGAGACAAGATTTTTTTCGTGCAGATGGCCGACGCGCCGATTCTGGCCATGGATGTGCTGGAGTGGAGCCGGCATTTCCGCTGCTTCCCGGGACAGGGCGAATTCGATTTGCCGGGCTTTCTCGCGCCAATCATCCAGAGCGGCTACACCGGGCCGCTGTCGCTGGAAATCTTCAACGACGGCTTCCGTGCCGCGCCGCCTCGGGCCAATGCCGCCGACGGTTTGCGTTCGCTGCTGTATCTGGAGGAGAAAACCCGCCAGCGTCTGGAGCAGGAAATCCGCCCTGTGGATAACCGCGAAATCCTCTTCGAGACGCCGAAGGCGAGCGAATACAACGGCATCGAGTTTCTGGAGTTCGCCGTCGACGAAGCCCTCGGCGCCAAGCTGTCGAACTGGCTGGAGCGGCTGGGGTTCGTCAAGGCCGGGCAGCACCGTTCGAAATGTGTCAGCCTGCTGCGCCAGGGCGATATCAACCTGATCCTCAACTCCGAGCCTTATTCGTTCGGCCACAGTTTCTTCGAGGCCCACGGCCCGTCGCTGTGCGCCACCGCCGTGCGGGTCAAGGACAGCGCCAGTGCGCTGGCGCGGGCCGTCGCCTATAAAGGTCAGCCGTATCGCGGACTGGTCGGCCCCAATGAATTGGAGCTGGCAGCGGTGCGGGCGCCGGATGGCAGCCTGATCTATCTGGTGGATGAAGAGGCGGATGTCTACGGCACCGATTTCAATCTGCTGCCGGGCGCGGTAACAAGTGGCGGGCTCAAGCGCATCGATCACATGGCCATGGCGCTGCCGGCGGACAGCCTCGACAGTTGGGTGTTGTTCTACAAGAGCCTGCTGGATTTCGAGGCTGACGACGAAGTGGTGCTGCCCGATCCGTACGGGCTGGTGAAGAGTCGCGCGCTGCGCAGTCGCGACAGTTCGATCCGCTTGCCGCTTAACATTTCCGAGAACCGCAACACCGCGATCTCACACGCGCTGTCGAGTTATCGCGGTTCCGGAGTGCATCACATTGCCTTCGATTGCGATGACATCTTTGCTCAGGTTCGCCGGGCGAAAGAGGCGGGCGTGCCACTGCTGGATATTCCGCTCAACTATTACGATGACCTCGCGGCGCGTTTCGATTTTGACGACGAGTTCCTCAGCGAGCTGGCGTACTACAACGTGCTGTATGACCGCGATGCTCAGGGCGGCGAGCTGTTCCACGTCTACACCGAGCCGTTCGAAGGGCGGTTCTTCTTCGAGATCATTCAGCGCAAGAATGGTTACGCCGGTTACGGCGCGGCCAACGTCGCGGTGCGACTGGCGGCGATGGCCAAAGCACGCAGTGGCGCTGTTCGCCAGGCTAAGTTGTAGGAAATTCGTAAACGCGGGATTAAACACGGGCCGCGCGGCTTCCTTCACTGTGCCGCGCGGCCCATAATCGCCAGCCTGTGCAGTGATGGCCGTGAGCCCGCAATGACAATGACTTCAGAACTTTCCGCAGCCCCCGTTTCATCAGCGGTAGAGCCGCGCAAGAGTCGCAAGAACAACCCGGAAAAAACCCGCGAGAACATCCTGCAGGAAGCGATCGTCGAGTTCGTCCAGCAGGGCCTGTCCGGCGCCCGCGTCGATGCGATCGCCGAGCGTATCCACACCTCCAAGCGCATGATCTATTACTACTTCGGCAGCAAGGAGCAGTTGTACGTCGAGGTGCTGGAGAAGCTCTACGGCGATATCCGCAGCACCGAAAACCGTCTGCACCTGGCCGAGCTACCGCCAGTGGAAGCGATCCGGCGCCTGGTGGAATTCACCTTCGATCACCACGACCGCAACGTCGATTTCGTGCGCATCGTCTGCATCGAAAACATCCACAACGCCGAGTACGTGAAGCGTTCCGATGCGATCAAGGCGATGAACAATACGATTCTTGATTCGCTGGGGGAGATCCTGGCGCGCGGTGCTGCTGAAGGCCTGTTCCGGGCCGGGCTCGATGCGCTGGATGTGCATCTGCTGATCAGTTCGTTCTGCTTCTATCGCGTGTCGAACCGCCACACCTTTGGTGAGATCTTTCAGATCGACCTGCCGGACGAAACCATCAAGCAGCGTCATCGCGAGATGATTTGCGAGTCGGTGCTGCGCTACCTGCAGGCCTGACCGGCGTCGAGGGGGCGTCGCCCCCTCACGGTTTTATCCCTTCATGCTTTGAAAGTGCGCCAGCATTCGTTGCGCATCCGGCGCCACGCCGCTGAACAGTTCAAACGCCTTCACTGCCTGAAACACTGCCATGTTGCCGCCATCCAGGGTTCGGCAACCCAGGGCGCGGGCGTTGCGCAGCAGTTCGGTTTCCAGCGGGAAATACACGATCTCCGCCACCCACAGCTCCGGCCGCAGCAATGCTGCCGGCACGGGCATGCCCGGCAGTTTGGCCATGCCCATCGGCGTGGTGTTCACCAGACCATCGGCCTGACTCAGCGCGCTCGACAGATCGCGCCCGGCCACGGCCCGACCAGCGCCGAAATGCTGGTTAAGGTTGTTGGCCAGGCTTTCGGCCCGCTCGACATCCACATCAAAAATGCTCAACTGACGTACGCCTTCACTCAGCAAGGCGTGGGCCACTGCCGCGCCTGCGCCGCCGGCGCCCATCTGGACTACACGCTCGCGGGCGACGTCTGGCAGACCCCGACGAAAGCCTTCAGCGAAACCCAGGCAATCGGTGTTGTGGCCGATGCGTTTACCGTCTTTCAACACCACCGTGTTCACGGCTCCGATGCCCCGGGCTTCCGCAGACAACTCGTCGAGCAGCGGAATGATGGCCTGCTTGCACGGGAACGTGATGTTCAAGCCGGTGTAGTTCATTCGTTCGGCGGCCAGCAGCAGGTCGGGCAGGGCGTTGCTGTCCAGTTGCAGTTGATCGAGATCGATCAGTCGATACAGATAACGCAGGCCCTGTTCATCACCTTCGTGTTCGTGCAGTGCCGGAGTGCGGGAGGCCTGAATGCCGGCGCCGATCAGCCCGGCGAGTATCACGTTGTTGCGGTTCATGCGGTTCACCCCTTCAACCGCTGGCTGAAATGCTCCAGGGCCAGCCGATAGCCGTGGCTGCCGAAGCCGCACATCACGGCGGTGGCGATGGCCGAGACAAATGAGTGATGACGGAATGGCTCACGGGCGTGGACGTTGGACAGGTGGACTTCAATCACGGGCAGTTCACTGGCGACCAATGCGTCGCGGATCGCTACCGAAGTGTGAGTCCAGGCGGCCGGGTTGATCACGATGCCGGCGCAGCGCTGGCGGGCGCCGTGAATCCAGTCGAGCAATTCGCCTTCGTGGTTGGTCTGGCGAAACTCCACGGCCAGGCCAAATTCTTCGGCGGCGCGCCCGCACAGGGCGGAGATGTCGGCCAGGGTTTCGTGACCGTAGGTCGCCGGTTCACGGGTGCCGAGCAGGTTCAGGTTCGGGCCGTTGAGCACCAGAACGATAGGGGGCATGGGGGCAAACTCCACTTATTGTTTTTGGCTTGGGCCGAGGGTTTCGACCTGTGGAGTTAAATTGTACTAGCTGGTTACTTTAATCAATTGATCAACGATCGCTACGCCGTTTTGTGTTCGGTAATCGGACATTAGTGTGGCAATTGCTCGACCAGAAAATCGATGAAAGCCCTGACGCGCAGTGGCATATGGCGATTCTGCGGGTACAGCAAGGTGAACGGTCGCGAGCGTCCACTGTAGGGTTTGAGCACTTCCACCAGCGAACCGTCGGCCAGTTCCTTTTCCACAATGAAGCGATAAGTCTGGAACAACCCGGCGCCGTGTCTGGCCAGGGTCACGCCACCGAGGACGTCATCGGAACAGCAGAAATTACCCTCGGCGAGGACTTCCCGTGGCGCGTCCTCTTCGTAAAACAGCCAGGTAATCCGCCGCCCGCTGCTGGGCAATTCGTACTGGATGCACTCGTGCTGTTCGAGGTCTTCGAGGGTCTGTGGCGTGCCGGCGCGCTTCAGGTAATCGGGGCTGGCGACCATCACCAGCGCCGCATCTTCCAGGTGTCGGGCGATCAGGCCCGAATCGGGAATTGCCCGCACGCGGATCGCCATGTCGTAACCCTCGCCGACGAAGTCGATGTTGCGATTGCTGATGTGCATGTCGACCTTCACCTGCGGAAAGCGAGCACGAAAGGCCGGCAGCAGCGGCAGGATCCGGTGGTGGGCGTAAGTTGTAGGAATACTGATACGCAAGGTGCCGGACGGTTCCTGCTGCTGGCCCATGACTTCCCGTTGCGCCTCCACCAGTTGCGCCAGTGCCTGACGGCATTCTTCGTAATAGCGTCGGCCGCTGTCGGTCAGTTTCACGCTGCGAGTCGTGCGCGCGAACAACCGCACGCCCAAGCGTTCCTCCATGCGCGAAACCGAGCGACTCACCGCCGCCGGCGTTACCGACGCCGCCTGCGCCGCAGCGGTGAAACTGCCGCACTCGGCCGCCAGACAAAACAACTCGATGCTGCCCAGCTGAAGATCGTCGAAGTGTCGCTGCATGATTGATTACACCGGGGAATGAGTCTTCGTATGTAGCAAATGCGCGGACGCTGCGAAAGAACTGCTTACCATTTTGCGCGGGGCTTTTGCGGCTGCCGCACTAGGCTCGAAAGGTAACGACCAAAGCGGGCGTCGGCGCCGGTGGTCGGATTTGCCAGGGAATGGCAAATGTTGAAACTTTTAAACCTAACGGATGGGTTAGCATGAAGGTATGCAGTTACAAAGGACTGTCAGTGGTGATCATGTTGCGTGACGAACATTGTCCGCCTCATGCGCACGTAGATTCAGGTGCATGGAGTGCCCGCTTCAAATTCAGCTTCTGGCACAACGGCGTGGAGTTATGGGATGTAGTGCCCCTGTCGCGACGGCCACCGATTGCAGTGCTTGAGGGGTTGCGTCAGTCGCTGCGTGAAACGGATCATCTGCGGCGGGCCCGCCGAATCTGGTGGTCTCGTTTGCAGACGGCGTGTCTCGATAACCAATGGTGGGACGGGGACTCGAACGAAGTGGCCGTCATGCGTGAAGTCACCGGTGCGACTTTCAGAATCGGATCGGCGTATTACGAACCAGAAGAAAACAAAACCCTGCTGGCCCTGGTCGGTGCTCGGGAAGGTGTGGAGATCGAACTATGAAAACAGTCAAAGCCGGCTTGCACGCGGATCGCCCCGTCACGGAAAAGCGTCTGGACGAGGCCGTCGACCGTGGCGGCGTGCGTCGTCGCAGCAGCCTGCAAGCCGTGTCGGTAGCCTTTCACAAACCGTGCCTGGTGATTCACTTTGAAGACGACAGCGGCGTGTTGCTGCCGGTGAATCTTTACCGTGAATTCGATGATTTCGAACCGGAAGACTTCACCGGATTGAATATCGGCTTTGCCGGCACCGCGCTGTGCCACGACGGCAAGGACCTGCAGGTTTCCATCGCGGGCATGATCTCCGCCAGTCAGCCATTGATGGCGATGGCGGCTTCGGTGATCGCCTCACGCAATGGCCGCCAGAGCAGCACCGCGAAAGCTGAAGCTGCACGGGCCAACGGCAGGAAGGGCGGACGCCCGCGCAAAGTCGATCCCGTGCCATGAACAGGCACAAAAAAGCCGTCGGTCAGGACGGCTTTCTTGTTTCTGGCACCGGCGATCAACGCCGGGTCAACAGCACGCCGGATTCCATGTGGTGGGTCCACGGGAACTGGTCGAACAACGCGCAGCGGGTGATGCGGTGCGTGTCGTGCAGTTGGGCGATGTTGGCCGCCAGGGTCTCCGGGTTGCAGGAGATGTACAGAATGTTGTCGAAGCGACGGGTCAGCTCGCAGGTGTCCGGGTCCATGCCGGCCCGTGGCGGGTCGACGAACACGCTGCCGAACTCGTAGCTTTTCAGGTCGATGCCGTGCAGGCGACGGAACGGGCGAACTTCGTTCAGGGCTTCGGTCAGCTCTTCGGCGGACAGGCGCACCAGGGTGACGTTATCCACAGCGTTTTCGGCCAGGTTGCTCAATGCAGCGTTGACCGAGGTCTTGCTGATTTCGGTGGCCAGCACTTTGCGCACACGGGTCGCCAGCGGCAGGGTGAAGTTGCCGTTGCCGCAGTACAGCTCCAGCAGATCGTCGCTGCGATCGCCCAGTGCTTCGTATGCCCAGTTGAGCATCTTCTGGTTCACGGTGCCGTTAGGCTGGGTGAACGCGCCTTCTGGCTGGCGATAGCTGAAGGTGCGACCGCCGACTTCGAGCTTCTCGACTACGTAATCGAGGCCGAGCACTTCGCGCTTGCCCTTGGAGCGACCGATGATGCTGATGCCCAGGTCCGCCGACAGCTTGGTGGCCGCTGCGTGCCAGTGCTCGTCCAGCGGACGGTGATAGCACAGGGTGATCATCGCGTCACCGGCCAGGGTGGTCAGAAATTCCACCTGGAACAGCTTGTGGCTGAGCGCCGCACTGGCCTGCCAGGCCGCTTTCAATTGCGGCATCAGCTGGTTGATGCGCAGGCTGGCGATCGGGAATTCTTCGATCAGGATCGGCGTGCGCTTGTCGTCCTGGGAAAACATCGCGTAGTGCCGCTCTCCGCCCTCGCGCCACAGGCGGAATTCGGCACGCAGGCGGAAGTTCTGCAGCGGCGAGTCGAACACCGTTGGTTCCGGCGCATCGAACGGAGCCAGCAGGTCACGCAGGCGCGTGACCTTGTCTTCGAGTTGTGCGGCGTAGGCCTGGGAATCAAAAGTCATGCGTTGAACCAACCCAGCTTGATCACGAACAGAATCGACAGGATCACCAGCGCCGGGTTCAGCTCACGGGCGCGGCCGGACAGCAGTTTGATCGCGGTCCAGGCGATGAAGCCGAAGGCGATGCCGTTGGCGATGGAATAGGTGAAAGGCATCGCAAGGGCGGTGACCACGACCGGCGCGGCGACGGTGATGTCGTCCCATTCTATTTCCGCCAGGCCCGAAGTCATCAGCACGGCGACAAACAGCAGCGCTGGCGCGGTGGCGAAGGCCGGCACGCTGGCAGCCAGTGGCGAGAAGAACAGCGCCAGCAGGAACAGGATCGCGACGACGATGGCGGTCAGGCCGGTGCGGCCGCCGGCGCTCACGCCTGCAGCGGATTCGATGTAGCTGGTGGTGGTCGAGGTGCCCAGCAGCGAACCGGCCATCGCAGCGGTACTGTCAGCGATCAGCGCACGGCCCATTTTCGGCATGTGGCCGTCCTTGCCCATCAGACCGGCGCGCTTGGCGACGCCGATCAGGGTGCCGGAGTTGTCGAACAGGTCGACGAACAGGAAGGCGAAGATCACGCTGACCAGACCGATGTCCAGTGCGCCCTTGATGTCCAGTTGCAGGAAAGTCGGGGCCAGCGAAGGCGGCATCGACGTCACGCCGCCAAACGGGGTGAAACCCATCACGATCGAGACGATGGTCACCGCGAGAATGCCGATCAGCACCGCGCCGCGCACTTTCAGGGCTTCAAGGGCGACGATCAGGGCGAAACCGAGGGTGGCGAGGATCGGTGCCGGTTGCTTCAGGTCACCGAGGCCGACCATGGTCGCCGGGTTGCTGACCACGATGCCGGCGTTGTGCAGGGCGATCAGCGCCAGGAACAGGCCGATACCGGCGGCAATCGCCGAACGCAGCGGCAGCGGAATGCTGTTGATGATCCATTCACGGATACGGAAGATCGACAGCAGGAAGAAGCACACGGCCGAAATGAACACCGCACCCAGCGCCACTTGCCAGGTATGGCCCATGTGCAGCACGACGGTGTAGGTGAAAAAGGCGTTCAGGCCCATGCCTGGTGCGAGGGCGATCGGGTAGTTGGCGATCAGGCCCATGACCGTGGAGCCGATGGCGGCTGCCAGACACGTGGCGACGAACACCGCGCCCTTGTCCATGCCGGTCTCGCCGAGGATGCTCGGGTTGACGAACAGAATGTAGGCCATGGCCAGGAAGGTCGTGACGCCCGCCAGAATCTCGGTCCGCACGTTGGTGTTGTGTGCCTTGAGTTGAAACAGCCTTTCCAGCATGTCTGCTCCCCGTGGCGCGCGTGGCGCCGTGAATGTATCGACCTCAACAGCAAAGCACAGACCGTCGCAAGCGCCTGGAAAATTGTGGTGGGCCGGAAAAAGCCGCGCATCATACCAGCAGCGTGAGGAATATGGCGGATGTTGGTATCGATCGTCGGCGAAGTTTTGTGTCGCGGCCAAACCGGCCATACTGCGCGCTGATTTTTGGGGAGTGGATCGCATGAACAAGCATTGGATGAAGGCTGGCGGGTTGATCGCACTGTTGCTGGCCGGGGTGCCTGCCGCATTCGCCGCATCGGCACCACCGCTGAGCGAGGTGAAAGTCATCAAGGTTCAGTCGGCGTCCTGCGGGCTCGAAGACATTACCGACGGTCAGGTGCAGACCCGTTGCGATCACAGCGGCCCGGGCATCAAGGTCTATGTGCTGGAAATCGGCTACGGCCAGAGCCAGCCCCAGGCGGCACTGGACGGTTTTGAAGTGAACGGCACGCGAAGCCCTGTGTGCGCCTTTGATAACGGCAATCTGACCGAGTGCACGCCCGGCAGCAAAACCGTCGGCTCTCTCTATACCTTCGATCTGGCAGGCCGGCAGGAAGGCACTTTCACGTTCAGCAACACCTCGATCAACGCCCCACGCAACACGATGTCGACCCAGCTTTACATCAAGTAACGGCTGCCGCGAACAGGGCAGGGCAAAGCTGACTACGCTTTAAAGATCACCCAGCGGATGGCGCCCATGACCTTTAGAGCCCTGATTACCCTCGCCGAGGGCATCGATGATCTGCAAAGCGTGACCCTGATCGATGTGCTGCGCCGGGCCGGTATCGAAGTGATGGCGGCCAGCATCGAAGGACGGCGCATGCTGACCTGCGCCCGAGGCACACGACTGACCGCCGACGGCATGCTCATTGATGTGCTGGCCCAGACCTTCGACCTGATCGTCCTGCCCGGCGGCGCGGTCGGCGCACAGCATCTGGCGGCCCATCAACCTCTGCAACAATTGCTCAAGGACCAGGCCAGCGCCGGACGCCTGTTCGCCGCCATCGGCGAAGCCCCGGCGGTAGCCCTGCAAAGCTTCGGTGTATTACGCCAACGCCGCATGACCTGCCTGCCCACAACCAGCCATCAATTGTCCGGTTGCACCTTCGTCGATCAACCGGTGGTGGTCGACGGCAATTGCATTACCGCCCAGGGTTCCGGCGCCGCGCTGGCATTTGCCCTGACGCTGGTCGAGCAACTGGCGGGCAAGGCCGCCAGATCGAAGGTTGCGGGAGAGTTGCTGGCCTGAGAGGGTCAGGCCTTCACCTCTTCCACCGGCACATGCATCCGGTCGCGGTTGGCCAGGGTCGGGAACAGCTTGATCCACGTCCCGGTCACCACCAGCGTACCGATGCCGCCCATCACCACCGCCGGCACGGTGCCGAACCAGTGGGCGGTGAGGCCGGATTCGAATTCGCCCAACTGGTTCGAGGCGCCGATGAACAGGCCGTTCACCGCGCTGACCCGGCCACGCATTTCGTCCGGGGTTTCCAGTTGCACGAAGGAGGCGCGGATCACCATGCTGATCATGTCCGCCGCGCCGAGCACCACCAGCACCGCCAGGGAGAACCAGAACGAGGTCGACAGACCGAAGGCGATGGTGGCTACGCCAAATACGCCGACGGCGGTGAACATTACCCGACCGACGTTGCGCTCGACGGCGAAGCGCGCCAGGAACAGCGACATCATCAACGCCCCCACCGCCGGCGCCGAACGCAGCAACCCGAGTCCCCATGGTCCGGTCAGCAGGATGTCCTTGGCGAATACCGGCAACAGCGCCGTGGCGCCTCCGAGCAGCACGGCGAACAGATCCAGCGAAATCGCGCCGAGGATATCCGGGCGGCTGCGAATGAAACGAATCCCCGCCAGCAATGAGTCCAAGGTCGCCTTGCCCTTGTTCAACGGGGTCTGTCGCGCGGGCAGGTTGAGCATCAGGGTGCAGGCGATGACGTACAGAACGACGGTCGGGCCATACACCCAGACGCTGCCGAAGGCATAAAGCAGACCACCAAGCGCCGGGGCGACGATGGTTGCCGATTGCTGCGCCGACTGCGCGGCGGCGACCGCCCGGGGGAACAGCGTACTGGGCACGATGCTCGGCAGCAGCGCCTGGGTGGTCGGCATTTCGAAGGAACGTGCAGCACCCAGAAGGAACGCCAGGATAAAGATCATTTCCCGGGTGACATGGTCGGTAGCGCTGCCGATGGCCAGTGCCAGAGCGATCAACGCCTGCAACGACTGACAGATTGCTGCGACCTTGCGCCGGTCGTAACGATCGGCAACGTGGCCGGTGTGCAGCATGAACAGCACCCGTGGTGCGAATTCCACCAGACCGACCAGGCCAAGGTCGAGCACGTTGCCGGTCAGTTGATAGAGGTTCCAGCCGATGGCCACGGTGAGCATCTGGAAGCCGCTGGCGGTGAAGATCCGGGCAAACCAGAACGCAAGAAACGGACGATGGTGACGTAACAGCAAGGGCTCTTGGCTGGGCATCTGCGGGCCGGTCTTGATCGAGGGGAACCGCGAGATTATCACCAGTCTGTAACAGGAAGTTGCTATGACAAAAAATTTAGTTAGCCAGACATCGATTTTTCCGCACCCGGACACCTGACCCGGTCAGGGATGTATTGCAGGGCGTTGCCGGAACTGTGAGGCAACTTGTCACGCGGCAAAAGACCACGCGGTTCCCCGTCGGAAATGGGACTACTCTTTCTACGTTGATTGATCCAGATCAAGACCCTTCGCGGAACCGATCCCGGACCCGTCGGCAGACTCCCTGCGTCGCGATGCCTGTAAAAAGAAGAACGAATCCGAGTTCGCCGCACTCCATACCCGTGGGGGCAGTGGTTCAAGGCCGCCAGCCTTGGAACCGTTATCTGATAGAGGAAAGCTTATGTTCGGTTTAGAGGCACTAGATCTCGCCCGAATCCAGTTCGCGTTCACCATCTCGTTCCACATCCTGTTCCCGGCAATCACCATCGGTCTTGCGAGCTATCTCGCGGTGCTGGAAGGCCTGTGGCTGAAAACCGGCAACGACACCTACCGCGATCTCTACCATTTCTGGTCGAAGATCTTTGCCGTGAACTTCGGCATGGGCGTGGTCTCGGGGCTGGTCATGGCCTACCAGTTCGGTACCAACTGGAGCCGCTTCTCGGACTTCGCCGGTTCCGTCACCGGGCCATTGCTGACGTATGAGGTGCTCACGGCGTTCTTCCTCGAAGCCGGTTTCCTCGGAGTGATGCTGTTCGGCTGGAACAAGGTCGGACGCAAACTGCACTTCTTCGCCACGGTAATGGTGGCCATCGGTACGCTGATTTCGACCTTCTGGATTCTCGCGTCCAACAGCTGGATGCAGACGCCGCAGGGCTTCGAGATCGTCAACGGTCAGGTGATCCCGACCGACTGGCTGGCAATCGTGTTCAACCCTTCGTTCCCGTATCGCCTGATGCACATGGCGACTGCGGCGTTCGTCGCAACGGCGTTCTTCGTCGGCTCGTCGGCGGCCTGGCATCTGTTGCGCGGTAAGGACAACCCGGCGATCCGCACCATGCTGTCGATGGCGATGTGGATGGCGTTGATCGTTGCTCCGATCCAGGCGGTCATCGGCGACTTCCACGGGCTCAACACCCTCAAGCACCAGCCGGCGAAAATCGCCGCGATCGAAGGTCACTGGGAAAACGTCGGTAACGAAGCGACGCCGCTGATCCTGTTCGGCTGGCCGGACATGAAAGAAGAGAAAACCAAATATGCCGTCGAGATCCCGTACCTCGGCAGCCTGATCCTGACCCACTCGCTGGACAAGCAAGTCCCGGCGCTCAAGGAGTTTCCGCCTGAAGACCGGCCGAATTCGACCATCGTGTTCTGGTCGTTCCGGATCATGGTCGGCCTCGGTTTCCTGATGATCTTCACCGGCCTCTGGAGCCTGTGGCTGCGCAAGCGCGACACGCTCTACACGTCGCGGCCGTTCCTGTACCTGGCGTTGTGGATGGGGCCGTCCGGTCTGATCGCGATCCTGGCGGGCTGGTTCACCACTGAAATCGGTCGTCAGCCGTGGGTGGTCTACGGGCTGATGCGCACGGCGGATGCGTCCTCCAATCACAGCTTCATGCAGATGAGCATCACGCTGATCATGTTCGTGGTGGTGTATTTCGCGCTGTTCGGTGCGGGTCTGGGCTATATGATGCGCCTGGTGCGCAAAGGGCCGAAGACCGACGAAGGCAAGGAAACCAACGACGGTGGTCCTGGCCAGAAACGCACGCCGGCCCGTCCGTTGTCCGCTGCCGACGACGATGGCGCCGAACACGACCGCAGCCTGACCAAGGAGATTTGAATCATGGGTATTGATCTTCCGCTGATCTGGGCCGTGATCATCATCTTCGGGATCATGATGTACGTGGTCATGGACGGCTTCGACCTGGGGATCGGGATTCTCTTCCCGTTCATCCCCGGCAAGACCGACCGCGACGTGATGATGAACACCGTCGCCCCGGTATGGGACGGCAATGAAACCTGGCTGGTTCTGGGCGGTGCGGCGTTGTTCGGTGCGTTCCCGCTGGCCTATTCGGTGGTGTTGTCGGCGCTGTACCTGCCGCTGATCTTCATGCTGATCGGGTTGATCTTCCGTGGCGTGGCGTTCGAGTTCCGCTTCAAGGCCAAGGACGCCAAGCGTCACCTGTGGGACAAGGCGTTCATCGGTGGTTCGGTGGCGGCGACGTTCTTCCAGGGCGTGGCGCTTGGCGCGTTCATCGACGGGCTGCCGGTGGTCAACCGGCAATACGCCGGCGGTTCACTGGACTGGCTGGCGCCGTTCACGCTGTTCTGCGGCGCTGCGCTGGTGGTGGCTTACGCCTTGCTGGGCTGCACCTGGCTGATCATGAAGACCGAAGGCAAGCTGCAAGAGCAGATGCATGACCTGGCGCGCCCGCTGGCTTTCGTGCTGCTGGCGGTGATCGGCATCGTCAGCCTCTGGACGCCACTGGCCCACCCGGAAATCGCTACGCGCTGGTTCAGCATGCCGAACCTGTTCTGGTTCATGCCGGTACCGATTCTGGTGCTGGTGACGATGTACGGACTGATTCGCGCCGTGGCACGCAATGCCAACTACATGCCGTTCCTGCTGACCCTGGTGCTGATTTTCCTCGGCTACAGCGGTCTGGGCATCAGCCTGTGGCCGAACATCGTGCCGCCGTCGATCTCGATCTGGGACGCTGCCGCTCCGCCGCAGAGTCAGGGCTTCATGCTGGTGGGTACGCTGTTCATCATCCCGTTCATCCTGGGTTACACCTTCTGGAGCTACTACGTGTTCCGCGGCAAGGTCACCCATGAAGACGGTTATCACTAGGCGTGATCACGATGGCGCCGACAGCGGCGCCATCCCCCTCAACCGGAGGATGAGAGCATGAGCGGCAAACATTCCCTGCACGACATTGAAGAAGTCGAAAAAAAACCGCTGTGGCAGCGGCTCGGCTGGCTGGCCATGATCTGGGTCGGCAGCGTCGGTGCATTGTTCATCGTCGCCAGCCTGATGCGCATGTTCATGAATGCCGCAGGCCTGACGACGCACTGAAATTTCCCATCCCGTCGCCTTGCGGCACGGATTTTTGACCCTCCGACCGGAGGGTTTTTTTTGCCCGGATTATTTGCGCGCCTTGAGAATCACGAACTTCGGCGTGGCCGCGACTTGCTCGACACCGCGGAACAGCCGCGCCAGTTTGCTGTGATAACCCAGGTGACGGTTGCCGACGATGTACAGCGCACCGCCAACCACCAGCGCTTCGCGGGCCTGCTGGAACATGCGCCAGGCGAGGAAGTCGCCGACCACCTGTTGTTGATGGAACGGCGGGTTGCACAGCACCACGTCGAGCGATTGCGCTTCCTGCCCCGCCAGACCGTCGCCGGCGCGCACGATCACATCCCGTTCTCCCAACGCCGCACGCCAATTTTCGGCGGCGGATTGCACAGCCATGAACGATTCGTCCACCAACGTGTAATGCGCATCGGGGTTTTGCAGGGCGCTGGCGATGGCCAGTACACCGTTGCCGCAGCCTAGATCCGCGACCCGCGCTGAGCCGAGGTTTTTCGGCAAGTGCGGGAGAAAGGCGCGAGTCCCGATATCCAGACCTTCGCGACAAAACACGTTGGCGTGATTGAGCAGTTCAATGGCCGGCTCGTCGAGGCGATAACGGGTCGGATAAGGCGAGGCGGCCGGAGCCTTTACCTCGGGCGTGGCGATCAGCAAGCGCGCCTTCTTCACCGCCAGCGAAGCCTGAACCGGGCCGATGTAGCGTTCCAGCAGATCACCAGCGGCACGTGGCAAGTGCTTGACCATCGCTGCGGCTACCACTTGTGCGCCAGGTGCCAGTTGACCTTGCAGGCGAATCAGTTGCTCTTCCAGCAGCGCGAGGGTTTTCGGTACACGGATCAGTACGCGGTCGAATGGCCCGATCAATGGCTCACTGGCGGGAATGCCATGCAGAGCATCGAACGCCTGCCCATTGCGTAACAGGTTTTTTTCCAGGCCTTGAAACGCCAGGAATGAGTCGCCGCTGGTGCTGACTTGCACTTTGCCCAAGAGGCTGATGGCCAGCGCGCCGAAACTGTCGTTGAGCACCAGAACCCGTGTCTCGACCGGCAGATTCTGTTCAGCCAGATGATTGAGCAGGTATTCGTCGGCTGCATCGAAGGCTTGCAGCGGTTCGTTCTGCTGTTCGGGCTGGCGGATCAGATCAAGCTGGGCGAAGGGCGTATCGAGCAAAGGCATGGGGCGGGGACTCTGGGTAATCAACGGGTGTCCCGCGGCCCAGGGTATCGTGCGGCGGAACCGTCCGAGTGGACAGCGGCGCGAAGATACGCGTCATCACTCAGGAAGGTCGCAAATGGTACTTTTTTTTCGGCTGCTTTACTTGCTTGTTTTCGAGGCTGTCGACTAGATGATCCCTGCCTTGGCGGCGGCGATGACGGCGGAGATCTTGTTACAGACGTTCATTTTCACGATCACGTTTTGCACGTGATAGTTCACGGTGCGCTCACTCAGGCTGAGGATTCTCGCAGTCTCATAGGCCGTCTTGCCGGAAGCACAGAGCTTGAGCACTTCCACCTCCCGCGTAGACAGCCGAGGCGGCCGGGCTTTCTCAGGTCGTGAAGGAAGCGTACGGGCGAACAATTCGCTCAGATGGCTTGTGACGTAGAACATGTAGCCAAAATGTTCGTACAACTCGATCGACGTGATCGGGCTGTGAGTCCGGGCCAGACTGAGAATACTGCACAGACCGCTTTCTTCGTGATGAAAGGATTGCGACCAGCCGTGCTCCAGTCCCTGTTCCTTTAACGACTCCCATAACTTTGGTGTTTTTGAGAATAGTTCTTTGCTCCATGTAATGGGTAGCATTGAACGATTGCAGTGTGCTACTACCGGATCAAACTCCCAGTGATTTTCTTCTTCATATTGTTTATTCCAGGCGCGAGGGTAGTTATTGATACGCAAGGGCTTTGGCAGTGTGTTTCGATCAGGCGAGCTGACTGAAACTCCACAAAATTGAAAGCCTATGTTTTTGGCAAATGTCAGCAGAATCGGGTAAGCAGTGTCGACTCTCGTGGCGAATGTCAGCTGCTTTATCTGCGACTCCTTCCAAATTTCCATTTGAATATTCTCCGAGATTTTCCGCAGGGGTGCGATCTTGGATCCAAGAGTCATGCACGAAAACGAGTGTAGGACGTTTCCTATACAAGTGTTTGGAATTTTTTGCTCTTAGATAGGAGGAAATTAGTCGTTTGTGATTAGCCGCATATGTTTATTAGATTGACTCCGTAATTTGATATTGGGGAAGTGTCAATTAGCTAGTACCTATTTGCATAACTTTCTCATCAGGACGTGGAATATAATTTAATCCACTACAAACCGTAGGTTTTTTATTGAGCGCCTGTGCGTGACACTATGGCTATAGCCGAGGGAGTTATCGATGACCGCCAGCGCAGAAAAATTCAGTCGCCAGACCTTGCTTGATGTACAGCCGCTGACACCGAGCCTGTTCACGTTGCGTACGACCCGAGACGCAGGTTTCCGTTTTCGCGCCGGGCAGTTTGCCAGGCTGGGAGTGACCAAGGATGACGGCACTACGGTATGGCGGGCCTATTCCATGGTGTCCTCGCCGTTCGATGAGTTCCTTGAGTTCTTTTCCATCGTGGTGCCCGGCGGGGAGTTCACCAGTGAGCTGAGCCGGCTCAAGGCGGGCGATACATTGCTGGTGGACCGCCAGGCCTTCGGCTATCTGACGCTGGACCGGTTCGTTGATGGCCGGGACCTCTGGCTGTTATCCACAGGCACCGGTGTGGCGCCGTTTCTGTCGATCCTGCAGGACTTTGAAGTGTGGGAGAAATTCGAACGGATCATCCTCGTCTATAGCGTGCGGGAGGCGCGGGAACTGGCCTATCAACAGCTGATCGCCGAACTCATGCAGCGTGACTACCTAGCCGAGTACGCTCACAAGTTCCAGTTCATCCCCGTGGCGACGCGCGAGTCACATGCCGGTGCCCTGAACGGGCGCATTACCACCCTTGTCGAAAACGGCGAGCTGGAGCAGGCAGCAGGTGTGGCGCTTGATCCGGCCCATTCGCGGGTCATGCTGTGCGGCAATCCGCAGATGATCGACGACACCCGGGCGCTGCTCAAGCAGCGGGGCATGAGCCTCAGCCTGACGCGGCGGCCAGGGCAGGTGGCGGTGGAAAACTACTGGTAAGGAAACGGCGCCCTCAGGCGCCGTTTCAGTCTTCAGGGCCGGTTGTTCTGGGCCTTGAGCAGATCGCGGATCTCACCCAGCAGTTCTTCTTCCTTGGTTGGCACCGGCGGCAAGGTCGGAGCGACGGCTTCTTCGCGTTTCAAGCGGTTGATGGCTTTGACGCCCATGAAAATCGCGAAGGCGACGATGATGAAGTCCAGGATGCTCTGGATGAACTTGCCGTAAGCCATCACGACCGCAGGGGCGCTGCCCTCGGCGGCTTTCAGGGTTATCGCCAGGTCACTGAAGTCCACCCCGCCGATCAGCAGGCCGATTGGCGGCATGATCACATCACCGACAAACGACGAAACGATTTTGCCGAAGGCCGCACCGATGATGATACCGACGGCCATGTCGACCACATTGCCTTTGACCGCGAAGGCCTTGAACTCGCTGAGCACGCCCATAGTTATTTCCTTGTTACAGATGAGTTTGGTGTACGCAGTGTAAATCAGCAAAACGCGTCCTGCGCGAAACACCTTCTTACATTGCTCGCTTTTATCGACACATCAATTCGCGATTAGTTTGCAAAGTGCCACTAATCGCGCGCGAATTACTCCGTAAGACCCTGATCGAGAAGCTATTTTTCTCAATCGCAGGCGTGTGGATTTTCTATTTATGTTCGCCGTCATGACTCTCTAGCCTCTGTTTGGCGCACCTGGATGCGCCTCAAACAACAGAGGAACCTGAAATGAATTCCATGCTTGCCTCAGGGGGATTTCCCCTCCGACGCACCGTCGGCGTATTGGCCGCCAGCCTGCTGACCTTTTCCGTAAGCGCCGCGCCCCTGACTCGGGACAACGGTGCAGCGGTGGGCGACAACCAGAACTCGCAGACCGCCGGTGCCAACGGCCCGGTGCTGTTGCAGGACGTGCAACTGATCCAGAAACTGCAGCGCTTCGATCGCGAGCGTATTCCCGAGCGCGTAGTGCATGCCCGGGGCACCGGTGCTCATGGCACGTTCACCGCGACCAACGACTTGAGCGACCTGAGCAAGGCCAAGGTGTTTACCGCCGGCCAGGTCACACCGGTGTTCGTGCGTTTTTCGGCGGTGGTGCACGGCAACCATTCTCCGGAAACGTTGCGTGATCCACGGGGTTTTGCGACCAAGTTCTACACCGCTGACGGTAACTGGGATCTGGTCGGGAATAACTTCCCGACATTCTTCATCCGTGATGCGATCAAGTTTCCGGACATGGTGCATGCCTTCAAGCCAGACCCGCGCACCAATCTGGATGATGATTCCCGCCGCTTCGACTTCTTCTCCCATGTACCTGAAGCCACTCGTACATTGACCGAGCTGTATTCCAACTCAGGGACACCGGCCAGTTATCGTGAAATGGACGGCAACAGTGTGCATGCCTACAAGTTGATCAACGACAAGGGGGAAGTACACTACGTCAAGTTTCACTGGAAAAGTTTGCAGGGGATCAAGAATCTCGATCCTGAACAAGTCGTGAAAGTTCAGGGGCGCGACTACAGTCATATGACAAATGACTTGGTGGCGAATATCGAAAAGGGTAACTTTCCGAAGTGGGACTTGTACATTCAGGTCCTGAAATCGCAAGACTTGTCCAAGTTTGATTTCGATCCTCTTGATGCAACCAAGATCTGGCCCGGTATTCCGGAGCGAAAAGTTGGACAAATGGTCTTGAACCGTAATCCTTCGAATGTCTTCCAGGAAACTGAACAAGTGGCCATGGCACCCTCGAATGTTGTGCCGGGAATCGAGCCATCTGAAGATCGTCTGCTGCAAGGCCGGATATTTGCCTATGCCGACACCCAGATGTATCGCCTTGGTGCCAATGCCCTGCAATTGCCGATCAATGCTGCGAAAGTGGCGGTCAACAATGGCAATCAGGACGGCGCGATGAATGCCGGCGCAAGCCATTCGGGTGTCAACTACCAGCCTAGCCGCCTGCAACCGCGTGAAGAAACCCAAAGCGCACGTTCTAGCCAGACCGCCCTGCAGGGCAGCACACAACAGGCGAAGATCCAGCGCGAACAGAACTTCAGGCAGGCCGGTGATCTGTACCGTTCGTTCAGCAAGAAGGAACGCCAGGATCTGATCGAGAGCTTCGGCGGTTCGCTGGCGAGCACCGATGACGAGAGCAAGCACATCATGCTGTCCTTCCTCTACAAGGCCGATCCGGAATATGGCGCCGGAGTGACCAAAGTGGCCAAAGGTGACCTGGATCGGGTCAAGGCTCTGGCGACCAAGCTGGTCGATTGACAGCGACCCTTTCAAACCCCGGCAATCGCCGGGGTTTGATCGACAACAGTGCCGCGCGTCTGGCCAGCGGGGAAATCCGCACCGGCGCGCCGCGCTGATCGGTGAAGGCTGCGTTATCATCGCGGTTTTTGCCGGGGGTTCAGATGGCCAAGGCCAAGCGCATGTACGGCTGCACCGAGTGCGGCGCAACCTTTCCCAAGTGGGCCGGGCAGTGCGGCGAATGCGGCGCCTGGAACACCCTGACCGAAACCATGATCGAGAGCGGCAGTGCTGCGGCACCGGCCGGACGCACTGGTTGGGCCGGGCAGCAAGCTCAGATCAAGACGCTGGCCGAGGTCAGCATTGAAGAAATTCCGCGTTTTTCCACAGCCTCCGGCGAACTCGACCGAGTGCTTGGCGGCGGTCTGGTGGACGGCTCGGTGGTGCTGATCGGCGGTGATCCGGGTATCGGCAAGTCGACGATTCTGCTGCAGACCCTGTGTAACCTCGCCAAGAGCATGCCGGCGCTGTACGTCACGGGTGAGGAATCCCAGCAACAAGTCGCCATGCGCGCACGTCGACTTGGGCTGCCGCAGGATCAACTGCGGGTCATGACCGAAACCTGCATCGAAACCATCATCGCCACCGCCCGTCAGGAAAAACCCAAGGTGATGGTGATCGACTCGATCCAGACGATTTTCACCGAACAACTGCAATCGGCGCCGGGCGGCGTGTCCCAGGTACGCGAAAGTGCGGCGTTGCTGGTGCGCTACGCCAAGCAAAGTGGCACGGCGATTTTCCTGGTTGGCCACGTGACCAAGGAAGGCGCACTGGCCGGCCCGCGCGTTCTGGAACATATGGTCGACACCGTGCTGTATTTCGAAGGCGAGTCCGATGGCCGGTTGCGCCTGCTGCGGGCGGTGAAAAACCGTTTCGGTGCCGTCAATGAGCTGGGCGTGTTCGGCATGACCGACAAGGGCCTGAAAGAAGTCTCCAACCCTTCGGCGATTTTTCTCACCCGTGCTCAAGAAGAAGTCCCGGGCAGCGTGGTGATGGCAACGTGGGAAGGCACCCGGCCGATGCTGGTTGAGGTCCAGGCGTTGGTGGACGACAGTCACCTGGCCAACCCGCGTCGGGTCACGCTGGGCCTGGATCAGAACCGTCTGGCAATGTTGCTGGCGGTATTACACCGGCATGGCGGCATTCCGACCCACGATCAGGACGTGTTCCTCAACGTGGTCGGCGGGGTGAAGGTGCTGGAAACCGCGTCCGACCTGGCATTGATGGCTGCCGTCATGTCGAGCCTGCGCAATCGGCCGTTGCCTCATGACTTGCTGGTGTTCGGTGAAGTCGGCCTGTCCGGCGAAGTACGCCCGGTGCCGAGCGGTCAGGAGCGTTTGAAAGAAGCCGCCAAGCACGGCTTCAAGCGCGCGATCGTGCCCAAGGGCAACGCGCCAAAAGAAGCGCCGGCAGGGTTGCAGATCATTGCGGTGACGCGTCTGGAGCAGGCGCTGGATTCACTCTTCGAGTAATCAGAGTTCCATCAATGCCCCAAGCTCCCGTTCGAGCTCGGCCTCATCCCCGAGGTTAAGTTCGATCAGGCGGCGCAGGCGCTGGATCGACTCCAGGCTGATGTGCCGGCACTGGAAGCCCAGTTGGCCATGATCGTCGTGCGCCAGTTGCACGTCCATCTGGATGTCGGTGTCGTCGCTCAGGTGAATGTCGACGTTGAAGTCCTGCGCTTCATCCCCCAGCCACGGCTCCGGCCGTTCGATCAGCAGCCCCTTGAGCGACAGGTCGATCAGCTTCACCGGCCAGATGTACTCGCCCTGGCTCAATTCGGTTCTGGCATCGAACGCGATACGTTTGAAGCGGCGACGCTCGGACGGGTGCTCGCTCATGGCGCGATCCTCTTGACGGTACGCTGACTATAGACCCGCCACACCAAACGCTGCCAGTCGGGCAGGGCGTCAGACCAATGTCGGGGTATGGCCTTTGCCGCCAACAGCGCTAAACTCGAGGTGGCTGTCTTTCTTGTCCACCCTGGCTGGAATAATAAAATGAAAAATAATAATAGCCCGCTGCGCCACTTACCCTGGCTAGTGCTGGCAATCGTAGGAGCGTGCGCCCTGGGCGTAGTGGCATTGCGCCGAGGCGAGGCGATCAACGCCTTGTGGATCGTGGTCGCCGCCGTGGCCATTTATCTGGTTGCGTACCGTTACTACAGCCTGTTCATCGCAAACAACGTGATGCAACTCGATCCACGCCGGGCCACCCCCGCCGTGCTCAACAACGACGGTCTGGACTACGTTCCGACCAACAAACACATTCTCTTCGGACACCACTTCGCGGCCATCGCCGGCGCGGGACCACTGGTCGGCCCGGTACTGGCGGCGCAGATGGGCTACCTGCCCGGCACGCTGTGGCTGATCGCCGGCGTGGTGCTGGCGGGCGCGGTGCAGGACTTCATGGTCCTGTTCATGTCCACCCGTCGCAACGGTCGTTCCTTGGGCGACATGGTGCGTGAAGAGATGGGCCGCATCCCCGGCACCATCGCGCTGTTCGGCTGCTTCCTGATCATGATCATCATCCTCGCGGTGCTGGCGCTGATCGTCGTCAAAGCCCTGGCGGAGAGCCCGTGGGGCATCTTCACCGTGATGGCGACCATCCCGATCGCGATGTTCATGGGCATCTACATGCGCTACATCCGCCCGGGCCGCATCGGCGAGATCTCGGTGATCGGCGTGATTCTGCTGCTCGGCTCGATCTGGCTGGGCGGGCAGATTGCCGCTGACCCGGTGTGGGCCAAGGCCTTCAGCTTCACCGGTGTGCAAATCACCTGGATGCTGATCGGTTACGGTTTCGTTGCCGCTGTGTTGCCGGTCTGGCTGATCCTCGCCCCGCGCGACTATCTGTCCACGTTCCTCAAGATCGGCACCATCATCGCCCTGGCGATCGGCATCCTGGTCACCATGCCCGAGCTGAAAATGCCGGCGCTGACCCAGTTCGTCGACGGCACCGGGCCAGTGTGGAAGGGCGGTCTGTTCCCGTTCCTGTTCATCACCATCGCGTGCGGTGCGGTATCGGGCTTCCACGCACTGATCTCGTCCGGCACCACGCCGAAGCTGCTGGATAACGAAACCAACGCCCGCTACATCGGTTACGGCGGCATGCTGATGGAATCGTTCGTGGCGATCATGGCCATGGTTGCCGCTTCGGTGATCGAGCCAGGCGTGTACTTCGCCATGAACAGCCCGGCTGCCGTAGTCGGCGGTGACGTGGTGGCGGTGGCAACCGCTGTCAGCAACTGGGGCTTTGCAATTACCCCGGATGCGCTGCAAGCCGTGGCCCATGACATCGGCGAAACCACCATCCTGGCCCGTGCCGGCGGTGCACCGACCCTGGCGGTCGGTATCGCGCAGATCCTGCACAGTGTCCTGCCGGGTGAAAACACCATGGCGTTCTGGTACCACTTCGCGATCCTGTTCGAAGCGCTGTTCATCCTGACCGCAGTGGATGCCGGCACCCGTGCCGGGCGCTTCATGCTGCAGGATCTGCTCGGCTCCTTCGTGCCGGCGTTGCAGCGTACCGAATCCTGGACCGCCAACCTGATCGCCACCGCCGGTTGTGTGGCGATGTGGGGCTGGTTGCTGTACCAGGGCGTGATCGATCCGCTGGGCGGCATCAACACCTTGTGGCCGCTGTTCGGTATCTCCAACCAGATGCTGGCCGGTATCGCGCTGATGCTCGGCACCGTGGTTCTGATCAAGATGAAGCGCCAGCGCTACATCTGGGTCACCCTGCTGCCAGCCGCCTGGCTGCTGATCTGCACCACGACCGCAGGCTTCATCAAACTGTTCGATGCCAACCCGGCTGTCGGCTTCCTTTCACTGGCCAAGAAGTACAGCGATGCACTGGCCGCAGGGCAAGTGATCGCACCGGCCAAGAGCGTCGAGCAGATGCAGCACGTGATCTTCAACGCTTACACCAACGCAACGCTGACCGCGCTGTTCCTGTTCGTGGTATTCAGCATCCTGTTCTATGCGCTCAAGGTCGGCATCGCCGCCTGGGGCAAAAAAGAGCGTACGGATAAAGAATCGCCATTCCAGGCCCTGCCGGACGCGTAACCAGAGGATTGCACCATGTTCAATGACCTGAGTCGCCTCGGTAAATACCTCGGTCAGGCCGCGCGCCTGATGGTCGGCATGCCCGACTACGACACGTACGTCGAGCATATGCAAACCAAACACCCGGACAAACCGGTGATGAGCTACGAGATGTTCTTTCGCGAACGTCAGGAAGCCCGTTACGGTGGCAAGGGTGGGCCGAAGTGCTGTTGAGCCGCTGATCGCGGTTCACCAGAAGTGAGGTGGGAGCAGGTCTTTCGGCCTGCTCCCATTTTTATTTGTGCAATTGAAGGAGATCGAGTTTGTCTTCTCCCATCCCGGTCACGGTGCTCAGCGGTTTCCTCGGCGCCGGCAAGACCACTTTGCTGCGTCATCTGTTGAAAGCCGAACACGGCCTGAAAATCGCTGTGATCGAAAACGAATTCAGCGACGCCGGCATCGACACCCAATTGCTGGGTGACGAGCCGGTGCAAGTCATGACCCTGGCCAACGGCTGCGTCTGCTGCACCATCCACACCGACCTGACCAAGGCCCTGTACCTGTTGCTCGAACGGCTGGACAGCGGTGAAATCGCCTTCGATCGGCTGGTCATCGAGTGCACCGGTCTGGCCGATCCGGCCCCGGTGGCACAGACCTTTTTCATCGACGAAGAACTGCGCGAGCGTTACCTGCTCGACGGCATCATCACCCTGGTGGACGCCGCTCACGCCGAGCTGCACCTGACCCAGACCATCGCCCAGGCGCAGATCGGTTTCGCCGACCGCTTGTTGGTGAGCAAGACCGATCTGGTGGACGAGGCCGCGTTCACCGCGCTCAGCGAGCGCCTGACCCGCATCAACCGCCGCGCGCCGATTCGCGTGGTCGAACACGGCAACATCGATCTGGCCGAATTGCTCGATGTGCGTGGCTTCAATCTGAATGCCGATCTCGGCGGCGGGGTAAGTCTGCGACCGGTCAGCAAGGCGCCGTCCATCGACCGAATTTCCAGTCTGGTGCTGCGTACCGATCAGCCGCTGGATATCGATCAGCTCAGCGAATTCATGAACGAGTTGCTGGAAGAGCACGGCAAGCAATTGCTGCGCTACAAAGGCGTGCTGAACATTGCGGGCGAGGATCGGCGCCTGGTGTTTCAGGGCGTGCTGAAGCTTTACGGCTTCGACTGGGACACCGAGTGGGCCGAGGGCGAGGCGCGGGAAAGCGTGATCGTGTTTATCGCCGATGACTTGCCGGAAGAGAAGATCCGGGCGGGGTTTGCCAAGGTGGCGGCGAACTGAGTCCGCCGCTGTCTCAGTGTGTGGAGCCGCTGAGAATCGTCTGTTCCAGATGATCCAGATGACGGTTCATCAGCGACACGGCCTCGACGGCGTCATCACGCTCGATCGCCTCGACGATCCGGGCGTGATCCTGCCAGCCGCAACAGCTGTGCGTGGTTTCAGTGCATCGCGCAATCGCCAGTGAGGTCAGCGGCACCAGCGTGCCGAGAAAATGCGCCAACGGTGCATTGCCGGCCATTCGCGCCAACTGCAAATGAAACTCCCCGGACAGACGAATCGCCGCGCCGCGCCGTTCTTTATCCACAGCCTGACGTTCGCGTTCGATCAAGACGCGCAGGCGCTTCAGATCTTCAGCTTGCGCGTGCTGACAAGCCAGTCGCACCAGCGTGTTCTCGGCCAGGCGCCGGGCGTGCAAGGCCTGACGCGTCTGCTCGGCATCCGGCGCGGCAACCCGTGGCCGATGGTTGGCCCGCAGCACGATGATCTGTTCGTGGGACAACTGGGTCAGCACCCGACGCACATCGGCGCGGCTGACACCGAACATGTGCTTCAGGCTCTCTTCGGTAAAACGGCTGGCGGCATCGAGGCGTTGTTCGAGGATCGCGTCGAACAGTCGCGGATACAGATCCTCTACCGGCGCCTGCAGGCGGGAGAAGGGCAGGGCCGCCGAGGTCTGGCGAGGGTGCGACGGCGTGGCAAGACTGTTCATGGCCGGTCTCCAGTGTGAGGCGTTTCAGGTGTTCAGGTTGTCATCCGGAATGTTCAGTTCGATGCCCATGCGCTGGCCTTCACGCAGGATGTGTCGACGCATTTCGGCACTGGCCTGAGCGCTGTTCTTGCTGCGGATCGCGCGCACCACGGCTTCGTTTTCCTCAAGGCGTTCGGCCAGATGCTCCGGCGAATTGCGCAGCACTTCGGCGCTCTGCTTGAGGGCGTTGCTGGTCTGCTGCACCACGCTCTGGAAAATCGGGTTCGAGGTCAGGGTGAACAGTTCTTCGTGGAAGGCGATATAGGCGCTGACCCCGGCCTCGCTGTCACCCGCTTCGAGGGCTTCGCGCATGTCCATCAAGGTCAGGCGCAGTTGCCCGACTTCCTTGCTGCTGATCGACTGTGCCACCAGGCCGACGATGAACGGCTCGAGGGTGTAGCGCAGTTGCAGCACGTCTTCGAGGCTGGCGCCGGCCACGGCGCTGTCGTGGCTTTGGCTGTCGCTGGCCAGGGCGTCGAGCACCACCACGCCTTTGCCCGGCATCGAACGCACCAGACCGAGGGTTTCCAGGACGATCACCGCTTCTCGCAGGCTCGGGCGGCTGATGCCCAGTTGTTCGGCCAGTTCGCGCTGGCCCGGCAGCATCTCGCCGGAGCGCCACTGGCCACGGGCGAGGGCGGCCCGGAGTTTTTCTACCACTGAGTTGACGACGGTTGATGTAGTAATCACGTGTTCGCTCCATGAGCCGTGCCTGCAGGTGCGCAGGCACGGCGCTCATTCAGAATTCTTTGGCCGCCGCTTGAGCGGCCGTTTTTCTCGGCTGAAAGTTATAGCCCTGCTCGCCGTTGAGCACCTTGTTCGCCCGCTGCACGTCGATGTCCTTTTCCCAACGGGCGATGGCCACGGTGGCGACGCAGTTGCCGATCAGGTTGGTCAGCGCCCGGCCGATGCCCATGAACCAGTCCACCGCCAGCACCAGCACCAGACCGACCACCGGAATCGCCGGGATGGCCGTAAGCGTCGCGGCGAGAATCACCAGCGCCGAGCCCGGAATGCCGTGGGCGCCTTTGGAGGTAATCAGCGACACCAGCAGAATCGTCAGCAGATCGGTCATGGCCAGCGGCGTACCGGTGGCGTTGGCGATGAACACGATGGCCAGGGTCAGGTAGATCGAAAAGCCGTCGAGGTTGAACGAGTAACCGGTGGGAATCACCAGCCCGACGGTCGAGCTGCCGATGCCCAGATGTTCCAGCTTGCGCATGATCTGCGGCAGCACGGCGTCGGAGGAGGCGGTGCCCATGACGATCAGCAATTCTTCACGCAGGTACTTGAGCAGCGGCCACATGCGCAGGCCGGAGGCGCGCATCACCAGGCCGAGAATCACGCTGACGAACGCGATGCACGTCAGATAAAACAGGCCGACCAGGCTGCCCAGGTGTTGCAGGGAATCCAGGCCATATTTGCTGGTGGTGAAGGCAATGGCACCGAACACGCCGATCGGTGCCAGACGCACGATCATGCCCATGATGCGGAAGATCACATGGCTCAGCTCGTTGATTAGCCGCGAGATTCCGGAGGCGGCTTCGCCCACCAGATTCAACGCGCTGCCGAACAGTACCGAGAACAGTAGCACCTGCAGGATGTTGTTGTCGGCAAAGGCGCCAAGTACCGAGGTCGGGATCAGGTCCATCAGGAACTGGGTGGTGGTGTGCATGTGCTGGCCGCGTTCGGCGATGTCGCCCATGTCAGCGGCGGACAGCTGCTCCAGATGGATGTTGGCGCCGCTGCCGATCCCGGTGCTGAAGGCGAACACCAGACCGATCACCAGGGCGATGGTGGTCAGCACTTCGAAGTAGATCACCGACTTGAGGCCGATGCGCCCGACTTTCTTCAAGTCGCCGGCGCCGCTGATACCGCTGACCACCACGCAGAACACGATCAGGCCGATGAGCATCTTGATCAGTTTGATGAAACCGTCGCCGAGCGGTTTGAGCTGGGCCGAATATTCAGGAAGGGTCAGCCCGCAGACGATGCCGAGCATCAGTCCGAGAACCACTTGGAGGAAGATTGAACGCGAGCACCATCTGAGCATGGGAGGAATCCTGGTCGGTGTCCTGGCTTCCGTGCGCGGGGCGCATCAGATTCAGGACTTAATTATTGTGGTCTTACCGGTATGTCCAGTGCGGGTGCAGTCTAGGCGCTGTTTTTTACGGATCGCAAGTGAAAAATGACGAATTGGAATGACCGGTCTGACCAGTTGGGCGCAAGGCCCCGACCTTGAGCCATTTGGCATTCGAAACTTTTTTACGGGCGAAAAAAAACCGGCCATCACTGGCCGGTTTTTCATGCTGCGGTTTTAACGTCGCAATTAAGCGCCGTATACCGGCAGTTTCTTGCAGATGGCTTTGACTTTCTCACGAACGGCGTCGATCACCGCTTCGTTGTTCAGGTCAGCCAGGATGTCGCAGATCCAGCCGGCCAGCTCTTTGCACTCTGCTTCCTTGAAGCCGCGAGTGGTCACAGCCGGAGTACCGAAGCGCAGGCCGGAAGTGACGAACGGGGAGCGTGGGTCGTTTGGCACGGAGTTCTTGTTCACGGTGATGAACGCTTTGCCCAGAGCGGCGTCGGCGTCTTTACCGGAGATTTCCTGCTTGATCAGCGACAGCAGGAACAGGTGGTTTTCAGTACCGCCGGACACCACGTCGAAACCGCGCTCGATGAACACGCCGGCCATGGCCTGGGCGTTTTTCACCACTTGTTGCTGGTAAGCCTTGAACTCAGGCTGCAGTGCTTCCTTGAAGCAGATCGCCTTGGCGGCGATCACGTGCTCCAGCGGGCCACCCTGGGCGCCCGGGAATACCGCGGAGTTCAGCTTCTTCTCGATGTCGGCGTTGGCCTTGGCCAGGATCAGGCCACCACGTGGACCGCGCAGGGTCTTGTGAGTGGTGGTGGTCACGACGTCAGCGAACGGAACCGGGTTCGGGTAGACGCCAGCGGCGACCAGACCGGCCACGTGAGCCATGTCGACGAACAGGTACGCGCCAACCTTGTCGGCGATGGCGCGGAAGCGTGGGAAGTCGAGGATCTGCGAGTAGGCAGAGAAACCGGCCACGATCATTTTCGGCTTGTGTTCAACAGCCAGGCGCTCGACTTCGTCGTAGTCGATCAGGCCGTTGGCGTCGATGCCGTACTGGATGGCGTTGTACAGCTTGCCGGAGGAGGAAACGCTGGCGCCGTGGGTCAGGTGACCGCCGTGAGCCAGGCTCATGCCCAGGATGGTGTCACCGGCCGACAGCAGGGCCAGGTAGACAGCGGCGTTGGCCTGGGAACCGGCGTGCGGCTGAACGTTGGCGTAGTCGGCGCCGAACAGTTCCTTGGCGCGGTCGATGGCAAGTTGCTCAACGACGTCGACGTACTCGCAACCACCGTAGTAGCGCTTGCCCGGGTAGCCTTCGGCGTACTTGTTGGTCAGTACCGAGCCTTGAGCTTCCATCACCGCTGGGCTGGTGTAGTTCTCCGAAGCGATCAGCTCGATGTGTTCTTCCTGGCGCTGGGCTTCTTGCTCCATGGCGGCAAAAAGATCGGCGTCGTACTTGGCAATAGTCAAATCACGGCTGAACATGGCGGTCCTCAAGGATCGGGGGCAGAAAAGGGGGGCATTCTAACCCAACGGGTTTTGGATGGCATATGAAACGACATCATGTCGCAGACAAGTGGCGTTCATGACCAGATATGTGGCGTCCGTGCCGGCCTTTTCCTGGCCAGCCGGTTCGCACAATAGCCGGGTTGGCGGCAGGATTCCGTGATCGACATCAATCCCTGCTCGCGAAGGCTGCGCCGCTGATCTTCAGTCGAACATGAACAGCGCGTCATTGCTGAACTGCGCTTCGAAGCGGGTGGCCGGCATCGGTCGCCCGAACAGATAACCCTGAACCTCGTCGCAACCGTGCTCGCGCAGGAAGTCCAGCTGTTCATGGGTTTCCACACCCTCGGCGATTACCGCCAGATTGAGGCTGTGGGCCATGGCGATGATCGCCCGGGCAATCTGCGCGTCCTGCTCGCCGGACGGCAGGCCGTCGACGAAGGTGCGGTCGATCTTCAGCACATCGATCGGGAATTGCTTGAGGTAGTTCAGCGACGAATAACCGGTGCCGAAGTCGTCGACCGCGATGCTCAGGCCAAGGTTCTTCAGGCCGGCGAGAATCTGCATTGCCTCGCTGACTTCACGCATCAGGATACTTTCGGTCAGTTCCAGTTCCAGGCACGCCGGCGGCAGGCCGGTTTCCTTGAGGATGGTGGCAATCCGCGTGCCGAGCTGGCCGTCGGAGAATTGCCGGGCGGAAATGTTCACCGAAACTTTCGGTACGCGCACACGGCTCTGGTGCCAGGTCTTGAGCTGACGGCAGGCCTCGCTGATGACCCAGTCGCCGACGTCCACCACCAGTCCGAGTTCTTCGAGCACCGGAATGAAGTCCCCCGGCGGCACCAGCCCGCGACGCGGATGACGCCAGCGCAACAAGGCTTCGGCGCCGGTCAGGCGTTTGCCGTCGCCGCTGAACTGCGGCTGGTAATACAGCACGAATTCGTTCTGCTCGAGGGCGTGGCGCAGGTCGCTTTCCAGTTCCAGGCGTTCCAGCGCACTGGCGTTCATGTCGGCCTGATAGAACTGGAAGTTGTTCTTGCCGCGCTCCTTGGCGTGGTACATCGCGGTGTCGGCGTTTTTCATCAACTGACTGAGTTCGTTGCCGTCCTGCGGGCTCAGGGCGATGCCGATACTGGCCGTGACGAAGAACTCGCGACCTTCCAGCACGAACGGCCGCACCAGGCTGCCAAGAATCTGCTCGGCCACATGAATGGCACGATTGAGCGCCATCTCGCGGCTGGAGCGGTGCTGCAGCAGCAACGTGAATTCATCGCCGCCCATCCGCGCCACGGTGTCGTCATCGTCGACGCAGGCCAGCAGCCGGGTGGCCATGTCCTTGAGCATGCGGTCGCCGGCGGCGTGGCCAAGGGAGTCGTTGATCGGTTTGAATCGGTCGAGGTCGAGGAACATCAGCACCACCCACGACTTCTGCCGGTCGGCCGATTGCAGCGCGGTGTGCAGGCGATCCTGGAACAGCGTGCGGTTCGGCAGGTGGGTCAGTGCGTCGTAGTAGGCGAGGCGGTGAATGCGCTGCTCGCTGGCCTTGCGCTCGCTGATGTCGCTGAAGAAACAAACGTAGCTGGCGAGGTCGCCTTCATCGTCGAGCACCGCCGTGATGCCGACCCACGCCGGGTAATGCTCGCCATTGCGGCGCTTGAGCCAGACTTCGCCTTCCCACGTGCTGTGCTGATGCAATTGCTTGAGCACGTAACGCAGGTGTGCGTCCTGTTGTTCGTCGACGGTGAGCATGTTCGGTAGCTGGTCGAGCACTTCGCTCACCGCGTAACCGCTGACACGACTGAACGCTTCGTTGGCCTGAACGATGTACCCGGCCGGGTCGGTGATCAGGATCGCCGAAGTCGAATGCTCGAATACCGTGGCCGCCATGCGCAGGTCTTTTTCGGCGCGGCGCTGCTGGCTGATGTCGCGACCGACCCCGAGTACGCCTTCAAAGGCGCCGTGTTCGTCCCACACCAGCACCAGGCGCAATTCGATGGGGATCTTGCGGCCATCGGCGCGCAGGCAGTCGAACAGGAACATTTGGGTCTGCACCTGACTGCGCAGGACTGCCAGTTGCTCGGGTTTGTCCAGGGCTTTGCTGACCCGGTCCATCAGGTGATAGATGCCGTTCAGTTGCTGCGGGTTGGCGATGGTCGACTGCCAGCCGTTCTGGAAAATCCACTCGGCGTCGTAACCCAGCACCGCTTGCACCGACGGGCTGACGTAATTGAGCGACAGCTTGCTGTCGGTGGAAAAAATCACGTCACTGATGCTTTCGGCGAGCATCCGGTAGCGCTGTTCGCTGTCGCGCAGGGATTCGCTGGCTTCGATCTGCTCGGTGATGTCCTTGGCCACACCGATGATCCGAGTCACTTGATCATGCTTGTCACGAGCCAGCGCCTGTTCGCGGATATCGAAACGCCGCCACTTGCCGTCGCGATGACGGAAGCGCAACTGGCATTGCAGCAACTGGCTGTAACCGGCGTGACGCTGCATTTGCCGCGAGCGGTGGTAGTAATCGGCGTCTTCCGGGTGCAGGAGGATTTCCCAGAAGTACTCGCCCATCTGATGCAGTTCGGAGCGGTTGTAACCGAGGGTCTGGCCCAGGTGGTGGTTGCTGAAAATCATCCGCTGGCTGATCACATCCTGCACGTACAGGTGATCCGGTACGGTGCGCACCACGTCCGACCAGAAGCCTTCGCGCTCCAGTAGCGACAGTTCGATCAGCTTGCGGCTGGTGATGTCGTTGATGCTCAGGATTACGGCTTTGTAGTCGTGTTGCTCATGAGGCAGGCGCAGCACCAGCCACAGGTGCTGGTCGCGGCCGTTGATGTCCGGCAGTTTGATTTCCAGTTCCAGCTGCTTTTGCTGCTGGAGCACGGCATCGAGCACTTGATTGCCGATCGCGCACTGGCTGTGCGGGTGACCGTCGATCAGCATTTGCCAGGCGTGGTCGCAGGAATTGACGTTGAGCAGTTGCAGCGCCACCTGGTTGACCTCGGTGACTCGCAGTTCCTGCAGCAATTGCTGGCGTTGCTGTGGCTGGTCGAGCCAGGCCTTGAGCTGGTCGCTGGTCTGGATCTGGGCCTTTTCGAAAACCTGCTTGAGTCCCGAAAGATCCAGCACGCACAGGGCCACACCGGTGCCTTCGAAAATGTCCTGATAACGGCGGCGTCCTTCATGCACCTGGCGCTGACGGCGGCGCATGTTCAGCAAGGCAATGAACGGCAGCAGGGACAGCGCCAAGCCCAGCAGGCATTTGCCGATGAACGCCGGCAGCAGCTCTTCGAGCACGTGTTGCCGATCGAACAGTCCGCGGAGTTGCCAGTCGCTGCTGCTCAGGGGCACGGTCAGCACGCTGTTGGCCAGATCTTCGGGTGTCAGGGTGGTGGCCTTGGTGGAAGGCAGGCCTTCGTCACGACTGATGATTTGGTGATTGATGCGGTTTTCCACCAGCCACAGCGGGCGGATGCCGGTCTCGCCCTGTTTGGTCAGCGAGGCAAAGAAGGTCGGGGTCAGGCGCAGTGCCCAGTAGCCGCGCGTGCTGCCGCTGGCCTGATGCAGCAATAGATGCACCACCGAGCCGTCATCGGCGTTGCTGAAATAATGTGCCTGGGCGTGGCTGCGGCGCACCAGATCGCTGAGGTAGTCGGCGTCCTTGCTGTCGGTGGCGCTATCGCTGAGGATTTTCCCCGACGGGCTGAGCAAGGCCATGCTCTGCAGGTCAGGCAGGGATTTCTGCAGCTTGCGCAGCAGCGCCTGCTGTTCGTCGGCAGACTGAGGCTGTTCGACGATCGGTAGCAGATTGAGCGCGATCTGCGCGTTCAGCGACATGTTCAGGCTGACTTGCGAGGCGAGATCGGCGGTGTAATCGATGGTGTACTGACGCTGGTTTTTCTGGGTTTCGCGCAGTTGATCGAGCAGTTGCCAGAACAGCAACGCCAGCAGCATCAGCACCAGCGTCGCCAGCGCGCCTTTCAATGTTCCGCGCAGGGACGAGCCGGGCGCCGGTTGGGTGCTGCTCACAGAGGCTGGCGGAGTGACATTGGACAAGCTGTAATCCTGCGGTTTGGCTGGACTGGCGCGACGTGCACTATAAGCCGGACGCCCAAAGGGCGGCTAGCATGCCTTGAGTTGTGGCGAAGTGCCAGCCCCGCTCGGCTGGACTGCCTTCTGTCATTAAGGTAGCTTTGCCGGTTACGCGGGAGCGTTCCAGCTCCTAGACTCAGACTTTTTCAGCGCGCACGCATTGATGGCCATCAAGTGGTCAAGTGAACGACGCGCATCGGTCTGGCCGGGCATCGCCTGCGCTCCAATCATTCATCTGTCACTGACCCAAGGTTCTCCATGGCTCAATACGTCTTCACCATGCATCGGCTGGGCAAAGTTGTTCCGCCGAAGCGGGAAATCCTGAAAAATATTTCTCTGTCCTTCTTCCCGGGCGCCAAGATCGGTGTACTCGGCCTCAACGGTTCGGGTAAGTCCACGCTGCTGAAAATCATGGCCGGCGTCGACACCGAATTCGAAGGCGAAGCGCGCCCGATGCCGGAACTGAACATCGGTTATCTGCCGCAAGAGCCGCAACTTGATCCGACCAAGACCGTGCGTGAAGTGGTCGAGGAAGCGGTCAGCGTGATCAAGGACGCGCAAGCGCGTCTGGACGAGGTCTACGCCGCCTACGCCGACCCGGACGCAGACTTCGACAAGCTGGCCGCCGAACAGGCCAAGCTCGAAGCGATCCTGCAGGCCAGCGACGGTCACAACCTGGAGCGCCAGCTGGAAGTCGCCGCCGATGCGCTGCGTCTGCCGGCCTGGGACGCGAAAGTGGAACACCTGTCCGGTGGTGAAAAACGTCGTGTGGCCCTGTGCCGTCTTCTGCTGTCCGCCCCGGACATGCTGTTGCTCGACGAACCGACCAACCACCTGGACGCCGACTCCGTTGCGTGGCTCGAACACTTCCTGCACGACTTCCCGGGCACTGTGGTAGCGATCACGCACGACCGTTACTTCCTGGACAACGTCGCTGGCTGGATTCTGGAACTCGACCGCGGCGCGGGCATTCCTTACGAGGGCAACTACTCGGGTTGGCTGGAAGCCAAGTCCGATCGTCTGGCCCAGGAATCCAAGCAGCAATCGGCTCACGAAAAAGCCATGAAGGAAGAACTGGAGTGGGTGCGCAAAGGCGCCAAGGCCCGCCAGTCGAAATCCAAGGCACGTCTGCAGCGCTTCGAAGAAATGCAGTCGCAGGAATTCCAGAAGCGTTCGGAAACCAACGAGATCTACATCCCGGCCGGTCCGCGCCTGGGCGACAAGGTCATCGAATTCAAGAACGTCACCAAGGGCTACGGCGATCGCGTGTTGATCGACAACCTGTCGTTCTCCATGCCCAAAGGCGCCATCGTCGGCGTGATCGGCGGTAACGGTGCCGGTAAGTCGACCCTGTTCCGCATGCTGATGGGCAAGGAAACCCCGGACTCCGGCAGCATCGAGATCGGCGAAACCGTGCAACTGGCCTGCGTTGACCAGAGCCGTGAAGACCTGGACGGCAGCAAGACCGTGTTCCAGCAGATCTCCGACGGTTCGGATCAGATCCGCATCGGCAACTACGAGATCCCGTCGCGTACCTACGTCGGTCGCTTCAACTTCAAGGGCGGCGATCAGCAGAAGTTCGTCAAGGACCTGTCCGGTGGTGAACGCGGTCGTCTGCACCTGGCGCTGACCCTGAAGGAGGGCGGCAACGTCCTGCTGCTCGACGAACCGTCCAACGACCTCGACGTCGAAACCCTGCGTTCCCTGGAAGAAGCCCTGCTCGACTTCCCGGGCGCCGCCATTGTGATCTCTCACGACCGGTGGTTCCTTGACCGCGTCGCGACGCACATCCTGGCGTACGAAGACGACTCGCAGGCTGTGTTCTTCGAAGGCAACTACACCGAGTACGAAGCCGATCGCAAAAAGCGCCTCGGCGAAGCAGCGGCCCAGCCACACCGGGTACGCCACAAGAAACTGGCCTGATTTCAGGTTGGTTGCATGAAAGAGCGGAGCCTTCGGGCTCCGCTTTTTTTTGCCTGCAATCCGCCGTGATTTATAGCGTGTGTACTATTTGTTTTCATAAATGCGACATTTTTGTCTGTTGCTGTGTACATGTCGTTTGTTACAGTCCGGCTCAATCTCTTCCAACGACAACAAATTTGCCGAGACTTTTCCCATGATCGAATCCGTCGAATCCTTCCTCGCCCGTCTGAAAAAACGCGATCCGGATCAACCCGAATTCCACCAGGCCGTCGAAGAAGTCCTGCGCAGCCTGTGGCCGTTTCTCGAAGCCAATCCGCACTATCTGACCTCGGGAATTCTGGAGCGCATCTGCGAACCGGAGCGGGCGGTGGTGTTCCGGGTGTCGTGGGTCGACGATCAGGGCAAGGTCCAGGTCAATCGTGGTTTCCGCATCCAGATGAACAGTGCCATCGGCCCGTACAAGGGCGGTTTGCGTTTCCATCCTTCGGTGAACATGGGCGTGCTGAAATTCCTCGCCTTCGAGCAGACCTTCAAGAACTCCCTGACCTCGTTGCCCATGGGCGGTGGCAAGGGCGGTTCGGACTTCGATCCGAAGGGCAAGAGCGACGCTGAAGTCATGCGTTTCTGCCAGGCGTTCATGAGTGAGCTGTACCGCCACATCGGCGCCGACGTGGACGTGCCGGCTGGTGATATCGGTGTCGGCGCGCGGGAAATCGGTTTCCTGTTCGGTCAGTACAAGCGCCTGAGCAACCAGTTCACCAGCGTACTGACCGGCAAGGGCATGACCTACGGCGGCAGCCTGATCCGCCCGGAAGCCACCGGTTTCGGTTGCGTGTATTTCGCCGAGGAAATGCTCAAGCGCCGTGAGCAGACTGTCGAAGGCAAGCGCGTGGCGATCTCCGGCTCCGGCAACGTTGCGCAATACGCGGCCCGCAAAGTGATGGATCTGGGTGGCAAGGTGATTTCCCTGTCCGATTCCGAAGGCACGCTGTATTGCGAGGCCGGCCTGAGTGAAGAGCAGTGGCTGGCGCTGCTGGAACTGAAAAACGTCAAGCGTGGACGGATCAGCGAGTTGGCGGCCGCATTCGGCCTGGAGTTCCGCGCCGGTCAGTTGCCATGGTCGTTGCCGTGCGATATCGCACTGCCGTGCGCCACCCAGAACGAACTCGACGCCGAAGCTGCCCGCACCCTGCTGCGCAACGGCTGCATCTGTGTGGCCGAGGGTGCGAACATGCCGACCACCCTTGAGGCTGTGGATATCTTTATCGAGGCGGGCATTCTGTTCGCGCCGGGCAAGGCATCGAATGCCGGCGGCGTGGCGGTCAGCGGTCTGGAGATGTCGCAGAACGCCATGCGCCTGCTGTGGACGGCGGGCGAGGTGGACAGCAAGCTGCACGGGATCATGCAGTCGATCCACCACGCTTGCGTGCATTACGGTGAGGAAAACGGCCGGATCAACTACGTCAAAGGCGCGAACATCGCCGGTTTCGTCAAAGTCGCCGACGCGATGCTGGCGCAGGGTGTGGTTTAAGCACTGTGGTTCAAGAGCGATCGATGCGGATCACTTCGATCAGTTGATTGCCGGCCGGGCGCTGCCACAGCACTTCGTCGTTGAGTCGCGCGCCAAGTAGCGCGCGGCCCAGCGGTGAGGCCCAGTTGATCAGGCCGTTGGCGGCATCGGCCTGATCTTCGCCGACCAGTTGCACCCGGCGTTCGGTGTTGTGTTCGTCGGCGTAGGTGACCCAACTGCCGATCTGCACCTTTTCGTTGGAAGTCGGGGCTGGCGCGACCTGAGCGCTGCCGACCCGTTGATTGAAATAACGCAAATCCCGCTCGAGATCGGCCAGCCGCTGTTTATCGGCCTGTTCACCCATGGCTGTCTGTTCGGCGTGCAGGGTCTGCAGCTCGGCGACTTTCGCCTGCAACTGGGCAAGCCCCTGTGGCGTGACGTAATTGGGCTGCGTGCTGACCTGCCGTTCGACCGGCTGATCGGCTTGCGCAGCGGCATTGTCTTCGTTGACGAAAGCACGGCTCATGGTGACCTCCTGTGACAACCGTTGGGCCATGGTCGCAGGCTAAAGGTTTCGCCGGATGTCTGGAAACGACCTACTGCGAACGATAAGCCCGCGCGGCGCCCTGATCTTTCTGTTGCTGCCAGGCCCGCTCGCGTTCGTCCCAGTGTTCGTTGCGATACTCCTCGCGATCCTTGTTTTCCAGCATCGCCTGACACTGGCGGAAACCGTCGCTCCAGCCCTCGGCGTATTGCGGGTCCTTGAGATAGCGCGGCACGTTCTTGCGAAACTCGCCGCTGATCGAACCCGCCGCCTGACGACCGCTGACGCAACCGTCATCGAAACCGTCGGCGAACGCCGGCGGATAACCCTTGGCGATCAGATCTTCGTGGGTGCTTTGACAGCCACCCAGCAACAGCAATACACCCACAAACCCCGCACACCGCCACATCTGACTCTCCCGCGCCGTTCTCCGGCTGACAGGGAAAGTCTAGAAGCGGATTCGTCGACGGGGTGTGAAAGGAAGATCAAAACCTCAGTAGTGATACCACTTCACTTCCAGCATCACCTCGGTCTCGGGTGTTGCCAGATGGCTGAATTCACGCTGGGCACTCAGGCGCAGGCCCAGGTTGCGGGACAACTCCCACTGTTGATTCAGACTCAGGCTGCGGCGCACTTCGCCGTTGAAGAAGTAATCGCCCTTGGCCTCCACACTGAGATTGCCCAACGGGTTTTTCCACAGCACGCCGGTATTGAAACCGCCTGCGGGGGAAACGAATTCGGCGAAATCATTGTTGTGCTCAACGCGCACGGTGCCGAGGGCAAATCCCAGTACATCGTCACCCAGGGCCCAGGTTCCACCGCCGCCACCGTTGACATGGCTGACCAGCGTCTCGTCGTCATGCTTGCCCGGCACCCGCTCCAGACCTCCGGTGACTTGCCACGACAACGGCTGCAGGAGCGCATTGCGCGGTGTCAGTGAGCGGATGGTCGCCAGATCCAGCTGTTGGAACTGCCAGTGATTGCCTTCGTACTGGCGCAGCTTCATCTGCAGGATTTCGATCTGCGCGCCGAGGGGGAAACTCTCGGCGTTGTCGTTGAGGTCGTGATAGGCCATGCGCAGACCGTATTCGCCGAACGCACGATCTCCGCGAGTACCGATACCGGCCTGCCAGGTGCGTGATTCGTGCCCGTCCTCGGGCAGCCCCGGCTGCGGGATTTGCAGCTCCGGCGCCGGGTTCTTGTTGATCGCCCGCAGCAGTTCAAAACTGCGCTGGGCCCGTTGCGGATCACGTTCCTGGCCGTTGGCGCGGTAGCGTTCCAGCCGATACGCCGCGTCGACGATGAGCGCTTGCCGGTCACGGGGCAGGGCCTTGAAGGCCGGGTCCTGCAATCGCTGCTGGTCGGCGCTGACTTTCAGCACCCAGTCCTGCTCTTCGCTTGTCAGAGGCTCGGCGCGGCTGAGCAATTCACGCTCGCGGGACGGGCGGTATTCGATGTGCTCGACCAGTCCTGCTTCTTTCACCGCTTTCACGGTGTCGGTGGGAATCGCGGTCAGCGGGAATTGTTCGGTCAGGCGCAGACTTGGCCGGGCGACCTGCAACAGTTCGAGCAGGCGATAGGAGCAGTTTTCGTCAAAGAAGAAATAGTCGAACTGAATCTGCTTGAGCTCCCACACATGCTCGACCATGCGCGCGGTTTCGGCTTGTGTCAGGTTGAGCCGGTATTCCCACAAATCGCGGTTTTCCAGGCTGCGGTATTCAGAGAGTTTTTCCTGATACGGCACCAGCGCGAACAGTCCCGGATAGCCGCCCATCAGGCCTTTCCAGGCATACAGGATGCTGTTGTCCGAACCTTCGATGTAGGCGCCGAAATTGATCGCGTAACTGAGCAGCGAAGTCTTGTCGCTCTGCACGTCGGCCTGATCAATGCGCAGCAGCGTGTGGCCGAACATCGACGACGGGCTGTTGAGATAGGCCGCCGGGAAAATCATCACCGCACTGTGGGGCGAGACGTCCTTGAACCATTTCTTGAATTCGGCGCAGTCCGGCGTCGGCAGGCCGGACAGCTTGAGCTGATCTTTCAGCCAGCGCGTGCGCGCCGGGTAGACGCATTGGGCGTGTTGCTCGCCGAGACTGGCCGGAGCGTACAGCGCCTGGACGGTGGCGGCCAGTTCGTGGTCGGGATGCTCGTTGCCGTCGGGGGCGAGGAAGAATTTTTTGTCGCTGACGTAGCTGCGCCAGCCGCCGAGCTTGGCGGTTTCGTAATGGCCGAGGGAAATCCAGAAGCGATCGTTGGCCAGTTGCTGCAAACGTTGAGGGTCGATGTGGGGCGCGGCGGACAGCGGGGCGCAGACACACAGCGCCAGCCAGGCAAGGCGTTTGAGCATAGGTGGCAACTTAAGTCGAAAGAAACAAAAGACCCAAGGAGGGCGGGCCGAAAAAACAAAACCCGCTTCCCGAAAGAAGCGGGTGGGGTCGAGCTTAAGCCTGAGTCGCGTACTTGGCCAGACGAGGGTCTGCTTTCAGCACGGCCAGGGTGTTGGTATGCACGTCTTCGGCGGTCACGTCAGCCTTGCTGAAGATCTGCTGGAAGTGCTCGTGAGTGACGGCGGCGAAGTGCGCACGGTCTTCCGGCGCCACGCCCAGTACCACGGCATAGGTCGTCAGCGCTTCGCCGTTGCCTTTTGCCATGTCTTCGGACAGCTCGTTCATCATGCCATTCATGGCAAACCAGGATTTGCCGCCGTAGGTCAGCGAGGCGTTGGTGGAGCAACCGTTGGTGCCGGACGTCATGCCGAATGTGGCGTTGCCCGAGGTGCCGTTTGTGGTGGATGCCAGGAAGTGAGCCGGGGTGCCACGCTGACCTTCGAACAGCATGTTGCCCCAGCCGCAATCCGGACCGCCCGGCGCCTGAGCCATGGCGTTGATGGATACAGCGGTGAAGAGAGTACCGAGAAGAATCCGTTTCATAGCTTTGTTCTCTTTTATGTGCGTACCAATGGACAGGGTTCTGGCCCCGCTCTCTACATCAAAACGCCACTTGGCGAGTTTTCGTACAGACCTTCTGGCGCCAGTGGGCCGGTATTAGTTCCAGCCGCGCAGTTTGGAGTTTAGGCAGGTTCCCGTGGTTCCGTGATTTTTTGCAGCATATTCGTGATCCAGCCCGGTTTTGCGGGGCCGGCCGCGGGGTTGGCCGGTTGTCTATGCTTTGTCGTATGGCGCGCCTTGCCAGTGGGGCACGGGCAGCGCCAGAATGCCGCTATCTGCCCCGCCTGATTGTTAAGGAAGCCCGATGCCTGATCCTGTTGCTGCCAGCTTGCGTTTAGCGCCCGAAGCGCTGACCCGTCCGTTTTCCGCTGAACAGTTCAGCTTCACTACCACCAATGATCTGGAGCCCTTTCGCGGTGTGCTTGGCCAGGAACGTGCGGTCGAAGCCTTGCAGTTCGGTGTGGCCATGCCACGCCCCGGTTACAACGTATTCGTCATGGGCGAGCCCGGCACCGGCCGTTTCTCGTTCGTCAAACGCTACCTGAAGGCCGAAGGCAAGCGCCTGCAGACCCCGGCGGACTGGGTCTACGTCAACAATTTCGACGAGCCGCGCGAGCCGCGCGCCCTGGAACTGCCATCGGGCAGCGCCGCGGCGTTCATCGGCGATATCAATGGCTTGATCGACAACCTGCTGTCGACTTTTCCCGCGGTGTTCGAACACCCGTCCTACCAGCAAAAGAAGAGCGCCATCGACCGCGCCTTCAACCAGCGCTATGACAAGGCACTGGACGTCATCGAGCGTCTGGCCCTGGAAAAAGACGTCGCCCTGTACCGCGACAGCAGCAACATCGCGTTCACCCCGATGCTCGAAGGCAAGGCGCTGGACGAAGCCGAATTCGCCCAGTTGCCGGAGTCCGAGCGCGAACGTTTCCACGAGGACATTTCCGGCCTCGAAGAACGCCTGAACGAAGAACTCGCCAGCCTGCCGCAGTGGAAGCGCGAGTCGAGCAACCAGTTGCGTCAGCTCAACGAAGAAACCATTACTCTGGCGTTGCAGCCTTTGCTCGCACCGCTGTCGGAGAAGTACGCGGAGAACGCCGCGGTCTGCGGTTACCTGCAAGCGGTGCAGGTTTATCTGCTGAAAACCGTGGTCGAGCAACTGGTCGACGACAGCAAGACCGACGCCGTTGCACGCAAGCTGCTGGAAGAACAATACGCGCCGAGCCTGGTGGTCGGTCATCCGGCCAGCGGCGGTGCGCCGGTGGTGTTCGAACCGCATCCGACCTATGAAAACCTGTTCGGTCGCATCGAATACACCACCGATCAGGGCGCGCTCTACACCACCTATCGCCAGTTGCGTCCGGGTGCGCTGCACCGCGCCAACGGTGGTTTCCTGATCCTCGAAGCGGAAAAGATGCTCGGCGAGCCCTTTGTGTGGGATGCGCTCAAGCGCGCCCTGCAATCGCGCAAGCTGAAAATGGAATCGCCACTGGGCGAGATGGGCCGTTTCGCGACCGTGACGCTCAACCCGCAGTTCATTCCGTTGAATGTCAAAGTCATCATCATCGGTGCGCGTCAGCTGTATTACACGCTGCAGGACCTCGATCCGGACTTCCAAGAGATGTTCCGTGTCCTGGTGGATTTCGACGAAGACATCCCGATGGTCGACGAAAGCTTGGAGCAGTTCGCCCAGTTGCTGAAAACCCGCACTTCGGAAGAAGGCATGGCGCCGTTGACCGCCGATGCGGTGGCGCGTCTGGCGACTTACAGCGCACGTCTGGCCGAGCATCAGGGGCGCTTGTCGGCGCGGATCGGTGATCTGTTCCAACTGGTCAGCGAAGCGGATTTCATCCGTCACCTGGCCAACGATGAAATGACCGACGCCGGCCACATCGAACGTGCCCTGAAGGCCAAAGCCACCCGTACCGGCCGTGTGTCGGCGCGGATTCTCGACGACATGCTGGCGGGGATCATCCTGATCGACACCGACGGCGCTGCGGTCGGCAAGTGCAACGGCCTGACGGTGCTGGAAGTCGGCGACTCGGCGTTCGGTGTGCCGGCGCGGATTTCCGCCACGGTGTACCCGGGTGGCAGCGGTATCGTCGACATCGAGCGCGAGGTCAACCTCGGCCAGCCGATTCACTCCAAGGGCGTGATGATTCTCACCGGGTATCTGGGCAGCCGTTACGCTCAGGAATTCCCGCTGGCGATCTCCGCGAGCATCGCCCTGGAGCAATCCTACGGTTACGTTGATGGCGACAGCGCGTCGCTGGGCGAGGCCTGCACGCTGATTTCGGCCTTGTCGAAAACCCCGCTCAAGCAGTGCTTTGCGATCACCGGTTCGATCAACCAGTTCGGCGAAGTGCAGGCGGTGGGTGGGGTCAACGAGAAGATCGAAGGCTTCTTCCGCCTCTGCGAAGCGCGCGGGCTGACCGGCGAGCAAGGCGCAATCATTCCGCACGCCAACGTCGCCACGCTGATGCTCGACGAGAAAGTGCTGGCGGCGGTGCGTGCCGGGCAGTTCCACGTTTACGCGGTGCGTCAGGCGGATGAAGCGCTGAGCCTGCTGGTGGGCGAGCCTGCCGGTGAGCCGAACGAGGAGGGCGAGTTCCCGGAAGGCAGCGTCAACGCGCGAGTGGTGGAGCGTCTGCGGGTGATTGCCGAGATGATCAGCGAAGAAGATCTGAAGGAAGCCGAGAAGGAACTGGCACAGGAGGCACTGGCCGAGGCCAAACCGGCGTAAGCCAGGCTGCAGTCAGAAAAATGGGAGCCTTGTGCTCCCATTTTGTTTTGTCGCGAACGTCGGCAAATGTGCCATCACTCTGGCGTCAATATTCACACAATGACCATTCGGCGCCTTCTGGTTCTGCGCGGTTGGCGCGGCGGACTTTTCTTCTATTCTCAGCTCAAGGACATCGACAGTATCACGGGATCGAAACAGTCCTTCAGCAAGGGCTGAACACCGGCTTTACCGAGGGTCGCCGCCATGTCGCGCAACCTCTGCCTCACCCGTCAGTGCCTGGGTCTCGTGACCCGAATCGAATGCGCCATCAAGCCGTTGGCCGGCGATACCGGCATGTGGACTTTACTCTTCGCCGCCGGCATGGCCGGTGAACAACCTTCCGCCATCAAGGCCCAGGGCCCGTTCCACGGGCCGGTCGCCGCCGAATCGATCCTCGATACCATCGTCGAAAGCCTGACGATGCACGGCTACGAACTGGCCAATGATCCGCAGATCTGGTCCTTGCACCTGCAAGCCCAGTTGCGGCAGATCAACGGCGGGCGCGGACGCAATCTCGGCGTTTTCGATCATTAGTACCGATCAAGGCGCAGCGCCCTGGGTCTGCGCCTTCTCGAGCTTGACCTCAAAGCCGTACTGTATGGTGGCGAGGTCGGTTCGCTGATAGGTTTCCACCTGCGTCGGGCGGCCGTAGAAATAGTGCACGCCGAACAACGCCGGGCCTTCTGCGCCCGCGTCGTGGCTGACCGAAAGGATCTGCTTCAGGTAGTTGCCGCTGTCGTCCTTGACGAAGAATCGCCATTCGCTGGCCGGAAACAGTTTCAGGTCCACCACCAGTTCGTTGTTCCTGATTTCCAGACCTTTGGGCAATGCCTTGGCTTCGTAGGATTGTTTCGCCACGGTGGCGAGGAACAGGGGCATCGAACCGACGGCCACTGCCGGTGTTTCCGGAAACAGGTTCAAGTCATAAGTGATGGTCGCTTGCAGCGGATCCACCTGATACGCCTCGGCCGGCAGCTCGATCGGCTCGTCGAGTTTGCCGTTGTGTTTTTCGGTGAAGAACGTCACCGGGCTTTCGCCGGGAGCCAGGTCGTCACCCAGCAGTTCGTCATTGAAGGTCTTGCGGTGATCGAACTCGATGCGCGCGGCACTGGGTTCTTCCACTGACTGGCGGATATGGATGCTTTTCTTCAGGTCGTCCTCGGTCAATGACGCACCCTTGAGCCAGTTGGGGGCCTGGTCGTCGTAGACGGTGATCGCCAGATCCAGCGGCTGCACGGCTTTCGCTGTGGTGTGCGAATCGAATTCGCGGATCGGCAGGTCCAGTGGCTTGCGGGTGACGGTCGCCTCGGAGAAGTCCAGCACGCTGACTTCAAGGGTATCGATCGGCCCGTTGAAGTAAACCTTGTTGTAGCGGCGCGTATGCTGTTGTTCGAAAGTGCGCTGCTCGTCGTTCAGCTGTTTCTCGAGGTCCTCGCTCCAGGCCTTTTGCTGTTGCAGGTGCGCCAGTTGCTTCTGGTAAAAGCCGACCTGCTCGGGGCTCTCGTTGATGGCGCCGGCGCGCACCAGATATTGCCCGGTCGTATCGCGGGCCTGGACGATCAGCGGATTGAGCGGCGTGTTGGCGACTTCCGGGGCGAGCGGCAGGTTGTTGCTGAATTCGACTTCGGCGTAGTTCTTTTCCAGCTTCAGCAGTTTCACGCTGAGATTGGCATCGGTCCGGGTCTGGCCGACGTCCTTTTTGCCCAGATCGAAACTGTGCAGGCGTTTCGGGGCGATGACTTCCACCTGACCTTGCAGGCTCACAGGGCGCGGCCGGGTTTTCTTGTCGACGTCCAGACCCTCGATGAACGGGTAGGTCACGGTCAGGTCATCGGGGTTGGTGACGTTGGAACTGGACGGGCTCAGCTGGATGCCCGGATCGGTTTCCGACCATTCGGGCTGGTAGGCGATGACCCGTTTGTTGCTCAGGGTCACCGATTGCCACTCAACGCCATGGGGGAACAGAAACCCGCCGGGGATATTGAGATTGAAAGGAAATACCGGCTGCAGGTCGGTGAGGTAATCGGAGCTGGCGTCCTTGTGCAGCACGAACAGGCCGTTGATGAAGGTGTCGACCAGCGCTTGAGGCGTCGGGTAATGCTTGAGCACGCCGAGGGCGTCTTCGCCGTATTCGGTTCTGGGCGGTTTGTTGTCGAGACGTTGCTGCGCGCGCTCCAGCAGCAGTAGCGAGCCACCGAGTTCGGTCACGGCATCCTTGAGTTTCGGGTCGGTGATGGCGTCCAGCGACTGTTCGAACTGCGCGGTCTTCTGTTCGAGGCTGAGCGGGTGTTTTTTTTCTTCACCGGGTGAGCAGCCTCCGACCGATAAGGCGAGGCAAATTCCGGCAGTCATTAACGGCAATCGCACATCCATTTCCAGTCGTCCTGTCCACTGTCGCTGGGCTGTCAATGGTTTGGACACTAGCAGAAAAACTTTGACACACACACGCAGGTGGCGGATTTTCGGGCGGTTTCTGGCTGTCATGGGGGGCTGGTATACTCGCCGCCGATTACAACCCCCCTTGTGTGAGAGTCAATGGAACGCTTTATCGAAAATGCAATGTACGCCACGCGCTGGCTGCTGGCGCCGATCTACATCGGGCTGTCCCTCGGGCTGCTGGCGCTGGCATTGAAATTCTTCCAGGAAGTGTTTCATGTCATTCCCAACGTGTTCTCCATGGCCGAGTCCGAGCTGATTCTGGTGCTGCTGTCGCTGATCGACATGGCGCTGGTCGGCGGCTTGCTGGTGATGGTGATGATTTCCGGCTACGAGAACTTCGTGTCCGAGCTGAACATCGACGAAGGCAAAGAGAAGCTCAGCTGGCTGGGCACCATGGATTCCTCGTCGCTGAAGATGAAAGTGGCGGCATCGATCGTGGCGATTTCCTCGATCCACCTGCTGCGGATCTTCATGGACGCCAAGAACGTCGATCCCCAGCATCTGATGTGGTACGTGATCATCCACATGACCTTCGTGGTCTCGGCGTTTGCCATGGGTTACCTGGACAAGCTCACCAAGCACTGATGAGTTGTCGAAAGCTGTACTAAAACCGCCCGTCTGTTGCGAAACAGACGGGCGGTGTCGTTTGTGGCTTGTGCTTTGGTGCGCCGAGGCATATCCCTGTAGGCGTCCCGGCTCGCCACAGCGTGAGGTGCGTTCATGAACCTGCAAGAGTTGAATGCGTTTGCCATCGCCAGGAAGGTCGATGAGCTGAACCTGATCTCCATGGAGGGTGGAATCTATCTGCTTGAGGCGCGGATGCACGGCGCGGCGTACCCGCTGAGCGACCCCCATGGCAAGATGCTGATGCTGCGTTCGGTGGAGCATGCCCGGGATGTCCTGCACAACTTTCCGGTGCTGCCGTTCAACCTGGTCCACACCTCGGTGCACGATGAAATGTGCGGTCTTGGCGCCAGCAGCGAAGAAAGCCTGAAAGTACCGCTGGCCTGGCGCTCGGCACTGTAGGGCCGAGGGCCTGATCAATGGCGGAACATCTGTGCTAGTCTGCTCGCCCTTTTGGTTCCGGGCGCGCCGGGACGCGCTGTGCACGCACGGCATGTCCTGAGGCCGTCCGCACAGCGGAGCAGTGTCATGTCCGAAGTAAATCTGTCCACCGACGAAACCCGCGTCAGCTACGGCATCGGCCGTCAGCTGGGTGACCAGTTGCGCGACAACCCGCCACCGGGTGTCAGCCTGGACGCCATCCTGGCCGGTCTGACCGACGCATTCGCCGGCAAGCCAAGCCGCGTGGGTCAGGAAGAGCTGTCCGCCAGCTTCAAAGTGATCCGCGAGATCATGCAAGCCGAAGCCGCTGCCAAGGCTGAAGCCGCCGCTGGCGAAGGTCGTGCGTTCCTGGCTGAAAACGCCAAGAAAGACGGCATCACCACTCTGGCTTCCGGTCTGCAATTCGAAGTGCTGACTCAGGGCGAAGGCGCCAAGCCATCCCGTGAAGACAACGTGCGTACTCACTACCACGGCACACTGATCGACGGCACTGTGTTCGACAGCTCCTACGAGCGTGGCCAGCCTGCAGAATTCCCGGTTGGCGGCGTGATCGCCGGCTGGACCGAAGCCCTGCAACTGATGAATGCCGGCAGCAAATGGCGTCTGTACGTGCCGAGCGAACTGGCTTACGGCGCTCAAGGCGTTGGCAGCATCCCGCCGCACAGCGTTCTGGTGTTCGACGTCGAGCTGCTCGACGTTCTGTAATCCCGTTACCCTGCACAAGCGTGGCTTGTGCAGGGTTTCTCCACCGTTCTCATACTTCGATCTTGTGATGCAGCTCACTGGTCGGGCGCAACGCCCGGGCGTAGCAGAACAGGAACAGATTGCGCACCAGCTCCTTGAGCACCATCGGTTCGCTGGAACTCAGGCCGCTGACGTCCAGATCCCCTTGATCCTGCAATTCATGCAGGGCTTCTTCTTCCAGTACCGCGCAGACTTCACCGGTTTCCCGATGCAGGATCCTGAGGTATGGGTGCGGGCGATCCAGCCAGGCGTCGATCAAATAAGTCATGGTTCTCATCTCCATTGAAAGGGTTTCAATGAGAATAATTCTTATTCGTCAAATAGCAAGCGCCTATTGGCGGTTCGTGATTTTTTATGGGTAAAGATTGCGTAAGGTCAAAACGGCTGGCGTTTGGCTACTGCGTGGTTTTGCTGGGGATAGCGGGGGAGGGAGAAGCTCCATCCCACGGCGGGCGCGGGATGGAGGACAGCAGACTCAGACTTTTCTGACGAACTCGGATTTGAGTTTCATCGGGCCGATGCCGTCGATCTTGCAGTCGATGTCGTGGTCGCCGTCGCACAGACGGATGTTCTTCACCTTGGTGCCGACCTTGACCACCAGCGAGGTGCCTTTGACCTTCAGGTCCTTGATCACGGTGATGGTGTCGCCGTCCTGCAGGACGTTGCCGACCGAATCTTTCTTCACGGCATCATCGGACGCCACTTCGGCTTCGCCGCCGGCAGACCACTCGTGGGCGCACTCCGGGCACACCAGTTGGGTGCCGTCTTCGTAGGTGTATTCGGAATTGCATTTCGGGCAGGGTGGCAACGTGCTCACTAAGGCTCCTTGGAGAGGGGATCGCTAAAAGTCGCACATTGTATAGGGTTTTAGCCGTGGATGGCAGGCAACAAAAAACCGCAGGCTCCAAGGGAGGCTGCGGTTTCTTGATGGCGCGATGTTGATCAGTGCGTGCGGGCGACCGCGAACTCGCTCAGTTCAACCAGTGCATCGCGGTATTCGCTGGCAGGCAGCGCTTCGAGGCACTTGATCGCACGGGCCACGTAGTCGCGAGCCAATTGCGCGGTGTACTCCAGCGAGCCGGACGCTTCCACGGCAATGCGGATGCTTTCCAGGTCTTCGATCCCGCCTTTCTGGATCGCCTGGCGTACCAGTGCGGCCTGCTCTGGCGTGCCTTCGCGCATGGTGTAGATCAGCGGCAGGGTCGGCTTGCCTTCGGCCAGATCGTCACCGACGTTCTTGCCCAGGGTTTCGGCGTCGCCCTTGTAGTCGAGCAGGTCGTCGACCAGCTGGAATGCCACGCCGAGGTGATCGCCAAAGGTGCGCAGGGCTTCGCTTTGCTCGGCGGTCGCACCGGCCAGCGCTGCGGCGCTGTGGGTCGAAGCCTCGAAAAGCATCGCGGTCTTGCCGCGGATGACTTCCATGTAGGTTTCTTCGGTGGTGCTGGCGTCACGAACCTTGGACAGCTGCAGCACTTCGCCTTCGGCGATGATGCGCGTGGCCTGGGACAGGATCTTCATCACCGGCATCGAACCCAGTTCGACCATCATTTCGAACGAGCGCGAGTACAGGAAGTCGCCGACCAGCACGCTCGGGGCGTTGCCCCACATGGCGTTGGCGGTCGAGCGGCCACGGCGCATGCCGGACATGTCGACCACGTCGTCATGCAACAGGGTGGCGGTGTGCAGGAATTCGATGGTGGCGGCCAGCAGACGCAAGTCGTCGCCTTCGCGACCCAGGGCCTTGCCGCACAGCAGCACCAATAAAGGACGCAGGCGTTTACCGCCGGCCGACGTGATGTAATCGCCGATTTTCGATACCAGCGGCACTCGGGAAGTCAGCTGCTTCTTGATGATGCCGTCGACGGCGCTAAAATCGTCCGCCACCGCGCGGTAGAAAGCTTGGGGTTGCATCAGCGACAGGTGCTCCAGAAGGGTTGCGCGGCATGCTAGGACCCACGTCCGGGCCTGTCAAGGCGCGATGGACGGCCCCTTGCATGACTCTTGTAGCTTGCGTACAATCGCGCACCCTGAACTTCCTGGGCAGCACCTGCCTTACGCAATTGCACTTGGGCCGTTCCAGCCCCATGCAGCCATGCCAGCCAATACCTCTTCTTATAAAGAGCTGGGTGAGCAGGATTATCGGAGAAATACCATGTACGCAGTAATCGTTACCGGCGGTAAGCAATACAAGGTCGCTGAAGGTGAATACCTGAAGATCGAAAAACTGGAAGTCGCTACTGGCGAATCCGTGACTTTTGACCGCGTTCTGTTGGTCGCCAATGGCGACGACGTGAACATCGGCGCACCTGTTGTTGCTGGCGCAACCGTCAAGGCTGAAGTGATCTCCCAAGGTCGTCACGATAAAGTCCGCATCATCAAGTTCCGTCGCCGTAAGCACCACATGAAGCGTATGGGCCACCGCCAGTGGTTCACCGAGATCAAAATCACCGGTATTCAGGCTTAATTACAGCCTAATTCCTCACTAGGAGAATTGAACTCATGGCACACAAAAAAGCTGGTGGTAGTACCCGTAACGGTCGCGACTCAGAAGCCAAACGCCTTGGCGTGAAGATGTATGGCGGCCAGGTCATCAAGGCCGGCAACATCATCGTGCGTCAGCGCGGCACCCAATTCCACGCTGGCTACGGCGTTGGCATGGGTAAAGATCACACTCTCTTCGCGAAAATCGAAGGCGTGATCAAGTTTGAAGTAAAAGGCGCCTTCGGTCGTCGTTACGTGAGCGTTGTCGCAGCCTAACTGCGAGAGTGCTGGAGAAGCCCTGTCTTGCGACGGGGCTTTTTCGTTTGTGGGGTGAGTCTCTTGCAAAGCTGTTTGTATGGGCTGCCGGCGTGCGATGCAGGTCGTGGATTGGGGTCGCTGCGCTCATTTTTGCAAGAGTCTTATGTCTTGATTGTTTTTCGGCTCGTCCGTACGGCGAGAGGCGTTGGTTATGAAGTTTGTTGATGAAGTATCGATCCGCGTAAAGGCTGGCGACGGCGGCAATGGCTGCATGAGTTTCCGTCGGGAAAAATTCATTGAAAACGGCGGTCCGAACGGTGGTGACGGCGGTGACGGCGGTTCCATCTTCATGATGGCCGACGAAAACCTGAACACCCTGGTGGACTACCGCTACACCCGGCACTTCGATGCCGAGCGTGGCTCCAACGGTGGCAGCACCGACTGCACCGGCAAGAAGGGTGAAGATCTGGTCCTGCGCGTGCCGGTTGGCACCACGATCATTGACTCTGCAACCCAGGAAGTCATCGGCGACCTGACCAAGTCCGGTCAGAAGCTGATGGTGGTGCAGGGCGGCTGGCACGGTCTGGGTAACACCCGTTTCAAATCCAGTACCAACCGTGCACCGCGTCAGACGACGCCGGGCAAGCCGGGCGAGCAGCGTGACCTGAAACTGGAAATGAAGGTTCTGGCTGACGTCGGTCTGCTGGGTCTGCCGAACGCCGGTAAAAGTACCTTTATCCGTTCCGTTTCTGCCGCCAAGCCGAAAGTTGCTGATTACCCGTTCACTACCCTGGTGCCAAACCTGGGTGTGGTCAGCGTCGATCGCTGGAAAAGCTTCGTTATCGCCGACATTCCGGGTCTGATCGAAGGTGCTTCCGACGGCGCCGGTCTCGGTATCCGTTTCCTCAAGCACCTGGCGCGTACCCGTCTGCTGCTGCACCTCGTGGACATGGCGCCGCTGGACGAAAGCAGTGCGCCTGACGCTGCTGAAGTGATCGTCAACGAGCTGATCAAGTTCAGCCCGTCCCTGGCGGAGCGTGATCGCTGGCTGGTGCTGAACAAGTGCGACCAGATCCTTGAGGAAGAGCACGAAGAACGCGTCAAGGAAATCGTTGAGCGTCTGCAGTGGGAAGGTCCGGTCTATGTGATCTCGGCCATTGCCAAAGAAGGCACCGAGCGTCTGACGCGCGATATCATGCGTTACCTCGAAGATCGTGCCGATCGCCTGGCCAATGACCCGGCTTACAAGGAAGAATTGGCCGATCTCGATCAGCGCATCGAAGATGAAGCCCGCGCCCAGTTGCAGGCGCTGGACGACAAGCGTGCCCTGCGTCGCAGCGGCGTGAAGTCGGTCCACGACATCGGTGATGATGACTGGGATGAAGAAGATGTGGATGACGAAGACGGTCCGGAAATCATTTACGTGCGTGACTGATTCGTTGAAGTAAACTTAAGCGCCGCTCAATCGAGCGGCGTTTTGGTATCTGGAAATCGATTGTTGGTCACGAGTAACCACGAATAACGTCACGGGCAGCGCTGGGTCGCGCTGTCCTCAAGCTAAGGTTGAAGATGATGCGGAGCAAGGTGACAGGTGCGCAGCGTTGGGTCGTGAAGATCGGCAGCGCTTTGCTGACAGCGGATGGCAAGGGTCTTGATCGCAAGGCGATGGGCGTCTGGGTCGAGCAGATGGTGGCTTTGCATGAGGCTGGCGTCGAGTTGGTGCTGGTGTCCTCCGGGGCGGTGGCGGCCGGCATGAGCCGTTTGGGCTGGACCGCACGACCCAGTGCGATGCACGAGCTCCAGGCTGCCGCGGCAATCGGTCAGATGGGGCTGGTGCAGGCCTGGGAATCGAGCTTTGCCGAGCATGGCCGGCACACGGCGCAGATTCTCCTGACTCACGACGACCTGTCCGACCGCAAACGCTACCTGAACGCCCGCAGCACCTTGCGTGCGCTGGTCGAGCTGAAAGTCATTCCGGTGATCAACGAAAACGACACTGTGGTTACTGACGAGATCCGTTTCGGCGACAACGACACGCTTGCGGCGCTGGTGGCCAACCTGGTCGAGGCTGATCTGCTGGTGATCCTGACGGATCGCGACGGCATGTTCGACGCTGATCCGCGCAACAACCCCGACGCGCAGCTGATTTACGAAGCGCGTGCCGATGATCCGACCCTTGATGCGGTCGCGGGTGGCACTGGTGGTGCGCTGGGTCGTGGCGGCATGCAGACCAAGTTGCGTGCGGCACGTCTGGCGGCGCGTTCCGGGGCGCATACCATCATTGTCGGTGGGCGTCTGGAGCGGGTGCTGGATCGTCTGAAGGCGGGCGAACGCATCGGTACGCTGCTGTCGCCTGAGCGCGGCATGCTGGCGGCGCGCAAGCAGTGGCTGGCCGGGCATCTGCAGACCCGTGGCACGCTGGTGCTGGATGACGGCGCGGTTTCTGCGTTGTCGGAAGGTCACAAGAGTCTGCTGCCGGTCGGCGTCAAACTGGTCCAGGGCAGCTTCCGTCGCGGTGAAATGGTGGTTTGCGTGGCTCCGGACGGTCGTGAAATCGCCCGTGGCCTGGCCAACTACAGCGCGCTGGAGGCACAAAAAATCATCGGTCAGTCGTCGGATGCGATTGTCGGTTTGCTGGGTTACATGGCTGAGCCGGAACTGGTTCACCGTGACAACCTGATTCTGGTCTGAGGAAAAGCGCAATGCGCATGGCAAAAGGATTGTTGGGTCTGTTGATGGCGTTGCCATTGCTGGCCTCGGCCGAGGAAATCGGCCAGGTGTCGACGGTGTTCAAATTTGTCGGGCCGAACGACCGGATCGTGGTCGAGGCATTCGATGATCCTAAGGTCGAGGGTGTGACCTGCTATCTGTCGCGCGCCAAAACGGGTGGCGTGAAGGGTGGCTTGGGTCTGGCCGAGGATCGTGCCGAAGCGTCCATTGCTTGCCGTCAGGTGGGCCCTATCAACTTCAAGGGTGAGTTGAAGGATGGCGAAGAGGTGTTCAAGGAGCGCACTTCGCTGGTGTTCAAGACCATGCAGGTGGTGCGTTTCCTCGACAAGAAGCGCAATACCCTGGTGTATCTGGTCTATAGCGACCGCCTGATCGAGGGCAGTCCGCAGAATGCGGTGACAGCGATCCCGATTCTGCCGTGGGCGCCAGTTCATTGATTTGGGTGTAAATAAAAAGAGGAGCCGGTTGGCTCCTCTTTTTTTGCGTTGCTTTCGGCATATTGCAGGCAATAAAAAACCGACCCGGAGGTCGGTTTTTTAATGACTACGTCGCTTAGGCAGCTTCTTTCAGTGCCTTGACGTGGCCATTCAGACGGCTCTTATGACGAGCAGCCTTGTTCTTGTGGATGATGCCTTTATCGGCCATACGGTCGATAACTGGCACAGCCAGAACGTATGCAGCTTGAGCTTTTTCAGCGTCTTTTGCGTCGATGGCTTTAACTACATTCTTGATGTAGGTACGAACCATGGAACGCAGGCTGGCGTTGTGGCTGCGACGCTTCTCAGCCTGTTTTGCACGTTTTTTGGCGGAAGGTGAGTTGGCCACCGTCGAGCTCCTCGAAAGACTTTTTAGGAAATAGCAAACAAAATAGGCCGCGAATCATGCCGATGAAGAGATGTCTTGTCAAGGGCGCTTGAGACGTTCCGCTAAGTGGTAGGTATAAAGAGGCGGGATATTTATTTCCGGCGCTTGACCTGTAAACTCGCGAGCTTTGGCTCTGTGCTGTTGCGGCGCGGAGTATCGCACAAGTAGGCGCATTGTTCGCCTGCTGTTTATCGACAGGCACAAATTCCTTCAATGAATCTGCTCAAATCGTTGGCCGCCGTCAGCTCTATCACGATGCTTTCCCGGATTCTCGGGTTTGTCCGCGACACGCTCATTGCGCGCACATTCGGCGCCGGAATGGCGACCGACGCCTTCTTCATCGCCTTCAAACTGCCCAATCTCTTGCGGCGAATCTTTGCCGAGGGCGCGTTTTCACAGGCATTCGTGCCGATTCTTGCCGAATATAAAAGTCAGAAAGGCGAGGAGGCGACCCGTACCTTTATTGCCTATGTGACGGGGCTGCTGACGCTGGTTCTGGCGCTGGTCACTGCGCTGGGCATGATTGCTGCGCCCTGGGTAATCTGGGCCACGGCACCGGGTTTCACCGATACGCCGGAAAAATTCCAGCTGACCTCCGATCTGCTGCGAGTGACCTTCCCCTATATATTGCTGATCTCCCTGTCTTCCCTGGCAGGGGCGATTCTCAATACCTGGAACCGTTTCTCGGTGCCGGCGTTCGTGCCGACCCTGCTGAACGTCAGCATGATCGTGTTCGCGCTGTTCCTGACGCCGTACTTCGATCCGCCGGTCATGGCGCTCGGCTGGGCCGTGCTGGTCGGTGGCCTGGCGCAGTTGCTCTATCAACTGCCGCACCTGAAAAAGATCGGCATGCTGGTGCTGCCACGTCTGAACCTGCGTGACACGGGTGTCTGGCGAGTGATGAAGCAGATGCTGCCGGCGATCATCGGTGTCTCGGTCAGTCAGATTTCCCTGATCATCAACACCATCTTCGCCTCGTTTCTGGTGGCGGGTTCGGTGTCGTGGATGTACTACGCCGACCGATTGATGGAGCTGCCATCCGGCGTGCTGGGTGTGGCGCTGGGCACGATCCTGCTGCCGACCCTGGCCAAGACCTACGCCAGCAAGGATCGTCACGAGTACTCGCGGATTCTCGACTGGGGCCTGCGCCTTTGCTTTGTGTTGGTGCTGCCGTGTGCGCTGGCGCTGGGGATCCTGGCCGAGCCGCTGACGGTTTCGCTGTTCCAGTACGGCCAGTTCAGCGGCTTTGATGCGGCCATGACCCAGCGGGCGTTGATTGCCTATTCCGTTGGTCTGCTCGGCATTATCGTGATCAAAGTGCTGGCCCCAGGCTTTTATGCGCAACAGAACATCCGTACACCGGTAAAAATCGCAATCTTCACCCTGATAGTCACGCAGTTGTTCAACCTGGTGTTGATCGGGCCACTGGCCCATGCCGGTCTTGCACTGGCAATCAGTGCCGGTGCGTGCCTGAACGCCGGCCTGTTGTTCTATCAACTGCGCAAGCAGCAGATGTATCAACCGCAGCCGGGCTGGCTGAAATTCGGTTTGAAGCTGTTGCTCGCGGTGGCGGTGATGTCGGCCGTGCTGTTGATCGGCATGCATTTCATGCCGGCCTGGGATCAAGGCCACATGCTGGAGCGCTTCCTGCGCCTGGGCGTGCTGGTGGTTGCCGGCGTGGTCGCTTATTTCGGCATGTTGCTGCTGCTCGGTTTCCGTCTGCGTGACTTCAACCGCAAGGCGTTGAGCTGAGGTTTCACCCTTGAAAGACGTGCGCGGGCCGGCAGTTTTGTCGGCTCGTTCACTTTGGGTTACGGTGTTGCCTGTCGTCGGCCGTCGGGTGTGGTTATAATCGGCCACTTTATGAGCAAGAAGCGCGTTATGCAGCTGGTTCGAGGCCTTCACAACTTGCGCCCCCAGCATCGGGGCTGCGTCGCCACTATTGGCAACTTTGACGGTGTTCACCGTGGTCACCAGGCCATCCTGGCCCGACTGCGTGAGCGTGCGCTCGAGTTGGGCGTACCCAGCTGCGTGGTGATTTTCGAGCCGCAGCCACGGGAATTCTTTGCCCCGGAGACCGCTCCCGCGCGTCTGGCCCGGTTGCGCGACAAGCTGCAACTGCTGGCCGCCGAAGGTGTAGACCGGGTCTTGTGCCTGGCCTTTAACCAGCGCTTGAGCAAACTCAGCGCCAGTGAATTCGTCGATACGATTCTGGTGGATGGCCTGGGTGTGCAGCATCTGGAAGTCGGTGACGATTTCCGCTTCGGTTGCGACCGCCTCGGCGATTTCGATTTTCTGCTGCAGGCCGGGCAGGTTCACGGTTTTACCGTGGAAGCCGCGCAAACCGTCGAGCTGGATGGCATTCGTGTCAGCAGCACCCAGGTGCGCAACGCGTTGGCCGCCGCCGATTTTGCCCTGGCCGAACGCTTGCTTGGCCGCCCGTACCGGATTGCCGGTCGCGTGCTGCATGGCCAGAAACTGGCCCGCCAGCTGGGTACGCCCACGGCGAACATTCAACTCAAGCGCCGTCGCGTGCCGTTCACCGGGGTTTACCTGGTCGACGTCGACATCGACGGCAAGACTTGGCCCGGTGTCGCCAATATCGGCGTACGGCCCACGGTGCAAGGTGATGGCAAGGCCCACCTTGAAGTACATCTTTTGGATTTTGCCGGCGATCTGTATGACCGGCGTTTGACGGTGGTTTTCCACCAGAAGCTGCGTGAAGAGCAGCGTTTCGCCTCCCTGGAGGCATTGAAAACGGCGATCAGCGCGGATGTCGCCGCCGCCCGTGCACTAGCCGCACCTAGCGCCCATCGCTAATGAAGAGCCTTAAATGACCGACTATAAAGCCACGCTAAACCTTCCGGACACCGCCTTCCCAATGAAGGCCGGCCTGCCACAGCGCGAACCGCAGATCCTGCAGCGCTGGGACAGTATTGGCCTGTACGGAAAGTTGCGCGAGATTGGCAAGGATCGTCCGAAGTTCGTCCTGCACGACGGCCCTCCGTACGCCAACGGTACGATCCACATCGGTCACGCACTGAACAAGATTCTCAAGGACATGATCATCCGCTCGAAGACCCTGTCGGGCTTCGACGCGCCGTATGTTCCAGGTTGGGACTGCCACGGCCTGCCGATCGAGCACAAGGTTGAAGTGACCCACGGCAAGAACCTGGGCGCGGACAAGACCCGCGAACTGTGCCGTGCCTACGCCACCGAGCAGATCGAAGGGCAGAAGACCGAATTCATCCGTCTCGGCGTGCTGGGCGACTTCGCCAACCCGTACAAGACCATGGACTTCAAGAACGAGGCCGGTGAAATCCGCGCCCTCGCCGAAATCGTCAAGGGCGGTTTCGTGTTCAAGGGCCTGAAGCCTGTGAACTGGTGCTTCGACTGCGGTTCGGCCCTGGCCGAAGCGGAAGTCGAGTACGAGAACAAGAAGTCCTCGACCATCGACGTGGCGTTCCCGATCGCTGACGAAGCCAAACTGGCTGCCGCGTTCGGTCTGCCGTCGCTGGCCAAACCTGCTGCCATCGTGATCTGGACCACCACCCCGTGGACCATCCCGGCCAACCAGGCGCTGAACGTTCACCCGGAATTCAATTACGCGCTGGTCGATATCGGCGACAAGCTGCTGGTTCTGGCCGAAGAGCTGGTCGAATCCTGCCTGACCCGTTACGGCGTTGAAGGCACTGTTCTGGCCACCGCGCCGGGTTCGGCGCTGGAGCTGATCAATTTCCGTCACCCGTTCTATGACCGTCTGTCGCCAGTGTACCTGGCCGACTACGTGGAACTGGGCGCCGGCACCGGCGTGGTTCACTCCGCCCCGGCCTACGGTGTGGACGACTTCGTGACCTGCAAGAAGTACGGCATGGTCAACGACGACATCCTCAACCCGGTACAGAGCAACGGCGTTTACGTGCCGTCGCTGGAATTCTTTGGCGGCCAGTTCATCTGGAAGGCCAACCCGGCCATCGTCGAAAAACTGACCGAAGTCGGTGCGCTGATGCACACCACCGTCATCGAACACAGCTACATGCACTGCTGGCGTCACAAGACCCCGCTGATCTACCGCGCCACCGCGCAGTGGTTCATCGGTATGGACAAAGAGCCGGTATCCGGCGACACCCTGCGTCAGCGCTCGCTCAAAGCCATTGAAGACACCAAGTTCGTTCCGGCCTGGGGCCAGGCGCGCCTGCACTCGATGATCGCCAACCGTCCGGACTGGTGCATCTCCCGTCAGCGTAACTGGGGCGTGCCGATCCCGTTCTTCCTGAACAAGGAAAGCGGCGAACTGCACCCACGTACCGTCGAACTGATGGAAGAAGTCGCCAAGCGCGTCGAAGTCGAAGGCATCGAAGCCTGGTTCAAGCTCGACGCTGCCGAACTGCTGGGCGATGAAGCGCCGCAGTACGACAAAATCAGCGACACCCTCGACGTCTGGTTCGACTCGGGCACCACGCACTGGCACGTCCTGCGCGGTTCGCACCCGATGGGTCACGAGACCGGCCCGCGTGCCGACCTGTACCTGGAAGGTTCGGACCAGCACCGTGGCTGGTTCCACTCGTCCCTGCTGACCGGTTGCGCCATCGACAACCACGCGCCGTACCGCGAGCTGCTGACCCACGGTTTCACCGTGGACGAGTCCGGCCGCAAGATGTCCAAGTCCCTGGGCAACGTGATCGCGCCGCAGAAAGTCAACGACACCCTGGGCGCCGACATCATGCGTCTGTGGGTCGCGTCGACTGACTACTCCGGCGAAATGGCCGTGTCCGAGCAGATCCTGCAGCGCAGCGCGGATGCCTATCGTCGTATCCGTAACACCGCGCGCTTCCTGCTTTCCAACCTGACCGGTTTCAACCCGGCCACCGACCTGCTGCCGGCCGAAGACATGCTGGCGCTGGATCGCTGGGCCGTGGACCGTACCCTGCTGCTGCAACGCGAGCTGCAAGAGCACTACGGCGAATACCGTTTCTGGAACGTCTACTCGAAGATCCACAACTTCTGCGTGCAGGAGCTGGGCGGTTTCTACCTCGACATCATCAAGGACCGCCAGTACACCACCGGCGCCGACAGCAAGGCCCGTCGTTCGTGCCAGACCGCGCTGTTCCACATCTCCGAAGCGCTGGTGCGCTGGATCGCACCGATCCTGGCCTTCACCGCCGACGAGCTGTGGCAATACCTGCCGGGCGAGCGCAACGAATCGGTGATGCTCAACACCTGGTACGAAGGCCTGACCGAGTTGCCGGAAGGCTTCGAACTGGGTCGCGAGTACTGGGATCGCATCATGGAAGTGAAGGTCGCGGTCAACAAAGAGATGGAAATCCAGCGCGCGGCCAAGGCCGTCGGTGGCAACCTGCAAGCCGAAGTGACGCTGTACGCCGAAGACGCCCTGAGCGCCGACCTGGCCAAACTGAGCAACGAGCTGCGCTTTGTACTGATCACCTCGACCGCCAGCGTTGCGCCGTTCGTGAAGGCTCCGGCCGAAGCTGTGGCCACCGAAGTCAGCGGCCTGAAGCTGAAGATCGTCAAATCCGCCTTCCCGAAATGCGCCCGTTGCTGGCACTGCCGTGAAGACGTCGGCGTGAACCCGGAGCATCCGGAAATCTGTGGCCGTTGCGTGGACAACATCGATGGCGCCGGCGAGGTTCGTCACTATGCCTAATGCCGTTGGCCGTTTCGGACGGCTGAGCTGGCTCTGGTTGAGCTTGCTGGTCCTGGTCATCGACCAGGCCAGCAAGTTCTACTTCGAAGGCAAGCTCGAGATGTACCAGCAGATCGTGATCATTCCCGATTACTTCAGCTGGACCCTGGCCTACAACACCGGCGCGGCATTCAGCTTCCTGGCTGACAGCTCCGGCTGGCAGCGCTGGCTGTTCGCCCTGATCGCCGTGGTGGTCAGTGCGGTGCTGGTGGTCTGGCTCAAGCGCCTGGGTCGCAACGAAACCTGGCTGGCCATCGCGCTGGCGCTGGTGCTGGGCGGCGCGCTGGGCAATCTGTATGACCGCATTGCCCTGGGCCATGTGATCGACTTCATTCTGGTGCACTGGCAGAACCGCTGGTACTTCCCGGCGTTCAACTTCGCCGACAGCGCCATCACCGTTGGCGCGGTGATGCTGGCACTGGACATGTTCAAAAGTAAAAAAACCGGAGAAGCCGTTCATGACTGAACAGGTATTGGCTGAGCAACGCATCGGCCAGAACACGGAAGTCACTTTGCATTTTGCATTGCGCCTGGAGAACGGCGACACGGTCGACAGCACTTTCGACAAGGCCCCGGCGACCTTCAAGGTCGGCGACGGCAACCTGCTGCCGGGTTTCGAAGCGGCGCTGTTCGGCTTCAAGGCGGGTGACAAGCGCACCCTGACCATCGAACCGGAAAACGCATTCGGCCAGCCGAACCCGCAGAACGTGCAGGTCATTCCACGTTCGCAGTTTGCGGACATGGAACTGTCGCCGGGTCTGCTGGTGATCTTCAACGATGCGGCCAATACTGAGCTGCCGGGTGTGGTGAAAGAGTTCGACGACGCGCAAGTGACCGTCGACTTCAACCACCCGCTTGCCGGCAAGACGCTGACCTTTGACGTGGAAATCTTCTCCGTCAAAGCGCTGTAAACGCTGTTCTGCAGGGGCCGGCCCGGCCCCTGCATTGATCTGAATTTTTCGCGCGCAAGACACGAGGCACAGCATGCAAATCAAACTCGCCAACCCCCGTGGCTTCTGCGCCGGCGTGGACCGGGCGATCGAAATCGTCAACCGCGCCCTGGAAGTCTTCGGGCCGCCGATCTACGTGCGTCATGAAGTGGTGCACAACAAGTTCGTCGTCGAAGACCTGCGCAGTCGTGGCGCGATCTTCGTCGAAGAACTGGATCAGGTGCCGGACGACGTCATCGTGATCTTCAGTGCCCATGGCGTCTCGCAAGCCGTGCGTACCGAAGCCGCCGGTCGTGGCCTGAAAGTGTTCGACGCCACTTGCCCGCTGGTGACCAAGGTGCACATCGAAGTCGCCAAGTACAGCCGCGACGGCCGTGAATGCATCCTGATCGGCCACGCCGGTCACCCGGAAGTCGAAGGCACCATGGGCCAGTACGACGCCAGCAACGGTGGTGCGATCTACCTCGTCGAGGACGAGAAAGATGTCGCCGAACTGCAGGTGCACAACCCTGAAAAACTGGCGTTCGTCACCCAGACCACCTTGTCCATGGATGACACCAGCCGGGTCATCGATGCTTTGCGCTCGCGTTTCCCGGCCATCGGCGGGCCGCGCAAGGACGACATCTGCTACGCCACGCAAAACCGCCAGGACGCGGTCAAGCAACTGGCCGATGAGTGCGACGTGGTTCTGGTGGTCGGCAGCCCGAACAGCTCCAACTCCAACCGCCTGCGTGAACTGGCCGAACGCATGGCCACGCCGGCGTACCTGATCGACGGTGCCGAAGACCTGCAAAAGAGCTGGTTCGATGGCGTCGAGCGCATCGGCATCACTGCCGGTGCCTCCGCACCGGAAGTGCTGGTGCGCGGCGTGATCCAGCAGTTGCAGGCCTGGGGCGCCACCGGTGCCGACGAGTTGGCCGGGCGTGAAGAGAACATCACCTTCTCGATGCCTAAAGAGCTGCGCGTACGCTCGATCTGACCGCTTTATCCTTTCGACACAGCGCCTGTTCAGTTTTTTCGCTGACCAGGCGCACGCGACCGGTTGCCGCCAGCACCAGTTGAAGCTGGCTGACCGGTTCGCGGGTCGAACAGATGTGTAGTTTCCCTGCCTGAAACGCCCGCCCGGGCATCAGCGGTTGCCCCAGACTGCTGAACCTTATGTACCGACTGACGAACCAGTTACCGACAATGGGTATTTGCCCATCACTGGCGTGCTCGACCAGCAGCGGATTGCTGATGTCCTCCGCACCCTTGCCACTGACATCCAGAATGATCCGCCAGCCCCGGCTCCAGTCCCCGTCGATGCCGTGAATCACTACGCTCTGATTGCGTGTGATCGCCTGGCTGCGGGCATTGCGGATTCCGCTGATCAGCGATTCCGCAGCCTGTTGCCGCTGGTTCGACTCCTTCAGCGTGGCGAGCGCCGGACTGACCAGTGACAGAACAATTGCGCCGATCGCCAGTCCCATGAGCAGTTCGACCAGACTGAATCCCTGTTGCGGCATGAGCATTTCCTCCTTGGAGCAGGGTGCTCGACGCGATCCGTGCGCCGGGCAGGGCAAATCAACCGACGCAAGCCGGCCGAATGTTCTAGGTTTACAGGGCAGGTATAGCCGACGGCAACGGAGGGCATCGATGGATCATCGTACAAAAGGTTTCACGCTGATCGAGGTGCTGGTGGCGGTCGCATTGGTTGTGATCCTGATCACGATGGCCGTCCCGGCGTTTACCCGATCGATACAGGGCAGCAAGGCCGACACCGAAGTTGGCGACCTGCAGCGAGCGCTCAACTATGCGCGACTGGAAGCCATCGATCGCGGGACCACCATCCGCTTGCGACCGACTGCCGGGGGCAGCGTCTGGACGGGGGAGTTGTCGGTCTACGACAGTACTGGCACTTCGGCCAATGTATTGCGGGTTGTTCCAGCGATGAGCAGCGGCGCGACTCTGACGCTAACCTCAGGAGTGACCACGCTGGACTTCAACAATCTGGGGGGGCTGGCGGCACCGTCCACGGCGGTGGTGTTCAGTTATACGCTGGGAACGCAAAGCAGGACGCTGAACGTGTGTCTGAACGGACGAATTCAATCGGGTGGAAGCTGCGGATGAGGGCAGGGAGCAGAGTTGCACAGGAAGGCATGTCGCTGATCGAAATCCTCGTGGCGTTGCTGGTGCTGACGGTCGGGTTGCTGGGGGCGGCGGCGGTTCAGCTCAATGCTCTGAAATACACCGACAGCTCGCGGATGACCAGTCAGGCGAGTTTCATCGCCTACGACATGATGGACCGCATCCGCGCCAACTCCGGGGCCGACTACACCGTCACGCCGCCGACCTCGGGCAACCTGAGCGTTACCCGGGACCAGGATCTCTACGACTTCACCACCAACATCGTCAATTTCGGCGGGCCGACTGCCACCGGCAGCATCACCCTCAACCAGCGGGTGTACACCATCACCATCAACTGGAGTGATTCACGGGCCGCCAATACTGCCAGTGCGCCGAACAGTTTTGTTCTGACCAGCCGTGCCACGGTCGATCCGGTGGCCACGCCATGAAGCGGCATAACCAGGGTTTCGGCCTGATCGAAATGCTCATCGCCCTGGCGCTGGGGCTGATCATCGTGCTGGGCGTCGTACAGACCTTTCTTGCAGCGAAGAATACCTACGTCAGCCAGAACTCTTCGGCGGCCATGCAGGAAGATGCACGGTTCGTGTTGAGCAAGATGATCCAGGAAATTCGCATGGTCGGGATGTTCGGCTGCCTCGGGACGATTACCGACGCCAGTACCAGCGGCGATTTCAACGCCGCGCAGATCACGCCGATCAGTTGGGACAACACCAACCTCAAGTTGACGCTGGTCACTGCCGATGTCGGCAGTGGCGGCGGAACACCGACCTGGACGGTGGTTTCCGATTGCCGCAACAGCGCAACGGCCTACAGCAACCTGCAGACTCCGGCGGCCGGGCAAATCGCCTTCCCCATCCGTCGTCTGGTCTACAGCTTCAGCAACAATCAGATCCTGATGGGCACCGGTGGCGGAACGCCGACCCAGCAGGTACTGGTGAACAACGTCAGTGCTTTTACGGTGATGTTCGGACTCGCCACGTCGGCGACGGACGTCTCTGCCTCGACTTACAGCAGCAACCCCGGCGATCCTGCACGCATCCGCAGCGTGCGTCTGACCCTGACCCTCACCGACCCGAACAACCGGGTCGCCAACCAGACCTTCAACGTGGTTGCCGCTCTGCGCAACCGCTTGCAGTGAGGGCCGGCCGATGAATGTTTCTCTCCACCAACGACCAACCCAGCGTGGCATGGTGCTGCTGGTCAGCCTGGTGTTTCTGTTGCTCCTGACGGTGATCGGCCTGTCATCGATGCAGAGCGCCAACCTGCAGGAAAAGATGGCCGGCAGCGTGAGCCTGCGCAATCAGTCGTTCCAGACTGCCGAGGCGGCGCTGCGTATTGGCGAGAGTGCGGTGCAACTGAGCACGTATTCGCTGGCGGTGTGTGCCAATACCACCCAGTGCGCACCGCCGGCGGAGTCTACGGTCGTGACTGCTGCGGGACTCAACTCGACATCCGGAGTTACATGGATCGCTGCCGGCAACGGTTTCTACGGGGTACAGAACATCGGCACCACGCTCACCGCGGTGAACGTTCCGAGCAACACCTCGGCGACGCTCTACCGGGTCACGGCCGTCGGGATCGTCGGCAGTTCACGCAGTGTGGTGGAGAGTGTCTATGCGAAGTACTGAACGACGCTCTGGCTGGCGGCCGTGGCTGGCGGGGTTTCTTGCGGGGTTGTATCTGGCCGCGCCGGCGTATGCGTTCACGCCGTCTGATTCGCCATTGCTCAGTGCCGCCGCCGTGCCGCCGAATGTCATCTTGCTGATCGACGACTCGGGCAGCATGAACAGCATTATTTACGCTGCGGGTTTCGATCCCACGGTCACTCGCACACCGGCCCGGCAGTGCAACGCGGTGCTCGGGTTGTGCTTGAGTTCGACGGCCATCACCGGCGATCCGGTGTTTCTGTCGAGCCTGCCGACTTCCGGCTGCTCCGGCGGTGCCTATGCGTTCTACAACAACAGCCTGGCACCGCTGTGCCTAAAACTGCCGGACCCGGTCGGCGGCGGCAATACCCGCTATTACGGGGATTACATCGCGTACGTGGTCGGCCTCGCCATCAGCAACGGCACCCGTGATTTCACCACCGGGGCGATTCCCAACGACTACCGGATCAACGTCGCCCGCAACGTTTCCACCGCACTGGTGACCAGCAACCGTAACCTGCGTTTCGGCCTGTCGACATTCAACCCGGCCACCAGCAACAACCCGGGCAACGGCGGCTACATCGCACGGTCCGTCAGCGACCTGGCGCCGGTCAGCGGCAGCGTGACCCAGGCCCAGGCCGACAGCAACTACAACGCACTGATCTCGGCGATCAGCGGCCTGAGCGCCGTGGCCAATACGCCCTTGGCGGAAACCTATTACGAAATCACCCGCTACATGCGCGGCATGACGCCGTACTACAACACCACGCCGAGCACCTACACCAGTCCGATCCAGTACCGCTGCCAGAAAAACTACGGGGTGGTGATTACCGACGGCCTGCCGACCTATGACCGCACGTTCCCCACTAACGACCCGCTGGGCGGCAGCCGTCTGCCGAACTGGGACGGCATCAATAATGATGGCAACAACCTCAACGGCGATAACGAGGGTGACACGCTGTACCTGGACGACATCGCCAAGTTCGCCTTCGATATCGACATGCGTTCGACCGGTGTCGATGCAGCCGGCAAGAGCTGGAGTTCGCCGGACTTTCCCAAGCAGAACATGAACACCTATACCGTGGGTTTCACCGCCGCCAATGACATGCTGTCGGACGCGGCGAACTATGGCCAGGGCAAGTATTACCAGGCCACCGACAGTGCCGGCCTGAACACGGCGTTGTCATCGGCACTGAGCGACATCACCTCCAAGGCCGGCTCCGGCGGCAGCGGGGTGACGAGCGCTACGACGCTGGTGAGCGGCAGCAGCTATTTCCAGACCAGTTACGATCCCCGGGACTGGCGCGGCACCATCAAGTCCTTCGGCTTCACCTCGAGCGGGACGGTCAACACCTCGACGGTGCTGTGGACGACCGACACCGCCATCGTCCCCGGCGCCACGGCACCGACCTATCAATCATGGAATACCTTGAGCAACGCGGCAGTGACACTGGCTTACGGCAACTTCTCTGCAGCGCAGCAGACAACGCTCGGCCAGAGCCTGCCCAGCGGCATCAGTGGCAACGACCTGGTGGAGTGGAGCAAGGGTACCAACAAGACCGGGCTCAAGGTTCGCAGCGTCTTGCTGGGCGACATCATCAACTCGCCGCTGGTGCTGGCCTCGCCCACGGACAAGACCGCCTCCGACCTGTCGGGCGACACCACCTACACCAGTTACCTGACCACCAAGGCCGCGAACATGAATGCGAATCTGGTGGTGAACGGCAACGACGGTTTCGTCAGCGTCATCAACCCGGCCAACGGCACCCGGCGTTACGCCTACATGCCGTCGAGCGTGCTGCCGTCGTTGCGATTGATCGCCGACCCCAACTATATCAACGGCGTCAGCCACAAGTTTCTGGTGGACGGGCAGGTCGGTGTCTATGACGCGCAGTTCGGCACGGCCTGGAAGACCCTCGCCATCGGCGGCACCGGGGCCGGTGGCAAGACGTTCTATGCCTTGCAGTTGTTCGACGCCTCGGCAGGGAACATTCTCAATGCATTGTGGGAGGTGAGTGCACCGGCCACTGCCAGCACCGCGAACGCTTTCAATGATCTGGGTTATGCCTACGCCCGTCCGGAAGTGGCACGCTTGGCCGATGGTCGCTGGGCGGCTTTCATCGCCAATGGCTACGGCAGCAACTCAGGGGTGGCGGCGTTGTATGTGCTGGATGTGCGCGACGGTTCGCTGATCAAGAAAATCGTCATCGACAGTACCGAAACCACCAATGGACTGTCGTCGGTGAAGCTCAAGGTCAACTCGCAGAATGTGGTGCAGGCCGCGTACGGAGGGGATCTGAAGGGGCGCCTGTGGAAGTTCGACCTGAGCGCGACCACCACCGACAGCTGGGGCGTGGCATTTTCCGGTAAGCCGCTGTTCACCACGGCGGGCGGCACGACGCAACCGATCACGGCGCAGCCGTTGCTGGCGGACAATTCATTGGGGGGCAAACAGATTTTCGTCGGTACCGGCAAATTCAACGAAACCGCCGACAAGACCAACAAAGATCTGCAGGCGTTCTATTCAGTGTGGGATGCCGATGGCGGTTCGGGGCAACTGACGGTCAGCAGTTTGCAGGCCCAGGCCATCACTGGCGTGTTCTCGGGCAGTTCAGGGCAGTTCATTACCACGACCCAGAACGACACCACTTATCCGGCCGAGAAGGGCTGGTATCTGCCGCTGGTGTACAACAACGTATTGACCGGCGAGCGGGTGATCAATCAGGCCAGTCTGGTGCTGGGGCGAATCGTATTTACTACGGCTAGTGTCGATACCACCGACCCGTGCTCCAGCTTCGGTACCGGCAAACTGGTCGAACTCGATGCGTTCAGCGGTAAGATGCTCAACTATGCGGTGCTCGACACCAACGCCGACGGCGTGGTCGACACCAATGACACGATTTCCAGCGGTGTGGTGTTCAGTGGCGGCATTCCTACGCTGAACGCCATCGTCAACGGCGCATCGCGCAAGATCGTGAACGATTCCAGTGGCGGGATCACCACCCTGGTGGAAAAATCCGGCGGCGGCAGCCGTCGTATCATGTGGCGACAAATACAGTAAGCGAGAGTTGAGGCATGCGCAGATCCATCCGCGGGTTCACCCTGATCGAAATCATGATCGTGATAGCGATCATCGGGATCATCATCACCATTGCCGCACCGAGCTATACCGAATACCTGAAAAAGGGCCGCCGCGCCGAAGTGGCCTCGCTGCTGAACGAGCAGGCGCAGACCCTCGAACGCTTCTACACCCGCAACAATGTTTACACCGGTGTCACCGGGCTCAGCACGGGCAATGATTTCTACACCATCACCCCGACCATCGCTGACCAGACCTACCTGCTGACCGCGACCCGCAAGGCCGGCACGACCATGGCCGGCGACAAGTGCGGGGACTTCACCCTCACCAACACCGGTGTGCGCAGCATGATCAACGCGACTGCCGGGCTTGCCACCAAGGATTGCTGGGGCCGCTGAGCCGCTTTCATTCGGGCGCCTTTTGCGCCCACTGTCTTTTTTACGGTTGGAACAAACATGACCAGGCAACAGCAAGTGGTGATTGTCGGTGGCGGGGTGATTGGCCTGCTGACCGCGTACAACCTCGCCTCCGAAGTGCGCAGCGTGGTGCTGCTGGATCGCTCGAACGTCGGCCAGGAATCGTCCTGGGCCGGCGGCGGCATCGTTTCTCCACTGTATCCATGGCGCTATAGCCCGGCAGTCACGGCGCTGGCGCACTGGTCGCAGGACTTTTACCCACATCTGGGCGAGCGGCTGTTTGCCGATACCGGTGTCGATCCTGAAGTCCATACCACCGGCCTGTACTGGCTGGACCTGGACGACGAAGCCGAAGCGCTGGCCTGGGCCGAGCGGGAAAACCGTCCGCTGCGGGCTGTGGATATCTCGGCGGCCCATGATGCGGTGCCGGTACTCGGCGGCGGTTTTTCCCGGGCGATCCACATGGCCGATGTGGCCAACGTACGCAACCCACGGCTGGTGAAGTCGCTGAAAGCCGCGTTGCAGGCGCTGCCTAACGTGACGATTCACGAGCAGTGCGAGGTCAGCGGGTTTGTCCGTGAGGGCGAGAAGGTTGTCGGTGTGCAAACGCCGAAAGGCGTGATCAACGGCGACCAGGTGGTGCTGACGGCGGGGGCGTGGAGCGGCGAGCTGCTCAAGACGCTGAATCTGTCGCTGCCGGTGGAGCCGGTCAAAGGCCAGATGATTCTCTACAAGTGCGCGGCGGACTTCCTGCCGAGCATGGTGCTGGCCAAAGGGCGTTATGCGATTCCGCGTCGCGACGGGCACATCCTGATCGGCAGCACGCTGGAGCACGAAGGTTTCGACAAGACCCCGACCGACAGTGCACTGGAAAGCCTCAAGGCCTCGGCGGTCGAATTGCTGCCGGCGCTGGCGGATGCCGAAGTGGTGGGGCACTGGGCCGGGTTGCGTCCCGGCTCGCCGGAGGGCATTCCCTATATCGGGCGGGTACCCGGTGTTGATGGCTTGTGGCTAAACTGCGGGCATTACCGCAACGGGCTGGTGCTGGCACCGGCATCCTGTCAGCTGTTTGCCGATGTGATGCTGGGGCGGGCGCCGATCATCGATCCGGCGCCGTATGCCCCGACCGGGCGCATTTAATCCAGGCCGAGCTTCTTGAGCCTGTAGCGCATCGAACGGAATGACAGATTCAACCGCTGGGCCGCCGCCGTACGGTTCCAGCGGGTTTCCTCCAGCGCCTGCAGGATCAGTTTGCGCTCGACGTTTTCCAGATAGTCTTCGAGGTTGTCGATCTGTGTGAGATCGGCAATGCCACCCTCGGCTGCGCAATTGCCTTCGCTCAGGCGCAGGTCGTCGGCCTCGATCGTGCGGTTTTCGCACAGGGTGTGCGCGCGCTCGAGGACGTTCTCCAACTCCCGGACATTCCCCGGAAAACGGTAGTTCTTCAAGGCCTCCAGCGCTTGAGGATGCAGGCGTGCCGCCGGCTGGCCAGTGCCATGGGCCAGACGCTTGAGCATATGGCTGGCCAATGCCTCGATATCGTCACGACGCTCGCGCAGAGAAGGCACCCGCAGTTCGATCACGTTCAGCCGGTAATACAGATCCTGCCGAAAGCGCTCGGCGGCGACTTCTGCGTCCAGGTCCTTGTGGGTGGCGCACAGAATGCGTACATCGACCACGGTTTCCTGCTGGCCGCCGACACTGCGCACGGCCTTTTCCTGGATCGCCCGCAGCAGCTTGACCTGCATCGACAGCGGCAAGTCCGCCACTTCATCGAGAAACAGCGTCCCGCCATGGGCAGCCTGGAACAGCCCCGGCTTATCGTCCACCGCGCCGGTGAAACTGCCTTTGCGGTGCCCGAAGAACTCGCTCTCCATCAATTCCGAAGGAATCGCCCCGCAATTCACCGGCACGAACGGCTGGCTGGCGCGTGGACCCTGCTCGTGAATCAGCCGGGCGACCAGTTCCTTGCCACTACCGGACTCGCCGCTGATATAGACCGGCGCCTGACTGCGGGCCAGTTTGTCGATCTGCTTGCGCAGGTTGCGCATCGGCAACGAGTCACCGAGCAGTCGGCGATCAATCGAGGTGCAGACACCGCCGGTCGCCGGCATGCGCAACGCGGTGGCGACCAGTTCGCGCAGTCGAGTGAGATCCACCGGTTTGGTCAGGAAGTCGAAAGCCCCGGCTTTCAGGGCGTTGATTGCCGTTTCCAGGCTGCCATAAGCGGTGATCATCGCCACCGGCAATTGCGGGTAGCGTTGCTGGATGTGCTGCACCAGGTCCAGCCCGGTGCCGTCCGGCAGGCGCATGTCGGTCAGGCACAGATCGAAGGTGTCGCGGTTCAGCAGCGCCTGGGCTTCGCCGAGGTTGCGTGCGCTGAAGGTGTCGAGTTTCATCCGTCCCAGGGTGATTTCCAGGAGTTCGCGGATATCCGGTTCGTCGTCGACGATGAGGATTTTTTGCCGTGGGCTCGTGTTCAACTTTGTTTCCGTCCGTGAGCAAAGGTGATGCGAAAGCAGCCGCCGCCTTGGCGTGGTTTGAAGTCTAGGCGGGCCTGGTTGCTTTCGCACAGCTCACGGGACAGATAAAGCCCAAGGCCGGTGCCCTGGCTGCTGGTGGTGAAGAAAGGTTCGAACAGATGCGCCTGCTGATCCAGTGCCACGCCGGGGCCGTTGTCCTGGACTTCGAGTACGGCCAGCTGGCTCTCGGGGTCGATGAACAGCCGCAGCCAGACCTGCGCCGGATCGTGCAGCAGGGCGCTGTGTCGCCAGCCGTTGCGCAACAGATTGTCGAGAATTTGCGTCAGTTGCCCCGGGTCCATCAGGGTCCGGAAATCCCCGGATTCGATGTTCAGGTGAATCCGTTGGTGCTCGCTGGCCTGTTCGCGGCTTTCCTCGACGAAGTGCTCGAGCCATGGCTCGAGATCCAGCCGTTGCGGCGCGCTTTGCTGGCGGCGGGACAGTTGCAGGACGTTTTCAATGACTCGGTTCATGCGCTGGGAGTGATCCTGGATGATCTGAGTCAGACGCCGATCCGCGCCGTCGAGTTCCTCGGATTCCCGCAGCAACTGTGCGGCATGACTGATGGCGCCCAACGGGTTGCGGATCTCGTGGGCGATGCCGGCGGTCAGACGCCCGAGCGCCGCGAGCTTCAGTTGCTGGGCCTGCTGGGCGATTTGCGCGAGGTCTTCGAGAAACACCAGGGTCTGGCGGTTCGGGCTCTGCTCCAGGGCGATGAAGCTCGGTTGCAGTTCCAGGCCGTTGGCGGCGATTTTCAGGCTCTGCGGGCGCAGGGTCGGGTTGTTCAGCCAAAGGTTCAGGCGCTCGACCAGTGCGATCGAATAGTCATCGATCAAATGACCTTCAAGGGGTGACTGCGCCAGCAGCGTCCGGGCGCTCTGGTTGGCCAGTTGCACCCGGCGTTGTTCATCGAGGACCAGAATGCCGGTGCGCATGCGTTGCAGGATCAAGGCGTTGAGAGCTTCGAGGCTGACCACCTCGCTGGCCCGTTGCTCGGCGAGGGTCTCGCTGACCTCGAGACGGCGGATCAAGCCTTGCACCAGCAAAGCTCCGGCAAAACACAGGGCGCCGAGGGTGCCCGCTTGCAGGTATTCGTTGGCGTTCAGGGGATGGCTGAAGCTCAGCAGGAAGCTGAGACCGACAATGCCGAGTGCACCGATGGCCGCGATCAGCACGCCGATACGCCGTTTCAATAGCGTGTTGCTGATGGCTACCGAAACGATCAGCAGATTGCCGACCGGGCTGGCCACGCCGCCGGCGGCGTAGAACAGGCCGCACAGCAGCAGGATGTCGACGAGGGCCAGCCCGAACAACTGGGCCGGACGGCGGATGTTCTCCAGGAACACCACCAGCAGGATATTCAGCACCAGGTACAACCAGCTGCCATTGCGCAGCAGCTCGTCGTCGGCCGACGTCAGCAGGCGGTTGTCCATGTTGCTGGAGATCAGCAGCACCAGGGTGATGCCGACGCTCAGACGGTAGAGGTGATAGAGGCGCAGCAGTCGCTGGGCCTGTTTGCGAGTGGCGTCGGTCGCCTCAGCGATCACTGGAACCGGGGCCTTGCTCGAGATGAGCCTGGCTGCAATACCACTGTTGACGAAGGCTCAGCGCGCGGTCGCGTGGCAGGTGCACGCCGCAATGGGCGCAACGCACCATCGGTGCGGCATCCTGTTCGCGGGGGGATTGCGTGGGTGCGACAGGCGCCTTGAATTTGCGCCAGAGCCAGACGGCGGCGGCGATCAGGGCGATCCAGAAGAGTAGACGAAGCATGATGGGCGGCTTTTTGACTGATGATCCGGCAGTTTAGCCAAGGTCTTGGCAGGCGCACAGCGCAATAAAACGCGGCAATAAAAAAGGGAGATCCGAAGATCTCCCTTTTTGGCATCACCGAAGTGATCAGTCGAACAGACCGAAGGTCAAGTAGCTGAAAATGGAGCGGTCGCTGTTGCTGGACTCCGGTTCCGGCGCTTCGATCACGTCGCCGTTTTCGTCTTTAGGCTTGAGCTCGTTCGGGATCGCATCTTTCGCGTCCTGGAACTGCTTCTGCACGTCCTGGTTGGCGCGGGTCTCTCCCGGCGGCAGTGGTGGACGGGACTCGATCAGGCCCAGAGTGGCCTTGCTCAGCCACGAACGGTTGTCGGCTTCGGCGACCGACGGTACGAACTGACCGTCTTTCAGGCTCGGGTGATTCGGGTAGTTGAGCTTCAGGGTTTCCAGGCTGGTGGCCGCCAGCTCGTCCAGGTGCAGACGCTGGTAGGCTTCGGTCATCACCGCCAGGCCGTCGCCGACCGATGGGGTTTCCTGGAAGTTTTCCACTACATAACGGCCACGGTTGGCGGCGGCGACGTAGGCCTGACGGGTCAGGTAGTAGTCGGCCACGTGGATTTCGTAGGCTGCCAGCAGGTTGCGCAGGTAGATCATGCGCTGCTTGGCGTCCGGCGCGTAGCGGCTGTTCGGGTAGCGGCTGGTTAGCTGGGCGAACTCGTTGTAGGAGTCGCGGGCAGCACCCGGGTCACGCTTGGTCATGTCCAGCGGCAGGAAGCGCGCCAGCAGGCCGACGTCCTGGTCGAACGAGGTCAGGCCCTTGAGGTAGTAGGCGTAATCGACGTTCGGGTGCTGAGGGTGCAGACGAATGAAGCGCTCGGCGGCGGACTTTGCAGCTTCCGGCTCCGAGTTCTTGTAGTTCGCATAAATCAGTTCAAGTTGTGCCTGATCTGCGTAGCGACCGAACGGATAGCGCGACTCCAGAGCCTTCAGCTTGGCGGTGGCACTGGTGTAACTGTTGTTGTCCAGGTCCTTTTGAGCCTGCTGGTACAGCTCGGTTTCGCTCAGGTTTTCGTCTACGACTTCCTTCGATGAGCAAGCAGCGGTCAATGCGAGGATGGCGATCAGCAGCAGGTGTTTCACTTGCATGGCGGCTTGCGTCCCTATGACGGCCGCTGTCTTGGGCGGGGCCGTCCTGTTATGATGAGCGCCCCGTTGAAAAGCCCCGGGGCAAAAGACGCCGTATTTAACCACAAGCGCGCAGCCGAAACCAAAGGCTGTAGCCGACGCCCAGTCCGAGCATGTCCGATAAAATTGAACTTCGCGCAGAGGTGCCGTCCGAATTGGGCGGCCAACGCCTCGATCAAGTCGCCGCCCAACTCTTCGCAGAGCACTCCCGCTCGCGCCTTTCCGCCTGGATCAAAGAAGGTCGCCTGACTGTGGACGGGGCGGTCATCCGCCCGCGCGACATCGTTCATGGCGGTGCCGTCCTTGAGCTGACCGCCGAGCAGGAGGCCCAGGGTGAATGGGTCGCCCAGGACATCGAGCTCGATATCGTCTATGAAGACGACGATATCCTGGTGATCAACAAGCCTGCGGGCCTGGTGGTGCACCCGGCTGCCGGCCATGCCGATGGCACCTTGCTCAATGCCTTGCTGCACCACGTGCCGGACATCATCAATGTCCCGCGTGCCGGTATCGTGCATCGTCTGGACAAGGACACCACCGGTCTGATGGTGGTGGCCAAGACCATCCAGGCGCAGACCAAGCTGGTTGCCCAGCTGCAAAGCCGCAGCGTGAGCCGGATCTACGAGTGCATCGTGATCGGCGTGGTGACGGCCGGTGGCAAGATCAATGCCCCGATCGGTCGCCACGGCCAGCAGCGCCAGCGCATGGCGGTGATGGAAGGTGGCAAGCCTGCGGTCAGCCACTATCGCGTACTGGAGCGTTTCCGTTCCCACACTCATGTCCGGGTTAAGCTGGAAACCGGTCGTACCCACCAGATCCGCGTACACATGGCGCACATCAACTTTCCGTTGGTCGGCGACCCAGCGTACGGCGGTCGTTTCCGCATTCCGCCGGCGGCGAGCCAGACCATGGTCGAGTCGCTGAAACACTTCCCGCGTCAGGCCCTGCACGCACGGTTCCTCGAGCTGGATCATCCGACCACCGGTGAGCGCATGAGCTGGGAATCGCCGTTGCCGGAAGATCTGGTGTGGCTGCTGACCCTGCTCAAGCAGGATCGCGAGGCATTCGTAGGATGAACTGGCTGACGCCGGACTGGCCTGCGCCGGCCAGCGTCAAGGCCTGCGTCACCACCCGCGAGGGCGGCGTCAGCGAGGCGCCGTTCGACAGCCTCAATCTGGGCGATCATGTCGATGATCGTCCTGAGGCCGTCGCCGAAAACCGTCGGCGACTGACCGATCACTTCTCTTTCAAGCCTGCCTGGCTGCAGCAAGTGCACGGGATTGCCGTGGCGCATGCTGATCCGTCGGTTGTAGCCACGGCAGATGCCAGCTGGACGGCAACACCGGGTATCGCTTGTGCGGCAATGACCGCCGATTGCCTGCCGGCGCTGTTCTGCGACCGTGCCGGTACTCGCGTGGCAGCGGCGCATGCCGGTTGGCGTGGATTGGCGGCCGGCGTTCTGGAAGCCACCCTCGACAGCCTGAATGTACCTGCCGAAGACATTCTGGTCTGGCTCGGCCCGGCCATCGGTCCGCAAGCCTTCGAAGTCGGCCCGGAAGTCCGGGAAGTCTTCATCAATCAATTGCCCGAGGCCGCGACAGCCTTTGTCCCGAGTCACAACGCGGGCAAGTTCATGGCCGACATCTATAAGCTGGCGCGACTGCGTCTGGCGGTTCGCGGTGTCACGGCTGTTTATGGCGGCGGTTTCTGCACTGTCAGTGACCCTCGTTTCTTTTCCTATCGCCGTGCATCGCGCACCGGTCGCTTCGCCTCCCTGGTTTGGCTCACCCGCTAAACTGTCTGATCTGCATCAACTGTCCCACGCTTGAATCTTCCAGAATCGACCGCATCTATAGCGGTATCTGGCAGGTTTCTTTATTCAGGATGGTTTTTTAGGTCCGGCCTGCTCAAGAGGAAGGTGACCCATGCGTATAGACCGTTTAACCAGCAAATTACAGTTGGCGTTGTCCGATGCCCAATCCCTGGCTGTCGGCCACGATCATCCGGCCATCGAGCCGGCGCATTTGATGCAAGCGATGCTTGAACAGCAGGGTGGTTCGATCAAGCCCCTGTTGATGCAGGTGGGCTTTGACGTCAACAGCCTGCGCAAAGAGCTGACCAAAGAGCTCGATCAATTACCGAAAATCCAGAACCCGACCGGCGACGTGAACATGTCGCAGGATCTGGCGCGTCTGCTCAATCAGGCCGACCGTCTGGCCCAGCAGAAGGGCGACCAGTTCATTTCCAGCGAGCTGGTACTGCTCGCGGCGATGGACGAGAACAGCAAGCTCGGCAAGTTGCTGCTCGGCCAGGGCGTGAGCAAAAAGGCGCTGGAAAACGCCATCAACAACCTGCGCGGTGGCGAGGCCGTCAACGACGCCAACCACGAAGAGTCGCGTCAGGCGCTGGATAAATACACCGTCGACCTGACCAAGCGTGCCGAAGACGGCAAGCTCGACCCGGTGATCGGCCGTGACGATGAAATTCGTCGCACCATTCAGGTCCTGCAGCGCCGGACCAAGAACAACCCGGTGCTGATCGGCGAGCCTGGCGTGGGTAAAACCGCGATTGCCGAAGGTCTGGCCCAGCGCATCATCAACGGCGAAGTGCCGGATGGCCTGCGCGGCAAGCGTCTGCTGTCCCTCGATATGGGGGCGCTGATTGCCGGTGCCAAGTATCGCGGTGAGTTCGAAGAGCGCCTGAAAGCGCTGCTCAACGAGCTGTCGAAGCAGGAAGGGCAGATCATTCTGTTCATCGACGAACTGCACACCATGGTCGGCGCCGGCAAGGGCGAAGGCTCGATGGACGCCGGCAACATGCTCAAACCGGCCCTGGCCCGTGGCGAGCTGCATTGCGTCGGTGCGACCACGCTCAACGAGTACCGCCAATATATAGAGAAGGACGCGGCCCTCGAGCGGCGCTTCCAGAAGGTGCTGGTGGACGAGCCGAGCGAAGAAGACACCATCGCGATCCTGCGTGGCCTCAAGGAGCGTTACGAGGTTCACCACAAAGTGGCGATCACCGATGGTGCGATCATCGCGGCAGCCAAGCTCAGCCATCGCTATATCACTGACCGGCAGTTGCCGGACAAGGCGATCGACCTGATCGACGAAGCCGCCAGCCGCATTCGCATGGAGATCGACTCCAAGCCGGAAGTGCTGGATCGTCTGGAACGGCGCCTGATTCAGTTGAAGGTGGAATCCCAGGCACTGAAGAAAGAAAGCGACGACGCGGCGAAGAAACGCCTGGAGAAACTCCAGGAAGAAATCGACCGTCACGAGCGTGAGTACTCGGATCTGGAAGAAATCTGGAACTCGGAAAAAGCCGAGGTACAGGGCTCTGCGCAGATTCAGCAGAAGATCGAACAGTCCCGTCAGGAACTGGAAGCCGCGCGCCGCAAAGGCGACCTGAACCGCATGGCCGAGTTGCAGTACGGGGTGATCCCGGATCTGGAACGCAGCCTGCAAATGGTCGACCAGCACGGCAAGAGCGAGAACCAGTTGCTGCGCAGCAAGGTGACCGAAGAGGAAATCGCCGAAGTCGTCTCGAAGTGGACCGGCATTCCCGTGTCGAAAATGCTCGAAGGCGAGCGCGACAAGCTGATGAAGATGGAAAGCCTGTTGCACCAGCGCGTGATCGGCCAGGACGAGGCGGTGGTGGCGGTGGCCAACGCGGTGCGGCGTTCCCGTGCCGGGTTGTCTGACCCGAATCGTCCGAGCGGCTCGTTCATGTTCCTCGGCCCGACCGGTGTCGGTAAAACGGAGCTGTGCAAGGCGCTGGCCGAATTCCTCTTTGATACTGAAGAGGCGATGGTGCGGATCGACATGTCCGAGTTCATGGAGAAACACTCCGTGGCTCGGCTGATCGGTGCACCGCCAGGCTACGTCGGTTACGAAGAGGGCGGTTACCTGACCGAAGCGGTACGGCGCAAGCCTTACTCGGTGATCCTGCTGGACGAAGTCGAGAAGGCGCACCCGGATGTGTTCAACATCCTGCTGCAAGTGCTGGAGGATGGTCGCCTGACGGACAGCCACGGTCGTACGGTGGATTTCCGCAATACCGTGATCGTCATGACCTCCAACCTCGGTTCGATGCAGATCCAGGAACTGGTGGGTGACCGTGAAGCACAACGTGCGGCGGTGATGGATGCGATTTCCACCCACTTCCGTCCGGAGTTCATCAACCGGGTCGACGAAGTGGTGATCTTCGAGCCTCTGGCGCGGGATCAGATCGCGGGCATTACCGAGATCCAGCTGGGTCGTCTGCGCAGCCGTCTGGCCGAGCGCGAGCTGAAGCTGGAACTGAGCCCGGAGGCGATGGACAAGCTGATTGCCGTCGGTTACGACCCGGTATACGGTGCACGGCCGCTGAAGCGGGCGATCCAGCGCTGGATCGAGAACCCGTTGGCGCAGTTGATCCTGTCGGGACGCTTCCTGCCGGGCGAGACCGCGACCGGTGTCGTGGAGAACGACGAGATCACGTTCAACTGACAGCTTTGGGTGGTGAAGTAAGGAAGGCCTCGCAATGCGAGGCCTTTTTTTTCGTTAGGCTGTTGAACTCAAAGGAAAAGGCTTGTAAAGTGCGCCCCGCAGTCAGTCACCAACACGGTTTCAGCTCACTGGGCAGAAATCTGAAATAAGTTGCAAATCATTAACTTGAAAGCAATTTAGGGGGTTGACAGAGGTGTTCTAGGTTGTAGAATAGCGCGCCTCAGACACACGAACGCAGCGATGCGAAAACGATGTCGAGAAGCTGCAAGTTTCACCGTAGTAAATTGAAATGTGTAGTTCCGTGATAGCTCAGTCGGTAGAGCAAATGACTGTTAATCATTGGGTCCCAGGTTCGAGTCCTGGTCACGGAGCCAATTTCAAACCGGGGTATAGCGCAGTCCGGTAGCGCGCCTGCTTTGGGAGCAGGATGTCAGGAGTTCGAATCCCCTTACCCCGACCATTTTTGGGTCGTTAGCTCAGTTGGTAGAGCAGTTGGCTTTTAACCAATTGGTCGTAGGTTCGAATCCCACACGACCCACCATTTTTGAAACCAGTTAGCGCTGGGATCGAATCTTAAGATCAGAGGCCAAAAGCGCTGATCGAAGAAGGCGATCTTTGAAAGGTCGCCTTTTTTTTACCGGGGTATAGCGCAGTCCGGTAGCGCGCCTGCTTTGGGAGCAGGATGTCAGGAGTTCGAATCCCCTTACCCCGACCATATTAAAAATCCTCGTATCGAAAGATACGGGGATTTTTTTTGCCCTTTGCTCAAGTCATCGTACAACTTGCCGATAGCCCGCTAACGAAAGGGGCCTGCCATCGATCGCCCCTTGAATCCGGCCAATACAAGAAAAAGGGCGTTCGTCATGTTGCTTCGTCAGTTGAATATTGCTCCCCGTGCCGCTTTGGGCTTCGCCCTGATCGCGGTGCTGGTGGCGTTGCTTGGCGTGTTTGCCCTGGGGCAGATGTCGAGCATCCGCGAAAGCGAGGTCGCGGTGGAGAACCAGTGGCTGCCGAGCATTCGTGGCGGCGACGAGATTCGCGAGATCATGCTGCGCATCCGCACCATTTCTTTGCGCATGGCGCTGGATCCTGATCCGAACAACGTTGCGACTTACCGCAGCCAGATGGACATCCGCGACAAGGAACTGAGCGAGAAGATCGCCGCGTACGACCGACTGGTGACTACTCCGGAAGGCCAGCAGTTGTACGATCAGTTCAAGAAAACCTTCGCGGCCTACCGCGCCGGCATCGCGCAATCGTTCGTCCTTGCACAGCAGGGCAAACGCGACGAGCTGACCAAGCTGCTGCTGGTCGACATGAAAACCGTGGTCGACGGCTCCGGCAAGCAACTCAACGACCTGGCGGACCTGTTCGCCAAACAGGTCGCGGCAGAAAGCAGCAACTCCGCCGCCCACTACGAAACCTCGCGCACCATCGTCAGCCTGTTCATCGCACTGGCGGCATTGGCGACCGTGGCTCTGGCGATGTTGCTCACCCGCAGTATCGTTCGCCCGTTGAGCACCGCCGTCAGCGCAGCAGAAAGTGTTGCGAAAGGGGATTTGACCCGACCGATCGAGACCCAGGGCAACGACGAAGTCAGCCGTTTGCTCAAGGCGCTGGCGACCATGCAACAGAACCTGCGCGAAACCCTGCAAGGCATCAACGGTTCTGCGACGCAACTGGCGACCGCCGCCGACGAACTCAATGCCGTCACGCTCGACAGCACCCAGGGCCTGCAACAACAGAACAACGAAATCGAACAGGCCGCCACCGCCGTCAACGAGATGACCACGGCGGTCGAAGAAGTCGCACGCAACGCGGTGTCGACCTCCGACGCGACGCGCCAGTCCAGCGAATCGGCGCATCTGGGGCAAGAACGGGTCAGTGAAACCGCCAGCGCCATCAACGCCCTGGCCGGTGAAGTGCAGCACACTGGCGAACTGGTGCAATCACTGGCCGACCAGTCACAAGACATCGGCAAGGTGCTGGACGTGATCCGCGCGATTGCCGAACAGACCAACCTGCTGGCGCTCAACGCCGCCATCGAAGCGGCGCGGGCCGGGGAGAGTGGGCGCGGGTTTGCCGTGGTCGCCGACGAAGTCCGGGCGCTGGCTTATCGCACGCAGCAATCGACCCAGGAAATCGAGCAGATGGTGCAGGGCATGCGCAACGGTTCAAGCCTCGCGCTGGAGTCGATGCAGGCCAGTGCCTCCCGCGCGTCCACCACGTTGGTGCTGGCCGAGCGGGCCGGTGAGGCGCTGCAAACCATCACCGCGTCGGTGCATGAGATCCATGAACGCAATCTGGTGATCGCCAGCGCCGCCGAAGAGCAGGCGCAGGTGGCGCGGGAAGTGGATCGTAATCTGGTGAACATTCGCGACCTGTCGGTACGTTCGGCGGCCGGCGCCGATCAGACCAGCGCGTCCAGCCATGAGCTGTCGAAACTCGCCAATGCATTGCAGGGCATGGTGCGGCGCTTCCAGCTGTAATTTCTCAGGCCGCAAAAAAAACCGCGCTTCTCCTCAGAGAATGCGCGGCTTTGTTTTTGCCGGGACGAACTGAATATCAGGCACCGTCACGCTCTTTCAGGTGTTCGAACAAGCCTTTGGGCATTTTCTTGCCGTTGGCTTCGTAGTTGGCTTTGACGTTGTCGTAAGCCTCTTGCTCGTCGATGAAGCCATCGTGGTTGGTGTCGATCTTGTCGAAGTCGGAGTGCGGTGCGACCTTCAGGAATTCGGCGCGGGAGACTTTGCCATCACCATCGGTGTCGGTCTTGGCCATCGACGCGTCGCCGCATTTGCCTTCACCGCATTTGCCTTCCGGGGTTTTCACCGAGGTTTCGGCCGAGGCGACCATGTAGCCCTGGGCTAGCGGTTGTGCGGCGAACACCGAGCCGGACAGCATCAGGCCGCCGGCCAGTACGGCACCGACCAGGCCAAGGGAGGTTTTGCCGATTTTCGAAGTGCGGGTCATTTCATTCTCCTTCGGTTGCGCTGCGCAACCACACGTTAAGGGCGATCAGCCGGAGCAGGTGCGCTCGGGTGTGGCCATTAAGCGGTGACGGTGTATCGCGTCTGTGTCGAGGAGCGGGGCGTTTGTAAGCGAAGGTGGGAAAGCGGGGGGCAGATACAGTAGAAGACAAAAACCGTGGGGGCGAGCAGGCCCGCCCCCGCGGTTTTTACATCAGTGCAGCTTCAGACGTGGCTCGGTGCCGCGTCCGATCTTGCTGCCCAGCATCAGCATCGCCGTGCGGAATGGGCCGTACAGCGCCATCTGGTGCATGCGGTACAACGAAACGTAGAACATCCGCGCCAGCCAGCCTTCGAGCATCACGCTGCCGGTCAGGTTGCCCATCAAGTTACCCACAGCCGAAAAACGCGACAGCGAAATCAACGAGCCGTAGTCGGTGTACTTGTACTCCGGCAGGCTCTTGCCTTCGATCCGCAGTTTCAGCGACTTGGCCAGCAACGATGCCTGCTGGTGTGCAGCTTGGGCCCGTGGCGGCACGTTGCGATCCGAACCCGGTTGCGGGCAGGCGGCGCAATCGCCGAAGGCGAAGATGTTTTCGTCGCGGGTGGTCTGCAGCGTCGGCAGCACTTGCAGCTGGTTGATGCGGTTGGTTTCCAGGCCATCGATGTCCTTGAGGAAACCCGGTGCGCGGATCCCGGCGGCCCAGACTTTCAGGCTGGCCTTGATCTCGTTGCCATCGGCGGTGATCAGGCTGTCGGCAGTAACCTGGCTGACCGAGGCGTTGGTCATCACGTTGACCCCGAGTTTCTCCAGGGTCTTGTGCACCGGCCCGCTGATGCGTTCCGGCAGTGCCGGCAGCACCCGTGGTCCGGCTTCGATCAGGGTGATGTGCATGTTTTCCGGTTTGATCCGGTCCAGACCATAGGCCGCCAGTTCATGGGCGGCGTTGTGCAGCTCGGCCGCCAGTTCAACGCCCGTGGCGCCGGCGCCGACGATGGCCACGCTGATCTGCTGAACCACGTCGGTCTGCCCGGCGTGAGCACGCAGGTAGTGATTGAGCAGTTGCTGATGGAAACGCTCGGCCTGTTTGCGGGTGTCGAGGAACAGGCAGTGCTGCGCTGCGCCCTGGGTGCCGAAATCGTTAGTGGTGCTGCCGACCGCGATCACCAGCGAGTCGTAAGGCACTTCCCGCGCCGGCACCAGTTCCACGCCGTTTTCGTCGTAGGTGGCGGCGAGCTGGATCTTCTTCTGCTCACGATCGAGCCCGCTCATGCGCCCCAGCTGGAACTCGAAGTGGTTCCATTTGGCCTGGGCGACATAGTTGAGTTCGTCTTCGGAGGAGTTCAGCGATCCGGCGGCCACTTCGTGCAACAGCGGTTTCCAGATGTGCGTCAGGTTCGCGTCGACCAGCATGATGCTGGCGGTGCCGCGCTTGCCCAGAGTCTTACCCAGACGGGTAGCCAGCTCCAGACCGCCGGCGCCGCCGCCGACAATGACAATACGATGGGACATGGGGATAGCTCGCAAGGTTTTTAAAGGAAATCGTTGTCGTCGTAACCCGAGCGAGCGCGATGCAGCTCATAGCGTCAGGTAACTGATAAATCGGCTCAACAGGCCCAGACCGATGGTCACTGCCAGCACCACCACCAGGAGCATCCACGGCCGGAATGGCCGGCGCTCGACACGGTGTTGTGACAACTGCAGGTACTCTTCGACATGCTTCTGGTCATCAGGGTTCAGGCGGCTGGTCATAAAGGCCTCGTCAGGTAGACGTTACTGAAAGTGAACAAGCTACAGCGGTTTTCAACCGGGATTGAATGCAGCATAGCCACTGTCCGGGACCGGTTCGACAGACACACTGTCCCCGAGGCGAATGATCCCGCTTTGTAACACTCGCGCGGTGATTCCGCCATGCCCGCGCACCGCCTGGAATGTTCCGGGGCCGAGGTTGTTCTGCAGGCGCGCGCACGGCTGACACCAGCCCGTGGTTTCGAAAATCGCCTGACCAATGCGAAAGCGCCGCCCCTTGAGGCTGAACAGGTTGATCCCGCTTATAACGAGATTGCGCCGCAGATCTTCAGGCGTGACCGGTTGTTCTGCCGACCGGCCCATCAGGGCACTGATGACGGCCAGATGTTCCCACTGAATCAGCGTCACCTGCCGCGCATTGCGCACACCGGGCCGAGCGTGATCGCCGGTGAGCCCGGCTTCAAGCCGCGCCTCAACCGCATCGAGCGCGAGCATCGGCCCCCGGGATTCGGGGCGCACGCCAATCCAGCGCACACACCCGGTCTGTGGGACATCGGCAATCAATTGTTGAAGCGGCGTCACAGGCTGATCCCGACATCGAACACGATGCTGCGGCCCAGATTGCTGCGCAGGAAATCCGGTGCATCGGGGTGGGCGAACAGCACTCGGGCGAACGTCGGCCCGACCAGTGACAGCGAGCGCCAGCCTTGACGCAGGTATTCGGTGGGCGGTGGAAAGTGGCTGTTGAGGTCGAGCACCTCTCGCTTGAGGCTGGCGAAGGCGATGATGTCCAACTCACCGAGGTCCATGCCGCGTTCCTTGTAGTTGTGCGCTTTCTTGCGCAGGGTCGGCGCCAGCCTGAGCAGGAATTCGTTGGCCGGAATTCGTCGTGGCTTGGCTTCGCGACGCACCAGTTGGCTCAGGGAAAACGCACTGCGCCGACGTTGCAGCTCGTCGCGCCATTCATCGTTGAGCCGGCGGCCTTCGTCGAGGACGAAAAACACCTCGAAGTTGGCATCGCGAAACAACACGTCCGGCGGCTCACCGGCCGGGGCGAATTCGTCGGCGCGATACGGAATATTCAAGCCTTGCAGCAGGCGCTGGCAGACCCAACGCTCACGCTCCCATTTGCGGGCATTGGACAGGAACGCGTTGGCCTGCTCGGCCGCGATGGTCAGCAGGCGTAAATAATCTGAGTCATCCATAGGCCCAAGCTTAGCGTTCAATTGCGACAAGCAGAAAGCTTTGCATCGGCAGATTCACCCGGGTGGCGGTGTAGACTTCGATACAGGAGCGCCAATCAAGGGAGTCTGCGGTGCGAATGAAGGTGATGGGATCATGATCGGTGCAGAACTGCTGTCATCGACGAGTCTGACCCTCGGCTGGCTGATTTACTTGCCGGTGCTGCTCTGGGCGATCTGCCGCGCGCCGTGGGTCGAGTTATTCAGCGACAGCCGTCGTCAGCACTTGCTGTTCGGCACCGTGTTCGCGCTGTTTCTGTTGTGGATGGTGCGCAGGGACTTCGACACGGGCGTGTCATATCACTTCATCGGCATGACCGCCGTGACCTTACTGCTCGACTGGCCGCTGGCGATTGTCGGCGGGCTGGTGGCGCAGATCGGGCTGGTTCTGCTGGGACGCCAGGATCTGGTGGCGGTCGGGGTCAACGGCGCGTTGCTGATCCTGCTGCCGGTGCTGATCACCGAGGGAGTGGCGATTCTGGTCGAACGGGCGCAACCGCGTAATCCGTTTGTGTATATCTTCTGCTCGGGTTTCTTCGCGGCGGCCTTGTCGGCGCTGTCATGTCTGATTCTGAGCCTGACCTTGCTGTGGTACGACGGCCTGTTCGCCATGCCCGAATGGCTGGAAGATTTCATCGGTTACCTGTGGCTGCTGATATTTCCGGAGGCGTTCATCAACGGCATGGTGATCAGCGCGCTGGTGGTGTTCTGCCCGGAATGGCTGGAGACCTTCAACCGCACCCGCTACCTTTCGGCACCCTGGAAGGACGACGATCCCAAGTCTTGATCCACATCAAATCCACCCCGCGCGCGGCATTTCATGCTCGGCCAAATCCCTTCAGGAGCAGCGGCATGAGCGTTTACGAGTGGGCGAGGCAGGAAACCCGGCAGAGTCTGGAAATGGCGCAGGAGGTGGGATTCGATCCAGGCCTGAGCCTGCGCGCCTTGCTCAGTGCGGTGGTGCAGCAGAGCAAGGCGGTGCGCAACGCCGAAGACCTGGCCGACGAGTTGCGCTTTCTGGCGGAAAACCTCGACGACGATCAGGACTACGGCTTCATGCGGCCTTGACGGGGTCAGTGACGCGGGTCGAAGTCGCCGGAAAACAGTTCGTCCTCGGCATCCGGGGCTACCGGAATCTTGTGTTCTTCCGATGCCCAGGCGCCGAGGTCGATCAGTTTGCAGCGGTCCGAGCAAAACGGCCGGAATTTGTTTGCGGGGGTGAATTCCACCGGGGCGCCACAGGTCGGGCAATTAACGGTTGGGGTCTGGCTCATGACTGGCCTCCGGATAAAGTCAGGTAAAAGTGATGCAGGCGCTCGACTTCGCTGTGCAGCCAGGCGAGGTCGCGGTCGTTGACCACCACATCATCGGCACGGCTCACGCGGTCTTCGCGGCTGGATTGGGCCTTGAGGATCGCCTGGACCTGCTGTTCGCTGGTCTGGTCACGCTGCAGGGTACGTTCGATCTGCAGTTGCTGCGGCGCATCGATCACCAGGATTCGCTGGGTCATCGAGTACTGTCCGGACTCGATCAACAGCGGTGAAACCAGAATCGCGTAAGGTGATTTTGCCAGCGCCAGGTGATGGGCGATTTCCTCGGCGATCAGCGGATGCAGCAGCGCTTCGAGCCAGCGGCGTTGCTCCGGCACTTCGAAGATCAGCTTGCGTAGCGCCGCGCGATCCAGCGTGCCGTCGGCCTGCAGGACATCGGGGCCGAAGTGCTCGGCAATTTTCGCCAGCGCCGGGCGCCCCGGTTCAACCACCCAGCGCGCTGCATGATCGGCGTCCACCACATGGACACCAAGATCGATGAAGTGCTGGGCGGCAGCGCTTTTGCCGCTGCCGATGCCGCCGGTCAGGCCGAGAATCCAGGGTTTTTCCACAAGGGTATTCATTTCAAACCGACAAACTGCCAATAGAAGTCGGTTATTTGACCACCCCAGAGCAAGGCAATCCAGCCGGCAATTGCCAGATAGGGCCCGAAGGGGATTGGCGTCGAGGTTTTCCGGTCGCGCAGCTTGAGCAGAATCACCCCCAGTACGGCTCCCACCAGCGATGACAGGAGAATGGTCAGCGGCAGAATCTGCCAGCCTCCCCAGGCCCCCAGCAGTGCGAGCAGCTTGAAATCGCCGTGACCGATGCCGTCCTTGCCGGTGAGCAGCTTGAACAGCCAGAACACCGACCACAGCGCCATGTAACCGGCCACCGCGCCCCACATCGCATCGTGCAGCGAGACGAACAGGCCGAAGCTGTTGACGATCAACCCCAGCCACAGCAGCGGCAGCACCAGCACGTCGGGCAACAGCTGATGCTCGGTGTCGATCAGGCTCATCGCCAGCAAGCCCCAGGTCAGCACGATCAGCAGGCATGCCGGCCAGCCGAAGCCCAGGTGCCAGGCGATGAACGCCGAGAGCAGGCCGCAGGCCAGTTCGGTCAGTGGATAACGCTTGCTGATCGGCGCCGCGCATGACGAGCAGCGCCCGCGCAAAAACAGGTAGCTGAGCAGCGGGATGTTTTCCCACGCACGAATGCGGTGGGCGCAATGCGGGCATTGCGAGTGCGGCAACATCAGGTTGTAGACCGGCAATGGCGTTTCGACGGGCAGCCCGAGCACGTCGTGGGCCTGCTGGCGCCATTCGCGCTCGAGCATCTTCGGCAGACGCCAGATCACCACATTGAGGAAGCTGCCGACCACCAGCCCGAGGATCAGAGCGGTGAAGACAAAGGCCAGCGGATAGAGGGCGAAAAGTTCGTCGATGTGCATGTCAGATCGCTGAGCCGAGTTGGAAGATCGGCAGGTACATGGCCACGACCAGCCCGCCGACGATCACCCCGAGTACCACCATGACGAAAGGCTCCATCAGGCTGGTGAGGTTATCGACCATGTTATCCACTTCTTCCTCGTAGAAGCCGGCCACCTTGTCGAGCATGTCGTCCAGGGCGCCGGATTCTTCGCCGATGGCGGTCATCTGCACGGCCATGTTCGGAAAGATTCCGCTGGTGCGCATCGAGAAATTCAACTGCATGCCGGTGGCCACGTCCTGGCGAATGCGCAGCACCGCGCGTTTGAACACCACGTTGCCGGTGGCTCCGGCGACCGAGTCCAGCGCTTCGACCAGCGGCACGCCGGCGGCAAATGTGGTCGACAGGGTCCGGGCAAAACGGGCGACGGCGGACTTGTACATCATGGTGCCTACGAGTGGCAGTTTCAGCAGCCAGGCATCTCGGCGGTCACGCAGGGCCTGGGACTTTTTCAAAGCATGGCGGGTGCCGAAAAACGCCACGATCAACACCCCCAGAATCGCCCACCACCATTGCTGCATGAACTCCGACAGGCCGATGACCAACAGGGTGAACGCCGGCAGTTCGGCACCGAAGCCGGAAAACACCGACTGGAACTGCGGCACCACTTTCACCAGCAGAATACCGGTGACGACCGCCGCTACCAGAATCACGGCGGTGGGGTAGGTCATGGCCTTCTTGATCTTGGCCTTGAGGCTTTCGCTCTTCTCCTTGTAGGTCGCCACGCGTTCGAGCAAGGTGTCGAGAGCACCGGACTGCTCGCCGGCATCGACCAGGTTGCAATACAACTCGTCGAAGTATTGCGGCTTCTTGCGCAGGGCCGCGGCGAAGCTGTTACCGGCGGCGACTTCCTGTTTCACCTCGTCCACCAGTTTGCGCATCGCCGGGTTCTCGAAGCCTTCGCCGATGATGTCGAACGACTGCAACAACGGCACGCCGGCCTTCATCATGGTCGCCATCTGCCGGGTGAACAGGGCGATGTCCAGCGGCTTGATGCGTTTGCCGAAGTTCAGCAACGACGCGGATTTCTTGCGCACCTTGCCGGGGTTGATGCCCTGCTTGCGCAACTGGGCCTTGATCAGCGCGGGGTTTTGCCCGCTCAGTTCGCCGCTGATCCGGCTGCCTTTCTTGTCGGTGCCTTCCCAGGCGTAGACGCTGATTTTCGCTGCCTTGACGGCCATGTTCAGTCCTTGGTGACCCGGTTGATTTCTTCAAGGCTGGTGATGCCTTGCATGGCCTTGATCAGTCCCGAGGTGCGCAGGTCGTTGAAGCCGTCCAGGCGCATCTGGCTGTCGATTTCCAGTGAGTTGCCCTCGGCCATGATCAGCCGTTGCAGTTCGGGCGTGTTCCTGACCACTTCATAGATGCCGGTGCGGCCCTTGTAGCCGCCGTTGCATTGATCGCAACCGACGGGCTCATAGATCGTGAAACTGCCGATGCGTTCCTCGGGAAAGCCTTCCTTGAGCAGGGTTTCGCGGGGAATTTCGATGGGCTTCTTGCAGTGGCTGCAGAGTTTTCGCGCCAGTCGCTGGGCGATGATCAGGCTGACCGAGGTGGCGATGTTGAAGCCGGGGATGCCCATGTTGTGCAGGCGGATCAGCGTTTCCGCGGCGCTGTTGGTATGTAGTGTGGACAGTACAAGGTGACCGGTCTGTGCCGCCTTGATCGCAATCTCCGCTGTTTCGAGGTCGCGGATCTCGCCGACCATGATCACGTCCGGGTCCTGACGCAGGAACGAGCGCAGGGCCTGGGCGAAATCCAGCCCCTGCTTCGGATTGACGTTGACCTGGTTGATGCCTTCCATGTTGATCTCCACCGGATCTTCCGCGGTGGAGATGTTTATGTCGACGGTATTGAGGATGTTCAGTCCGGTGTACAGCGACACGGTCTTGCCCGACCCGGTGGGGCCGGTGACCAGAATCATGCCTTGCGGCTGCTTCAGGGCGGCCAGGTACAGTTCTTTCTGCTCCGGCTCGTAGCCGAGGGCGTCGATGCCGATCTGCGCGCTGGACGGGTCGAGAATCCGGATCACCACTTTCTCGCCCCACAGCGTCGGCAGGGTGTTGACCCGGAAGTCGATCGACTTGGTTTTCGACAGGCGCATTTTCAGACGCCCGTCCTGGGGTTTGCGCCGTTCCGAGATGTCGAGGCTGGCCATGACCTTCAGCCGGGCGGCGATGCGCCCGGCCAGTTGAATCGGCGGTTTGGCCACCTCACGCAGGATGCCGTCGGTACGCACCCGCACCCGGTAGTTTTTCTCGTAAGGCTCGAAGTGCAGGTCGGAAGAGCCGCTCTTGATTGCATCCAGCAGCATCTTGTGGACGAAGCGCACCACCGGCGCGTCGTCGGCGTCCATTCCACCGATGGCGTCCTGTTTGCTGTCATCGACGGATTCGACGTCCAGCCCGTCGAGGTCGACATCGGCCATGTCTTCCAGGCCTGAGGCGTGGGTGTCGAAGAACTTCTCGATGGCGTCGGTGAGCTTGTCGTCTTCCACCAGAATCGCTTCGGTGGTTAGCCCGGTGCTGAACTGAATGTCGTTGATCGCCTGGTGATTGCTCGGGTCGGAAATGCCCACGAACAGTTTGTTGCCGCGTCGCCACAGGGGCAGGGCATGGTGCTGGCGAACCAGTTTTTCGCTGACCAGGCCCTTGGGCTGGGTTTCCTTGTCCAGGCAGTTGAGGTCGAGGAACGCCATGCCGAAGTGCTCCGAGGCGATTTCGGCGACCTGCGAACTCTTCACCAGTTTGTTCTGTACCAGATAGCTGACCAGCGACAGGCGATTGCGCTGGGCTTGCTGCCAGGCTTGCTGGGCGCTTTTTTCCGTGAGCAGTTCGGCCTGGACCAATTGCTTGGCCAGACCGCTCAGAGCGATGTCATTCATGGGAATCCCGGATGCAGACAGTTCATGACTTATAGCCTAGTCAAGTGACAGCGCCAAACCGCCTCGGTGCAGGTGACAAAAAGTGTCAGATAGTGCGGTTACAGGTTGTAGGAAACGGCATTGCCCCGATCTCTCGCCCAATCCTCGGGCTGGCGAAGCACTTGGCACGGGCTATGCTCGGTTCATCTCAGATCATGAGATTCCGACTCATGCATGGAGCGTGTCTATGAAAAAACAACAAGGTTTCACTCTGATCGAGCTGCTGATCGTCGTGGCGATCATCGGCATCCTGGCCACCATCGCCCTGCCGCAATACACGAAGTACCAGGCACGGTCGAAAGTGACGGCGGGGCTGGCGGAAATCAGCGCGCTGAAAGTGCCGTTCGAGGACACCATCAATCAAGGTACCGACCCGAACAGTACGCTGGTGACCGGTTCCGCAACTTATGTAACGACCAACTGCGGTACTGTCAGCGTGTCGGGTACGGCGAATACCGGGGCAGGCACCATCGTTTGCACCATCGCGAATGCACCGGCGCCTGTGCTGGGCAAAACCATTACGCTGACCCGTACCGGCGGCGCCACCGGTAACGTGGCCGGGGTCTGGAGCTGTGCTTCGACAGTCAACCCTGACTACGCCCCTAAAGGTTGCCCAGGCAGCGGTACTTGATTGCTTGATCCCTGCTCATCAAATGCCCCGCTTTGCGGGGCATTTTCTTTTGCGCGGTGCTTCACAAAAAGCTTCAATCTTTTCAGCGTGTTAGGAACTTTCCAAAAAGCCGCAAGTTGCATGTAGATAATTCAGGGGTCATGCAATTTGCATGATTCCGAGAATTTTCAATTTTATTAACTTATTGATTTATAAGGTTTTATTGCATTTTTGAAAGTTGGCACAGCGTTCGCAATATCTACGGTAACCCTGCTGACAAGACACGCAGCAGACTTTCCAGAAAAACAGGAGTTACTCGTATGAAGAAGTTCGCTATCACTGCCGCTGCTGCTACCGCGCTGACCCTGACCATGGCCACCGGCGCATTCGCACAATCCACCCAGGCGACCCAGGCTCCAATGACTCTGGCTGCCGGTGAAATGACCAAGGCGAAAGAAGCCACTTCCGACACCTGGATCACCACCAAAGTCAAAAGCGACCTGGTGACCGAAAAAGGCATTCCAGGCACTGACATCAAAGTAGAAACCAACAAAGGCGTCGTGTCTCTGTCCTCCACTGTTGCAGTGACAGAAGCACAGAAAAAAATGGCCGTAGACATCACCAAGAAAATCAAAGGCGTCAAAGCGGTCTCCGCTGACGGCCTGAAAGCCGAGTAAGGCAAGACTTCTCGCCTGGACCGGGAGAAGACGCGACAGGCGGGCCGAGCAATACGTCTGCCGCCCTTTAGAGTTCATGCGACCGGCCACACGGAATGTGGCCATTACAGGCCCCGGCATTCGTGTCGGGGCCTGTTCTATTTCAGGGAATGGAAAAGTGGAGAGAAGTCAGTCGCCGCGCTTGCTGTTGATCTGCCGCAGGCGATTGCCTTCGAAGCGCAGGTATTGATACATGCCGTTGCTCGGGCCGTAGGTCCACTCCTCGACCTGAAACTCTTCACGACGATTGGCGCTGCGCTTGTAACCCAGCACGTCGCGGCTGACCGGTTCACCGCATTTCTGCAGCACTTCGCTGGCGCGATCACCGAGGCTCACCAGCTGGCTGCCACAGCGCAGGGTATCGGATGCCGAAGCCAGGCTGGCGACGAGCGCCAGCGCCATTGCGGCCAGCCATCGACTGTTCATCACTCGGCGTCCAGATGCATTTGTGTCACCACGCGACCGTCGCTTTCGGCTTCGCCAAGATTGGCGTCGATGAAGTACACGCGGTCGTCGGCCAACTGGCCCTTGTCCACCAGGTAATCCTTGATGCTGCTGGCACGGTCCTGGCCGAGCTGGCGCAACAGCACATCGCTGGAACTCCAGAACTTGATCACGTCGGCGCGCATTTTCGCCGTGCGTTCTTCCTTGCCCAGATCCTTCCATTCAGCCGGCGGCTGGGTTTTCAGACGGGTGCGGTAGATGCCTTCGAGCAGCGGACCTTTTTCATTGTCCGGCACCTGGATCAGCGAGGCCTGGGCCGGCACCTTGTCGCCACGACGCTGGAGCATCTTGTAGTAGTTGTACTGGTATTCGCGTTCCAGGCGCTGTTCGGCAAGCAACGGGCCGTCGCTGCTCTGTGCAGCGGTGCCTTCGATTTCCAGACGCAGGGCCGGACGCTCCTTCAAGGCCTGGGACAATTTGACCAGAGCCGCTTCGGCATCCTTGTTCAGTTCGCTGGAGCCCGGTGCGAAGGACACGGTGCCCAGATCTTCCGATCCGCCACCGCTGACCAGACCGCCAATCAGCTTGAACGGTGCGGCGGCGGCTTTGACGATCAGGTTGCGCAGGGTCTGCCAGACAATCGGCATCACGCTGAATTGCGGGTTGTTGAGGTCGCCGGTGACCGGCAGTTCGATGGAAATCTTGCCGTCCACGTCCTTGAGCAGCGCAATCGCCAGTTTCAGCGGCAGGCTCACGGCATCCGGGCTGTCGACCTTCTCGCCCAGTTGCAGTTGTTCGACCACCACTTTGTTCTCGGCCTTGAGCTGACCCTTGGTGATCAGGTAATGCAGGTCGAGATTGAGCCGGCCCTTGCGGATCCGGTAACCGGCGAACTTGCCGGAGTAGGGGGTCAGGGTGGTCAGTTCGACCCGTTTGAAACTGGTGGCGATGTCGAGGCTGGCCATCGGGTCGAACGGGTTGACCGCGCCTTTGATGGTCACCGGCGCATAACGATCGACCTTGCCCTTGACGTCGACGCTGGCGGGTTTCGCCTGACGACTGTCGATGGTGCCGATCTGCCCGTTGAGCTGCTGGATCGCGGTGGCGAAGTTTGGCGTCAGGCTGAAGTCGGCGAAGTTGGCCGAGCCGTCATTGATCACGATGCCGCCGATGTGAATGCCCAGCGGTTTCGAGTTACTGGCTGGTTTGGCCGCTGCGGGTTTTGTCCCGGAGTCGGCAGGTTGCGGGATCAGCAAATCATCGATGTTGGTGGTGCGGTCATCGTTGATCATGAAGCGCGCATACGGCTGGAACAGATTGATCCTGTCGATCGACAGGCTGTCACCGTGCTGATAATTCAGGCCTTCGACCACCACTTGCTGCCACTTGAGGAAGTCCCGGGTCTTCAGGGTATCGAGGGTGTGCAACTGATCGACCTGAGCGCGACCGGTGACGCTGAGTGCCAGCGGCTCGGTGCTTTTCAGGTTCACTTTCAGGTCGCTGCCGAGCATGCCGCTGCGCAGTTCCAGACGAATGAACGGGTTGATGTAGGACTGGGCGACGCGCAGATCGATGTCCTGGGTTTTCACGTTGAGCTGGGCGGTGACCGGGGCCAGATTGACCACGCCGTCGGCGTTGATCTTGCCTTGCTTGCCCAGGCCAGCGTCGAGTTTGACGTTGAAGGGTGAGCCATTGAGGCTGTCGAAATTCTGCAGGTCGACATTAAGCGGCGTGACATCCAGCGTGACCTCGGGCTTCGCCGAGCGATCCGCCAGATGTACTTTGTAGTCACGCAGTTGCACGTCCTTGAGCAGCACCTGCCATGGCTTGCCCGGCGCGGTCGGTTCCGTTTTCGGCGAGTCGGCGGCGGCCGGAGTGCTTTTCGGTTCAGCCGCTACTTTGGCGGCAGGTTTGGATGGCTGGCTGGCGAACAGTTTCTGCCAGTCCAGTTGCCCGTCCGCTTCGAGGGCAGCCCAGGTTTCGAGTTTCTGGCTGCGGATCTTGCCGACCACCACTTGTTGCTTGGCCAGGTCCACGGTGGTTTCGCTGACGTCGAGGCGGTCGAGCTTTGCCAGCGGACGTCCGTCCGGTGCCTTGATCGCAAACGGCGCGACGCTGACTGAGACGTTGTTCAGCAGCAGTTCGGTTTCCTTGGACAGGTTGAGCTTGTAATCGGTGCTGAGGCTGACCACGCCGTTTTCCAGCACCAGTGGCACGGCGTCGCGCACGTAGGGCCAGAACGCTTTCATCTGGCCATCGGTGACCTTGAGGGTGCCTTCGGAGGCAATCGGGATCAGGCTGAAGTTGCCTTTCCAGTCGATCTGCCCGCCAGCCGGGCCGATGGCGACCAGGGTCATGTCGGCGTTGTCTTCAGGCAGGGTGCTGAGGTTGTTCAGTTCGAAATCGAGTTTGTCGTAGAGGAATTCGATCGGCTCGCTCGGGCGTGCATCCTCGAAATGCACGTTGCCACCGGCCAGTTTGATCCGGTCGATACGCAGCGGAAACGGCTTGGCATTCGGATCGGCCGGCGTCGGTTCGCTGGCCGGCAGTTTGAACAGACCGAGCAGATTGAGTTTGCCGTCCTTGGCGAACAGGATTTCGGTCTTGGGTTTGTCCAGTTCGATGTCGGACAGGTGCAGGGCTTTTGTCCACAGGCTGTCGAGTTGCAGGTTGGCGTACAGGCGTTCGAAACCGACCTGTTCCTTGCCCGGCTCGCCGATGACCAGCCCCCAAAGCGTGACTTCGAGGCTGAACGGATTGAGTTCGATACGCTGGAGGTGCGCAGGCACCGTGGCGTAGTTGGCCAGTTGCTGGTTGGCCACTCGGAGCGCGATGCCCGGCAAAATCAGAAACCCCAGCAGGCTGTAGAGGGCCAGAGCAGTCAACAGGGCGCCAATCGCGCGAATCAATCCTTTGGGCATGTGCGGCTTCATCTGTCTGAATCGGAGTGCCTTGGAGTATGGCACGCGATTCCGGTTCCGAAGTACATCGCACGAGACAGGATTGTTCAGATTTGTCTGCAATGTCTGTAGGAGTTGCCGAAGACGGCTCCTGCCGGGAGAAATTTCAGAGCTGGAGAATCAGGGTCTTGAGCGGCGGTTGCCCGTCCAGTGAAGGGAAATCCCGGCCCGGGGTCATCACGCTCCATTCGCGCACCGGGCGCCCGGCCTTCTCGGCGCAACGCAGCACCTGTTCGCGCCAGTCGTCCATGCTGACTTTTGCCAGGTTGTTGCAGCAGATCAGCACGCCGTTTTCGGCGGTGGTCAGCAGGGCGGGCTTGAGCAGGCTCTGATAATCGCGCAGCAGGTCAACAGTGCCGAACGCGCTTTTGGCCCAGGCCGGCGGGTCGAGCAGCACCAGATCGTACTGGCGTTGTTCAAGGCGCTGATAGCTAGGCAGTTTCTGCCCGCGACGCTGGCTGATCGGCAGACCGGCCAACTGGCGGATCGCCGGGAAGTAGTCGGACTGGATGAATTCCATGGTCGGCAGTTGCGGATTGAGGAGGCCGTTCTCGCGGCCGACTGCCAGATTGCCCTCGGCGAAATCCAGGTTGCACACCTCGCGAGCACCGCCGGCAGCCGCGCTGAGACCGACGCCGCAGGTGTAGGCAAACAGGTTGAGTACGCTTTTGCCCTTGGCGTGATCCTTGACCCAGCCGCGGGTGTTGCGCAGGTCGAGGAACAGCAGCGGATCCTGGCCGGCATGGCGTCCGCGCACGCGGTAGTTCAGGCCCCACTCGTGGCCGACCAGATCGACCAGCGCTGCTTCTTCGGCGCGGTACACGCTGTCTTCGCGGTCGATGCGCGAGTTGCCACGGGAGCGGTCGTTGTAGACCAGCAAGGTTTGCAAGCCCAGCGTTTCGTTCACCGTGGCGTGCAGTTGCAGCAGGTCGGCGAGTTCCAGCGTCTGGTGGAAACTCTGCACCATCAGCTGCGGCCCATAACGGTCGACGGTCAGGCCGCCGGCGCCTTCCTGGCTGCCATGGAACAGGCGATAGCAGTCGGTGCCCTGGCGGTGCAGCTCGGCGAGCAGATCCTGGCGTTGATCGAGGGCGGCGCGCAGCGCCTGATTCAGGGAAGACATGCTTGCGCCTTGCTGTAGGGAATCGGGGCGCGGGAGTTTAGCAGCTACTGAGCTTCATCTCAGCCCCATCCGCCTTTGGGCCCGTTGCACCGAACCATTGCGCATCGCCCAGCGCAGCATCGGTGCGCTGCGCTTGACACTGGCGCGGATCAGCTGGCGTTGCAGCGGATTCTGCCGGGCATCGAGCATGTCGCTGGCCCAGTCCGGCAGCAGGTCGATGCCGGCCTTCATCATCAGGTCGCCAAACGGCCGCGCCAGCACGCTGGGTGCCGGGGCATCGAGCAGCAGGCGCAGGACTTCGCGGCTGCGTTCGTCACACAGCAACTGCGGGCGCACCCGTTGCAGGTAATCGGTCACGGCCTGGCGCGATTTCGGCACATCGCGAGCACCCAGGCGTTCAGCGACCACGGCGATTTCCGCGTAGTAACGGTCCTGATCCTGCGGTGACAACTGCGGGTTGCGGTAACGCAAATGGGCGGCGAGAAAATTGCTGACTTCGGCCACGTGCACCCATGTAAGCAGATCCGGATCACTGGCCGCATAGGGCCGGCCATCCGGCGCGGTGCCGACCACTTGCAGGTGAATGGTGCGGACTTTCTCGATCAGCCATTCGGCGTCCCGTTTGGAGCCGAACGTAGTGCCGGAGACAAACTGACTGGTTCGACGCAGGCGACCGAGCATGTCCTGACGAAAGTTCGAGTGATCCCAGACCCCGGCCAGTGCCAGTGGGTGCAGGGCTTGCAGTAGCAAGGCACTGATGCCGCCGATCAACATGCTGCTGAAGTCGCCGTGCACTTGCCAACTGATCGAGTCCGGGCCGAACAGGCCGGGATCGCCCTTGGGGTTTTCCAGATCGAGCTGGCCGAGGGACAGACCGGTCAGGCTCATGAGCTGGTTTTCGATACGGCTGCGGATGAATTCCATGGCAACTCAGTGGTGAAGGGCGGCGCGGCCGGTTGACCGCGCCCGTGATTCTACTGGTTAAGGCGCTTGTCGATCAGCCCCTGCACCACGCTCGGGTCGGCCAGGGTCGAGGTGTCGCCGAGGCTGTCGAGCTCGTTGCAGGCGATCTTGCGCAGGATCCGCCGCATGATCTTGCCCGAGCGGGTTTTCGGCAGGGCCGGGGCCCACTGGATCAGGTCCGGTTTGGCGAAGCTGCCGATCTCTTTGCTGACGTGGGCCAGCAGTTCCTTCTTCAGTTCGTCGTTGGGTTCGGCGCCGTTCATGGGCGTGACGAAGGCGTAGATGCCCTGGCCTTTGACGTCGTGGGGGTAACCGACCACGGCGGCCTCGGCAATGCTGTCATGCAGCACCAGCGCGCTCTCGACTTCGGCGGTACCGATGCGGTGGCCGGAGACATTGATCACGTCATCAATGCGACCGGTGATCCAGTAGTCGCCATCCTCGTCGCGGCGGGCGCCGTCGCCGGTGAAGTAGTAGCCTGGGTAGGGCTTGAAGTAGGTGTCGACCATGCGCTGCGGATCACCGTAGACGCTGCGGATCTGCGCCGGCCAGCTCGACTTGATCGCCAGCACGCCGCTGCCGGCGCCCTTGATTTCCTTGCCGTGTTCGTCGAGCAGCACCGGTTGCACGCCGAACATCGGTTGGGTGGCGCAGCCCGGTTTGATCCGTTGAGCGCTGACCAGCGGGCTGAGCATGATGCCGCCGGTCTCGGTCTGCCACCAGGTATCGACAATCGGGCAGCGCTGTTCGCCTACGACGTTGAAATACCATTCCCACGCTTCGGGGTTGATCGGCTCGCCGACGCTGCCGAGCAATCTGAGGCTCTGTCGCGAAGTTTCCTGCAAGGGGCCGGCGCCTTCACGCATCAGTGCGCGCAGTGCGGTCGGCGCGGTGTAGAAGATGTTGACCTTGTGTTTGTCGATCACCTGCCAGAACCGCGAGGTGCTCGGGTAACTCGGCACGCCTTCGAAGATCAGGGTGGTCGCGCCGTTGGCCAGCGGGCCGTAGACAATGTAGCTGTGGCCGGTAACCCAGCCGACGTCGGCGGTGCACCAGAATACTTCGCCGTCGCGGTAGTCGAGCACGTACTTGAAGGTCATCGCCGCTTGCAGCAGGTAACCGCCGGTGGTGTGCAGCACGCCTTTGGGTTTGCCGGTGCTGCCGGAGGTGTAGAGGATGAACAGCGGGTCTTCGGCGTCCATCGGTTCCGGCGGGCAATCGTCGCTGACATCGCGCACGGCCTGGTGATACCAGAGGTCGCGGCCTTCGAACCAGTCGACTTTGTTCTGGGTGCGTTCGACGACCACGACGGTGCTGACCTTCGGACAGCTTTGCAGGGCCTTGTCGACGTTCTGTTTCAACGGCACGAACTTGCCACCGCGCACGCCTTCGTCGGCGGTGATCACCGTGCGGCAATCGGCATCGAGAATGCGGTCGCGCAACGAGTCCGGCGAAAAACCGCCAAACACCACCGAGTGAATCGCGCCGATCCGTGCGCAGGCGAGCATGGCGTAGGCTGCTTCGGGGATCATCGGCATGTAGATGCACACCCGGTCGCCTTTCTTCACGCCGCGGCTTTTCAGCACGTTGGCCAGGCGGCAGACGTGGTGATGGAGTTTGTTGTAGGTGATTTGCGTGGATTCGGCGGGATCGTCGCCTTCCCAGACAATGGCGGTCTGGTCGCCGCGTTTCTCCAGGTGGCGATCGATGCAGTTGTAGCTGACATTCAGTTTCGCCCCGGCGAACCAGGAAGCCTCGCCGGTCTTCAGGTCATAGCGCTGGACGGTCTGCCACGGGGTGCTCCAGTCGAGGAAGCGGGTGGCCTGTTCGGCCCAGAAGGTGCTGGGGTGTTCAATGGATTCGCGGTACAGGCGATGGTAGTCGTCCTGACTCAACTGGGCTGCCCGGCGGACGGCATCGGCTTTGGGGAACGTGCTGATATCGAACATGACGGTTCCTTATTCTTGTTGTGCGACAAGGATAAAGATGCGCCGAGAGCGGGGAGGGTTCAATACCTGTAAACAAACACCCCCTCATGGCGAGGGGGTGTGTTCAGGGCTGGATCAGCCGCGGTGACGGCCGCGGAAGTAGTTGATCAGGCCTTGAGTGGACGCATCTTCGGCCGCGGTTTCCTCGCTGCCGACCAGGCGGTTGTAGACGCCCTTGCCCAGTTCCTTGCCCAGTTCCACGCCCCACTGGTCGAAGGCGTTGATGCCCCAGACCACGCTCTGCACGAAGACTTTGTGTTCGTACATCGCCACCAGTGCGCCGAGACGACGCGGGCTGATGCGCTCGACCACCAGGGTGTTGCTCGGACGGTTGCCCGGGATCACTTTGTGCGGTGCGAGTTTCTGCACCTGTTCTTCGCTCATGCCTTTGTCGCGCAGTTCGGCTTCGGCTTCCGGCAGGGTCTTGCCGAGCATCAGCGCCTGGCTCTGGGACAGGCAGTTGGCGTACAGCCACTGATGGTGGTCGGACACCGGGTTGAAGCTGACGATCGGCACAATGAAGTCGGCCGGAATCAGCTGGGTGCCCTGGTGCAGCAACTGGTGGTAAGCGTGCTGGCCGTTGCAGCCGACGCCGCCCCAGATCACCGGGCCGGTATCGGTCGACACCGGAGTGCCGTCCTGACGCACGCTTTTGCCGTTGGATTCCATGTCCAGCTGCTGCAAGTGCTTGGTGATGTTACGCAGGTAGTGGTCGTACGGCAGGATCGCGTGGCTTTGCGCGCCCCAGAAGTTGCCGTACCACACGCCGAGCAGGGCCAGCAGCACCGGCATGTTCTGTTCGAACGGCGCGCTCTGGAAATGCTGGTCCATGGTGTAGGCACCGGACAGCAGTTCCTTGAAGTTGGACATGCCGATGGCCAGGGCAATCGGCAGACCGATGGCCGACCACAGCGAATAACGACCGCCGACCCAGTCCCACATCGGGAAGATGTTCTCTTCGCGGATACCGAAGGCCACGGCCGCCGCGTTGTTGCTCGATACGGCGATGAAGTGACGATACAGCTCGGCTTCCGAACCGCCCTGGGCCAGATACCAGGCGCGGGCGGCCTGGGCGTTTTTCAGGGTTTCGAGGGTGTTGAACGATTTCGACGAAACGATGAACAGCGTGGTCTCGGCGCGCAGTTTTTGCGTCAGCTCGTGGAATTCGCTGCCGTCGATGTTCGCCAGGTAATGGCAACGCACGCCTTTCTGGGCGTAGGACAGCAGGGCTTCGGAGACCAGCTCCGGGCCGAGGAACGAACCACCGATGCCGATGTTGACCACGTCAGTGATCGGCTTTTCGGTGTAACCGCGCCACAGGCCGTCATGGATCTTGCCGACCAGATCGGTGATCTGGTTCAACACCTTGTGGACTTCAGGCATCACGTTGACGCCATTGACCGACAGCTTGTCGCCCACCGGGCGACGCAGGGCGGTGTGCAGCGCCGGGCGGCCTTCGGAGGAGTTGACGATTTCGCCGTCGAACAGCGCCTTGATCGCGCCCTTGAGATCGACTTCGTTGGCCAGACCCACCAGCAGGTTGCGGGTCTCGGCGTTGATCAGATTCTTCGAATAATCGAGAAACAGTCCGCAGCTGCTGAGGGTGAATTGAGTGAAGCGCTGCGGATCGGCGTTGAAGGCTTCGCGCATGCTGAAATCCTGCATGGCTTGGCGGTGGTCTTTCAACGCCTGCCAGGCAGGCAGAGCGGTAACGTCATGAGGAGTGCGGTAGTACGCCATCGCTGCGGTTTTCCTTTTTACTTGAACGGCCTTTTGAACACTGAAAAGACCTCCCCGCCATGTTTGGGCGAGGGGGCAACTGCGTCGACACGATTACACTGGCGCAGGGCGAATACAGTAAACCCAGCGCCGCGATCTGTCTTGGCTTCTTCTGACCTGTTACCTGTACTTTTTTAACATCGATAACAGCAGACGCCGACAGACGGCGGGTAATACGAGCAAGTCCCTGCTTTTCGCGCGCAGTGGATCGGCGGGCAGTTTGCCCGATGGTCAGGTGCCCGGCAATACGATCTGGAAGGGGATGTGGCACGAATGCGGGAGCGAACAGGCTCGCTCCCTCATTCTGCTGTTGCGGTGTTCAGGCGGGGGTATCGAGGTTCAGGTGCAGGTTGTCGATCAACCGGGTGGTGCCGAGGAACGCAGCAACCAGAATCACCAGGTCACGATCTTCCGCCGTGGCCGGACGCAGGGTCATGGCGTGGCGGATTTCCAGGTAATCCGGGCGCAGGCCGGCGGCTTCCAGCTGTTGCCGCTGTGCCAGGATCAAGGCCGGGAAGTCGCGCTCACCCTGTTTGATCGACTCGGCAATGCTGCTCAGGGCACGGTAAACGACGGGCGCCACGGCGCGTTGTTCCTCGCTGAGGAAACCGTTGCGCGAGGACAGCGCCAGGCCATCGGCAGCACGTACGGTCGGTTCGCCGATGATCTGGATCGGCATGTTCAGGTCATGCACCAGCGCACGGATCACGGCCAGTTGCTGGTAGTCCTTCTGACCGAAGATCGCCAGATCCGGCTGGACCATGTTGAACAGCTTGCTGACCACGGTCGCCACGCCTTCGAAGTGCCCCGGGCGGCTGGCACCGCACAGCCCTTCGGAAAGCTGTGGCACGCTGACCCGGGTCTGCCCGGCCATGCCGTCGGGGTACATTTCTTCGACGGTCGGGGCGAACAGCAGGGAGCAACCGGCTTCCAGCAGTTTTTCCTGATCCGCTGCCAGGGTGCGCGGGTATTTGTCGAGGTCTTCGCCGGCGCCGAACTGCAGCGGATTGACGAAAATGCTCGCGACCACGAAGTCCACTCGCTGCTTGGCTTTAGTGATCAACGCGATGTGGCCGCTGTGCAGGTTGCCCATGGTCGGCACGAAGCCGATGCGCTTGCCTTCACTGCGGGCGCGCGCCACGGCAGCGCGCAGTTCACGTACGGTTTTGACGGTGTTCATGCAGAGAATCCGTGTTCGATCCCAGGGAAAGTGGCGGCTTTGACTTCGTTCACATAAGCCTTCAGTGCGGACTGGATGCTGTCCTGACCCTGCATGAAATTCTTCACGAATTTCGGTACGCGGCCGCTGATCGACAGGCCGAGCATGTCGTGCAGCACCAGGACCTGACCGTCGGTGTCGGTGCCGGCGCCGATGCCGATCACCGGGATTTTCACCGCCTGGGTGATTTCGGCTGCCAGTTCGCTCGGCACGCATTCCAGCAGCAGCATGGCCGCGCCGGCCTGCTCCAGGGAGATTGCGTCGGCGCGCATCTGGCGTGCCTGGTTTTCGTTGCGACCCTGCACTTTATAGCCGCCGAGAATGTTCACGGCTTGCGGGGTCAGGCCCATGTGGGCACAGACCGGTACACCGCGCTCGGCCAGCAGGCGGATCGATTCCGCCAGCCACAGCGCACCTTCGACCTTGACCATGTGCGCGCCGGCCTGCATCAGCATGGCGCTGTTGGTCATGGTTTGTTCGAGGGTGGCATTGGCCATGAACGGCAGGTCGGCCAGGATCAGGGCGTCGGTGTTGCCGCGCTTGACGCAGGCGGTGTGGTAGGCCATTTCCGCAATGGTCACCGGCAGGGTGCTGTCGTGACCTTGCAGGACCATGCCGAGGGAGTCGCCCACCAGCAGCACTTCGACACCGGCCTCGTTGCAGGCGTGGGCGAAGGTCGCGTCATAGCAGGTCAGCATGGTGATCTTTTCACCTTTCTGCTTGAGGCTCTGGAGCGTGGTCAGGGTGATGGCTGGCATGTAAGAAATCCTCGTTCAGGCGCTTTGGAAACTACTGCGAGTAACGCGCGTGATTCGTCATCTATTCAGGCGCACGCTCTTTTGTCGTGCTTATAAGGCCTGGATTGCGCCCTTGTATGCCGGGTTGGCGGCAGCGGGACGCCTATAGTCGTGATGAGGCCTCAGGAAGTCAATTGCATGTGTTACCGCATTGTTACGACGGGAGTGTTACCGGCGTTACTGATGCGATTCAGCGGGCCGGCGGGCCTGATCTGCGGAGTTTTTGTCCTACAAGAACGCAAAATACGGGAGCCGGTTTGCTCCCGCATCGGCGGTTTGGGTCAGGCGTGGGAGAGACGTTCGAGGCCGACGAACGGGCAGGCTGCGAGCAGATCGGCAAGGGTGCGGCCGTCGGCCAGGCGCAGATCTTCGGGGGCCAGTTCGGCCAGGGGATAAAGTACGAACGCGCGTTCCTGCATGTGGTAATGCGGGACTTTCAGGCGCGGCTCGTCGATCAGACGGTCACCGAACAACAGAATGTCCAGGTCCAGCGTGCGCGGGCCCCAGCGCTCCAGGCGTTCGCGGCCCTGACCGTTTTCGATGGCTTGCAGGGCGTCGAGCAGTTCCAGCGGGGCGAGTGTACTGTCGAGCGCCGCAACCGCGTTGGTGTAACGCGGCTGGCCCGGCAGCAACGAGTCGCTCTGGTAAAAGGCCGAGACGCCGACCAGTGCGCTGTCTGGCAATTGCCCCAGCGCGTCGACCGCGCTGCGCAGTTGTTCGGCCGGGTCAGCCAGGTTGCTGCCCATGCCGATGTAGATGCGTTCCATGCCTTATTCGCCCGTAGCACTCGGTGCGCCGGCGCGTTTGCGCTTGGAACCGCTGCTGCGGCGACGCTTGCGCGGAGCACCGCTGGCGCCGTCTTCCTTGCCGCTGAGGTCGCGGATCATGTCGCGGCGCTCGCTGTCGTTGGCGTCCTGATAGTCGGTCCACCATTCGCCCAGGCCATCGGTCTGCTCGCCGGCGCTTTCACGCAACAGCAGGAAGTCGTAGCCAGCGCGGAAGCGCGGATTGTCCAGCAACAGGTCGGCGCGTTTGCCGCTGCGGCGTGGCAGGCGTTCCTGCATGTCCCAGATCTCGCGGATCGGCATGGTGAAGCGTTTTGGAATCGCAATACGCTGGCACTGTTCGGCGATCAGCTCGTGGGCGGCTTCCTGCATCGCCGGAATCGGCGGCATGCCACGTTCCTGCAGACGCAACACGCGAGCCGGCAGGGCAGGCCACAACAGGGCGGCAAACAGGAACGCCGGGGTCACCGGTTTGTTCTGCTTGATCCGCAGGTCGGTGTTGGTCAGCGCTTCGCTGATCAGCGTGTGAGTGTATTCCGGGTTGTATTCCAGCGCATCGGCGCTGGCCGGGAACAACGGCGCGAACAGTTGCAGGTCGACCAACATCTCGAAGGTGATGGCGCCATGTCCGGAGAGGAACAGCTTGAGCACTTCCTCGAACAGCCGGGCCGACGGAATCTCGCGCAGCATCGGTGCCAGCTCGCGGATCGGCTGGACGGTGTGCTTTTCGATGCCGAAGTTGAGTTTGGCGGCGAAACGCACGGCCCGCAGCATCCGCACCGGGTCTTCCTGGTAACGCTGCTTGGGGTCGCCGATCAGGCGGATCAGATGATTGCGGATGTCGTGCACGCCATTGGCGTAATCGAGGATGCGCTCGCTGACCGGATCGTAATACAGGGCGTTGATGGTGAAGTCGCGACGTTGCGCGTCTTCTTCCAGGGTGCCGTAGACGTTGTCGCGCAGAATGCGCCCGCTCTCGTTGCGCGAGGACTGGTTGCTGTCTTCGTCGTCTTCGTTTTGCGGGTGGTTGGCGCGGAAGGTCGCGACCTCGATGATTTCGCGACCGAAATGGATGTGCACCAGCTTGAAGCGGCGGCCGATGATCCGCGCATTGCGGAATTCGGCGCGAACCTGCTCGGGCGTGGCGCTGGTGGCGACGTCGAAGTCTTTGGGCGTGATGCCCAGCAGCATGTCTCGCACGCAGCCGCCAACCAGGTAGGCCTGGTAGCCGGCGCCCTGCAGACGTTCGACGATGTTGACCGCGTATCGGCTGAATTGCGCCTTTTGCAGCGAATGTTGGCCGCTGTTGAGGACTTCAGGCGTGCTACGGATGTGTTGCGTACGACGCAGGGGAGTTCGGAATGACTGGAACAGCTTCTTCAGCATGGGATGCACTGTTTGAAGGAATGTTCGGCCATACCAGAGAATGACCGCATGATGGGCGGGGATTCTAGCATTTAGTCGAGGGATGGTGTAGGACGCTGCCGATTTGCGCTGCAGGCCGCAGGCTAGAGGGGTGAAGATGCGTCAGGAGGGGAGGTTTTTCCGGGAGGGAGAAACTACAAGGGGAGCCGAAGCTCCCCAAGAAGTAGTTGCGTGCTCTTTTTATTATTGATTCGGGCTTCTTGTTTTTGTTGAGTGCCCTCGCCATGAAGCTTTTCCTTCATGACCCTCCCAATCGGGAGCCAAGAGCAAACGGATTGCTTTGGTCGCTGAATTGCAGTGATCTCTCGATCCAACCAGTACAGGCTCTGTCTTAGGACAGTTTTTGTTGTTCTCGGCCTGGTCGTGGGGCAAGCCCCAAATACAACGCCTCTCCAAAAGAATCAGTTAGCTGCGCCTCTCGCCGTCTTGTTTTTATTGTGCGTGAGTCGATTCGTCTTATTTTTATTGTCTTGTGCATTGCTTGTTATTGTTCTTGTACCAAACATATAGCAGGGGGCGTGCCAACTTTTGCGAACCCCAATAAAACAAGGGGTTAGGTCGATATAACCGTTTTCGCGGGGCGAAAAAAAGCCGGGGTTTCGTTACCGATAACCCCGGCTTCTGTTACGTGAAAAGACTGAGGTAACAGTTTTTTCACACATTCAACGGTTACCCGCACACTCGACAGGTAACGTTCAGCTCTCGCTGGCGACCCCGGTCTTGCGCCGTGGAATGCCCAGGCGCTGGCGGCGTTCCCACAGGCATTTGCGGCTGACGCCCAGTTTGCGCGCCAGTTCGGTCTCGGTCATGTGGTCCTGATGCTCGAGAACGAAATGCTGGAAGTAGTCTTCCAGCGACAGGTCTTCGGTCGGCTCGTGGCTGCTGTTGCTGGCGTTACCGGCCGGTTGCGCCGGCAGACCGATGAACTCGTCGTCCTCCAGATCCCCCAGCTCAATGTCGATGCCCAGCAGGTCGGCGGAAATTTCCGGGCTTTCGCTCAGGATGACGGCGCGCTCGACGGCGTTTTCCAGTTCCCGCACGTTACCCGGCCAGGAATAGTGCCGGATCGCCTGTTCGGCATCGGCGGCAAATTTCAGGTCGGTGCGGTTGATGCGTGCGCTCTGGCGGGCAAGGAACGCATTGGCGATTTCATTGACGTCGGCACCACGCTCGCGCAGGGCCGGCAGTTTCAACGCGATCACATGGAGGCGGTAATACAAGTCTTCGCGGAACTGGCCGATTTTCGCCAGGCTCTTGAGGTCGCGGTGGGTCGCGGCGATCAGTCGGACATCGACTTTCTGCGACTGCACCGAGCCGACCCGGCGAATTTCGCCTTCCTGCAAAACGCGCAACAGGCGGGCCTGGGCTTCAAGAGGCAATTCGCCGATCTCGTCGAGGAACAGCGTGCCGCCGTCCGCCGCTTCCACCAGACCGGCGCGACCGGCGCTGGCACCGGTGAACGCACCTTTCTCGTGACCGAACAGCTCGGACTCGATCAGGCTTTCCGGAATGGCGGCGCAGTTCACCGAGATCATCGGCGCCTTGGCACGTTTCGACAGATTGTGCAGGGCCCGGGCCACCAGTTCTTTACCGGTGCCGGATTCGCCCTGGATCAGGACATTGGAATCGGTCGGGGCGACTTTGCGGATCTTGCCGTAAAGGTCCTGCATCGGTGGGCAGGAGCCGATGATGCCGATCTCGCCGTTGCTGTTGTCTGTGGCGGATTTGCCATTGCCGTTGGCGGTTTTGCCGGCAACGACTTCACCGGCAGCCGGCGCTGACTGGCGATCACGCAGGATCCGCGCGACGGCCTGAAGCATTTCATCGTGGTCGAAAGGCTTGGCGATGTAATCCACCGCGCCCATCTTCATCGAGTCGACCGCCGAACGCAGGCTGGCGTAGCTGGTCATGATCAGCACCGGCGTGCCCTGGCCGAGCTTGATCAGCTCGGTGCCCGGAGCACCCGGCAGACGCAGGTCGCTGACGATCAGATCGAATGTGGGAATACTGAAGCGTTCTTGTGCTTCCTGCACTGAACCGGCTTCGCTGACCTGGTACTGGTTGCGTTCCAGCAGGCGGCGCAAGGCGGAGCGGATAATGGTTTCGTCTTCGACGATCAAAATGTGCGGCATTGATTCGATACTCTCGACGGTCTCAGTTCACAGCGGACGTCGCTTCGACATGACGCGGCAATGTCACCCGGATACGGGTGCCGCGCTGGCTCTGAACATCAGCCGGGCTGTCGATGGTGATTTGTCCATAATGCTCTTCAACGATGGAATAGACCAGTGCAAGGCCCAGACCGGTGCCTTCGCCAGGATCCTTGGTGGTAAAGAAAGGTTCGAACAATCGGTCCATGATGCTCGACGGAATGCCGCTGCCTTCGTCCTCCACGATCAGATCGACCGTGTGTTCGCCGGCTTCGCTCTTGACCCGTACCGCACTGCCGGCGGGCGAGGCGTCACGGGCGTTGGAGAGCAGATTGATCAGCACCTGGGCGAGCCGCTGCGGGTCGCCTTCGACCCAGTGATCGGGGTCGCACAGGTTGTAGAACTGGACTTCGAAATTGCGCCGGTTCAGGGCCAGCAGACCAATGGCATCCTGAGCCACTTCCGCCAGACAGACGGGCTCGTCACTGTGCTGATGGCTGCCGGCGTGGGCAAAACTCATCAGCGACTGCACGATGCGTGACACGCGTTTGGTCTGTTCGAGGATCTGGCCGCTGATTTCCGTCAGCTCGCCATCTTCTTCGCGTTCTTCCCGAAGGTTTTGCGCAAGACAGGCAATGCCGGTGATCGGGTTGCCGATTTCATGGGCCACGCCGGCCGCGAGTCGACCGATGCTGGCCAGCCGTTCGGAGTGCACCAGTTTGTCTTCGAGCATCTGGGTTTCGGTCAGATCTTCCACCAACAGCACGAGGCCGCTGTTACCCGGTGCCAGAGGCTCGTCGATCGCCGCTTTGTGCAGGTTCAGCCAGCGGGTCTGGCCGTCGAGTGCAAGATGCTGCTTATGCAAATGTTCGTCGGGCAGGTTGATGAAACCTTGCAGCAATTCTTTCCACGGATTGGCGATGGTGCTCAGGCGCGATCCGACCACCCGTTGCGCGGCAATCCCGGTCAGCTCTTCCATGGCCTTGTTCCACATCAGGATCTCCTGATCCTTGGCCAGCGAGCAGACGCCCATCGGCAGTTCCTGCAGGGTCTGGCGGTGGTAGCGGCGCAGGGCGTCGAGTTCGGCGGCCAGACCGGTGAGGCGCGAGTGGTAGTCCTCGAGGCGGCTTTCGATGAAGTGGATGTCTTCGGTGACGTAGTTTTCGCCGCCGGCCTTGTACGGCAGGAAGGTTTCCACCATGTCCTGGGCGACGCTCGGGCCCATCAGGCCGGACAGGTTGGCTTCGATCCGGTCGCGCAGTCGACGCAGGGCGTAAGGGCGGCGCTCGTCGAACGGCAGATAGAGGTCGCGCAGGGCCTGTTCGACTTCCTTTTGCGCAGCCTTGGCGCCCAATGGCTTGGCCAGTTGCGTGGCGAATTCCTGCGGCGAGGCGGCGTGCAGTTCCCGACGTTGCGGGCGACGCACGTTATCCACCGCGCAGGCTTCGGCGGCGCTGGCCTCTTCCGGGCTGGCATTGGTGAACAGCGAAATCAAAGTGAACATCAAGACGTTGGCCGCCAGCGAGGCGATGGCCGCCATGTGCCAACTGGTGTCGTCCAGCACGTAGATCATGTTCAGCAGCGGAATATAGAAACCCTGCAGATTGCCGACCAGCGGCAGCAGCATGGTCACCACCCACACCAGAATCCCCGCCAGCAGCCCGGCGATGAAGCCACGGCGGTTGGCGGTCGGCCAGTACAGCACCGACAGCACGCCGGGCAGGAATTGCAGGGTCGCGACGAAGGCGACGATGCCGAGGTTGGCCAGATCCTGTTCCGCGCCGAGCATCAGGTAGAAGCAGAAACCGGCCATGATGATCGCGACGATCAGCGCCCGGCGGGTCCATTTCAGCCAGCGGTAGATGTTGCCTTCGGCCGGTGGCTGGTAGAGCGGCAGCACCAGGTGGTTCAGGGCCATGCCCGACAGCGCCAGCGTGGTGACGATGATCAGGCCGCTGGCCGCTGACAGACCGCCGACATACGCCAGCAACGCCAGCGACTTGCTGTTGGCGGCGATGCCGATGCCGAGGGTGAAGTATTCCGGATTGGTGGTGGCGCCGAGTTTCAGGCCGGCCCACAAAATCAGCGGCACCGCCAGACTCATCAGCAGCAGGAACAGCGGCAGGCCCCAGCTCGCGCTGACCAGCGAGCGCGGGTTGAGGTTTTCGGTGAAGGTCATGTGGTACATGTGCGGCATTACGATCGCCGAGGCGAAAAACACCAGCAGCAACGTGCGCCACGGGCCTTCCTGCAGCGGCGTGTGCAGGGCGGCGAGAGCGGTCTGGTTCTGCAACAGCCAAAGTTCTAGCTGTTGCGGGCCGTCGAACACACCGTACAGCGCGTAGAGGCCGACGCCGCCGAGGGCGGCCAGTTTGATCACCGATTCGAAGGCAATCGCGAACACCAGTCCTTCGTGTTTTTCACGGGTGGCGATATGGCGGGAGCCGAAGAAGATCGTGAACAGGATGATCAGCGCACAGAACGCCAGGGCCACGCGATTCTGCACCGGCTCGCCGGTGAGGATGCCGATGGAATCGGCCACGGCCTGGATCTGCAGGGCCAGCAACGGCAATACGCCGATCAGCATGAAAATCGTGGTCAGCGCACCGGCCCAGGTGCTGCGGAAGCGGAAGGCGAACAGGTCTGCCAGCGACGACAGTTGATAGGTGCGGGTGATCTTCAGGATCGGATAGAGCAGCACCGGCGCCAGCAGAAATGCACCGGACACCCCGAGATAGCTGGACAGAAAGCCGTAGCCATACTGATAAGCCAGCCCGACCGTACCGTAGAACGCCCACGCACTGGCGTAGACCCCCAGCGACAGGGTGTAGGTCAGCGGATGGCGAATGATCGCCCGCGGGATCATGCCCCGTTCACTGATCCAGGCCACCCCGAACAGCGCGGCCAGGTAGGCGGCGCTGATCAGCAGCATCTGGGTCAGACTAAAGCTCATCGGCATCTTTTTGGCTCTGCAGGATGAAGGTCACGACAATCAGGATCAGCCAGAGCAGATAAGGGCGATACCAGGCGCCCGTAGCGTCGATCCACCAATCCATGATGGCGGGAGAAAACAGGTAGATCCCCACGACCAGAAGCAGGACCAAGCGATAGATGTACATCCCGGCCTCTCTTTTTTATGCGCGTGCCCGAAAACGTGCGGCGATGGTAACGGATGGGTGCGCCACTGCAAGTGTCGTCACAGCAGTTGCGCTTCGGGCAGGGTCAGTGTGCGCGGGATTTTCGAGGCATCCCAGTGGGCACTGCCCCATTTCAGCAGCTCCTGCGGTGAGGCGTGGGCCAGCTCAGGTCCCGGCTCTTGCCCCAACGCGCGCAAGGCTCTCAGCAACAATGGCGTGGCCTGATCGGCCTCCAGCGGTGGCGAGCGGTAGGACTTGCCGAGCTTGTGGCCGTCCGGCTGGGTAATCAGCGGCAGATGCAGATAACGCGGCTGGCGCAAGCCCAGCAGTTCTTGCAGATAGAGCTGGCGCGGCGTCGAGTCGAGCAGATCGGCGCCGCGGACGATGTCGGTGATGCCCTGCCAGGCGTCGTCCAGCACCACCGCCAGTTGATAGGCGTAGAGGCCGTCGCGGCGGCGGATCACGAAATCACCCACGTCGCGGCCCAGGTGCTGGCGGTACTCGCCCTGCACCCGGTCGATGAAGTGATATTCCAGCTCCGGCACGCGCAGGCGGATCGCGGCGTCTTCCTGGCCATGGCCGGCATTGCGGCACAGTCCTGGATAAATGCCGTGATAGGGCTCCAGTTGTTTGCGCGAGCAGGTGCAGGCGTACGCGAGGCCATGATTGAACAGGCTGTCGAGCACTTGGGCGTAGGCCTCATGCCGGTCGCTCTGGCGGATCATTTCGCCATCCCATTCGAAGCCATAGCTTTCCAGGGCCTTCAGTATCGCTGCCTGCGCCCCCGGCTCTTCCCGGGGCGGATCGAGATCTTCCATGCGCACCAGCCAGCGGCCGTTCACCGAGCGGGCATCCAGGTAAGAAGCCAGCGCAGCCACCAGTGAGCCGAAGTGCAGGTGTCCACTGGGAGTCGGGGCGAAGCGGCCGATGTAGGCGGGGGAGGTGTTGGCAGTCATGAGGGCGATGTTACTTGAAGAGTAAAAAACGGCAGAAACAAAAACGGAGCGTTCGCACGCTCCGTTTCTCGTTCAGGTCGGGATTACTTGCCGACCTGCTTTTCCTTGATTTCCGCAAGGTTCTTGCAGTCGACGCACATGTCGGCGGTCGGGCGGGCCTCGAGGCGCTTGACGCCGATCTCGATGCCGCAGGAATCACACCAGCCGTACTCTTCGTCTTCGATCAACTGCAGCGTCTTGTCGATCTTCTTGATCAGTTTGCGCTCGCGGTCGCGGGCACGCAGCTCAAGGGCGAATTCTTCTTCCTGGCTGGCACGGTCGGCCGGATCAGGGAAGTTGGCTGCTTCGTCTTTCATGTGATCAACAGTGCGGTCGACTTCCTGCATCAAGTCCAGTTTCCACTTGGTCAGGATCTTGGTGAAGTGCGCGCGCATGGGCTTGCCCATGTACTCTTCGCCTTCGGCCGGAACGTAAGGTTCGAAACCGCTGATCGCCTGTTGCTGCTGTTGCTTTGCTTGGGTGGGCATGAAATGGACCGCCTCTACTCTTGTAATCCATTGCGCAGGATTGCTCCATCACCGACACCTGCCGGCCCTGCGGCTGCAAGCGGGCGAACTTACCAGATCAATTCGGCCCGCGCTACTCCCGGATGTCGAGCCCGCGGCCGGTGGTGCCTGCAAATGTTTGCCAAGCCATGTCTGGTGGTGCTGGAGACCTGACAATCACTGATTTTAGTCAATCCTGGAGCGTACGTTTGCCTTGTTACAGTCCAGCGTTCTTGAGGCTGTGACCGCTGCGGGTTCTCGCTCGTTCCGGCAGATGGGTAGAATCGTTTCTTTTCACTCGTTGAAGGAAGGCCAATGGCTCAGCCCTACAGTGCGCGCAGTCGTGCGATCGAACCGTTCCATGTGATGGCGTTGCTGGCGCGGGCGAATGAATTGCAGGCCGCCGGCCATGACGTGATCCATCTGGAAATCGGCGAACCGGACTTCACGACCGCCGAGCCGATCATCCGCGCCGGCCAGGCTGCGCTGACGGCGGGGAAAACCCGTTACACCGCCGCCCGTGGCATTCCTGAGTTGCGCGAAGCGATTTCCGGCTTCTATCAGACCCGTTATGGCCTGAATATCGATCCACGGCGGATTCTGATCACCCCGGGCGGCTCCGGGGCGCTGTTGCTGGCCAGTGCGTTGCTGGTGGACCCGGGCAAGCACTGGCTGCTGGCCGACCCCGGTTATCCGTGCAACCGGCACTTTCTGCGACTGGTTGAAGGCGCTGCGCAACTGGTTCCTGTCGGGCCGGACGTACGCTATCAACTGACGCCTGATCTGGTGGAGCGCCACTGGGATCACGACAGTGTCGGCGCACTGGTCGCGTCACCGGCCAACCCGACCGGCACGATTCTGACCCGCGATGAGCTGGCGGGGTTATCCACAGCCATCAAGGCGCGGCACGGGCATCTGGTGGTGGACGAGATCTACCACGGCCTGACTTACGGCACCGATGCCGCCAGTGTGCTGGAAGTCGACGACAGCGCGTTTGTCCTCAACAGTTTCTCCAAATATTTCGGCATGACCGGTTGGCGTCTCGGCTGGCTGGTGGCGCCGGATGCGGCGGTCAGTGAGCTGGAAAAACTCGCGCAGAACCTCTACATCAGCGCACCGAGCATGGCTCAGCATGCGGCGCTGGCCTGTTTCGAGCCGGACACCATCGCCATCCTCGAAGAGCGCCGCGCCGAATTCGGCCGTCGCCGCGATTTCTTGCTGCCGGCATTGCGGGAGCTGGGTTTCAATATCGCCGTAGAGCCGGAAGGCGCGTTCTATTTGTACGCCGATATCAGCCAGTTCGGCGGTGATGCCTTCGCGTTCTGCCGTCACTTCCTTGAAACCGAGCACGTAGCGTTTACCCCGGGGCTGGATTTCGGTCGTTATCAGGCCAGTCACCATGTGCGTTTTGCCTACACGCAAAACCTCCCTCGCTTACAGGAAGCAGTGGAACGCATTGGTCGCGGCTTGAAGAGCTGGCAAGGCTGATGCGCTTTCTTCCTCCTCTTGAAGAAGGCCGGTTGATCCGCCGTTACAAGCGCTTTCTCGCTGACATCGAAACCGTTGGCGGCGAACTGCTGACGATTCACTGTCCGAATACCGGTTCGATGCTCAATTGTCAGGTCGAAGGCGGACAGGTCTGGTTCAGTCGCTCCAATGACCCCAAGCGCAAGCTGCCCGGCACCTGGGAAATCGGCGAAACCCCGCAGGGGCGGCTGTTCTGTGTGAACACCGGGCGCGCCAATTCGCTGGTCGAAGAAGCCTTGCAGGCCGGTGTCATCAGCGAGTTGAACGGTTTTACCGCGCTGAAGCGCGAAGTGGCCTACGGACAGGAAAAAAGCCGCATCGACTTTCGCCTCGAATACCCGACAGGGCCGGCGTACGTGGAAGTGAAAAGCGTCACGCTGGGCTTTGACGGTACGGCGGTGGCGGCCTTTCCCGATGCGGTGACCGAGCGCGGTGCCAAGCATTTGCGTGAGCTGGCGCATCTGGCGCGCGACGGGATTCGGGCGGTGCAGTTGTACTGCGTGAATCTGACGGGTATCGAAGCAGTACGCCCGGCCGTGGAGATCGATGCTGCCTACGCCGATGCCTTGCGCGAGGCGGTGGCGTCCGGTGTCGAGGTGCTGGCTTATGGCGTGCGCTTGAACCACGAAGAAATGTTGATCGATCGTCGACTGGACGTATTGCTCGACGGTTAAACGTCGACCCACAGTCCTTGTGCATCTTCACGGCAATCGATGACCGTCAGCGATTGCCCGGCGCAAGGGCCAGCGACGCATTCACCGTTCTCGATCAAAAACAGTGCGCCGTGAGTGGCGCACTGAATCAGACTGTTGCTCGGGTCGAGAAACTGGTCGGGTTGCCACTCGAGCCCGACACCGCGGTGCGGGCAGCGGTTGAGATAGACGTACGCCTTGCCGGCCCGGCGCACGGCGAACAGTTTTTTGCCGTCGATCTCGAACCCGCGGCTGGTGGCTTCGAGCAAATCGGCGCCCGTGCACAGAAACTTCATGGCTATCCTCAAGTGTCAGCTCGTGTCCGGATATGTCCGAGCTTGACGTTTAAATGCAAACAATTATCAAATGGCCGCCTTCGTCCGCCGCGCGGTGGCCGCTGCCGAGGATACTTGGCCTGCCGCCCCGATGCCCGGGAAAATCCTATAAAGGAAGCTGTCTATGCGCCTGAGTACCCGCGTTGCCGTGCTGTGTGTCGGACTTTTGGTCAGCCACCAGGCTGCAGCGGCCCAATTGCCGCAACGCTGGGTCAGTGCCGGCGGTGCGTTGTCGGAATGGGTGAGTGCGTTGGGCGGCGAGGCGAAACTGGTGGGCGTCGACACCACCAGCCAGCATCCCGAGTCCCTCAAGTCGCTGCCGAGCATCGGTTATCAGCGCAGCCTGTCGGCGGAAGGCATTCTCAGCCTGCGCCCGGACATCCTGATCGGCACCGAAGAAATGGGCCCGCCGCCGGTCATTTCACAGGTTCGCAGTGCCAAGGTGCAGGTGGAGTTGTTCTCCGCTCAGCCGGACCTTCCGACGCTGGAAAAGAACGTCACCCATCTGGGCCGGTTGCTGGGCGCCGAGACTCAGGCGACTCAGCTGCTGCAAAGTTATCAACAGCAACTCGATGCACAGAAGGCGCGCGTGGTGGCGGTGCAGTCGAAACAGAAAGCTCCGGGTGTGCTGTTGCTGCTCGGACATGCCGGCGGCAAACCATTGATTGCCGGCAAGGACACCGCTGCCGACTGGATGCTGCAACAGGCGGGCGGACACAACCTGGCCACTCACACCGGCTACAAGCCGTTTTCCGTGGAATCCCTGGCCGGGCTCGACCCGGAAGTGCTGGTGTTTGCTGACCGCGCACTGACCGGCGAAGCGGCGAAAGCGGCACTGTTCAAGGAAAATCCGATCCTCAATTCCAGTCGTGCGGCCAAATCCGGACGAGTGCTGGAGCTGGACCCGACACTGCTGGTCGGCGGTCTCGGGCCGCGTTTACCTGCTGCGTTGAAAACCCTGTCTGACGGTTTCTACCCGACCCAGAGCGGCCAATGACCACGCTGGTCAAACCCCGTGGCTTGTTCATCGGCCTGATTCTGCTGTGCCTGTTGGCGATCTGGTTGTCGCTGGCTCTGGGGCCGGTCAGCCTGCCGCTGTTCGATACTTTGCGCGCGGCATTGCGCCTGATCGGCGTGCCGCTGGCGCCGGACGGGCTGGAACAGGCTGAGCTGATTCTCGGGCAGATTCGCCTGCCGCGGACCTTGCTCGGGCTGGCCGTTGGCGGCGTGCTGGCGTTATCCGGTGTGGCGATGCAGGGCCTGTTTCGCAACCCGTTGGCCGATCCCGGATTGGTTGGCGTATCCAGTGGCGCTGCTTTAGGCGCGGCGGTGGCGATTGTCGGCGGTTCGTTCTTCGGCGGTTTGCCGGAGTGGTTCGGCCCGTATCTGCTGTCTGTGTGTGCGTTTCTCGGCGGTCTTGGGGTGACGGCGCTGGTCTATCGGCTCGGCCGTCGCAACGGGCAGACCAATGTCGCGACCATGTTGCTGGCGGGCATCGCCCTGACTGCGCTGGCCAGTTCGGCAGTGGGACTTTTTACCTATCTGGCGGATGACGCCACCCTGCGAACCCTGACTTTCTGGAACCTCGGCAGCCTCAACGGTGCGAGTTATGCGCGGTTGTGGCCGCTGCTGATCATCAGCGCCGGCGTCGCGTTGTGGCTTCCGCGCCGGGCGAAGGCTTTGAATGCGTTGTTGCTTGGGGAATCGGAAGCCGGGCATCTGGGGATCGATGTCGAGCGGCTCAAGCGTGAGCTGGTGTTCTGCACGGCGCTGGGTGTCGGTGCCGCAGTGGCGGCAGCGGGGATGATCGGCTTCGTCGGGCTGGTGGTGCCGCATCTGGTGCGTTTGCTCGCCGGGCCGGATCATCGAGTATTGTTGCCCGCGTCGGTGCTGGCTGGGGCCAGTCTGTTGTTGCTGGCGGATCTGGTAGCGCGGCTGGCGCTGGCACCGGCGGAGTTGCCGATCGGTATCGTCACCGCATTCATCGGTGCGCCGTTCTTCCTTTATCTGCTGCTGCGAGGACGTGCCTGATGTTGCGTGCGCACAATCTGCACATCCGTCGTGGCCGCAAGACGGTACTGGCGGACGTCAGTCTGCAATTGGAACCGGGTGAGGTGCTCGGCGTGCTCGGTCCCAACGGTGCCGGCAAGAGCACGTTGCTCGGGGCGTTGTGCGGTGAACTGAGCGCCAGCGAAGGCAGTGTTCTTCTCGACGGTGAAAACCTTGGCCATTGGAGCGGCACCCAGCGTGCGCAGCGGCTGGCGGTATTGCCGCAGGTATCGACGCTGGATTTCGCCTTTCGCGTCGAAGAGGTGGTCGGAATGGGGCGTTTGCCTTATCAGACCGGCGTCGTGCGCGATGACGAGATTGTTGCCGCCGCGTTATCGGCTGCGGATGCTGGTCACCTGAGCGGGCGCAGTTATCTTGCCTTGTCCGGTGGCGAGCGCCAGCGGGTACACCTGGCCCGCGTGCTGGCTCAGTTGTGGCCGGGGCAGGCCGGGCAGACCCTGTTACTGGATGAGCCGACTTCGATGCTCGATCCTTTGCATCAACACACTACGCTGCAAGCCGTGCGCGAGTTTGCCGATCGCGGCGCTGCCGTGATGGTGATCCTGCATGATCTGAACCTGGCGGCGCGCTATTGTGATCGCATCTTGTTGCTTGAGGGTGGACGTCCGGTGGCGCTGGACACGCCGCAGCAAGTGTTGCGGCCGGAATCGCTCCAGGCCGTATTCGGTCTGGAGGTTTTGGTGCAGTCACACCCGGAGCGCGGGCATCCGCTGATCATCGCCCGCTGATTTCGTCATCGAGGTGAAAGCATGCGTGGGATTTTGCTGTTTGCGTTGTTGTTGCTTGGCGGTTGCCAACATGTCGCTCCGCCACCGGTCACTGGCGAGATTCGCGACCTGCGCAGCGGAACGCTGATTACCCCGCAAGAATTGCTGACGCGTCTGGGTGAGCCGGCGCGGGTGATCGTGGGTGAGCAGCACGACAACGCCGATCACCATGCCGTGCAATTGTGGCTGCTGCAGAGTCTGGGCGAAAAGCGCCCTCAGGGTAGCCTCTTGCTGGAAATGCTGACCCCCGATCAACAATCGCGGGTTGATGGTGTGCGGCGTGCACCAAAGCCTCCCGCTGATCTTCCGGTCGAGCTGGCGTGGCAGGAGGGTTGGGACTGGAATCTCTACGGGCCGATTGTCCGGTTTGCTTTCACGCAACCGTATCCGCTGCTGGCGGCCAATGTTGATAACAGTGAAATTCGTGCGTTCTATCGCCAGCCTCCGGTTCTGCAAGGGGAACGCAGTAACGCCCAGTCGGTGAAAAACGAATTGGCCGGGCAGATCAGTGATTCGCACTGTGGCTTGCTGCCTCAGTCGCAGATGCCGGCGATGCTGGCGGTGCAGCAGCAACGGGATCGGCGGATGGCGACAAGGTTGTTGGCGGCGCCTGCGCCGGCGTTGTTGTTCGCTGGTGCGTTCCATGCGCGCAAGGATGTGGGTGTGCCGCTGCATGTGCTGGATCTGGGCGCACCCGAAACACCGACGGTGTTGATGCTTGCGGAGCAGGGCAGCGAGGTTACGGCGGCCATGGCCGATTATGTCTGGTTCACACCGGCTACGCCGAAACCGGATTACTGTGCCGAGATGCGCAAACAGTTCGGCCAATGACTTTCTTGCAGGCAAAAAAAGACCCGGAAAAACCGGGTCAAATAACCGTGATTAGCCTGATGAGGAGATAATCTGAGAGTCCGAACCAAGGGCTTTTCAGAATATCGACTGATCTCGCGACCAGTTGTGATAATCATAGCGATTCTCATTAACAAGTCAACGAGTGTTTTTCCATTTCTTCGGTTTTGTTTGGGGAATGGCTGAAAAGCCCCGAAAAAACTGGGCTTCAGCTTGGACGGTCAAGTGCCGTGAGCTGCTTGTTGAGCTGGTCGATGCGCCGCGCCATGCTTTCGATCAGGCTGTGGGCGATTTTCGGGTTGCTGCGGGTCATGCTCAGAAACTGATCGCCGGGAATCAGCATCACTGTGCTCGGTTCGCAGGTAACGACGGTTGCGTTGCGGGGTTCACCGGTGAATATCGCCATGGCGCCGAAAATCTCGTCCCTGGGCACTTCACCAACCTTGTGCCCGTCGACGAACGCTTGTGCATGTCCTTCGATTATCACGAACACGTGATCGGCGGGATCGCCTTCGCGGATCAACACTTCTCCGGCCTCGACCCGTTTAAAGCCATTGGTGCTGCGAAACTCCCGTGGCTTCAGTTCGCCAATCGCATGGGCCAGCAGCGCCATCTGGCCCAACAGATAGTGCAGAAACTGCTCCGAGCGCGCGGGCTCTGAATACACATGCTGGAACAAATCGTGTCGACGGAAGGGCAGCAGACTCAACGGACCGTCGGAGCAAAGAATGCAATCCGCCCAGTCAGGACCCTGCTGCAGGCCAATCAGATCACCTTCTTGCCAATAGAACAGCGCTCGACCTCCGAAGCGGCCATTGATGACGCCGTCCATCAGTAGAAACAGTTGATCGCCCGGCAACCGTGCCATCAGATCATCCGTGGCTTCCAGCTCCAGCACGGGCCCGCACGGTGCAAGGTCCCGCAGAAATTGACCGGGCAGGTTCTGCAAACGGTTGATCATTGCTTCGGCCGGCGCCGATTGTTCCCCGAGCAGATACATGAAGGTGGGTGCCCGTCAGTTCTTGTGGCGAGAGGAAATGGCTTCGAGCTGTTTGTTCAGAGCGTCCTTGCGTTCGGCGGGAATGTCGTTCCAGTGCACATCCATCAACGCCCCTTCGATCGCATACAACAACACCTTCGACGCCCGGAACCCGCGCGTGCGCACGGCCCGATAGGCATCCACGGCGCCCAGGCGACGCAGATCCGAGGCGCTGTGGATGCCCACGGCATGCAGCCATTGCGCCGACGTCTTGCCAAGATTCTTCAGGTGTTGCAGTTCATCATTCATCAAGCCTCCTTGCGACGGCCGAATGGTGCGTGGGCGATCATCTCAGGAGTGTAGCCATCAGTAGGAAAAGCGTGGTTGTTTGGTCGGATTCGACGCAAAAGCTTCTAAGAAAGGTCAGGTTTTCACTGAAGGATCAGGATGGGGAGGGCGCGGGAAAGCACGAATAGCACGCAGTCCAGCGCAAAGCGGGGGCGCTGGACGGGTTAGCCTTTGGGTGGCTCAGCGGGTGCGATAGCGCAGGCGGGTACCGAAATTCATCGACATCAGAATTTCGTCTGCACTCAGCTCCGGCGGGAAGTAAGCACCGGAAATCTGCGCGTGGGCCAGGCTTGCGCCTTCCAGGGATGCATTGCGAAAGTCGATGCCGCGCAGATCAGCGGAACGGAAGTAGGCGTCCCGGAAATCCACGCCATCGGCGTTCAGTTCACGCAGGTCGAGGCCGCGAAAATCACCGCCGACCATATCGATCGGGCCGTCTTTCGGACGTTCTTTGTTGAAACCGGTTATGTCGTCTTTGTGCAGCAAGGCATAAAGCGGGGTGTCGAGAAGTTTCGGCTGGCTCATGTCAGATCACCTGTTGGTTTTATGACGCCAGTATAGTGCCACTATTTGACGGCCGTGAAGCGAGCGAGGGCTTCACGGCCGAAATAGTTTCTTACAGACCTGGCAGGCGCTGGCGGATTTGCGCCACGACGGTATCCAGGGTGCCGGATTCGTTGGTCTGCACGCGTTTGCTGCGCAGGATTTCATCCGGGGTCAGGGCTTCACGATTGGCCTGCTGGGCTTCGATCACGGCCAGTGTGGCGTCGGACGGATCCTTCTTGTCTGCCTGACGAATCGCCAGCCAGCTCTCGATCACTGCTTGCGGCGCGTTGCAGTCGAGGATCAGGAACGGCGTGCCGGTGGCCTCGGCAACCTTGGCTGCACTGTCACGTTGTTCGCGCTTGAGGTAAGTGGCATCGATCACCACCGGGAAGCCGGCGTGCAGGATCACTTCGGCGATTTCATGCAGGCGAGCATAGGTGGCGGTGCTGGCATCGGCGCTGTAAATACCGGCCTGAACATCATTGGCGACGGTTTGTTCGCCGAACAGACGTTTGCGCTCGACATCGGAACGCAGGCGAATCGCGCCCAGCGCCTCGACCAGACGCATGGCCACGTGGCTTTTGCCTACCGCGGATACGCCGTGGGTGATCGCCATGAAACGCGAAGGAATGGTGCTGTAGCTTTCTGCCAGGTTGGCGTAGTTGCGGTACTGGCGCAGGGTGGTGGCGCGCTGCACCGGTGTTGCGTCGGCAGGCATGCTGAACAGTGCAACCTTTGCACGCACCAGTGCACGGTAAGCCTTGTAGAAGTTCAACACTTCCAGGCCCTGATAATCGCCGGTCAGCTCCAGGTACTGGCTGATGAAACGCCGGGCCAGGGATTTCAGACCGCGGTCTTCCAGGTCCATCGCCAGGAAACCGGTGTCGGCCCAGACGTCAGTGAAGCGGAACGGCTCGTTGAATTCGATGCAGTCGAAGATCACCACTTTGCCGTCGATCAGCGTGGCGTTGCCCAGGTGAATGTCACCGTGGCATTCGCGGGTGAAGCCTTCGGCCTTGCGCTGGGCGAACAGCGGCTTCAAACGTTCGAAGCTGCTTTCGGCCCAGGCTTGCAGGGCATCCAGTTGCAGCAGGTCGGCTTTGTCGCTGAGGAACGGCAGGATCTGTTCGAAGTTCTGGCGAACCGGCGCCATCACGCTTTCCGGAGTACCGGCATCGTGCTCGGCCGGGACTTTCGGCGCGCTGAGGTGGAAACGGGCAATCTGCTCGGCCATTTCGTCGATGTGCGTAGTGGTCAGCTCTCCGTTGGCCTGCAGGGTGCTCAGCAGACCGGTCTGCGGGAACTGACGCATTTTCAGCACGTATTCGATGGCCGGGCCTTCGCCACCCAGTTGCGGGGCTTCGACAGTGCCGGTGACCGGAATCACTTCCAGATACAAATCTTCGGTCAGGCGCTGGTTGAGGCGCAGCTCTTCACCACAGAAGTGCTCGCGGGATTCGAGGCTGGTGAAGTCGAGAAAGCCGAAGTTCACCGGCTTCTTCACTTTATAAGCGTAAGGGCCGGTGAGCAGGACCCACGAGATATGGGTTTCGATGACCTGAAACCCTTCGACAGGGTGCGCAAACAGGGCAGGGTTTTGCAGGGCGGCGATCAGGGACTGGCTCACAGGCGATCCTTCAGAGACTGGGGAAATTCGAGGCCGCCATTATGGCCGCTCGCCAGCCCGACGCAAACCTCGGAGCGCTCCTGTTGAGTATGAATAAAGTGCGTATAATCCGCCGCCATGACTCGTACTCGATCCCCCCGCACTCCTAAAAAACCACCTTCCCGGGGCCTGCGCCCATGGTTGGGCTGGGCCCTGAAACTCAGTCTGGTCGGCCTTGTGGTGCTGGCCGGATTCGCCGTTTACCTCGATGCCGTGGTGCAGGAGAAGTTCTCCGGCAAGCGCTGGACCATCCCGGCCAAGGTATACGCGCGGCCGCTCGAGCTGTTCGTCGGACAGAAGCTGAGCAAGGACGATTTCCTTACCGAACTCGATGCCCTGGGTTATCGCCGCGAAGCCGTGAGCAACGGCCCCGGCGCTGCAGCCGTCAACGGCAATACCGTCGATCTGAACACCCGTGGTTTCCAGTTCTATGAAGGCCTGGAGAAACCGCAGCCGGTGCGCGTGCGCTTCTCTGGCGACTACGTGGCCGAGCTCTCGGCGACGAACGGTTCGAAGCTGTCGGTGGTGCGTCTGGAGCCGCTGCTGATCGGCGGGATCTACCCGAAAAACCTTGAAGACCGGATTCTGATCAAGCTCGATCAGGTGCCGCCGTACCTGCTGGAAACCCTGGTCGCCGTGGAAGACCGCGATTACTACAGTCACTGGGGCGTGTCGCCGAAGTCGATTGCCCGGGCGATCTGGGTCAACACATCCGGCGGCAAGATGACCCAGGGCGGCAGTACGCTGACCCAGCAACTGGTCAAGAACTTCTACCTCACCAACGAACGCAGCCTGACCCGCAAGCTCACCGAAGCGATGATGGCGATGCTGCTTGAGCTGCATTACGACAAGAAGGAAATTCTTGAGGCTTACCTCAATGAAGTCTTCGTCGGTCAGGATGGCCAGCGTGCGGTGCACGGTTTCGGTCTGGCCAGCCAGTTCTTCTTCGGCCAGCCATTGTCCGAGCTGAAACTGCATCAGGTCGCGCTATTGGTCGGCATGGTCAAAGGGCCTTCCTATTACAATCCGCGACGCAACCCGGAGCGGGCGCTGGAGCGACGTAACCTGGTGCTCGACGTGCTTGAGCAACAGGGTGTCGCCACCGCCGAGCAGGTCGAAGCCGCGAAGAAAATGCCGCTGGGCGTGACCTCGCGCGGCAAGCTGGCCGACAGTTCGTTCCCGGGCTTCATCGATCTGGTCAAACGCCAGTTACGAGAAGACTACCGCGACGAAGACTTGACTGAAGAAGGCCTGCGGATCTTCACCAGTTTCGACCCGATCCTGCAGATGAAAGCCGAAGCTTCGGTCAATGACACCTTCAAGCGTCTGTCCGGGCGCAAAGGTGCCGACGATGTGGAAGCGGCGATGGTCGTGACCAATCCGGAAACCGGTGAAGTCCAGGCGATGATCGGCAGCCGTCAGGCCAGTTACGCCGGGTTCAACCGGGCACTGGATGCGGTGCGACCGATTGGTTCTCTGGTCAAGCCTGCGGTTTATCTGACCGCACTGGAAAAACCGAGCCAGTACACGCTGACCAGTTGGCTGTCGGATGATCCGCTTTCCATCAAGGGCGCGGACGGTCAGGTCTGGAAACCGCAGAACTATGATCGTCGCTCCCACGGTACGGTGTTCCTCTATCAAGGGCTGGCGCATTCCTACAACCTGTCGACCTCGCGTCTCGGGCTGGCGGTGGGTGTTCCGAATGTCCTCAAGACCATCGGGCGCCTGGGTGTGACCCGTGAATTCCCGGCGTTCCCGTCGATGTTGCTGGGTGCCGGTGGCATGACGCCGATCGAAGTCGCGACCATGTACCAGACCCTCGCCAACGGTGGCTTCAATACGCCGATGCGCGGGATTCGCAGCGTGCTGACCGCCGAGGGCGAGCCGCTCAAGCGTTATCCGTTCCAGATCGAGCAACGTTTTGATCCGGCCTCGATCTACCTGATCCAGAACGCCATGCAGCGCGTCATGCGTGAAGGTACCGGCAGCTCGGTTTACAACGTATTGCCCAAGACCCTGACACTGGCCGGCAAGACCGGTACCAGTAACGATTCGCGCGACAGCTGGTTCGCCGGTTTCAGCCAGGATCTGCTGGCCGTGGTCTGGCTCGGACGCGACGATAACGGCAAGACGCCGTTCACCGGTGCAACCGGTGCGTTGCAGGTCTGGACCAGCTTTATGCGCAAGGCCGACCCGCTGCCACTGGAAATGCCGCAGCCGGACAACGTGGTACAGGCGTGGGTTGATTCGCGTACCGGCCAGGGCTCTGATGCCAACTGTCCGGGCGCCGTGCAGATGCCGTATATTCGCGGCAGCGAACCGCCACCCGGCGCCTCCTGCGCGGGCGAAAGCCCGGCCTCGAGCGAGTCGGTGATGGATTGGGTCAAGGGCTGGATGAATTAAGCGAAGAGGGTTTCAAGTGAACAAGTGGTTGATTCCAGCGGTGACCGCCGTGGCTTTGCTCAGCGGCTGCTCCACCGTACAGCGTGGTTCGATTCCGGTTGTGGATTCCGGCACCACCGTGTCCAACAGCGAGCGTCTTTCGGCCAACGGCGGCTTCCGCAAGACGACGGTGAAACGACCTGTGCAGGGTCAGGCGCAATCGCAGGCCATCCCGCAAGGCGATACCGGTGTAGTGGTCATGGTTCCTGGTGGCGCTGCGGCTTCGACACCGATCAGCAGCTCACCGATCGTGCCGGGCCCGGCGTCCGGCGGTATCACCGCAGGGCCGTACAACCCTTCGCCGGTCGAATCGGCACCGATCAGCTCCGGCAGCTACAGCATGCCTTCGACGCCGAGCGGCATTCCTTCGGCCAGCAGCGGCGGTGGTCTGTCTGCCGACGAGCAACTGGACGGGCCGGTGCTCGCCTTGCTGAGCACGGCGCAGCAACAGCAGGCCGGCGGCGACCTCAACGGCGCGTCCTCCAGCCTTGAGCGTGCTCAACGCGTAGCTCCGCGTGAGCCGCAAGTGCTTTACCGTCTGGCACAAGTGCGCATGGCCCAGGGCGATGCCCCGCAAGCCGAGCAAACCGCCCGCCGCGCGTTGACCATGGCCAATGGTCGTCCGGACTTGCAGGCAAGCCTGTGGGAACTGATCGCTCAGGCGCGTGAGAAACAAGGTGATTCCGCCGGCGCCGCACTGGCCCGTCAGAAGGCCAAGGTTTCGCTGTGATGGACGCGCGCTTCTCGAAAGTCGCCGATCAACTGTTGTTGATCGAGCGCGAACTGCGTGCCCAGGGATGGTGGGATGATGTCCAGCCTTCGGCTGAAGCCTTGAGCAGTGTCGAGCCTTTTTCGGTCGACACCCTCGATTTCGAACAGTGGCTGCAATGGATCTTCCTGCCGCGGATGAAGATGATCCTCGAACAGAACCTGCCATTGCCCAACGCCTCGGGCATTCAGGAAATGGCCGAAATGGTCTTCGCCCAGCGCAACCTGCAGGGCAAGGACCGGCAGTTGCAGGTGTTGCTCAAAGAGTTCGACCTGCTGATCACTGCTTCGCGCTGAACAGCCGACTGCCAGTGATCACTGGCAGTTTTCGGCAATCTGTTTCTGCGTCTCTGCGATACGCTCCTGACGTTGCGTATCGCTCAGTCGACGCAACTCCCCCTCGGTCTCTTCCCTCAGGCGCGGATTGTTCTGCAGCTGCGCCAGGTTCGTGCGTGCCTGTTCACAGAAGGTCTTGAGCTGAGCCTGTTGCTCGGCGACCTGTTTCCTGACCTTGTCGTCGATGGCTTTCTGATCGCCCAGCGCGCCGCTGCCGGGCATCGCAGTCGGGCGCGGAGAGGGCGAGGGCGGCGTTTGCAGGGTGGTCGCCGATTGCCCCTGCGGCGGCTGCGCATCGAAGTGTGTGACGCCTTGGGCATCGACCCATTTGTAGATCTGACCGGCCATGCACCAGGGGCTGAGGCCGATCAGCAGTATGACGAGGAGCGTTCGCATGCTGATTCCTTGGCAAAATTGCGCAATTGACGCTAACAGAGTAGCGCTTTTCAGGTTTTTTCTTGCGTTCTCATGTGCTTACCCACAATTAAGCACATTGACGGCTTGACTTGGAGAGGGCGAAACAGAAGAATCCAAAGTCCGCTGTACAGGGACTGCCAGAAGCAGACCCTCTCGGCAGATCATGAGGCGCATATCCGCGTCGACCTGTTACACCCGCAACGCGTTACCTCGCGCTGGGTGGGAAAGGCCCGCAACACTTGGGACGATCCCAATACTTGCTCAGTCAGTGCTGACGTAGTCGGCGACCACCGTCGCTCATGCTCTGCCGAGAAGTAAACCTATTAAGACCCGTTCGCCTTTTTTGTGGACGGTATTCTGGCGTTTTAGAGGTGAACAACGTGGAGCTTTTATCTGGCGGTGAGATGCTCGTCCGCTTCTTGCGTGACGAAGGCGTCAAATATATCTACGGGTACCCGGGTGGTGCTCTCCTTCATGTTTACGATGCCCTGTTCAAAGAACCGGAAGTGACCCACATCCTGGTTCGTCACGAACAAGCGGCTACCCATATGGCTGACGGCTACGCCCGTGCCACCGGTAAAGCCGGCGTGGTATTGGTGACTTCCGGTCCAGGCGCCACAAACGCCATCACCGGTATTGCCACAGCCTACATGGACTCGATTCCAATGGTGATCATTTCCGGTCAGGTGCCAAGCACCATGGTCGGCACCGACGCGTTCCAGGAAACCGACATGATCGGTATCTCCCGGCCGATCGTGAAGCACAGCTTCATGATCAAGCACGCTTCGGAAATCCCGGAAGTCATGAAGAAGGCCTTCTACCTGGCGCAATCCGGTCGTCCGGGCCCGGTCGTGGTCGATATCCCGAAAGACATGACCAACCCGGCCGAGAAGTTCGAATACATCTTCCCGAAGAAAGCCAAACTGCGTTCCTACAGCCCGGCCGTTCGCGGTCATTCCGGGCAAATCCGCAAGGCGGCAGAAATGCTCCTGGCGGCCAAGCGTCCCGTGCTGTACTCCGGCGGTGGCGTGATCCTCGGCAACGGCTCCGCGCCGCTGACCGAACTGGCGCAAATGCTCAACCTGCCGGTTACCAACACCTTGATGGGCCTGGGTGGCTACCCTGGCACTGATCGTCAGTTCATCGGCATGCTCGGCATGCACGGCAGCTACACCGCCAACCTGGCGATGCACCATGCCGACGTGATCCTGGCGGTCGGTGCGCGTTTCGACGATCGTGTGATCAACGGCGCGCCGAAGTTCTGCCCGAACGCCAAGATCATCCACATCGACATCGACCCGGCGTCGATTTCCAAGACCATCAAGGCCGACGTGCCAATCGTTGGTCCGGTGGAAAGCGTCCTGACCGAAATGGTCGCGATCCTCAAGGAAATCGGCGAAACCCCGAACAAGGAAGCGGTCACCAGCTGGTGGAAGCAGGTTGATGAATGGCGCGGTGATCGCGGTCTGTTCCCTTATGACAAGGGCGATGGCAGCAAGATCAAGCCACAGACCGTAATCGAAACCCTGTGTGAAGTGACCAAGGGCGACGCCTTTGTGACCTCCGACGTGGGCCAGCACCAGATGTTTGCTGCGCAGTACTACAAGTTCAACAAGCCGAACCGCTGGATCAACTCCGGTGGCCTGGGCACGATGGGCTTTGGTCTGCCGGCCGCGATGGGTATCGCCTTGAGCTTCCCTGAGTCGGACGTTGCGTGCGTCACCGGTGAAGGCAGCATCCAGATGAACATCCAGGAGCTGTCGACCTGCCTGCAATACGGTTTGCCGGTCAAGATCGTGATCTTGAACAACGGTGTATTGGGCATGGTTCGTCAGTGGCAGGACATGAGCTACGGCAGCCGTCACTCGCATTCGTACATGGAATCGCTGCCTGATTTCGTCAAGCTGGCCGAGGCCTATGGCCACGTCGGCGTGCGCATCACCGAATCGAAAGATTTGAAGTCGAAGATGGAAGAAGCGTTCGCCCTGAAGGATCGCCTGGTCGTGATCGATATTTCGGTCGACACCAGCGAGCACGTCTACCCGATGCAGATCAAAGACGGCTCGATGCGCGATATGTGGCTGAGCAAGACGGAGCGTACCTAATCATGCGGCACATTATTTCCTTGCTTCTGGAAAACGAACCCGGTGCTTTGTCTCGCGTAGTCGGCCTGTTCTCGCAGCGCAACTACAACATCGAAAGCCTGACCGTGGCGCCAACCGAAGACCCGACCCTGTCGCGTCTGACGCTGACCACTGTCGGCCACGATGAAATCATCGAGCAGATCACCAAAAACCTGAACAAGCTGATCGAAGTGGTCAAGCTGGTGGACCTGTCGGAAAGTGCTCACATCGAGCGCGAACTGATGCTGGTCAAGGTCAAGGCCACTGGTGCCCAGCGCGCCGAGATCAAACGCACCACCGATATCTACCGTGGACAGATCGTCGACGTCAGCGCCAGCGTGTATACCGTTCAACTGACCGGTACCAGCGACAAGCTCGACAGCTTCATTCAGTCCATCGGCACCGCATCGATTCTGGAAACCGTCCGTAGTGGCGTCACCGGTATTGCCCGCGGCGACAAAGTACTCAGCATCTAAACCAAATTAGCGATTGGCCTGAACGGCCTGGATATAAAGGGGAAATTCATGAAAGTTTTCTACGATAAAGACTGCGACCTGTCGATCATCCAGGGCAAGAAAGTTGCCATCATCGGTTACGGCTCCCAGGGCCACGCTCAAGCGTGCAACCTGAAAGACTCCGGTGTCGACGTTACCGTTGGTCTGCGTAAAGGTTCGGCCACCGTTGCCAAGGCAGAAGCCCACGGCCTGAAAGTGACCGACGTGGCTGCCGCTGTTGCCGGCGCCGACCTGGTCATGATCCTGACCCCGGACGAGTTCCAGTCCCAGCTGTACAAGAACGAAATCGAGCCGAACATCAAGAAAGGCGCCACTCTGGCCTTCTCCCACGGCTTCGCGATCCACTACAACCAGGTTGTTCCGCGTGCCGACCTCGACGTGATCATGATCGCGCCGAAAGCACCGGGCCACACCGTACGTTCCGAATTCGTGAAAGGCGGCGGTATCCCTGACCTGATCGCGATCTATCAGGACGCTTCGGGCAACGCCAAGAACGTTGCGCTGTCCTACGCCGCCGGCGTGGGTGGCGGTCGTACCGGCATCATCGAAACCACCTTCAAGGACGAGACCGAAACCGACCTGTTCGGCGAACAAGCCGTTCTGTGCGGCGGTACCGTTGAACTGGTAAAAGCCGGTTTCGAAACTCTGGTTGAAGCTGGCTACGCGCCGGAAATGGCCTACTTCGAGTGCCTGCACGAACTGAAACTGATCGTTGACCTCATGTACGAAGGCGGTATCGCCAACATGAACTACTCGATCTCCAACAACGCTGAATACGGCGAGTACGTGACCGGTCCGGAAGTGATCAACGCCGAATCCCGTCAGGCCATGCGCAACGCCCTGAAACGTATTCAGGACGGCGAATACGCCAAAATGTTCATCAGCGAAGGCGCAACCGGCTACCCTTCGATGACCGCCAAGCGTCGTAACAACGCCGCTCACGGTATCGAAATCATCGGCGAGCAACTGCGCTCCATGATGCCGTGGATCGGTGCCAACAAGATCGTCGACAAAGCCAAAAACTAAGTCTTCGACTCTTGTAAGAAAAAACGCGGCCTCGGCCGCGTTTTTTCGTATGGGCGGGCGGTTCTGGTATAAAGCTGCATCGTTTGTGGCCGAACCGTCGTCCCAGACACCTGTCGAAAATGTCCAATCCGTTGCAAGGTAATGTCCATGAGCGAACGTCCCGAAGAGCCGAACCAGGCTTCAGACGCCGAAAGCCTGCTGCCCATCGATGAACATGTCGAAGAAGGGCATGACGCAGAAGGTCGTAAAGTCCGGCATCGTGGTATCTATCTGCTGCCGAATCTGTTCACCACTGCGAACCTGTTCGCGGGGTTCTATTCCATCATCAATTCGATGAGTGCCCAGGCTGCCTTGAGCGCCGGTGACTCGGCGAATGCGAGCAAGTACTTCGCCTTCGCGGCCATCGCGATCTTCGTCGCCATGGTGCTCGATGGTCTCGACGGCCGCGTGGCACGCATGACCAACACGCAAAGTGCATTCGGTGCCGAGTACGACTCGCTGTCGGACATGGTTGCCTTTGGCGTCGCGCCGGCATTGCTGGCATTCGGTTGGGCCCTGGGTGACATGGGCAAGGTCGGCTGGATGGTCGCCTTCATCTATGTGGCGGGTGCGGCGTTGCGTCTGGCGCGCTTCAACACTCAGGTCGGCACTGCCGACAAGCGCTACTTCATCGGCCTGGCCAGCCCGGCTGCTGCCGGTGTGGTGGCGGGGATTGTCTGGGCATTCAGCGACTACGGAATCCAGGGTTCGAAGATGTCGTTCCTGGTTGCGCTGATGGTGGCGGCTGCCGGCATGCTGATGGTCAGCAACATCAAGTACAACAGCTTCAAGGAGCTGGATCTGAAGGGGCGCGTGCCATTTGTTGCGATCCTGGCGGTGGTGCTGGTGTTCGCCGTGGTGTTCAGTGATCCTCCACGTATCCTGCTGCTGGTGTTCCTCGCCTATGCGGCTTCGGGCCCGGTGCAGTACCTGTTGCATCTTCGTCGCCACAAAAACGTCGAGTGATGTAATTTCCCTCATACTCCGCAGTCTATGGGTGCATCTGTCCTCCAAAACTGCGGAGTTGTCATGCTGATCAAAATCCCCAAAGCGTCCGACTGCCACGAGTCGGACGTCACGCCTGAATCCATTTATCTCTCTCGCCGGCAATTGCTCGGTGCTACGGCGGCCGGTCTGGCCATGAGCAGTCTGCCGCGTTGGGCTAGTGCCGAAGAGGCCGCTCGTTATGCCGATGTCGAGCCCGGAAATGCGCCCGCCTGGTTTGCCGAGAAGCATACTTCTATTAAATGGGGGGCCGTGAACGTCAAGGATGAGGCGATCACGCCCTATAAGGACGCGACCCACTACAACAACTTCTATGAGTTCGGTACCGACAAGGGTGACCCGGCGGCAAATGCCGGATCGCTGAAGACCGAACCGTGGAGTGTGGTGGTGGACGGGGAGGTGGGTAAGCCGGGGCGCTATGCACTGGAAGACTTCATGAAACCTTACCAGTTGGAGGAGCGCATCTATCGCCTGCGTTGCGTTGAAGCGTGGTCGATGGTCATTCCCTGGATCGGCTTTCCCGTTTCGGCGCTGCTCAAGCAGGTCGAGCCAACGTCCAACGCCAAATACATCCGTTTTGAAACATTGCAGGATCCCAAGAGCATGCCGGGACAGCGTTCAGGATTTGCCCTGATCGACTGGCCTTATGTAGAAGGCCTGCGTCTGGATGAGGCAATGAATCCGTTGGCGATCCTGGCCGTCGGGATGTACGGCCGGGAATTGCCGAATCAGAACGGCGCGCCGTTGCGTCTGGTGGTGCCGTGGAAGTATGGCTTCAAGAGTGTCAAATCCATCGTGCGTATCAGTCTGGTCAGTGAACAGCCGAAGACGACCTGGCAGAGCATTGCGGCGGATGAATACGGCTTCTATGCGAACGTGAACCCGACGGTTGATCATCCTCGCTGGACTCAGGCTCGGGAGCGGCGTCTTCCCAATAGTCTGTTCAAGCCGAATGTGCGTGATACGCAGATGTTCAACGGCTACTCGGACGAAGTCGCTTCTTTATATACAGGGCTCGATCTGCGGAAGAATTACTGATGCGATATCCGTTCTGGCGTGTGAGCGTTTTTATTGCGGCGGCTATCTGGCCGTTGTGGTGGTTCTATCAGGCCTTTGAGGATCTGCTTGGGCCGGATCCCGGAAAAGTGCTGGTCGATCGGCTTGGGCTTGGCACGCTGGTATTGCTGTTGATTACTTTGAGCATGACGCCCCTGCAGAAGCTTACGGGGTGGGCAGGGTGGATCGCTGTGCGCCGGCAGTTGGGGCTCTGGTGTTTTGCGTATGTGGTTCTGCATTTATGCAGCTATATGGCATTCATCTTGGGTTTCGACTGGTCGCAACTGGGCGTTGAGTTACGCAAACGTCCGTACATTATTGTCGGCACGCTGGGGTTTCTGGGGTTGCTGGCATTGGCGGTGACGTCCAATCGTTATAGTCAGCGTCGATTGGGTGGGCGCTGGAAGAAATTGCATCGCCTGGCGTATGTGATACTTGGGTTTGGATTGCTGCATATGCTGTGGATTGTGCGTGCCGATCTTAAGGAGTGGGCGGTTTATGCCTTTATAGGTGTAGCGCTTTTAATACTGCGTGTGCCTTTGGTGGCTCGTCGTATCCCGCGTTTGCTGGGTAAACGACAGGTTCTGCAAGAAAAACG
>NZ_JALJDY010000008.1:0-317329 GCF_023242425.1 Pseudomonas sp. MWU12-2029 | reverse complement strand
CGCAAGTCAGCAGCGACCTTCAAGAATCGCGGCATACCCCTCGCGATAACTCGGATACGTCGGCACCCAGCCCAACGCCTTCGCCCGGGCATTGCTGCAACGCTTGCTGCCGGTTCGACGCACGCTCTCGTCTTCCGACCATTCAGTGACACTCAAATACTCACGCAACCAGGCAACGACTTCGGCCAGCGGTGCCGGCGCATCATCCACGCCGATGTAGATGTCATCCAGCGCCACACCCTTGCGATCCGCCTCCAGCAGAAACGCCATCAGGCCCGCCGCATCATCGGCATGGATGCGATTGCCATACAGCGGCGGATCGACCGCCACGCGATAGCCACGACGCACCTGGGTCAGCAGCCATTCACGGCCCGGGCCGTAAATGCCGGTCAGACGCACGATGCTCGCGGGAATGCCGCTGTTGAGCGCAACCTGCTCGGCCTCCAGCATCACCCGACCGGAATAACCAGCGGCAACGGTCTCGGATTTTTCATCCACCCACTCCCCGTCCTGCTGCCCGTAGACACTGCTGCTGGAAACGAACAGCAGCCGATCCGGCACCTGTCCGTAATCGTCCAGCCAGCCCAGCACATGCTGCAGACCCTGCACATAAGCCGAGCGATAACCGGCTTCATCGTGCTCGGTCGCCGCCGCGCAATACACCAGGTAATCCACGGCACCGACCGGCCAGGTCTCGGGGCAATCTTCATTGAACAAGTCACCGGCTACACCGATAACGCCTTCCGGCAAACGTGAAACATTGCGGCGCAGGCCATACACCTGAAAGCCGGCAGCCAGCAATTGCGTGGCCAGACGGCTGCCGACATCACCGCAACCGGCGATCAAAACAGAGGGCGCGGACATCAAAAATCTCCCATCGGAAAGCGACAGACTAGCCCTGGCAGGGGACGAGCGGCTAGCAATGAAGGAAAAAAAGCAACTCTATTACTTCTGTTAACAAGAATTACTTGCAATAATGCACGTCACTTTTGTTCTCGGCCTCACGAGGCCTGGAAGAGCATCACCGTTTTTCTACCTCAGGTCCGGCCAGCATGACACGCATTCAAACCCCCGCTTCGCCAACCAACCGACCTCGCGCCTGGAGCGCGGTGGCTGCCCTGCTGCTCAGCCTGATGCTGGCGCCAACCGCCGCTTTCGCTGACGCCCACGAGCAGACTGCACCGGCAGCCCCTGCCGCCGCGCCGGCCGCGACCGACCCGGTTCAGGCCGTGGACGCCAGCGCCGAAGACGCACCTGAAGTCCTCGAAGCCGACAACACCCTGGGCATGGCCCACGACCTGTCGCCATGGGGCATGTACCAGAACGCCGACATCATCGTGAAGATGGTGATGATCGGCCTGGCCATCGCTTCGATCATCACCTGGACCATCTGGATTGCCAAAGGCTTCGAGCTGATGGGCGCCAAGCGCCGTCTGCGTAGCGAAATCGCTGCCCTGAAAAAAGCCACCACCCTTAAAGAAGCCAGCGCCACCGCGGCGAAAGAAGGCACTCTCGCCAACCTGCTGGTCCACGACGCCCTTGAAGAGATGCGCCTGTCGGTCAACTCCCGCGAGAAAGAAGGCATCAAGGAACGCGTCAGCTTCCGCCTCGAGCGTCTGGTAGCCGCCTGTGGCCGCAACATGAGCAGCGGCACCGGCGTTCTCGCCACCATCGGTTCCACCGCACCGTTCGTCGGCCTGTTCGGCACCGTGTGGGGCATCATGAACAGCTTCATCGGCATCGCCAAAACCCAGACCACCAACCTCGCCGTCGTGGCCCCGGGCATCGCTGAAGCGCTGCTGGCCACCGCGCTGGGTCTGGTCGCTGCGATTCCTGCGGTTGTGATCTACAACGTGTTCGCCCGCTCCATCGCCGGTTACAAGGCTCAGGTTTCCGATGCGTCGGCAGAAGTCCTGTTGCTGGTCAGCCGCGACCTCGACCACCAGCCTGAGCGCAGCAGCTCGCAGCCGCACATGGTCAAAGTGGGGTAATCGGCCATGGGCCTGCATTTGAAAGAAGGCGCAGACGACGATCTGGCCGAGAACCACGAAATCAACGTCACGCCGTTCATCGACGTGATGCTGGTGCTGTTGATCATCTTCATGGTGGCGGCTCCGCTGGCCACCGTGGACATCAAGGTCGACCTGCCCGCCTCGACTGCCAAACCGGCACCGCGGCCAGAGAAACCGGTGTTCCTCAGCGTGAAGGCTGACCAGCGCCTGTACATCGGTGACGACGAAGTCAAAGCCGAAACCCTAGGCGCCGTGCTCGACGCCAGGACCCATGGCAAGAAAGACACCACCATCTTCTTCCAGGCCGACAAAGGCGTGGATTACGGCGACCTGATGAGCGTGATGGACAAGTTGCGCAGCGCCGGTTACCTGAAAGTTGGTCTGGTCGGCCTCGAGAGCGCAGTCAAGAAATGATCACGACGCGCCATAAGCTGACGCGTTACAGCGGTAGCCTGGCCGTGGTGCTGGGCGTTCATGCGCTGGCCATCGCGCTGGCGCTGAACTGGACCGCCCGCCCGCCCATCGAATTGCCGCCGCAGGCAATGATGGTCGAGCTGGCACCGGTTCCGGCCCCGCCACCGCCTGCACCGCCGAAAGTCGTCACGCCACCGCAGCCACCGGCTCCGGTCGAAGAACTGCCGATCCCGAAACTGGCCGAAGCACCGAAGGCAGAAATTGCCGTACCCAAGCCGAAGCCAAAACCCAAACCAAAGCCGCAACCGCCAAAACCGGTTGAGAAGAAACCGGAGCCTGTGAAGGAAAAACCTTCCGAGGAAAAACCGGCGGAACCTCAGCAGACCCAGGCGCCGATGGAGAAATCCGCCCAGCCGGCACCGGGCCCGTCGCCAGCACAACTGGCGGCCAAGGCCAGCTGGCAAGGCACCCTGCTCGCGCATTTGCAGAAGTACAAGAAGTACCCGGCAAGCGCACAGGCACGGGGCAAGGAAGGCTTGAACCGGCTGCGTTTCGTAGTCGATGCCGAAGGCAACGTGCTGTCGTTCGAACTGGTGGGCCGCTCCGGCAACGCCGATCTGGACCGGGCCACCCTGGACATGATCCGCCGCGCCCAACCGCTGCCCAAGCCACCGGCCGACATGTTGACCAATGGCTCGATCGAAATTGTTGCGCCGTTTGTTTACTCGCTGGAACGCCGCCGCTGATCTGCACCGGCAGAACACGGCTCGATCCCGCCAGAAAGGCACCGAAAGGTGCCTTTCTCATATCTGCCAACGGCAAACCGGCATTGCCCGGTGTCGCATTCATCACTCAGTCTGATAACGTGCGTCTATCGATTGCAGCCGGTATGCTTGGCCCGCATTTTCATGGACGCTTGCTATGACTCTCACAGAATTACGCTACATCGTTACCCTCGCCCAAGAGCAGCATTTCGGCCACGCGGCCGAGCGTTGCCACGTCAGCCAGCCGACCCTGTCGGTGGGCGTGAAAAAGCTTGAAGACGAACTCGGTGTGCTGATTTTCGAGCGCAGCAAAAGCGCCGTGCGCCTGACCCCGGTCGGCGAAGGCATCGTCGCCCAGGCGCAGAAAGTGCTGGAGCAGGCCCAGGGCATCCGCGAACTGGCCCAGGCCGGCAAGAACCAGCTGACCGCCCCGCTGAAAGTCGGCGCAATCTACACCGTCGGCCCGTACCTGTTCCCGCACCTGATTCCGCAACTGCACCGGGTCGCCCCGCAGATGCCGTTGTATATCGAAGAAAACTTCACCCACGTGCTGCGCGACAAACTGCGCAACGGCGAGCTGGACGCGATCATCATCGCCCTGCCGTTCAACGAAGCCGACGTGCTGACCCTGCCCCTCTACGACGAGCCGTTCTACGTCCTGATGCCGGCCCAGCACCCGTGGACCCAGAAAGAATCCATCGACGCCGCCCTGCTCAACGACAAGAGCCTGCTGCTGCTCGGCGAAGGCCACTGCTTCCGCGATCAGGTGCTGGAAGCCTGCCCGACACTGACCAAGGGCAACGACGGCGCCAAGCACACCACGGTCGAATCCAGCTCGCTGGAAACCATTCGCCACATGGTCGCCTCCGGCCTGGGCATCTCGATCCTGCCGCTGTCGGCGGTGGACAGCCATCACTACGCCCCGGGCGTGATCGAAGTGCGTCCGCTGTCGGCACCGGTGCCGTTCCGCACCGTGGCCATCGCCTGGCGCGCCAGCTTCCCACGGCCGAAAGCCATCGAGATCCTCGCCGACTCCATTCGCCTGTGCTCGGTCGCCAAACCCGCCGCGCCGGTTACGGCCGGTTAAGTCAGCGTCATGACGGAGCTGTCGCAGGTCTCGGTCACCGCACTCAAGGGTGTCGGTGAAGCCATGGCCGAGAAACTGGCCAAGGTCGGCCTGGAAAACCTCCAGGACGTGTTGTTCCACCTGCCGCTGCGTTATCAGGATCGTACCCGCGTGGTGCCGATCGGCGCGTTGCGGCCGGGGCAGGACGCCGTGGTCGAAGGCACCGTCAGCGGCGCCGATGTGGTCATGGGCCGGCGCCGCAGCCTTGTCGTGCGTTTGCAGGACGGCACCGGCGGACTGAGCCTGCGCTTCTACCACTTCAGCAACGCGCAGAAAGAAGGCCTCAAGCGCGGCACGCGGATTCGCTGCTACGGCGAAGCCCGACCCGGCGCCTCGGGACTGGAGATCTACCACCCGGAATACCGCGCCATCAACGGCGACGAGCCGCCGCCGGTGGATGAAACCCTGACTCCGGTCTACCCGCTGACCGAAGGCCTGACCCAGGCGCGCCTGCGCCAGTTGTGCATGCAGACGCTGACCCTGCTGAAACCGGCCACCCTGCCCGACTGGCTGCCGACCGAACTGGCCCGCGACTATCAACTGGCGCCGCTGGCCGACGCGATCCGCTACCTGCACAACCCGCCCGCCGATGCCGACGTCGACGAACTCGCCCTCGGACATCACTGGGCCCAGCATCGCCTGGCGTTCGAAGAACTGCTGACCCATCAGCTATCGCAGCAGCGCCTGCGCGAAAGCATGCGTTCCCTGCGGGCGCCGGCGATGCCGAAAGCCACCAAGCTGCCGGCGAAATACCTGGCCAACCTCGGCTTCAACCCGACCGGTGCGCAACAGCGGGTCGGCAACGAAATCGCCTACGACCTCAGTCAGCACGAACCGATGCTGCGGCTGATTCAGGGCGACGTCGGCGCGGGCAAAACCGTGGTCGCCGCCCTCGCCGCCCTGCAAGCGCTGGAGGCGGGCTATCAAGTCGCGCTGATGGCGCCGACCGAGATCCTCGCCGAACAGCACTTCATCACCTTCAAGCGCTGGCTCGAACCGCTGGGCATTGAAGTAGCGTGGCTGGCCGGCAAGCTCAAGGGCAAGAACCGCGTCGCCGCGCTGGAACAGATCGCCAGCGGCACGCCGATGGTGGTCGGCACTCACGCGCTGTTCCAGGACGAAGTGCAGTTCAAGAATCTGGCGCTGGTGATCATCGACGAACAGCACCGCTTCGGCGTGCAGCAACGTCTGGCGCTGCGGCAGAAAGGCGTCGGCGGGCGCATGTGCCCGCATCAATTGATCATGACCGCCACGCCGATTCCCCGGACGCTGGCGATGAGCGCCTACGCCGACCTCGACACCTCGATCCTCGATGAACTGCCGCCCGGCCGAACCCCGGTCAACACCGTGCTGGTCACCGACACCCGCCGCGTCGAAGTCATCGAGCGGGTGCGCAGCGCCTGCGCCGAAGGTCGACAGGCCTATTGGGTGTGCACGCTGATCGAAGAGTCCGAAGAGCTGACCTGCCAGGCCGCCGAAACCACTTTTGAAGACCTCACTGCCGCTCTCGGCGAGCTGAAAGTCGGGCTGATCCACGGCCGCATGAAGCCCGCCGAGAAAGCCGCCGTCATGGCCGAATTCAAGGCCGGCAACCTGCAACTGCTGGTCGCCACCACCGTGATCGAAGTCGGTGTGGACGTGCCCAACGCCAGCCTGATGATCATCGAAAACCCCGAACGCCTGGGCCTTGCGCAACTGCACCAGTTGCGTGGCCGCGTCGGTCGGGGCAGCGCCGTCAGCCATTGCGTGCTGCTCTACCATCCGCCGCTGTCACAGATCGGCCGCCAGCGCCTGGGCATCATGCGCGAGACCAACGACGGTTTCGTCATCGCCGAAAAAGACCTCGAACTGCGCGGCCCCGGCGAAATGCTCGGCACCCGCCAGACCGGCCTGCTGCAATTCAAGGTCGCCGACCTGATGCGCGACGCCGATCTGCTGCCCGCCGTGCGCGATGCCGCCCAGGCCTTGCTCGAACGCTGGCCCACCCATGTCAGTCCGTTGCTCGACCGCTGGCTGCGACACGGGCAGCAATACGGCCAAGTGTGAGCACCGTCGCAGTTTCTCAAAGCTCGTTCCAACCAAGCTGGTTATACTCCAGCAATTGTTTCAAAAACGGATACAGACCATGACCGAAGCTGCTCTCGCCCCCGAATCCCCGCACGCTCCGTCTGTTATTCGGCTGCTGCTCAACAAGCTGGGCGTCGCCTACGAAGAAGTGCTCGACCACCACGGCCTCAACGCCTCGCGCAAGGTGCAGGCCGTGTTGCTGGACGACGCGGTCGGTGCGCTGATGGTGCTGTTTCCACAGAGCCAGTTGCTGGATCTCAACCGCCTCGCCGAGCTGACGGGCCGTCGCCTGACCGCCGTGTCCACCGAGCGCCTGGAAAAGATGCTCGGCAAACACAGCCTGAGCCTGCTGCCGGGCCTGCCCGCGCTGACCAGCTCACCATGCCTCTACGAAGAAAGCCTGCTGCGCGAGCCGAAGTTGCTGATCAACTCCGGCGAGCCGGGCCTGCTGCTGGAAATCGCCAGCGAAGACTTCAAGACCATGCTGACCAAGGCCAGCGCCGCCAACTTCGGCGAAGCCCTGAGCAGCATCCGCCCTAACCTCGACCGCCCGGACGATGACCGCGAGGAAATCACCCAGGCCGTGCAGGCGTTCACCGCGCGGCGCATCCAGCAGCGTCTGGAAGCGACCATCGAGATTCCGCCGCTGGCCGAAACCGCACAAAAAATCATCAAGCTGCGCGTCGACCCGAACGCCACCATCGACGACATCACCGGCGTGGTCGAAACCGACCCGGCGCTGGCTGCGCAAGTGGTGAGTTGGGCGGCGTCGCCGTACTACGCCTCGCCGGGCAAGATCCGTTCGGTGGAAGACGCGATCGTCCGCGTGCTGGGCTTTGATCTGGTGATCAACCTGGCGCTGGGCCTGGCCCTCGGCAAGACCCTGAGCCTGCCCAAGGACCACCCGCAACACACCACGCCGTACTGGCAGCAGTCGATCTACACCGCCGCCGTCATCGAAGGCCTGACCCGCGCCATGCCGCGCGCCCAGCGCCCGGAAGCCGGCCTGACCTACCTCGCCGGCCTGCTGCACAACTTCGGCTACCTGCTGCTGGCCCACGTGTTCCCGCCGCACTTCTCGCTGATCTGCCGCCACCTGGAGGTCAACCCGCACCTGTGCCACAGCTACGTCGAGCAACACCTGCTGGGCATCAGCCGCGAACAGATCGGCTCCTGGCTGATGCGCTACTGGGACATGCCGGACGAACTGGCCACCGCCCTGCGCTTCCAGCACGACCCGAACTACGACGGCGCCTACGCCGAATACCCGAACCTCGTCTGCCTGGCCGTGCGCCTGCTGCGCAGTCGCGGGATCGGCTCCGGGCCGGACGAAGACATTCCGGATGCGCTGCTGGAGCGCGTTGGCCTGACTCGTGACAAGGCCAATGATGTGGTCAGCAAAGTGCTTGAGGCGGAAGTGCTGCTGCGGGAACTGGCTTCGCAGTTCAGCCAGGCTTAAAGCAAATTTCGAAACGCCAACCAGGGCCTTTTTTGATTGCAAATAGGGCCCTGGTTACTCAGATTTCGGTCACTTTGCCAGCAACGACAGCAAACTAGCGCCCTGCTATGATTTGACGGCAATCAGAGGAATTTCCGATGACCCAAACAGATGCTGTCAGCGTTGCAAGCGAAGTTCGCAAGCTAGCCAAAGACAACAAGGTTACGGCCAGACGTGACGGCATAAGCCGTATGGCCGTGGGCATTACCCGTTTGGCTGGCGATGTCGTCGAGCTGGATGGCATCGAACAGTTGCTCGTCAACCTCAAGAGAAAAGGCGTTCTGAGCAAATCTGAAATCCTTGCGCTCCAAGGGCGCTATCTTCAGGAAAGGCGCGCACAGAAACGTAGCGCATGACTTTCGATCCGTTCGGCGACTTCGAAACGGCTGGATATCTTCAAAACTCGCTGCAACTGAAAGATCCCGTTGAAGTAAAAGAGTCAGAGCATCTTTCGTTCGAATTGAGTATCGAAGAGGCGCTTGCCTATCTGGCCAAGAAAAAGCCAATCGATTACCAGACTGTACTCAAGGTTCACGAAATCCTGTTCTCCGGCTTCTATCACTGGGCAGGAAAAGACCGGAACGAGCTTGTTCCCCATCTGGCAGTCTTCAAGGGCTCTCTCGACGACCCTCGCAGCACCGTCTTCGAGCGCCCGGACTCCATCAAGATGTCTGTCGACTATGCACTCAAGCTAGCAGCAGACAAAAAACGCTTCAGAGACCATCCCGGTGGAGTGATGGGCCAGCTGGCTTTCGCACACCCCTTCCTGGACGGCAATGGACGCGCGATTCTATTGGTCTTCATGGAACTCTGTTATCGAGCCGGGTTCGCCATCGACTGGTCAAGAACAAACAAAGACGACTACTTGCGGGCACTCAGCGACGAGATCCGAGAACCTCGCGAAAGGCATCTCGATAACTACCTCAACCCGTTCGTAGTCGATATATCCAGTCGTGACGAATGGCCAGAGACCATCAGTGGCATCCGAGGCCTGGATGGCCTGGACAAGGAAGACATCACTTACGAGAACCTGGACAACCCGAAAGTCCAGCAGATCTACAAGACATACCGGGCCCAGCCCCTGGACGCCGAGCCTCCCGAGCCCGAAAGCTGAAGAGGCAGCCCTGTCCCGACAACCTGCCTGAAAGACCTATGCCTTCGGCTTGGCCTTCCTCGGCTTCAAATACTTCATCAACCCCTGAAACCACATCACCAGTGCCGGGTTGCCCTTGAGCTGGATCGACTTGTCCTGAATCCCCTGCATGAACGCCAGCTGCTTGTTCTTCGCCTGCATCGTGGCAAACCCGAACGCCGCGTCTTTAAAGGCAATCGCAAACGCCGGCTCCGCCACCACCCCGGACTTGCTGGTAATGCGCTGGTCCTTCACCACGAAATGCCGCGCCACTTTCCCGTCCAGAGTCTGTAGCTGAAACACCAGATCCTTGTCACCCAACTGCTGCTGGAACGCAGGATTTGTCCGACTGGCCTTACCCATCAACAGACCCAGCATCCACAGAAGAAAACGAAATTTCATGCGCACAGCCTCAAAAGGAAAATGAACGGCCGGGGGAGTGTAAGGGATTCGGACGGATTCGCCACTATCTTGCACGGATAGAAGACGATGCATGGCTTTTCTTGAAAGATGACTGCCAAGTCACGACTTCACTCTCAGGACTTGATCGTTCCTACGCTCCGCGTGGGAATGCATCCCGTGACGCTCCGCGTCACACCATCCTCCCGTCCTACACCTGAGGAAACACATTCCTGTAGGAGCTGCCGACAGCAGCGGTTTCTTGTTCCTCTACCCCGCAATTCCTTGGGAAATATCCTTCAAACTGCGGTGCTGTCCATGAACTAGGCAGGCTGGACCATCGTCGATAGCCTCTGTGTGTCACCGCAAAATCGGTGACCGGATGTGCAAGTCCGAAAACCGGGGCAAATCTTTCCAACTCCAAAAGGATTTACACCGATGATCGATCCAACCCTCACTGACGAAGAAGTTTCCCCCTACGAATTCCCGGACTCGAAAAAACTCCACGAAGCCGCCGAACGCGCCCTCGACCACCACTTCAAACCCAGAGCCTCACGCCCCAAGCGCCTGGGCGGCCTGTTCGCCCTCTGCCCCAACGCCGACGCCCTCATGGCCAACGCCTCCGAAGACCTCCTGTCCATCAGCGCCATCGCCGCCAACCTGGCCGACGACCTCGACGGCCCCCGCCGCTCGATGGCACTCGGCCTGAGCAGAATGGCGGACGGCGTGCGGTTGATGGTGGAAGGCACGCTCGATCACATTGAGTTTCGGGAGTATCAGGCCAAGCCGTAGCTGAATCGCAGGCAGAAAAAAGGGGACGTTGAGTCCCCTTTTCCAACTTTCCAATTCCTCACCACTGACAGCCCGTCTCCGGTGAGAAATCCATACTGAAATCGTGTTCGAAGGAGTACTTCTTCCCGGTTTTGTAGTTCGTATAAGTCATTCCATAGACCCGGGCACCCTGACTCACCATTTCATACTCCCCCGTCAGCGCGCCCTCCGAAACCTCAACCCAAGTCGTCGTGAACTGATACGGACGATCCTCTGCCAGAATTTCTTGCTCGGTATTCCGATACACCAGAGAAATGGCCTTCTTCGACTTGCTGTACCTGACAGCCGCTCCGCTCCATTTGGAGAAAGAGTCGTAATAAGTTCTGAGTTCGAAATTGATGCTTTTGGCGCTCTCTTGCGAACGGAAGCAATAAATTTCCGTCGAGACCTCACTGTGCGCCGCCATAGGAAAGAGAACAAACAGTGCAGCAGATAAAACTCGCATTGACTTCAATCTGATCATTCCTTCAACGATTCAGAGGTAACTGAAAACGCATTCGCACTGCGCAGTTAGCGATGTCCTCCCGGAACACACGCTCACTCATTTCGCAGTGCCCATCGACGTACTGCCGCCACAACGGATCGTCGAAGTTGTCACCCCCTAATCGCTCCATGGAAGCCGTCAGACCTTTTTCTCGATCCTGCCCCGCCATGGCCGATGCAGCTTTATAAAAACCGTCTAGGGGTAACCCAGTCTGCAGAGCAACCAATTCCCCCAACCGGGCATTGGTTGTTTGCACCAGGCATCCAAGCCTTTCGATGGGCGCCTCTGCACCGGGCAAGGCCGACTGATAGATCTCCTCGCAATACGCCTCTTTGAAGCGCACCCACTTCTTTTGCACATCGGTCAGTTGCTTCTTGTCGGCGGGCGCCAAACTGACCAGCGCTTTCTTGTATTGCTCATTCAACAACGCATCGACTTTCTCGAAAGTCTGCTGACCGCAAATAATCATATCGGGATTGGAAAAGCTGTCGGGATTGCAGGTTTCCTCTGCATGCGCAGGAACCAGCAAAGCAGCCAAAGAAACACCCGCGACCAGCCCAAAGAACGCCTTGAGTTTAATCATGATCCGGATACTCCGGCGCTGCGCTCAGCTACACGCACAGGAATCTTCGAAGCCTTTCCCGCGTCCGACATACGCGACGCGTATTGCTTGTACGCCGCCGATGCCCGCTCTTTATCGTTCGCACCCCAATAGCTATCAGCGAGATTCAGATAAGCAACTGTCCGGCCCGGGTTGTTGGCAATCACTGCATTCAGCAACTCAATCGACTCGGCGTAATACCCTGCTTCGCCGAGTAGAAAACCGAAGTCGTTGGACCAGCCGGGATGCTGCGGGTAGTAGTACTTTTCGACGATGTAGCTGTCGGGCGGGCACGTGTCATGCGAGCCACCGTCCATCAACGCGTAGCTCATCGTATCCTTGAAGGAGAGGTCATCACCCTTTCGGTAGGCTGCCAGCGCCATATCCAGCAGATCAGCAGAACTGACCGTCATCAGCTTTTTATAACCGCCCTGAGAGCCGCCAGTGTTTGCAGCCCGCAACTTTTTAAGCGCGTCGAGGCCGTTGAATGAAGCCAGAGTGGTTGGGCCAAGCGTTTCAATCGGAAACTCCGCTACGCTCACAAGCGAGCGATCGCAGGAGTCGTTATTTGCCACTTGCAGCACTTTCTTCAGCTCAAACTGCTTTGAGCCGTTATTGAAGGTGAACAAAAGATTGAAGTTATAAACCGGATTATCTTCCTCGATCGTCACCAGCGTAATGTAGTCACCCGCGTCAACGAAGCGCTGCTTGACCAGGGCCTCTTCCTCCAGTGGACTCACAACCGTCATGGCACCGGGCCGACCTTTGAAAACCCGAACGCTGAAACTATCCAGAAGCACAGACGAATACTGACTCTTCGTCAGAGGCAACGCCTTGGACGTATCGAGCAATATGTCCTCATTGCGCGCTTGCACCGGCGCGATCATCAACCGGTTGGATGCCTCGTCCGCGTCTCCCGCCAGAACGAACACGTTTTGCCGTGATCCATCCCCCAACAGGCTTGCCGGGATTTCCTTGAGGACTTGGGGTGCAGCAAGTGCGTATGGAGTGGGTATCAACCCAAGGCTCAATACGATAAAGCGAACAATCCTGTTCAATTTCTCATTTCCTGATATGCAATTCGCTCAATGACACGTTGAGGTATTTTCTGCGCCTTGCCGTCCGCACTCATCGCGTCGCGGTACTGGCTGTAATAGCGCTGCGCTTCGTCTTTGCGATCAAGGCGCCAGAGTGAATCGGCGATGTTCAACATCAGCACTGTGCGTTTACCGACGGCCTCAACGGCTCGATAAAACTTCAGTGCAAGCTCATCCTTACCGCCCTCGGCCAGGTAAAAGCCCAGGTCGTTATAGGCCTGAACATTTTGCGCCGGGGGATGACACGCCATGTAGGACTCTGGACTTAAAAAGACCAGACCCCATTCGATGAACTGTGCGCGAGACTGCGCCAGTTCGTTACTTGAGGCGTGTTTCAGCAAGTCCTTTGGAGACCTCGTCTCCAGGGCGGGAGTGAGCACATCGCCGTCGCCGGTTACCCATTGATTGCCCTTCCACTGGCCAACACAAAAAGTGGCCGAACGATCAGCCAGCACACAACCGGTCTCCATTGAGATCACCGTGCAATGCTGTTGCGACACTAGCTTCTCTTCACCGTTTTCGTCCGACAACATGCCGAAGATCACCGGGTCGAGCAGCAAGGTTTTCTTGTCAGGACTGAGCATATTGGAGTGCCCATCAGCGCCAATGTCGACGCCGAAGAGCGGGAAGGTTTTGCCATTGGCGGTGAACCATGCGGTCGCCGAATCCACACCGGGCATCGTCCATTCTGTAGCCCGAAATGACACTGTGTTCCCGTCGACGCCTACTATCGGCGGGTCCTCGGCAAAGGCGCTCATAGCGCTGCACAGACTGCCGATCATCAATACCCACTTAAGGCTGTCCATAGTCGATCCTTTTAACCGACGGGCTTTCCGACTGCAGCTGCCTCTTCGTCACGCCGTAAGCCTTGATCAGTTCTTCCCAGGAACCCTTCGAACCAAATGAGCGCTGGGTATTATCGAAGCTGTATTGCTCCAATCGCCCCGCCGTCGAGTAATACCCACGCCATTCAGGACAGGCACCGCAACCGCCGTAGCCACCTATCGAAACAAGACTACCCTTGGTTCCTTTCACGCAATCCATCGCCACAACCACGTTACTCAGCATCTTCGTCTTCTTACCGTCAGACGTGAGCTGTAAAACCTTGTCGATGTTGCGGCGCAACACTTTGCCGCCAATGTTGATCGTCTGGTCGGAGCAGACCGGGATGAGGTGGGTTTCTGCGTCATCCACCGTCACCGATCGGCAGGTCGAAACCATCACCACTTCAACACCCCCACATTGCATGACATCGCGCTGGGTGTAGGCGTCCTTGGGAGCGGCGAAAGCTGGAAGCGAGAGCAACAGCGAAAGGCTGCCCGCGAGAAGATACTGATTCATGGAAAATTCCCTTTTGCCGTTAACCGGCCTGTTGTCCAGCCAGGCACTTTGCGTAGCCATCGGCGAATTTGGCATCGAATGACAGTTCCACCGGCTCTTCCAGTTCAGCCGAGGTATTGAGCAGCACCCGAGTGGCCGGGGTGTATTTGATCCAGCCGATAGTGCCGGTGCCGTCCGTATCAAAGAGCAACTGGGCTCGCACCATTTCACCGTCGTCTTCATCAATCAGCAGGTTGACCTTGTCCTTGCCGACATAGCGAAACGGGAAGTTGCTGCTCCTGACCATTTCGGTGAGATAGCCGTAGCAACTCCCGGCTTCGGCAGTTGCCGGAATGGCGTAGGTGAGGGGCAACAGTAGAAGTGCACTCAGCATGGGCCGAATGGAAAAGCGGTTCATCCAATCATCCTTAATCAAACAGCGGCGATCACAAATCCTTGAACGTCAGCAGCCGGAACTCGTTGTTCACAAACTCGAAGTAGCGGGTCCTGTAGCGGCTTTCCAGCTCATTACCCTGCGCGTCCTCTTCGGTATCGGCCGCAATGCCGGAAACAATGAGCAGACGACTATCGGGCTTGTTCGACAGGCTGAAGGTATTGCCGTCGTATGCATTCGGCAGTCCGCCGACAACCTCCCCCGTACGCGCATCCAGCACTTCGCCGCAAATGGCACTGCCACCACAACCGACTCGGTACAGGATGTAGTGGCCGGCAAAGTTGACCTTGCCTTTAAGTGCCTGCGCACGAGCCTTATCCATCATCGAGTTGCTGTGTTCTTGCGGCACCGGTTCGTGATTGATACCAGTGAACACTGGGGTGACGGTGTAATCCTTGAAGTCCGGGTCAGCGGCGTAAGCCACGGACGTGGCAATGGCCAAGAGACTGCCGAGTAGAACTGAGCATCCTTTCATGCTGTAACTCCGGAACTGAAATCTATTCGGACTGACCTTCATAACGCTGTGTCTGCGGGTTGAATTGCCACAGATGTGGTCGGGTCATGCCCTCTTCGCCCTTGTAGCGAATCCGCCCTCGCTTGTCCCTGATGTAGGAGTAGATCTCGATGTCCTTGAATTCACCGCCACCTTTGGGCGGACCGTCCAGAACTTTGACTCCGGCGAAGTAATCGCCACCCGAATACTTCAAGTAACCACGGCACTGGATCAGGAAGGCGAATGTGCTGTCCATTGAAGAACCAATGCCTACGCGGGAATTGAAGATGAAGTCTTCAATACCATCGCCATTTAGGTCGCCACGGAAGACCACGTGGCCTGGATCGATAGAGAATTCTTTTCCATCGAGACTGGAAAGTATGTCTTCCGGATCTGCGCCGCTCTCCGGCCATTGCGATAAAAAATATTTGGAGTCAGTTTCCTGATTGCAGACATCTGCCGCCATTCCCGCCATCGGCAGCCAGCTCATACATAGCACCAGAAGTCTTTTCACTTCACATCCTTCGAATTCATCAATTCCAATTCCCCATCCCGATACAACACTTCGCACCCGATCCACGCCAGATCCACCTGCGGCATCACCGCCGAAGGCTTGCGCAGTTCCCGCAACAACGTCGAACCATGCGACAACCGCCCACCCATCCGCGCAATCACCGCCCGCGCTGCCTGATAGTGCGCGTGACGCCCGGGATCGAGGGTGTCTTCCAGCAAGATGTCTTCGCCGAGAATGCCCCTCACCTGCCCCGGGTAAATCATGAATCCGGTGGCCTGTTCCGCACCTTCGCGGCCATCCTGCCAGAAGCTACCGTCGCGCGTGCGGATGTCCGGGTGCGGCGCAAACCAGTGTTCGCGATCCGCCAGAGGCATGGCGTGATGCAGGCGGAAGAAGATGCGCATCAGGTTGTCCCGATACCACTCGCGCACTTGCAGGTAGTAACCACGCAGGCCCGGCAGGCCGGTTGAATGCGCGAGGCGAATCAGCCCTGACCATTGCGGGAAGGCCTGCAATGGCAGCGCGTTCGACGCAGGTCGAGGTGTGGCGGGATCGGTCTCCCACGGCAGCCGATGAGGGCTGTTTTCCAGGTTGTCGTAAGCGGTGGGCGGTCGGCCCAGCCAGTCCCCGCCGCTGCTGGCCAGCGCCGTGGCGATGCACAGATTGCCCTGCACCACGAACACATAGAACCGGGTGAACCAGTCGGCCAGTTGCTGACCGTCAGCACCCTGGGCGACGAGGTCGGTCAGTTCTTGGTCGAAGCGCTGCAAGCCGTGTTCAAGGCTCAGCAAATGCCCCCGAGCGATACGCTGCATACGCAGGAACAACGGCAGAGAACGCAACATCCGCAGCGGTCGCCACGGCAGATGCGGAGTCGCGCCGCCGACTTCACCGGCATAGTTGTTGGCGCTGATACCCCAGTCGGCCAACCGTGCGAGAAACAGGTCGTTGTTGATGTAGGACGCGCCGCCAAATACAGCCGTGAACGGTTCGTTGTCCTGCAAAACCCGCGCATCCCAACGGGCCATGATCGCCGGGATGCTCGCGGCGGCCCGGCGCTGGGCGTACTCCACCAGCACACTGGGCTGCGGCGGCAGGATCTCGGCGATGTTGGCGGCCGTCAGGTGGCGGCGCCAGCCGTAGTCGCTGATCGGCCGGTATTGCAGCAGCCACAGTTGCGTACCGTCCCAGGCCCATTCGACATCGCCCGGCACATAGTGAAACACGCGCAAGACATCCTGGAGAAAGCGCCACAGCACGTCTTCGGCCAACCCATGGGTGGCCGTGAACGTGCCGCTGCACCAGGCTTCGCCGAGCCGCGAAAGCGTCGCCCGTTCCGGGCTGATCTTGCCGTCGGCAAGGGACTCAAGATGACCTTCAACCCACTCAAGCTCCACCGACAGATGACGCACAAACGCGATGCCCGACACCTGCGGCGTGATGAAGCGCTGCACCACCACTTCCTCGACACCTTCGGCAGTCAGCGCGGCAATGCGCGCCGGCAAGTTGGCGGCCGGCTCGCGCAGATAGGTCGTGCTCAAACCGGCATTCGCCGAGTCGGCCTGATCTTCGCCGTAACTGGAGGAACGCACCGCCCAGATCGCCTGTGGTTGGCGGGCGAGAAAGGCCGGTAGTCGCAGATCGTTGCAATCGTTGAGGGTCAGCGCCGCCGGCACCGGTTGCCGGGCCAGTTCCGCCAGACGCAAACGCCCGCCCTTGGTGTGCGCGACGAAGCCGCGCTCGCCCGACTCCAGCCACTGCGCAAACTGCACGGGCGCGTCGATCCATGGGTAATGGCCCCAACCGGGTTTGAGGCTGATGCTCAGATCCGCGCGCGCAAGAATCGCCGACCATGCCGCCGCTTGTTCGATGCCCAGTACTTTGTCCTGATCGCCCCAGACCAGCTCGACCGGGTCGGTGATCCACTCCAGCAATGGCAGCGCGGTGTCGGCACGGATCAGATCCCAGTGCGGCACAAACGCACGGCAGCGCGCATAACCGGCGCCCATGCGCTGGTACTGCGCGGGCGTCCAGGTCTGGTTGGAGAACTTGCGCGCGAACAGCGTGGGTTTGTTCGACAGCAGCCAGTGAATGGACTTGCGGATCGGCAGCGGTGACATCAGCGCCGGCAATCGGCGCTGCCACAAAAAGGCGCCCACCGGCGCCAGCAAAACACTGCGAGAAAAGTGCCCGGGCCGACGTTGCAGTGCATGCAGCACCAGCAACGCGTTGACTCCGACGGCAATGATCGCGCTGCCCTTTTTCGTCATCGCCAACAAGGTCTGCGCGTAAGCCGCCAGATCCTCACAGGGAGGCTGCGGGTTGGCGCCGAAGCCCGGCAGCTCCAGCGGTACCACGTCGTAACGCTGAAAATGCGGCAGCGCGTCATCCCACCAATCGGCGGCGCTGCCGTTACCGGCCAGCAGGTACATCAGGGGCTTGCTCATGGGCGATCCTCAGGCCAGATCGCGCAGCGCGGCGTCGAGGGTCGGATAGCGGAACGTGTAGCCCGCCTCGCTCAAACGCCGCGGCACCACACGCTGACCGTCGAAGAACAGCTGAGCCATTTCCCCGGCCAACGCACGCACTGGTGCGGCTGGAATGTGGAACCACACCGGGCGCTTGAGGACTTTGCCGACGTTCTCGGCGAACGTTGCCTGACTGACGGTTTCAGGCGCGACCATGTTGTAGGTGCCGCGCAAATTTTCATCGTGGAAAGATCGAGCGATCACCTGAATCACATCGTCGCGATGCACCCAGCTCATGATCTGCTGACCGTCGCCCATGCGACCGCCGAAACCCAGACGGAACGGGATCAGCAACGGCAGCAGCGCACCGCCCGGCCCAAACACCACGCCGAGGCGCAGCACGACCTGACGCACGCCAAACTCGGTCGCCGGTTGCGCCGCCGCTTCCCAACGCGCACAGAGCTCGGCCATGAAACCGTCACCCTTGCTGGCCTGCTCATCGAGGTTTTCGCTGGCATCGCGTACGCCGTAGAAACCGATGGCCGAGGCCTGAATCCACAGCGCCGGTTTATGGCTTGTGTGCTTCAGCCAGGTCATCAAGGCTTCGGTGGTATCGACCCGACTGGCGAGCAGTTGCGCCTGACGCTCGGGGCTCCAGCGCGGGCCGGCGACCGGTGCGCCGGCGAGGTTGATCACCACGTCGAAGGGTTCGTCGCGGCCGAGTTCGCTCAACGACCGCACACAGCGAACGCGACCGTCGAACAAGTTCGCCGCTTTCAACGGATCACGCGCCAACACACTGACCGTGTAGCCGGCGTCGAGTAACTGATTGACCACGGCTTCACCGATAAACCCGGTACCCCCGGTGATCAGCACACGCTTGTAGGCGCCGCCGACAAAGGGGTTGGACTTGCTTACGGTCCTTTCTGGCGGGGATGATCGACGATCATGGCGCAACAACCAGATCAGCGGCGGCAACAGCACCAGCAGCGCGAAACCGTCGAGCCACAGATGCGAGCAGACCTGTTTTTGCGCTGAAAGCCACATGTCCTGCGGCGCCCATAACAGGACGCCAGCCAACAACCACCCCCAAATTGCGGGAGCTTTAAGACGGTTGCCGAGGTGCACCAACGCGAGCATGTACAGCGAATAACTTTGCAGCGTCGCGCCGAACAGTGCGAGCCACCACACCTGCTGCTCGTGACCGGCGGCGGGGACCGCATCGGCGCCCCAGAATGCGAGTTCGAGGGTGTGAAGATAGCCGTCGAGTAATCCGGAATGACCGGCCCAGGTCAGCGTGAGACCGGCGAGCAAATGCACGATCGCGGCGGCATACAGCCAAAGCACCATCGCGGAGCGAAGAGAGAAAGAGGGGGCTGGCATTCCGTGTCCTGAGCGCGTTCCTTGAGGGCGGGGAGTTTAAAGGAAAATGGGGGTTGTCAGATGCACAAGCGGTAAGCGTTTTAGTGCGACTGGTTCAAGATCAGCGCGTGCGAAAGCGCACCAAACATGCCCCACGAACTTCAAATGCAGTGACTGGCTTTGATCGGCTGTGTGCCTTGCGAGCTCAAAAGCTTCAAGTGCTCCTTCGCCCGGGGGTCACCTTTGTCAGCAGCCATTTGGTAGCAAGCCAATGCACGGGACATATCTTTTGTGCCCAGTCTTCCACCCTCGAATGTAGAAGCCAGATAATTCATCGCTTCGGTCGAATCCATCTTTACCGCCCGAATGATCTGCTCTTCCGCTTGCGCGGGATGAAGGCAAGGGCCGCCATAGTCTGTGGAATTTCCTAAGCAAAAAAACGTGGCATAGGCCAACGCGCCACTCGGTATTTTCGAAGCCGCTTTGAACAGTGCTTCAACCCTTGGGGTTTCCAACTGAGACGCCATTTGCGAAAGGCTAAGGCTTGCCGCCGAGAGGCTCGCCTGTGCATCCCCCGACTCTGCGGCACACAAGTAATTTTCCAAGGACGCTTCGATCAACTCCACCGTCAGTCGGTACTGCTCAAGAAACCCTAACCCACCTAACGCTTCAGCACGTTGATAACAGAATTGCTCGGCACGGTTCATTCCTGGGTTATTTGTTGCCACCAGATACTGCTCGCTGACCGACCAATCCTCAATCCCCTCCAGCACCCAGCACGCCTGACGAGAGAAATTGAAGATTTTTACATTGCTGTTGCCCGCCCGCTTATCGACCACGTTGACGTGACTGTCATCGACCTCTTCAATCTCGACTCCAGGTGTCTTGCCAGGTGTGATGGCAGCCATCAGCGGGTAGGTGAAGGAAGCTCCGCTGACGCCCGAGGTCGAAGGCTCAAAGGTACTACGGTCCTTGCCGGCAACCGGCTTCAACACAAGCGACTTGACGGTCATCGCAGTGAGACGGCGCTGTGATTCACTGCTGGCGGAAAACGCTGTCAGGAAAGCAGGGAATTCCTCCGAAGGACAAGCGCCGTTGGCAGGCGCTGTCGAAGTGCTCTTGTCGAATGCAAGGGCAGGGACGATCTTGTCCAGATAAACCGAGCGCTCACGACTCATTCTGGTGATGCACGAGTTAACCGCGAACACATGCGCCGGCATCCCCGTCTCGATCTCGAATGCCTCCAAAGGGCAGTTCGCATCGCGCAATTTCAGCCATGCACGTTGCGACTCTTTAACCTTCGCAGCGTACTCCGCGCCCAATGCCGGATCCGCTCGATAATCAGACTCAAGCCGCGCCATCAATTGCTTGTAGCTGAGGTTCAACTGCGTATCGGCAGCCTTCTTCGCCGCCTCCGAGCAGGGCACCATTTCCAGGCTTGAGGTGACATGGCTGCAGTCATCCTGCGCGTACACCGCTGTAACAGGCAGCAGCATTGCCAGCAGGGTAAAAACAAAACGTTTCACTGTGTTCTTCCTTGAGTCATTCAGGCTTTGCGTTTGGCGAACCGGGTGGCGCATTGCTTGGCAATGTTCATTTCCCAATAGGTGTTGAGCAAAGCTTTACGTTTTTTGGGGCCGGGCCTATTCCGATCCCGCTACACACTGTCCATCCTGAAGATCAGGAGCCAGCGCCCGATTTCCCGACAGATACCAACTCGCAAGCGACTGACTCTCGCAATAAGCGTTCTTCTCGGCATCGTAATAAAACGCGACCTTGTGATTGGCCATCCCGCCCCGGTTGGGGACAAACAACTCGACGGCGAACACGACATCGGGCAAAGCAGTTTTTCTATCCGACATCAGCGTGGGTGGCCCCAGAAACTTACAGGGCACGCCGTCAAAAGGCAGATCCAACTGGCCGTCTTGATACCTGTAAATCGCGCAAATGCCATTCGGATCTTCAATCACCACGGCAGCCATCGTTCCACCGCTCCAGTTCACCACGCCATCTGCAATGGCGCGAAAACTCTCGGCAGGCATTTGGTCTTCCTTCGTGAGTGCAGCGACCATCGCGGTGGGCATTGTATGGCTTGTACTGATACCGACTGGCGCTGCGCTTGCGGACAACGCCCACGTCAACGCCAGGAACAACAGGGGAACGACTTTCACTCTAAATCTCCGATGGCATGGCTGACCGATATGCAATGCACGACCCTTACTGCGCCGTACATTCAGGTTCTGCGAGACGCTCACCATCAACGCGGAATTTGCATAATTCGGTAGTTTCATTCACTCCAACCAACGACATCAGCTTGAAGGTCAACTGCAATTCGGTATCGGAAAACGTGGCCCTATCCAATGAGACATCGGTGAAGCCGTTGTTAAAGTTCTTCCCTTCAATGTCGCAGAAATCCATCGAGTCGCTCGCTGCTCCTTGTCCCCCAGGCTTGAGAATCTGAATATTGACGCAGGGGCTATCGAACGTTTGGTAATAACGGATCAGCTTTCCGGAAACTTGAGCAACATCGGCTTTATATATATCGACGACCGGACCTCGTGCATTGCCTGCAAATGCACAACATGAAAAACACAAAACTGAAAACAGCGACAATCCTTTCAAGACTCACCCACTCCATAACCCTGCTGATCAAATGCTTTAGTTCACTGTTTGCGATTGTCCGGAGCCATAGCCAATTGACGGGCTCTCTCTATCGTCGCGCGGATCAAGCAGGAATTTGACCACTCCCCGAAAACCGATTTAGACGATTTAGGCTCAGGCAGACACTCCGCATCGCGAAATTTCATCCAGGCCCTTTGGGTTTCTCTCAGGCCTTTCCGTGCATTTTCGTCCAACCGTTCCATGCGCTCCCGGTAAACGAGGTTGAGCAGTGCATCCGTATCCGTCACAACCAGATCAAGCGCCCCACTCGACGTAGTTGGCCACACAACGTCCGCCAACGCCTGCTTGGTTTCGTTGTTCCAATTGTAGAAACCGTTCTCTTCAATTTTCAGCCGGGCAGAGCGCCCATAATGATTGGTCGGATCGCTCGCACTGACTTCAGATTGGTAGACAATTTCCAGATAGATCGGGTCGGTTGAGCGCTGAGGATCATTCAGCAGCGTTTGACGAACGATGGACCGTTGCTTTTTGCTCTCGGTGATTTCAATCGAAAAACATGGGTCCGGGCCGGGACGGTCGGTCGACTTCACCCGCGCCAGACACTCTTTACGAAGGGCCATGGACGGAGCATCTGGCCCAAATCCTATGTCTACAACCCTCACGAGCAGTCGTATTTCTGGATCTTTGGAAAAATCCGCCTGAAGCACGGTCGCAATCATAGTTCCTTCTGCTTTCACAACCGAAGGCAGCAAAGAAAAAGCCAAAACAAGACTAAATCTAAAATTCATAATCCCTTGATGTCCGCAAAAAATACAACAGCAAACTAGACCTGTTTTAATCTAAACATACGAAACAGACCTATTTAAACGCCGCACCAAAATCAAAGCCACTGAGCGCAACACCACAAATAAATCTGTCACCTTTTCTGGAAGATGCTGGAAACATTCATTTCATCTGATCATATAGAACAAACAAATCCGCCACTTTAACTTACTGAGCGCAACAAATAAATTTGTCCATTTTAATTAAGCACAACAAACAATCTATCCCGTTAGCTTTTTAAAGCTTCAACACCAATATAACCGCTGACACAAACAACTTACTCATCCTCGCTCATAATCAAATGAAACTCCTTTCCATCAAAATCGTAATACCGTGTACGATACTTATGCGAGACCTTATTACCATCAACCCCCAATTCTTTATTTTCAGTGACACCCATTATAACGATCAAACTACTATCTACATGATACTCAATATCAAAAGGCTTACCTGTTTCCTCATCTTCCCCCTTATAAGCATTTGGAAGGGTCTTGATAACTTCACCAGTTTTCGCATCTATAACCTCCCCACAGATTGACGAGCCTCCACATCCGCCAGTATATACAATGTAATGACCAGCAAAATTTACAGATCCTTTTATTGCATCCTTCCTAATTCCATCCCATTGACTACCTGTATCCTTATTAACTAATGAATGAACGCTTCCTCCATACACATCCTTGATCATATATTGTGAAAACAAAGGCGGTTCAGCCAGCGCCGAAAAGCTGACTGCGCACAACAACATGAGCACCCTAGGCAACATCTTAGTTAGCATTCTTTTTTGACTCCTCTAAAACTCGAACCATTTCATCAGGCTTAATATGAGCGACATTCAGGCCATCACCTTGATAATAAGACACCCCCTCGACCTCCGCAACTCGTTCAATCATTTGCCTTTTATGAGTTACCGGATCAAGAATTGCGTGACCAGCAGAATCTTTAAGATACGTAGGATTTATTCTTTTACCTCGACGCACACCTGCTGATGCAAACTCTTTGGCCCAAGCATAGATTGCATCCTCAACATCGCCGCTACCTTCCAGGTAGTTAATAATTGCCTTCCTTTTGATCCTTATAAGGTACTGATCGAATATTTTATCTTGCATAGCTTCGTCATATTTTTGCGACGTATCCAACTTCAGCTTATCCACTGCATCAGCCAAAGTCGAAGTAACTATCTGATATCTTCCCGTCGCAAACATTTCACTATTTTCTTGTTTTGCCTGGACCTCGGCTATGGTCAGCGACGTCAAGTTTGTATTGTAGTATGGCTGAACCTCATTACCCACAGTTCGATTGTAGGCGGTATAGTCATTACTTGACTCAACTTTTGCCAATAAGTTACCGAACGCACTATGGGCCCAACCAGCCAAGGCAGGTTTAAGAAGATGATTAGATATGAATTCAATAGGATGGAAGTGCCAAACAACGTCCGAGGCCATAGCTTGTATACTTACAAGTTCATCCCAAAACACATACTTATCAATACGTTCTTTTTCATGCTTAAGTGTTTTTGGAAATCCCTCTAGAAGCTTCTCTAGCTTGGCCCATTTCACTGCATCTGACTTTGACTTCCACTCCGTCGGATGATGCGCGACAAGCTTAGCCCACTGATCTCTGATTGCAGGGTCTCTCAAAGCGTCAGCAAGCTCAGATGCATCAACCTCCCCATCATGATTCTTATCTATCTTTGCAAAAATTTCTTTAAAAAATTTTGGCATATTTTCAGAGTCAAGAAATCCGTCAGCATCAGAATTAGTCTCTTCAACTATATGAAAACCTAATTTTTCCCAATCATGCTGTGTAATTACTTCCGTTCCTGCTTTCTTTACCAATCCGTTAATTTCTTGATCTCCATCGAACAATTTCACCTCATAATACTCTTCGCCCCCCTCCTTTATGACTGACGCTTTGCTCAGATCTATCACGCAATCCTTATTTAACTCCTTACTTTCTAGAGAAGGGGCTTTATTCTTCACTACAGTCTTAGATGGCAACCACAAGTACTTCCTACCAATCTTTAAAACGGCAGAATTTTCAAGAAATTTATTTACATCAGCTTCATCTGTGAAAATCTCAATATGGACTTGCCGCCTTCCACTTATTTCACCTTGTTCGCTAACAAGATTCTCGACTAAACCTAAATAGCCAACGGGGTCGCCTGCCTTAACGCCAGCACCAACTTTAATAACGTTGTCGAAATTAGTCGGTGTGAGATCCCAACGGACGAACTGGCTAGACGGATCATTCTCTACGATTGTCCAAAATGATGAGGGCGCGCTTCCAGTCGCTTGCCATACACCTCCGGATACCAAAGTGCATGGAGCCATACGGCGCAACACATTGCCGACCACTAGGTTCACAACCATAGTGCTGTCAAATTCAATTACACTTTTTACGGCTAATTCTAAATTTCCAGCAACACGAGGACCCGCGACTTTTTCGTTTACAGGTTCCGCTGGAGGCTGAAAGATCGGCAAGCGTCTAGTGGCTTGGGCTTTGACTTTTCCCTGCCAATAATTAGGCCTAGCCCTCTCAGGAATAGCGTCTCCTAACCAGATACGATTACCTTTGGAGTTCTTGTATGGTTCACCGTCTTTCATGTAAGCAAACCAGATTTCGCGCCCTACGCCACGTACTTTGTGAGACCCGCTCTTTACACTGCCAGATAGAATCTTTCCTTTGGCGTACGTCACGTTCCCAATATCTTTCTGGTCTATGATCTCCAGCTTCGTACCGCTTGCTACTTTACCTGGTGAAGGTGTCTGTGCTGATACAGGTGCCTCGTCGTAAGCCTTAAAATCTCCCACCTTCATTGTGACTTTCGGTGTCGGCTTCTCTTGGGTTGTTAGAGGATATCCCTGATAAGGCAGCAAATGCATGTATAGACTGTAAAAGTTCAGTTTGTTTTGTTTACCCTTATTCACCCCTTCCTCAGGATTGGGTGCGGATTTATATTCATGGCGCACAAGGCAAAATGAGTTCGAATACTTGAGCTTTTTTTCGCCGTCACCAAAAGTCGATTCCAAATAATCTTCATTTAGCCGATAAGCAACTACTTTACCATCAGCGACACAGCGAATCGGTTCATTCAACACACATTGTGGTATAGATATTTCGCTGATATGAATGCCGCCATGCCAAAATTTATTGCTGCCCAGCAGATAATGCCCTGACCGCTCGTTCGCTAAAGTTTTGTAAACCTCTTCTGCATCGGAAAACTGTTTCCCATCCGCTTGTCGGAATGGGTACTGAAAATTCATCAAAGGCGCAGGCCCTTGGGCAGCGACAGGAGCAGCCGCGGGTGTCGCAGCACTCTGTTGGCTCCACCAAACCTCAGGACTTATCAGGTTGCCACTAGGACTTTTCATTTGATAGTGAACATGGCGAGGATATTGAGTTATACCATTCGGTCCTTTTCCTCCCATCGTTCCGATTTCGTCACCTGCCGCAACAGTCATCCCTTGGCTTACCGAATGGCTACTGGTGTGTAGAATTTCGTGACTGTTACCGTCCGCGTCTTTTATTTTTATCGTACCGTAATTACCACCGGTAAATGTGACTGTACCGGAGATTGGTGCATAAACTTTAGGATTCTGCAGATTGATGCCGTTCTGGCCACCTTCATAATTAAAATCAGTTCCTCCGTGAGGGCCGTTCGCACGTTGTTCGCCATAAACTCCCGTGATATGAGGTTGATGGCCATTAACTGGGGGCAGAACACGATGCATTACTTCACTGAAAGACATAAAACATCCTTTTAAATTTTGTCAAAGCGAGTAGTCTTGAATTTCTTCCAAAAACCAACAGCGCTCAAGTTTAAAAATATATAAAACCTGATAGTCAGTATCCGGCTTTTCAATTTTCACTTTCGCAGTCTTTTTGGCTTCTTCAAGAATCTCAATCTGAATTCCTTCCGATGCTCTTCTACTTGCATTAGGAACTAAAGGGAAGTTTATATCTTGCCTTTCTACTAAAACCACTTTCTGCTCTGGCTCTGGTTCGGCGTCTACCGTTATCATTTTCTTCAATGGATTGTGAGTAAATTCACGCTGAACGGCAGGGCTCTCCGTATAAGCAGCTAAAAAACTTGAGAATGTCTTCGATGGGCAGGACTCAATATCAGTACCACCTGCAGTTGCGCTATTCGAAAAAAATGCGACCGCAGATATAACTAACGCAAAGATAAGTTGATTCTGATTATTCATAATATAGATCCTTCAGCGTAATCATTGATCACTCAGAAAACACAAAAAAAGCCTTCGGCTTAACCTTCTCAGGCGGCGCATTCAACAACGCCTGATCCATCAAACTCCCCGCCTTATCCTTATCCGCCGCCCCCGGCAGCACCGGCGGTTTGATCCCGATCCCGGTCCCCGAGCCAGCCGAGCCGCCGGCGTTGATCTTCACCACCGGCCCAACCACCGTCACCCCACCGCCATCGAGCTTGATGAAACTGCCGCCGCCGAGAATCGTCAGCTCAGTTCCCGCCTCAATGACAATTTTGTCCCCCGCCTTGATGTGTATCTCTTTCCCGGCACTGGTCAGTTGCGCCGTCCCGAGCTTCACATGCTGGTTCTCACCAATGGTCAGGTGGTCGTCCATCCGCGCTTCGATCTTGCGGTCGGAAATCGTGGTGCGGTGTTCTTCGGCCTTCAGCTCGGTGTAGGTGTTTTTCACCACGGTGTCGTGGCGTTCGTTGCCGACGCGGATTTTCTGGTCGTGCTCGACGTTTTCATCCCAGTCACGCTGGGCGTGGATGAAGATTTGTTCGGCGCCTTTTTTGTCTTCGATGCGCAGTTCGTTGTAGCCACCGCCGCCCGGGGAGCTGAGGGTTTTGAAGACGCTGCGGGTTTTGTTCGCTGGCAAGGCGTACGGCACCGGGTTTTCCTTGTGGTACAGGCAGCCGGTGACCAGTGGCTGGTCGGGGTCGCCTTCAAGGAAGGTGACGAGGACTTCCATGCCGATGCGCGGGATGGAGATGGCGCCGTAGCGGTCGCCGGCCCAACTGCTGGAGACGCGCAGCCAGCAGCTGGTCTTGTCGTCGGCCAGGCCTTCGCGGTCCCAGTGGAATTGCACCTTGATGCGGCCGTACTGGTCGCAGTGGATTTCTTCGCCTTTGGGGCCGGTGACCATGGCTGTCTGGCTGCCGAGGACGCGGGGTTTCGGGTGTTCGAGGACCGGGCGATAGAACACGTCCCACGGGGTGGCCAGGAAGCGGTTGCGGTAGCCCTGGTGGAAGTCGTCCTTGTTGTCGGTGGTGTCGCTGGTCACCGACTCTTCGAGGACTTGCGGCTGTTTGCCTTCGTGGAAGATTTCGGTGAGCAGCCACAGGTCGTTCCACTCGCTGCGCGGATGGTCGGACATTTCCATGAAGTGGCCGCTGACCAGTCGGGTCTGGTCGCCACGACCTTCGGCCTGACGGTAGTCGGCGCGATGACGTTCGAGCGCGCGCTGGCTGAGGAACTTGCCGCGCGCGCGGTCGATGAAGCGGCCGGGGTAGTCGTAGTCTTCGAGATCCGGTTCAGTGCTTTCGCCGTCCGGTTTGTAGGCGGCTTCCATTTGCAGGCGCGGCTTTTCGAAGTCGTAGTCGCGGCGGGTGGTGCGGCTGGTGCGGGTTTCCAGGCGCAGCCGGAAGCCTTTGATCACCGGTTCCTCGGCGACCATGCCGCTGCCCTGCACATACGCGGTGGGCTGGCCGAGGTTCGGGAACACGGTCTGGTCATCGCCGAACACCAGCAGGTGGCCTTTCTGGCTGTGCTGGAAGTGGTAGTGAATGCCTTCTTCTTCGCACAGGCGCTGGACGAAGTGCAGGTCGGTTTCGTCGTACTGCACGCAGTAGTCGCGATCCGGGCACGGCTGACTGAGCTGGAAGCTGTAGGCGTTGCCCTTGATGCCGTGTTCGTCGAGGATCAGCGCGATGATTTTCGGCGCCGACATCTGCTGGTAGATGCGCTGGTTGGTGCGGTGATGCAGGTATTGCAGTTGCGGCACCAGCGAGACTTTGTAGCGGGTCAGGCGCTTGCCGGCATCGCCCTGGGCCACGCGGTAGATCTGGCCGTGAATGCCCGAGCCCTGCGGATCGAGGGCGAGGAACGCCTGTTTGTGCAGGAGTTTTTCCAGGTCCAGATCCGGGTTTTCGCTGACCAGTTCCAGGTCGAAACGGAACGGCTGGCTGATGCCTTCGGTGCCGGTGAACGACAGGACTTGCAGGTCGCCCACGTAGTCTTCGACCGTCAGGCTGAAGTGCGTTTCGTTAGCTGGGTTGAACATAGTGTGCTCCCTGTTCGAATGTCATCCGTTACGCCCTCAGCCGCAAACGCTGCAACCAGGACGAAGTGGCGCCCAAGGCGTCACGCAATTGTCCGGCAGTGATGTTGCGCTCTGCCGCGTCAAAGGCCAGCGCGGTGCGCAGCGCTGGCCAACAGTGTGTCGGCAGATTTGCCGGGGCTTGCAGTTCACGATCCAGGTGTTCGTCACGGGCCTGGGTCGAGGGCAAGCGGCGGAACGGGTGTTTGCCGCCCGCCAGTTCATAGATCAGGCAAGCCACGCCGTACACGTCCGCGCTGGCCGACAGCGGTTGGCCTTCGAGCAGTTCGGGGGCGGCGTAGCCCGGGGTCCAGGCGTTGAAGCGCTCGCGGCTCAGGTGCGGCAGGCCGGGCAGGATGCCCTCCTCGGCTTGCCCGAGACCGAAGTCGAACAGGCGCACGCCGTCTTCGCAGAGCATGACGTTGCTCGGTTTCATGTCACCGTGCAGCACGCCGCGACGGTGGGCGTAGGCCAGCGCGTCGAGCAGCGGCAGCGCGATGTCGCGCAGTTCTTTCCACGGCAGGCCCAGCGGCCGCTCGCAGAGCAGTTTGTCCAGGGTCAGGCCACGCATGAGTTCCATGGTGATGAAGGCCCGCTGGCAATCGGTGTCCACTTCGAACGTGTGCGGTCGCAGCACGTTGTCGTGGCGCAGGCGTCGGGTCAGGGCGAACTCGCTGTAGAGCAAGGCGCTGGCGTCCGGCGACTCGGCAAATTCTTCGCTGAGGATTTTCAGCGCAATGTAAGGATCGGGATCGCCGAACTGTTCGTGCAGCAGATCCCGGGCCCGGTAAACCGCACCCATGCCTCCGGCCCCGAGCAGGCGCTCGAGGTGATAGCGGCCGGCGAGTACGTCCGGCAGTGCACCGATGCTGGCCTTGGTTGGCGCCAGCAAAGGCTCTGCCTTGTTTTCCTTGGCGAAGGCGAAGTAGGTCAGGTTGTTGGCCTGCTCTTCGCTCATCAGCAAGTCGTCGACTGAGGATTCGAGTTCAGTCATTGGCGGATCACCACGGCAGTCAGATTGTCCCGGGCGGCGCCACGCAGGGCGCCGTCGAACAGACGTTCCAGCGCCACATGCGGCGCCGCCAGGCTGAGGGCATTGCCGAGGGCATCGCTGCTCAGGCCTTGATACAAACCATCGCTGCACAGCAGGAACACATCGCCCGGATACACCTCGAGTTCCAGCACATCCAGAGTCAGTTGTTCCGCCGCACCGACCGCCCGGGTCAAAGCCTGGGCGGCCGGGTGCGCCGCAGCCTGCTCGACGCTCATCTGTTGCTCGTCGATCAGTTGCTGCTGCAGCGAATGGTCCTTCGACAACTGGTACAACCGCTGCCCGCGCCACATGTAGCAACGGCTGTCGCCGGCCCAGATGCAGGCCGCGCGATTGCCTTCCACCAGCAGCGCCACGACGGTGCTGCCCATGATGCTGTCGTGACGCCCGGCAGTGACGGTCAACTCCTGCCCCAGGCGCCGGTTCAGCCAGTGCAGGCACTGGCGGATGGCTTTGAGGCGTTCGTCGAAGTCTTCGTGCTGCGGCAGTTCAGCCAGGCTGGCGACGATCAGCTGGCTGGCGATGTCGCCACCCTGATGACCGCCCATGCCGTCCGCGACCACCCACAGCCCATGCTGCGGGGTGTCGAGGAAGGCATCTTCGTTGCGCGACCGCACCTTGCCCGGGTCGGTTCGCGCCGCGCTGCGCCAGGGACTGGCCACCAGCATCAGAGCTGCACCGGCATACGGAAGGTGCGCATCACGCCCATGTCGAACGGGTTCGGCGTGCGCTGGCTGGTCAGCAGGTAGTTGGCGCGCAGGCCACCCACGTCGGCTTTCAGCACCAGCACGTCGCGGCCGGTCAGGTACTCGGTCTGCATCAGGTCGAACAGACGGAACAGCGACCACGGGCCGGAGTTCTTCTCGATGCCGATCGGGCGGCCGGCCATCTTGTCCATGACCAGGCTGGTGCGACCGTCTTCAGCATCGGTCGGCCACTTGAAGTTCATCGGCAGGATCGGACCGTGGCGGTATTCCATGGTCTTGTCGCCGAACTTGAACTCGGAACGGCTGACCGCCGGATCAAGGGTGTACGGCTCCAGCTTGAACTGCACGGTCGGCTCGGCCGGGTTGATCGAGAAGAAGCTCTGGCGAATGTTCAGTGCCGCCGCCATCTGATCGAGGAAGACCTTGGACACCGGCAGGCTGCGACCGTCGACGCTGCGCATCCGGTAGTTGCCCGGATCACCGCTGACGAACGGACGCATGTAGCTGTCGAAGAAGCGGTCGATGGTGCCTTGAGCCCGGAAGAACTCGCGGAAATCGCTGATCGCCACATCGCTAGTGCTCGATGCGCTGAACGGGTAACGCTGGTTGATGGTCTTGCCATACACGCTGTACAGCTCGCTCTGATAACGGCCGTTCAGGTATTGGTAGGCATCGTTCAGCACCAGGCGCCACGAGTCTTCGGCCAGCACGTTGAACCACACGCTCAGCGGACGCGGCAGACGACCCGACGCATTGCGCAGGTTGGTCAGCGCATCACGCTGGCCGCTCATGCGGGTCTTGGCCAGTTCGAATGCGGCCTGCTCCGGCGTGCTGGAACGGGCAAGGCCCGCCAGTTGCAGTTGCAGGTCGTTGAGTGCGGTGAAGGCCGGGGTCAGATCAGCGGCCGGGCCGTTGTTGTCGTCGAGCAGTTTATGCAGCGGCTCGAAGCGACGTTGCAGCGACTTCTTGGCGGTGTCCGGCAGGTTCTTCGCCACGTTCATGGCCGCAGCCTTGTCCGTCAACGCCGAAGCGAGTTTGCCGACCTTGCCCAGTTTGCCCTTCTGCCCCGCCAGCGCATCGGCGGCGTCACCGGCTTCATCCACCGGCTCAGGAGCCGCCGGGAAGCGGGTGTTTTCGCGAACTTCGGTCAGCAGCGCCAGCACCGGCGAGTTGGCCGAAGTCAGGCCCGCCAGTTGCTCGGCGCCTTCACCGGCATCGCTGATCGGCGGCAGCGCCACCTGGCCAACGGCCTCGCTCCAGTAGTTGGCGTAGTCGCGGAAGTACAGTTGCTCCAGCTCGACCATCAGGCGACGCAGATCCATGTCGCTGATGCCCGCGCCTTCGCCCAGTACCCAGTTGTCACGCAGGATGTCGGTGACCAGCGCCGAACCCTGCACCGAGAAATACTGCTGATAACCGGTCTGGGTGTAGAAACCCGGAATCACGTATTCGGTGCCGATGAACAACGAACCCTGCGGGCCGAGGTGCTGGCTGAAACGGTAGTCCGGCAGGTTGCGCGCCTGTTCGCGTAGCATGCGGTAAACCACAGCCGCCAGGGACTCACTGCGCAGAACCTGACGGGCCTGAGTCACCAGTTGCTCGTTGAGCGGGTAGATAAACGGCAGCTTCAGCAGACGCTCAAGGTGCGCGTTCAAACCGTTCTGCACTGCGGTGTTGCCGGTGTAGCGCTGGGACCAGTCGGTAGCGACCCAATCCTTGAGCCATGCCGCGTCGCGACGGTCCTTCATGTTCAGCATCAGGTACGCGCGCAGGCTGTTGATCAGCTTTTCGCGGTCCTTCATATTGGCGCGGATCTGGCCTTCGAGCATGGTGGCAACGCGCGGCAGCAGTTGCTTTTCAAGCTCGCGCTCGTACGCCTCCTTGACCACCGGATTGACGTCCTGGCCCTGATACAGACCGACGCGTTCGTGGTACGCAGCGTCGCCCTTCTTCGGGAACACCTGAGTCGCGGCGTAGCTGGTGTCGAGGGTTTTCAGCGTGCCCATGGCGTCATCGCGCGGCGACAGTGCCGTGCGCTGCTGCGTCCAGTTCTGCGCCAGATTGCGCAGGTTTTCCAGACGCTCCCAGTTGGCCGAGAAACCACCGGCCCAGAGCATGCCGAACAGCACCAGCGCGCCCAGTGCACCGACGTACAACGCACGCTGGCCCCAATGGATGCGGCTGCGCTCCCGCTTGTCCAGACCGGCCAGATCGGCCTCGGGGAAAATCACCCGGCTGAGCAAATGGTGGATGAAACGCGAACGACCGCTGCGCAGGGTCGGCAGCACGCCGGCGCTCATGCCCAGACTCGCGCCGATACCGGCGGTGGTCGAATCCATTTCGTGGGTCAGGTGGGGAGCGCTGGTCAGGTAGAAACCACGCAGTTGCGTCGCTCGCTGATAGCGGTTGCCGGTGAACGCCATGTCGACGAACAGGCACAGACGCTCGCCGATCTGCCCCATCTGGTGCGGGAAGTCGAGGATGCGGCCACGGCGCTGGGTGTCGCGCTCGGAGTGCATGCGCATGATCACCTGGCTGTTGAGGCGACGCAGCAGCTCTTCGAACTCGCCACGCAGCACAGCCACGTCGGTGCCGACCTGATCCTTGCGGAAACTGGTACCCAGCACCTGATCGCTTTCTTCGCGGGTCAGTTGGTCGAAGAACTCGTCGAAGCCCAGCAGCTTGTCAGCCTTGCTCAGCACCAGATACACCGGCACGTCGACGTGCAGCTTCTGATAGACGTCTTGCAGACGCGCACGCACCTGGCGGGCCAGGGTGTCGATGTCCTGCTCGCTGCCACCGGTGAGGGTTTCCACCGGAATGGTCACCAGCACGCCGTTCAGCGGACGACCGCGACGACGCTTGCGCAGCAGCTCCAGCAGAGTGGTCCAGGCGCTGCCGTCGACTTCCGAATCCGGTTGGGTCAGGTAGCGGCCGGCGGTGTCGATCAGCACACCGTGGTCGGCGAAGTACCAGTCGCAGTGGCGGGTGCCGTGGGTATCACGGGTCAGCTTGCGGTCGATCTTGTTGATCGGGAATTCCAGCCCGGAGAAATCCAGCAGGCTGGTCTTGCCGCTGGCCTGCGGGCCGATCAGCAAGTACCACGGCAAGTCACTGCGCCAGCGCTCGCTGCGGCCGCGATACAGGCTCGAAGTCTTGAGGGTTTTCAGGGCGTCCTTGAAACGCTCCTTCAACTCTTTCTGCTCTTCTTCGATCAGGTCGTCGCGACGGATACGGTCCTGGCCGTCTTCGGTTTCCTCGACGGCTTTCTTGCGGATACCGGCGCGCCAGCTGACGAAGACCATGGTCAGGCCCCAGATCAGGAACAGCACGGCGATGGTCAGCAAGCGCGAGGTGGAACTCTCCCAGAACTTGTAGTCATCCACCGCCAACAGCGGGCCGACGAACCACACCAGCAGCGCCACGAACAGCACCAGCAGCAAGGTCCAGACCCAGGTCTGGCGCAGGAAGGCGCCGACTTTCTTGAAAAACTTTTTCATCACACGTCCCTGTTTACGGCTGCGACTGCGGCTGGACCGCGGCCGGATCAAGCGGCTGATAAGGTTGCAGAACGGTGTCGCGCTGCTCGCCCAAGACCCAGGCGAAGCCCGAATACATCATCACCAGGCAGACGAAGGTGAACAGCACCACCATCCACGCCGGCACGATGCGCACCAGGTTGCGGCGCTGATCGTTGAGGCCTTCCCACTGCGGCGACAATTCGCGCGGCACGTCGCCGCGCAACTGACGGATCTGCCGGTACAGGGCGTCGCGGATGCCTTCGAGCTCCAGCATGCCGCGGGCCTGCACGCGGTACTTGCCCTCGAAACCGAGGGACAGGCACAGGTACATCAGCTCCAGCATCGGCAGGTGCTTGACCGGGTTTTTCGACAGCCGATCGAGCAGCTGGAAGAACTTCTCGCCGCCGAAGGTTTCGTTGTGGAAGCTGCTGAGCAGGCTCATCTGCGACCACTCGCTTTCGTTGCCCCACGGCGTGGTCACGACGGCTTCGTCGACCACGGTGCAGAGCACGTAACGGGCGGCCATCACCTGGCTGCTTTCGGCGCCGTTGTGCAGGGCGCGCACTTCGAACAGCTTGAGCCCGGCGGTCAGGCGCTCATTGAGCGCGTAAAGATCTTCGCGGGTTTCGCTGTGCTTGAGGCGCACCACTTCCGACAGCAGTTCGGACGACGCCGCCACCAGCGAATTGAGACTGATGTTGAAGGCTTCCGCCGGGCGCAGGCGCGCGGCGTAGATCATCCGTTCTTCCAGTTGTTCGAAGCGCGGCGGCGCGGCGAAGTCGGTCAGCGGACTCGCCGCCGGGCCATGGCCCTGACGGTCGAGCAGGACGGTTTTGTCGTCCTGGTTGTGTTCCATGTCCTTGATCATGTCGGTCAGTTCCTGATGGCCCAGAATTTCAGTTCAAGCTCGGCGAATTCGCCGGACACGTGGAACGCGAAGCCGCCGGAGCGCTCGAGTTGCGCCAGGTCTTCGGAACTGAGTTCGAGGATGAAATAGGTTTTGTTGGAGTGGAACGCGATCTGCCGCGGGGCCACCGGCAACGGTTTGACCTTGATCCCCGGCAAGTGCAGGTTGACCAGTTGGCGGATGCGCTCCACCGGGCCGACCTTGAGGTGCGCAGGCAAGCGGTTGCGCAGTTCTTCGGAGTCGCAGTTGGCACTGGCTGCCAGCACGAACGACGCCGAGCCCAGCAGTTTGTGGTCGTGCAGCGGCGACACGATGATCCCGTACTGACGCGCCTGCAGGATCAGTTCGATGGCGTGCTGTTCCAGCACCATCGACAGCACCTGACGGATCGACTCCATCAGTTTGCGGAAACTCGCACCCTGGTCGGCGTGGGAGTAGCGGCTGTCCAGTCGCGGGCGTTTGCTGTCGCTGGAGAAGGTCGCCAGATCGCCGAGCATGGTCAGCAGCGTGCGGTACAACTCTTCCGGGTGAACCTGCTCCAGGCCCAGGTAGTGGCGCAGCAGCAGTTCGGTGCGGTTGATCAGTTGCAGCATCATGAAGTCGCCGATTTCCGCGCCGCCGACCTTGCCGTTCGAACGGATCCGCTCGGCAATGGTGTCGCCCCGGTGACCGAGCATGCTGATCACTTCTTTCAGGCACGACAGCAGGTAGCTGGAGGCGTGGGCCTGAATGTAGGTCGGCACGAAATCCGGGTCGAGGCTGATCACGCCGTCCGGCGTGGTGTCGAGCACGTCGCAGATCTTCAGCTTCACGTAGGCCTGGTCGCTCTGTTGCTCGCCGAGCAACAGCTTGAAGTCCGGGCGACCGCATTTGACCTGGCTCGCCGAATCGTCGCCGGCGTTGGAGTCGGCCACTTCGGTTTCATAGGCGGTGTAGCGCGCCAGCACGTCGGACTGCTCCGGACGACGGGCCTCGATGTGGTTGCCGGTGACCAGCGGCAGCGCCAGGTAAATCGGCGTATTGCCGGTGTTCGGCGGAATGTCCAGGGCCAGCGGTTCGGTGTTGCCGCCAAGTTCGAACAGGCTGCCGTCCGGCAGGATCCCCGAGGCTTCACTGATTACCAGTTTGCCCATGTTGAGGAACTGCAAGTCGATCTCGAGATTCAGGAAACCCCAGGTGTAACCACCCAGCAACTGGGTGCGGGTCTTCATCTGGTGATCGTAGTAGCGGTCGTTGTGCTGGAAGTGCTGCGGACGCAGCAGCATGCCTTCCTGCCAGATGACTTTATGGGTATTCATGATCAGTCATCCGCCTTGGCGAGCACTTCGTTGGTCTTGCGGATACCGGCCTGATCCAGGGTCAGATCGGCTTCGGTGACTTCCAGTGGCGTGATCGGGAACGTGTGGCGCCATTTGGTTTCCGGCAGGTCGCGATACGCGGCGAGGATGCCGATGTAGCGGCTGCCCTCCTCCACGCTGAGTTTCAGTTCCACGGTTTCACCCGGGCGCAGTTCGAGTTCTTCGCTGGCCACCAGATCCGGGTTGAGGGATTCCTTGGCGCGCTCGTAGAGGCTGAAGAAATCGGCGTTCTCGAAGGTCACCGGGTGCTTGAGTTCGAACAGGCGCACCACGATCGGCGACGGACGACCGTTGAGGTCCGGGTTCAGCTGATCGCTGCCGGTCAGCTTCAGGTTGATCTTGGTCACTTTCGAATACGGCGACAGCGACGAGCAACCGGCGAGCAGCACCAACAGGGTGAGCGCGGTCAGCGTCTTGAAAAAAGCGGTCGAGCGGCGAGACATGCGCATCATCCTTGGTGGTCGGTGTGGAGGGTGGAGATCAGGCGGATCTGTTCTTCGTAGGCCTGGGCGAAGTCACGGGCCAGCAGACGCTCGCTCCAGTCGTCGTCCTGACGCAGCGCGTGGTGGTAGCGGTTGAACGCTCTCCAGCGGCCACCGGAAGTGGCGAGCAACGGCTTGTTGTCGCGCTCGAAACGCAGGGTCAGCTGCTCCGGCGAGAAGTGCTCCAGGGTGCCGCGCACCGCCGCACGGCTGGCGGTCAGCAGCGCCACCTGATGCGCCTGCAAGTCGCGGAACGCACGGGAGATCGCCTGCTCGGCCGGCAAGTGGCCCGGCTTGTGCGGCTGCAACAGGATGTCCAGCGCTTCGCTCGGATCGACGGCGAATTTCAGCGGGTTCTTGTTGGTGCCTTGCACGGTGGTCTGGGCCAGACGCAGTTCGTTCTTCAGCTCCGAACGGGTGCGCAGGCTCTGTTGCAGACCGCCGATGCTCTGGCGCAGCAGGCGCGCAGCGTTGACCGCCAGCGCCTCGCGCTCGTCATGGCTCAGGCCTTTCAGATCGACACCCAGTGCCGCACCGAAGTGATCCCAGAAACCCTGTGGCTGACGCTCGACTTCTTTCGGTGCCGGCGCAGGTTCTGGCTTGGGCTCGACGATCAGCTCCGGCACCATCAGGCTTTCCATGTCGATGCGCGCGTAGTCGGCACGCTGACGGGAATCTTCCGGGTCGGTGGTTGGCGCGAGCATTTCCTCGAATTCCGAGTACACGCGCTCTTGCTGCTCCAGCGATTTCAGCGGGTCGAGGTCGAGGAACGCGTCATCCGGAATGATGGTGCCGGCGGCCCGCGGCAGACCTGCTTCACCGTCAAAGGTCGCCGGGTCGCGCACCAGTCGCGCACGAATCTCGAAGTCGCCCAGCACGTAGGTGCTGCCGTGCTCGATGCGCACCGGCTCGCCCTTGTGCAGACGAGCGCCGCTGTCGCCGTCCTGAACACCGTTGCTGCTGGTGTCGGTCAGGAAGAACGTGCCCTCGCGATAACTCACGATCGCGTGGTGGTTGGACAAGTGACGCTTGCGGTCAGGGATGATCCAGTCGCAGTCCTCGCCCCGCCCGATCACGCCGCCGGCCTGTTTGAAGGTCCGCTGGCACAGCTCGGTGGGCACGAACTGCTTGGTGTTCAGCATTTCGAAAACCAATTCCATGTTTGATGCTCCTTGCGGTCACTTGCCGCGATTGACCGCCTGCGGATCACCCAATGGGCGGTAATCGTTATCGTTGAATTTGTAATTGCCGCTACAGCCGCCGAGGCCGCATAGAACGACGAGGGTCAGCAGGACAGCGTGCCAGTGACGAACAGACATCAGAGGGTCTCCAGGTGTAGACAAAGCACAAAGCGCCGACCCTTTCGGGCGGCGCTGATAGAAGCGGACGAGGTGAAACCGACGGACTTTTGCCTACCCATCGAAGTCACCCAGATTGATGTTCAAGCGGCCGAGCCGATACAGCAGCGTGCGTCGGGGAAGGCCCAGTTCGCGGGCCGCGAGGGTCTGATTGCCGTCGTTCTTGCGCAGGCAATCGAGCAGCAATGTGCGCTCGACTTTCTCCAGGCGTTCGCGCAGGTTCAGGCTGCTGTCGTCCTCGAGCATCGGCTCCATGCGCAGGGCAAAATGCTCGGCCAGCAACTCGCCGCCTTCGCACAACAACACGGCACGCTCGACCAGCGCCTTGAGTTCACGGACGTTGCCGGGGAAGGTGTAACCCGACAGATGCTCGAGCGCCGAGTCGGACCAGCGCACCGGATCCCGCTGCAAATAGGCACAGGCCTTCTCGGCGAAATGCTTCGCCAGATCGAGGATGTCGCCTTCGCGTTGACGCAAGGCCGGCAGGACAATCGGGAATTGCGCGAGACGGTAATACAGGTCCTCGCGGAATTTGCCTTCGCTGACCAGTACCGACAGATCGCGGTGCGTCGCGGCGATGATGCGCACGTCAATCTTGTGGGTGTCGTTGGAACCCAGCGGGCGGATCTCGCCTTCCTGCAACACGCGCAGCAGTTTCGATTGCAGCGACAGCGGCATGTCGCCGATTTCATCGAGCAACAGCGTGCCGCCATTGGCTGCGTCGAACAGCCCGGCGCGGTCGCGGTCGGCGCCGGTGAACGCACCTTTGCGATAGCCGAACAGCTCGCTTTCCAACAGGTTTTCCGGGAACGCCGCGCAGTTCTGCACGATGAACGCCTGGGACCGGCGCGGCCCGCAATCGTGAATCGCGCGGGCTACCACTTCCTTGCCGGTGCCGGTTTCGCCACGCAACAGCACGGTGTACGGGCTGTGCAAGACCTTGCTGATCAGCGAATAGGTCTGGCGCATGGCCGCGCTTTTGCCGATCAGGCCGTAACCGCTGATGCTCGGCACGCTGCGAACCGCCGGAGCCACGGTATCCACCGGTTGGCGCAGGCGCTGCAGCAGATGCAACTGGCCGAGCACGAACGAGCCGAGTTGACCGAGGGAATCGGCGAAGCCTTGCAGGTCGGTATGACGACGGCTGGCGCACAGCAACAGACCCTCGACGGCTTTCTGCTGATTGACCAGCGGCACGCACAACAACGACTGCCACGGCGTGGCCGACGCCGGCAGGAAACTGGTTTCGTGCAGGCTGCCGCCGAGGTCGTCGAGGCACACCACGCGGTTCTGGCACAGGGCGAACTGCAGCAACTGCTCGCCGTTGTAGTCCGCCGGCAGGCTCGCCGCACCTCGCGGTTGCAGCACGCCTTCGAGGCACTCGGCGTTCATCCCCAGGCACGTGTGGGTGGCATCGAGCAGATACAGTTGCGCCAATTCGCAGCCACTCAACCCGGCCACACCGCGCACGAAGTCACCCAGCAGCGCAGCACCGTCCGCCGAGCGCGACAGGCTGGCGAACTGCGCCAGCAACGCTTCGGCATAGAGCAGTGGCTGCGGCACTTGAGTGAACATCACACTCACCTCAGGCGAACTCGCAGGTCACGCTGGCTTCACCATCGAGCGTCGCATGCACACGCTTGAGGCTTTCACCGGTGGCCATGGCGTCGAGCAAGCGGTCGGCCACCAGCGGCAACACGTGCTGGTCGAGCAAGTGGTCGATCAGGCGCGCACCGCTTTCGCTTTGAGTGCAACGCTCGGACAGGTGATCGACGAGGTTCTGGCACCAGCTGAAATCCAGCTGGCGACGGTTCAGGCGCTCGCCCAGACGACCGAGTTTGATCTCGATCAGCTCGCGCAGCACCGGGCCACCGACCGGGTAGTAAGGCACCACTTTCATCCGCGCCAGCAGCGCCGGTTTGAAGTGTTTGCTGAGCACCGGGCGAATGGTTTCTTCCAGCACTTCGGCGGTCGGCCGCGCGCCGTCTTCGCAGAGGTCGCTGATCTTGTCGCTGCCCAGGTTCGAGGTCATCAGGATCAGCGTGTTGCGGAAGTCGATCTCGCGCCCTTCGCCGTCGTTGGCCACGCCCTTGTCGAAGATTTGGTAGAACAGGTTGAGCACGTCCGGATCCGCCTTCTCGACTTCATCGAGCAGCACCACCGAGTACGGCTTCTGCCGCACCGCTTCGGTGAGCATGCCCCCCTCGCCGTAACCGACGTAGCCTGGCGGTGCACCGATCAGGCGGGAAACGGTGTGCTTCTCCTGGAACTCGGACATGTTGATGGTGGTGATGAAACGGTCACCGCCGTACAGCAGATCGGCGAGCGCCAGTGCGGTTTCGGTCTTGCCGACGCCGCTCGGGCCCACCAGCAGGAACACGCCGACCGGTGCGTCAGGCTTGTTCAGGCCGGCAGCGGTAGCGCGCATCGAGCGATCCAGCGCGTGCACGGCTTGTTCCTGACCACGGATGCGGGTGCGCAGGTCAGTGGCGAAGCTTGCGACCTTGGCGTTGTGTTCGCGAGCCAGTTGCGCCAGCGGTACGCCGGTCCAGGCGCTGATCACTTCGGCCACCAGACGCGGGCAGACTTCGAAGCTGACCAGACGCTCCTTGACCTGCGCGGCGGTCAGGGCGCTGTGGGTTTCGTTCAGTTGCGCTTCCAGCGCTTCGACGCTTTGGCCTTCTTCAACTTCAGCGACCACGGTTTCGATCACCGTGCCTTCGGCGTCTTCCTCAACGTTGACCACCGGCTCGACCGCCGCCGCTTCACGGGCCTTGGCCAGTTGCTGACGCAGATCCAGCAGGCGCTCGGCCAGTTGTTTCTGCTCGGTCCACAGGGTTTCCAGTGCGACCATTTCGGTTTCGGCTTCGTCCAGACGCGCTTCCAGTGCCTCCAGCGCTTCGTGGTCGATCAGCAGACCGGCTTCGGCATCGCGGCGCAGGGCCTGACGCTGACGGCCACCTTCAGCCAGTTCGCCACGCAGGCGTTCCAGGCTTTCCGGGGCGGCGGCGAGGCTGATCCGCACGCGGGCGCACGCGGTGTCGAGTACATCGACAGCCTTGTCCGGCAGTTGCCGACCGGCCAGGTAACGGGCGGACAGTTCCGCTGCCGAAACCACCGCGTCATCGCGCAGGTAGATGCCGTGGCTCTTCTCGTAGACCTGAGCCAGGCCACGGAGGATGGTCACGGCTTCGTTCACCGTCGGTTCGTGCAGTTGAACCGGCTGGAAACGACGGGCCAGCGCCGGGTCTTTCTCGAAGTATTTCTTGTACTCGGCCCAGGTGGTGGCGGCAATGGTGCGCAGTTCGCCACGGGCCAGCGCCGGTTTCAGCAGGTTGGCCGCATCGGAACCGCCGGCATTGCCGCCCGCGCCGATCAGGGTATGGGCTTCGTCGATGAACAGAATGATCGGCTTCGGCGAGGCTTTGACCTCGTCGATCACGCCTTTCAGACGACGTTCGAATTCACCTTTGACGCTGGCGCCGGCCTGCAGCAGGCCCATGTCCAGCGACAACAGTTCAACGCCTTTCAAGACCTGCGGCACTTCACCGGCGGCGATGCGCGAGGCCAGGCCTTCGACGATGGCGGTTTTACCGACACCGGCCTCACCGACCACGATCGGGTTGTTCTTGCGACGACGGGCGAGGATGTCGACCATCTGGCGGATCGCGCCATCGCGGCACAGCACCGGGTCGAGTTTGCCGTCGCGGGCCTGTTGGGTCAGGTTGTGGGTGAAGCGCTCCAGCAGCGATTCGCCCTGGGCGGCCGGTTTGCCGTTGGCCGCGGCCTGAGGCTGTTGCGACAGGGCAAATTCTTTCAGGCGATCAATGTTCAACTTGGCGAGCAACGGCTGGTAGCGGCTGCCGGCGTAGCGCATCGGGTTGCGCAGCAGCGCGAGGATCAGCGCCGCGTCTTCCACCGAGGTCTGGCCCAGTTCAAGGTTGGCCACCAGCAGCGCGTCCTGCAGCCACTGCACCAGCTCCGGGGCGAACACCGGGTTGCGCGAAGCGCTGTGCTCGACCCGCGATTGCAGCGCGGCGCTCAGTTCGCCGGCATCAACGTCGGCATCCTGCAGCGCACGGGAGAGCAGACCGTTCGGGCGCTCCAGCAGGCCCAGCATCAGGTCTTCGACCAGAATCTTGCTGCCGCCACGGGCGACGCAGCGCTCGGCCGAACGCTCCAGATCGCGACGGGTTTCGGCGTCCAGCGCCTGGATGAGTTGTTGCAGGTCTACGTTGATCATGGCTCACGTCCTTAATGAATTTTGCTGCCCAGGGTCACCACGCCGTCTGCTTTTTCGCAGCCCAGCCAACTGGTCCAACCCAGGCGACAGTCGTTCTTCTCGCCAATGCGCAGTTCGCGGATTTCTTCCGGACGCAGCACCAGGCGAATGTCGTAATCGAGCGGGTCACGCAAGGTGAACCGCACCAGCGCGCAGAGCGGCTGGTAACCGAAACCGATGGGCAGGAATTCGTGAAAACGTTCCCAGTCGAGTTCGGTGATGTGAATGCGGAACTTGCCGCTGCGGTCGCGCACGTGTTCGCCCAGCACCAGGTCTTCACCCAGCACGCTGTTGGCGAAGCCGAGGCGGTTGCGCTGTTCTTCGAGGATTTCCACGCGGCGCTCGATGCACTGCTCGATGACCAGGTCTTCGTGCTTGAAGTAGTAACGCAGCACCGCTTCGATCAGCGCCGCCGAGTGGGCCCGCAGGCTGAGCAGGCCGAGGTACGGCAGCAGGCGTTTCCAGTTCAGTTCCTTGGCCCGGCGAATCTCGTCGCCACCGAGGCCGATCAGCGCAAACAGCTGCGACGAGAACGGGTCGACCGCGCCGCTCTGGAAGCTCGCGCGATAGCGGTATTTGCGCCAGATCGGCAGCATCAGCCGTTGCAGGCGATGGTGGAACAGGTCTAGGAAGTTGCGCGTCGGGTTGCCGTCTTCGCTGTCGCCCAGGGCTTGTTCGCCGTAGAACGCCGGCAGCGGCGAACCGGAACCGACCAGGCCGATCAGGTTGAAGCGCAGGCGCGCGCGCATCTGCCCGTGCTCTTCGAAAAACTCCACGCGGTCGACATCGCTGCGCGGAAATCCAAGGCTCGGGTTGGCCTGGAATTCCACCTGGTCGTACAGATCCTCTTCGCTCAGGTACGGGTGCGCCTCGCGCAGCCGGTCGATCACCAGCAGCACGGCCTGAAACAGCGAGTACTCGCGTATTACCTTCGTCAGCCCGCTTAAAGCAGGGGCTGCAGGCCCATACGTGGTGTCCATTGGTACACCTCTCCCTGTGTGCTTTTTACCCGCAGCTCGTGGAATGAATTGAGACTGGCGTAAAGCGCGAAAAACTCGTTGAGAACCGAGGCGAAGACGAACAGGTCGCCCTCACCGATATACCCTTCGGGGTCGATGGTCAGTTCGGTGCGCAGACCGCGCACCGGCAGGCCACGGTGCAACCGGTCGACGTGGTGATGCTTGATCAGTTTCAGACCGCCGAGCAGGCGTTTGCTGACCTTCTCCGCGTGCTGGTCGTAGTAGCGCGGCAGGTCGTAGGTTTCGAGAATCACCTTCAACGCATTGACGTCGGCCAGCGACAGATAGTTGAGCGACATGTTGCTGATCAGCTTCCACAGGAAGTCACGGTTCAGCGGCGGCGCAAAACTCGAAGTAGCCGGGGTGATGTTGCGGAAACTCAGGAACTCCGGGGTCTCTTCGCAGGCCATGCAGATCTGCCCGAGCTTGAGTTTGCGCGGCAGGTTCTGGTTGGTGCAGACCAGCTCGATCGACAGGGTTTCGTGGGCTTCGGTGTGGCGGATGCCGAAGCTCAGGTAGGTGTCGAGGCCGTCGTGCAGCAACGACGAGCGCTGGCGGATGCTGTAATGCGGACGGCTGTTGGGCACGTCGAAACTCGGGTCGTGTTCGAAGGATTCGAACGGCACGTACTCCTGATAACCGAGGCCGCCGGGCTTCCAGCCGGTCACGGTTTCCACCGAGAACACGCCGCAGTTTTCCAGATCGAATTCCGCTGGCAGCAGCAGGTATTCATCCTGTTTGCCGTCGAGGCGGATCGGCAGTGCGTCGTGCTTGAACAGGTTGACGATCGGCGTGCAGAACAGCTTCACGTTATCCGTCGTCGGACGCATGCGCATAATGCCGCTCTTGCGGATGTCGAAGCGCAATTCCAGGCCGCGCATCTGCTTGAGGGTGTCTTCCGGCAGCGCCTTGAGAATGTCCAGGCCATGGACATCGACGAACAGGAACTTGTCCTGGAAGGCGAAGTATTCCTGCAGGTAGCGATAGCCCCGGAAGGTGTTCAGCGGATACGGGATCAACGCTTCTTCTTCGGCAAAACCCACCGGTTTGACGCGATCACCCGGAATTTTGAACGCCATCGGCTTGCCGCTCACGCCATCGATCGGCTTGCCGGCGCCGTCGAGGGGGATCAGTTCAATGCCGTCGAGGTTGCGCAGCAGGCTCAGGTAGAGCATCTGGCTGATGTAGCGCTCGCCGGCAAAGTGCAGGCGCAGCTTGCTCAGCTCCAGCTCGCCGAGGTGTCCGTCGGCACTCATTTCCAGGCGCAGGCTGAGCAGCGAACCGTCACCCTTTACCGAGTAGTTCAGCGCGGCCAGATCCAGCGCCATGACTTCGGTCGGGTAGCAGGTACGGAAACGGCAGCGCACGTCTTCGATGGGCACGCTCTCGATCGGCGTATCACGCTCGACCTTCAGCGCCGGGCCCGAGCGCTTGAGCGGATCGAACTGCAGAATGCTGAACGCCGGCAGCGGGCGCATGTAGTTCGGCCACAGTAACTGCATCAGGGAATGGCTGAGCTCCGGCAACTCGTCATCGAGCTTCTGGCGCAGCCGCCCGGTCAGAAACGCAAAGCCTTCCAGCAACCGCTCCACATCCGGATCCCGCCCGGCCTGCCCCAGGAACGGCGCCAGCGCCGGACTACGCTCGGCGAAACGGCGGCCCAGTTGGCGCAGTGCGGTGAGTTCGCTTTGGTAGTAGTGGTTAAAGGACACGGGTTACCTGCCTGGTAGTGGAACTCATCAAAAAAATATCCTGTAGAGCGCGACCGTCAGGCCTGACACGAGGTAGCCCACAAACAGCCATAGGGCCGTAAGTAGCGCCAGACGGCGACCTGAACTGATCATGCGGCCACCTCTTGCGTAGCACTTACAGTCGATGTCTGGCGCATTAACGCGCGCTTTTCCAGGCGCAGTTCAATGACCTGCGTGGCCAGGATCGCCAGCAACGTGACGCCACCTTGGGCCACGGTGTAGAACAGCGCCCGCAGCGGGTTGGCGGGTACCATCATGAATAGAATCCAGGCGACCATCAGCACGAGCAAAACGAGTTTTGCCCATAGGTTCGGGAAAAGTGCGGCCAGTGCGTTCACCGCAAAAAAAATATAAATGAACATGTAATGAGCGATGCCGATGCCCACACCACGGGTGGTAAAGCCGCCATTGAATGCTTTGTAGGCAACGACCACTGCGTCGTTCAGGAAAACGTATGCAATGCATCCAACAGCATGGAGAGCCAGGTTCATGGCAACGCGGGCGTAGATGTTCATGCTGGCTTCACATTCCCGAACCAAGTGCCTGCACCATGAATTGCGACGACAGATGCCAGGACGAAGTAGGTCAGAAAACGATGCCAGCTCGACTGGCGGGCACGCCGACTCAATGCTGTTAAGCACAGAATCAGGCTCAGGAATGCCAGACAGCCGAACAAATCGCTGTCAGCCACTCCGGCCAGATACCCCTGCATGCCCATCGCACTCATGATTACCGCTCGCTCACGTTTTCAGCTGACATCGCCATACTGTTAAAAACCAACCTTCAATTTTCCAAAACCTTGTAAGGGGTATTGCTAATGAAGAAATCCATCCAGTGTTTTCGTGGATTGGACAATGCCAGCGTGAACTGCTTACTTCTCTTGCTGAACGCAATGAAGATAACGCCCACAGTTTCTTCATCCTCATCCGCACTCATATCCAACGAAACATCTGAAAACAGAGGAGTACGATAAACACGACCAGGGTCATTCAAGTCTGTGAAACGCAAATAAACTGAATCTCTCGGAGTTAAAATCGAACCCGCAGGAACAGACTCTATAAGGTACTGTCCGGACGGACTTTTTTTCGAGACATCAGATGCACGACTCAAAACACCATTTACAACAAAGGCAACAGCAATTGCCAAACTGGCAAAAAGCGCTGCAAAAATTATAAAAGCCTTACGCCATGAATTCATTTTAAAAGGACCTCAATAGGCGCGACTGATACACTTTCGTACAAGATGTCCGAATAAACGCGAAAGTCTCCGCCTTTTTTATTTTGATCCCGATAATCACGAAAATCACTATTTTGAACAAGCATGTAATGCTTGCCTTCCAGTTCTCTATAACGACGTATGGCTTCTTCTTTTTGCTGAGGGGACTGCTGCCCCGTGACCTGCTTGTACGTGGACTCGGCCACCACAGAATTCATTTCGGCAGCCAGCTTGGCGTTTGTTTTAAAACCGACGGCGGGATCAGTAATCAATTTATCAAAGTTCCAGTAGCCTAGAACCTGACTAAAAAGAGCAATGCCATCATTAAAGTCGTAAGCATCTTCAATATAGAAACCAATTTTTGATGGCGTAAATACAATGCTCTTGCCCGTCACGACTACTGAGCCTTCGGCAATGACACGCAAATTGAAGTTAGCGAGTGCTGCTCGAAGCTCGTTTACGTCATCAGCCCCGGTCTGCTCGAACTCGACAACTTTATTGTTGGAGTAACCAAATTTTTCAGCAGCACTGGCCACCCCATTAAAAGCCAGTGGATAACAGCCGGGAGCACTATTGGAAAAAGCCTTGCGCAATCTCTTCTTTATCAGATCGGTCCCAAGGGGACTATTCCAATTTGCCTTGAGTTGTTTGAATGCGGCATTTGCACGCTCAAACCCAAGGACCCAACTCATTTTCACTATGGACTCTTCGATGTATTCTGCCGGTGCAAAAGTTTCATGCCTTTTGACAGCATCATCCATCCCACCACTTTCGTTTGGCCATGGTTTGCCATTGAACCAATGGACCATCAGATCCGCTGCAACAGGCCATTTGAGTTTTCTCATCGTGTTCGGAATATCAGTAATATTGAACTGACGTGCAGTAGCAGTCTGGCCGGACTTGTTACTCGCCGGAGTCATTGTCGTTGCTACTGTCGTTGCAGCCATATTCATATCCCTCTGATATCACTTCACGCAATCCTCGCCAGCTTTAAAGCTCAACAACTAAGCGAGAATAATCCTACTCTGTGGCTGTATGATCAATTCAACTGCTTCTGCGGTAACGGAAAACACTTTTTGAGTTTTCCCGTCGGCACCTGTCACACCGTTTATGATTTTCCCCGAAGCTGTTTTAAGTGTGTATTCCACCCCGGCTAACGGCTTGCCTGTCTCTTCGCAATTGATCACGAAGTGCTCGTTAAATGGCCATTTGAGTTCAACCGGCAACGGCGGCACAAACGGTGCCGGCGAATGCGAATTGCCGATAATCACCGTCCCGGATCCAGCCGTGACTTTATTGCCGTGAGAACCAACCGAACCAACGGTGGCAGCCGGCTTGCCATTGATCAGAACCGTCGTCGCCAGATCGCCGACCAACGCACCACCACACGCCGAAGCATCGCCCTGGCGGGCGGCCGCGAGGCCGTCAAAGAACACGTCGCCGGAACCGGCGGCAATCGGGTTGGTGCCGTGGCCGGGGAGCGGGCAAGCGGTGGGGTCGGATACGCGTGCTGCGGGTTTGCCAGACATCGGGGGTCTCCTTAGGTGACCTTCACTTGACCGCTGCCATCCAGGCGCGCGGCGAAACTGACCTGACGCTTGAAGCCCTCGACTTCCAGCAGGCCTTCGATGCTGAAGGCCAGGCGGAGCTGGTCGTGGTCTCGCGGCAGGGAAATGACACGCACGTTGCTCAGGCGCGGTTCGTAGGCTTCGATGAAGCTTTCGATGGCCAGGCGGGCCTGACTCAGGGAGTCGTGCAGGCTCAGGCGCATGTCATTGAGATCGGGCAACCCGTAGTCGGACAGCGTTTGCACGCTGCCGGCCCGGGTGCTGAGCATTTTGGCCAGATGGGCAGCCACCGACGCCATGGCAGAAGCCTCGAGGCTCTTGCCCTTGCGTAGTTCCGCATCGCCGTTGAGGCGTTCGAAAAGGCTGCCGTATCCGTCCATGAGTCGCTCTTACTCTTTGTCCAGCTTGCCAACCAGCGACAGGGTGAAATCGGCACCCATGTACTTGAAGTGCGGACGCACGTTCAGGCTGACGCGGTACCAGCCCGGCTCGCCTTCAACGTCGCTGACGATCACTTGCGCAGCGCGCAGCGGACGACGGCCACGTACTTCGGCGCTCGGGTTTTCCTGGTCGGCCACGTACTGGCGGATCCACTTGTTCAGTTCCAGCTCGAGGTCGGTACGCTCTTTCCACGAACCGAGTTGCTCGCGCTGCAGCACTTTCAGGTAGTGAGCCAGGCGGTTGACGATCATCATGTACGGCAGTTGGGTGCCGAGCTTGTAGTTCAGCTCTGCAGCCTTGCCTTCTGCGCTGATGCCGAAGAACTTCGGCTTCTGCACGGAGCTTGCGGAGAAGAACGCCGCGTTGTCGGAGCCTTTACGCATGGTCAGGGAGATGAAGCCTTCCTCGGCCAGTTCGTATTCACGACGGTCGGAAACCAGAACCTCGGTAGGAATCTTGGTTTCGATTTCGCCCATGCTTTCGAAGTGGTGCAGAGGCAGATCTTCAACGGCGCCGCCGCTCTGTGGGCCGATGATGTTCGGGCACCAGCGGAACTTGGCGAAGCTGTCGGTCAGCTTGGTGCCGAACGCGTAAGCGGTGTTGCCCCACAGGTAGTGCTCGTGGCTGTTGGCAACGTTTTCCTTGTACACGAACGATTTGACCGGGTTCTCTTCCGGATCGTACGGGTTACGCAACAGGAAACGCGGAACGGTCAGGCCAACGTAGCGGGAGTCTTCCGAGGTACGGAAGCTCTGCCATTTGGTGAATTGCGGGCCTTCGAAGTGATCTTTCAGATCCTTCAGGTCCGGCAGGCCGGTGAAGCTTTCCAGACCGAAGAATTTCGGGCCGGCAGCGGCGATGAACGGCGCGTGGGACATGCAGGATACGCTGGCCACGTACTGCATCAGTTTCACGTCCGGCGAGCTTGGGGACAGGTAGTAGTTGGCGATGATCGCGCCAACCGGCTGACCACCGAACTGGCCGTATTCAGCGGTGTAGATGTGCTTGTACAGGCCCGACTGCATCACTTCCGGCGAATCTTCGAAGTCGTCCAGCAGGTCATCCTTGGAGACGTTGAGGATTTCGATCTTGATGTTTTCGCGGAAGTTGGTGCGGTCGACCAGCAGTTGCAGGCCACGCCACGACGATTCCAGCGCCTGGAAGTCCGGGTGGTGCAGGATCTCGTCCATCTGACGGCTGAGCTTGGCATCGATCTCGGCGATCATGCGGTCAACCATGGCTTTCTTGACCGGCTCACCGTTGTTCTGCGGCTTGAGCAGCTCTTCGATGAACGCCGACACACCGCGCTTGGCGATGTCGTAGGCTTCGTCGTCCGGCGTCAGGCGGGTTTCGGCGATGATGCTGTCGAGGATGCTGTATTCGCCGTTTTCGGCGGCGTTCTGTTGTGCTGCGCTAGTGCTCATTGTGTTGGCTTCCTTGGCTGCTGTGGGCTCAGGCGTCCGGGGCTGCGGCGTTCAGGCCCAGCTCACCGAGTACGCGACCGCGGGATTCGTCGTCGGCGAGCACGCCTTCGATGGCTTTACGGAACGCAGGTGCGTTACCCAGCGGGCCTTTGAGGGCCACCAGCGCATCGCGCAGTTCCATCAGTTTTTTCAGCTCAGGCACTTGCTCGACCAGGCTGGCCGGGTTGAAGTCCTTCATGGAGTTGACGCGCAGTTGCACGGCCAGCTCGTCGGCCTCGCCATCTTCCTGCAGACGGTTCGGCACGCTCAGCGTCAGACCCAGCTCTTGCTTGGCCAGCACTTCGTCGAAGGTCATCTTGTCGATGCTGATCGGCTTGCGATCCTCGATCTTGCGATCGTCCTTGCGGTGGGTGTAGTCACCGATTGCCAGCAGCTTCAGCGGCAGTTCAATCTCTTCCTGAGCACCGCCGGTGGCGGGTTTGAAGGTGACGTTGATGCGTTCCTTGGGGGCTACCGAGCCTTCTTTGGCCATGGCTTTTCTCCTTGCGGTTGTGGCCCTGGGGCCTATTCGAGTACCACTTCGAGGTCGAGGTGGCACAGCCTGCGATAAATCTCTTCCTTGCGTTCACGTACGGCATGGTTCTGCGGCAGCAACTCGCAGCAACTGTGCAGCAGGTGCAGCACTTCCAATGCAAGATCGGGCTCCCAGGCGTGCAGGCCTGAGTCCTGTAATGTCTGATCGAGGGTTTCGAGCTGGTTCTTGGCGAGTTCGTATTTCTTGGCCAGGAAGCACAGCCGCGCGAGGGCGAACTGCCAGAAGAAGCGTTCGCGGCCGCCATGGGCGGACTGCAATCCTTGCTTGAGGATCTGCACCGCTGGCTTGAGGCCTTCCTTGCGCAGGATCGGCTGGACTTCTTCCAGGGCCTTTTCCCAGGCCGGCTGGGTTTCGGCGTTCTCGGTTTCGGCCTTGCGCGGCGCGCTGGCGCTTTGCAGGTGCGGCATCACGTTGCCGGCGATCCACGCGCGGGTGGACGGATCGGCAAACGGCGCGCCGTCATGGAAACGCAGCTCAATGATGCCGGGCAGGCGCTGAATCAAAAGCGCGAAGTGGATTTCCACTTCGCGCATGGCCAGCTCGGCGTTGAGGTTCTGGAGGCATTCCCAGACCATCCTCTGGCCATCGAACCAGAACGGCGCCTTCGCCAGGCTCGCCTCCAGTTCCACCAGCAGGTCGGCGTATTTGCCCTGATCGAAACGGTCCTGATACTGCTTGAGTTTGTCGACCGGAAGCCCGCGCAGCACGGTGATCTGCTCGGCGTTTCGCTCGGGCACTGCGTCGATGGTCATCCACAGCAAAGTGCGGTTGAGGCGCAGGGCGCGCAGGTCGGTGGCCTTCTGCTTGAGCCACCAGGCGCACAACGGGCGGGCGCTTTCCTGCTGGGCGCGGAGGGCCTTGTGGGCTTCTTTCTCGTTGTCGATGGGTGCGCCCGGCGCCAGCAACTGGCTGGCAGCCTGCTTGACCTGAGCCACCGCCGCGCCCACCACGCCGGGGGCCGGCTGGTTGTCGGCGGCGCGCTGGATCATGGTTTTCAGGCGGCGGGAGAGCGGCAGCAACAGCGGCGCATCGTCCCCCAGATGCTCGGTGCAGGCCGCGTCGAGACCGGACAGGTGCTCGGACAACTGCCGGAACATCGGCAGCTGTTCCTTGATCGCGATGTTCTCGGTGATCACCTGCTCCAGACGCGGCACCAGCCAGCCGATGGCGGCGGCCCGGGTACGGGGCTTGAGCGGGTGAACGTCGGCCCAGTTATTTTCCGACAAGTGGTGCAGCAAACCGAGGCCGGCGAGCAGCCCGGGGAAGGATTCACGCTGGTAGAGCGACCAGGTCAGCCAGGCGCCGACCCGCAGATCCTTGGATTGGGTACGCAGCAGGTTTTCGCTGTTTTCGCGGATTTTCAGCCAGTCGACCTGCCCGCTTTCGTGCATCGACGAGGCTTTGGCCAGCTCGCTTTCCAACGCCTCGAATTCGCTCGAGAAACGAACGTCTTCGCCCGCAAAATTCTCTTTGGAAACAGAGACTTTAGCGAGTTCGAGGTAATGGGCGGAAAGTTTGCTTGAGTAGGACATCCATGGCCTTTATTTGGATTACGGTCGTGCGCCTATTGGAGTTGCAGCGGCGCGGGGACAGTATCGAAGAGCATTGGGGAGACTCATCCAATTGAGTGTGTGCTCTTTCAAGTGCGCGCATCGTAATCACAATGATGGCCACTAGCAAGCATCCGATTAAACAACAAGACGAACTGTTCATTGGGGTGTGTAGGAGATCGCCCTATATGTCGCAGGGGTTTCCCTGATATCGGTTTATATTTCACATTTTCGGCCTGCTGCCCCGTAAGCATTGATCTAGAGCGCCCAGTGAAAGCCAGCAACAGTGGTGGCACGGCCGTTCCATAAATACGGATGAAAGCATGACAAAAACGGAAAAAATTTGAAGTAGGACGCTTCCGAAAATACACGCTCATCTATTAACAAATGGCTGGCGACAACTGCAAACAATAAAAGTGCCATCAAATTGATGGCAATTCATATGTTGGATATTGTTGGAATACCTGCACAGACAGGACTATCGCAGGGTTTCCTTATCGCCTTGAATCACTTTCCCACAGGCATTTCCCACAACCCTGGCGCTGTTTTACAACGCGGAATGTTCCGACTTAAACCAGGGACTCTTCTTACATAAATTTGTTTCACGCCTTGTTAGCGTGCCGGGGAATGTTCGCGTGCGCTGACCAGGGAGGGTTTCGACATCACGCCAAATTTCCCTCTCTGCTTAAGGACAAGCGTATGTCTGGAGCTGTCAGTTCTGCGCGCCTTACGCTGCAGATTCCCGCCGTTCGCAACGACTTCAAGGTGTTGGCTTTCGAGGGTTCCGAGGCCGTCAGCACGCTTTATGCCGTCAAGGTAGAACTGGTCTGCGAGGTTCCTGATTTCGACATGGAACCTTTGCTTGGTCAGCCGGCGTTCCTGCGCTTCGGACTGGATGGCGAAGGCATTCACGGGTGCATCGAGGATGTACAGGCCGGCGAGTCGGGAAAGCGCCTGTCGCACTATGGCCTGACACTGGTTCCAGTCCTCCACTATTTGCAGTTCAGTCGCGATCAACAGATTTTCCAGAACCAGACTGTCCCGCAAATCATCACCCAAGTGCTCAAACGTCACGGCATCCTTGCCGATGCATTCAGGTTCCATGTCCAGACCTTGCCACCACGCGCGTACTGCACCCAGTACGGTGAAAGCGATTTCGAGTTCATCCAGCGCCTGTGCGCCGAAGACGGCATCGCATGGCATCACCAGCACTCGGTGGAGAGGCACTTGCTGGTGTTCACCGATGACACGGTGTTCCTGCCGACATTGCACGCAACAACCTACCGGCACGACAGCGCGATGGTGGCGGAGCACCCGGTGGTCCACCGGTTTTCCTGGCACGCCCGAACACGTACCAGCCGCGTCACCCGTCGGGACTACGACCTGAAGCGCCCGCACCTGTTGCTTGAAAGCCGATTTGTCGCCGATTTCACACCCGGACTTGAGGACTATCGCTATCCGCTGGCGATGGAGAACGAAAAACGCGGCAAACAACTTGCCCGTCAGGCCCTGGAACGCCATCGCGCCGATTATGAAACGGCCGAGGGTCAGAGCAACCAGCCAACCCTGCGCTGTGGCCACCTGTTCGAATTGACCGAACATCCCCGCAAGCAATGCAACGGGCTGTGGCAATTACTCGAAGTCACGCACACCGGGCGACAACCTCAAGTTCTGGAGGAGCACGCTACAAACGAATCCACTACTGCAGACGGTTTTACCCAGGGATATCGCAACAGCTTCCGCGCCATACCTGCCGAAGTGGTTTTCCGCCCTCAACTGCCTGCGCGCCGGCCACCGTTGGTGAGCCAGACGGCTCGGGTAACCGGGCCAAAAGGTGAAGAGATCTACTGCGATGAGTTCGGTCGCGTGAAGATCGAATTCCACTGGGACCGGGCCGAGCTGAACAGCGAACGCAGCAGTTGCTGGGTACGAGTGTCGTCGAACTGGGCCGGAAACGGTTTTGGCGCAATGGCCCTTCCCCGCATCGGAATGGAAGTCGTGGTGACCTTTCTGGAGGGCGACCCCGATCAACCACTGATTACCGGTTGCGTGATCAACAAACTCACGCCCGCGCCTTACAGATTGCCCGAGCACAAGACCCGCACCGTGCTGCGCAGTCGCAGCTCACCCGACACCGGCGGCTACAACGAACTGACGCTAGAAGACCGTGCCGGCCAGGAACTGGTTTACCTGCGCGCCCAACGCGACATGGAGCGGCAGATCCTCCATGACAGTCGACTGGAAGTCGGACGCGATCGACGGGAAAGCATCCAGGGCAGCAGCCAGACATCTGTCGGCAAGGTCCTTGCCGCCGAGGCGGGACAGCACGTGCAGATCAAGGCCGGTGCCAATGTGGTGCTGGATGCGGGCGCCAGCATCACGCTGAAAGCGGGCGGTCATCACATCGTGATCGACGAGGGCGGGATCTTCAGCAGTACCGAGATTGTCATGGGCGACGAGGTATCCAGGGATGAATCTGCCAAGCGTTTTGCGTCGCAGGCCACGGGTAATCCGGCAGCGGGACAGACGAACGCCTCGCAACCCTCCCCAGAGGAAAGCGAGCTCGAAGAAGAGGAAGAAGAAGTCGAGCTGGAGGATGAAACGCCTGCCGGGATTACGTTGAGGATTGGCGTGTTTTTCGATGGGACGGCGAACAACCTGTTTAACAGCGAACACGTAAAGGGCTGTCATGCACGAGATGTAAATCTGGAAAAAGAAGCTGAGGACATTCAAAAGTTCTGCCAAATGAACGGATATGACGCGAAGGGCAATGCGCCGGATAACAGCTATGGGAATGACACCAGCAATGTGGCGAAATTGTTTGGGTTGTATAGAGATGACCAAGTTCGGCAACTGAGTGAGGACGAAACTATCGGGTACATCCCGATCTACCTTGATGGCATCGGCACCAGCAGGCATGAAGGTGACTCGACCCTTTCGCAAATAACCGGCACAGGTGCACAAGGAATAGTGGCGAAAGTTCAACAAAGCCCGGCTCGTATCCTAGATGGGATTCGCCTTTTCGAGTTGGCGAACCCGACCCGCAAGATTAAGGCAGTTCAATTCGACATCTTCGGCTTCAGCCGCGGCGCCGCAGCGGCGAGGCACTTTGCAAATGAAGTGTTAAAAGGCGAGCAAAGCCCATTGGCCCGTCTCATCCCGGCAGACTCTCCGCTATTTCTTGAGGGTTTCTCCTGGCGCGCCAACAGCGATTCCAGCATCAACTTTATCGGCATCTTCGACACGGTTGCCGCCGTAAGCAGTATGGCTGACGGCGATTTCAGCGCTCATGACGCCAACAACCCCGGCATCAACCTGTATCTGGCGCCCGGCATGGCGAAGAAAATCGTGCATCTGGTTGCCCAGGACGAGCGTCGCCACAACTTTTCGCTCAACAGCGCCGGCAATGCCGACATTGTGTTGCCAGGCGTTCACGCTGACCTGGGAGGCGGATATCTGCCGGGTTTCGTCGAACGGGTACTGCTTGGCAAGCCGCGCTGCAGCCGCGATGTGGATTTTAATACCCCTTCGTCGGCAACCAATGCTTATCGATTGGCTGAACAGGAACTCCGTCGGCTTCAGGACCAATTGCGGCTTTATGGGCTACCCCTTCAAGTGAAAACCTGGGCAGTGGAAACGGTCAGTAACGTCAAGGGCGACAGGCGAAAATCAAAAAATGTGTATGCGGCAGTCTATTGCGAACGCATCGTGCGCAATGATCTGTCCCTGATTTACCTGCGAATCATGCGGGAGTTGGCGACCCGGAACGGTGTCGAGTTCGAAACGATTAACGAAGAAACTCAGAGTTACGCGTTACCAGAAGAGCTCATGGGTATTGCCCAAAAATTGATGGCTTATGCACTGGGCGAAACCCGCAATACCGGCCTTGGCCTGAACGAGCATGCGGTACTCGCTCAACGCTACATCCATCTGTCATCCAACTGGAATGCTGCGAAGGGTTTGAACGAAACCGAATTGAGCATCCTGTTTATCAATCGTCCTGCCGAAAAGTCTATTCGCGTGGTGCACCCCAATGCGTGAGAACTCTTACATGCTCAAGATGGGCTTCACATGGATATTGGTTGTCTTGCTGGGCGGCTGCACATCCAGTGGCACAAGTTCACTGCCTTATGACGGCTGGATGCTCAGGTTCTTCACACCCGACTACATGGAGGCCTGGATCGAAACTGCCGATGTCGTGGACGTAAACAAACGCGTATTTTTGGAGGCAGCCTGGGGAGTTCCAGCGTTTGTCTATCCTCGACCGCACAGCAAAGGCGTACCCACCACTTTTCGTGGGCAGGCACCAGGATGGCCAGAACATCCGGTAGGCAAAGGTCGACGTGTCACGGGGGCCGCGCTGCCCTATCTGGTTTACGTCCGCTGGCAGTCCATGGCCGAACCACAAACTTACAGAGCCTTCATAAAAATCCCGGATTCAGTGCGCCAGACAATGCTCAAGGGTGAGAGAGCTTTCTGTAGGGCAGACGGCAAATGGATCACGGATTACCGAAATATGATGGTCATCGGCCTCGCGCCAGGCGGCATCACCAAGGTCTGGCTTGGCGGCCAGTGTCTTTTGTCGACCGAGGTCATGCGGGTCCAGGGCAAGGTCTATCCCAAAGGCCCCTACGATGGCAAATCCAACGGAAGGCACAGGGAGCTCTATGAAGAATCCAAGGCCTACATCGAAAAATACGGTATCCCGTACGAAAGCTGGTAAGGCATCCCCCCTCCAGTCACTCGCCGTTTGCAATCGCTGCACAAAGGGATCCGCAAGTAATAAAAGGGAGCGTTAAAAGCATCATGAGCGGTAAACACAATAAACAATCAATATCGGGGATTGGATGCGCTCTGGTTGTCATGCTGACGCTCACAACCAGCACCTCTGTTCGAGCTGAAGGCTGTGTTGGTATTGGATGCCTGGTGAACGGTGGTCCCCTGGAGTTCTCAATGCTGACGGGTATCGGCTTGCTTCTCACAGTAGCGGGACCATTCATTTCAACTTCGGAGGCCAGTGCAAATAAATCCTCGAAACATTACACCCAGGCCTTGATAGACGATGCAGCTACGCATCTGGCGACGGAGGGCGAATACGAAAGCCCCATACTCGAGTCCGAATGGCATAAATACCTGAAATCTTATGGACACCAGCCAAGCAAGAACGAGTTCGCCAGAATGGTGCTGGCCACCTACGGGTAACCGGCCAAGACAAACGCCATTACGATCTGCCAAGACCGGCTCGGCTGGTCAACAGCCAACAAAAATGGGCATCCGACCGCAATCGAGATGCCCATTTTTTATTCCGCTCCCCGCTACGCGGGCTGTGGATTACGGATTGACGCTATCTTTCAACGACTTGCCCGGCTTGAACGCAACAGTGTTGCTGGCCTTGATTTTGACGGGTTCACCGGTTTGCGGGTTTTTACCGGTGCGGGCACCGCGATGGCGTTGCAGGAAGGTGCCGAAGCCGACGAGCGTGACGCTGTCCTTGCGGTGCAGGGCGCCGGTGATTTCTTCGAGGACGGCATTGAGAACGCGGTTGGCCTGCTCTTTGGTCAGATCCGCTTTTTCAGCGATTGCAGCGGCGAGTTCTGGTTTACGCATTAGTGAAGCCCCTTTGAGTCGGTTTTTTGTTGTTATGTCCGTGCTGCTCTCGTTGGAACAGCGCCCAAGGCGCCGCAGGCTCTACTCTGCGGCAGACGGGAGTGAGAATGGCACGCGGATAAGGGCGGCGCCAGTCTCCCCGCGACCTTTGTGGGGGCAAAAGCGGGGTGATTCCGACAGAACGACCGGTATTTACGCCAGCAATGCCGGAAGCTGTTTGTTCAGCGCGAGTTTTTCCATCACCGCCGCGCCGGTCAGGGCGTAACCGAGCAATTGCCCTTGCGCGTCGTGACACAGCGCCTTGACGTCGGCGCCCTGCCCTTCGATGGTCCAGACGCCTTCGCGGCCCCGTGGCGGCGGCGAAACCACCAGCGGGCAGACCGGGGTTTTCACGGTGATCGGCATCGGTCCGTAGTTCACCACGGTCGGGTTGCCGGCCAGGGTCTGTGCCAGCGCTCGCGCACAACTCATGAGGGGCATGACGTACAGAAGATTCAGCCCGTCGACCTCGGCGCAGTCGCCAAGGGCGTAAATATTGGCGTGAGAGGTTTGCAGATGACGGTCGACCACCACACCGCGGTTGGTCTGGATGCCGGCAGCCGCTGCCAGATCGATCCGTGGCCGCAGGCCAATGGCTGACACCACCACATCACATGGGACAACCTGGCCGTCGGAGAGGTGGGCTTCCAGCCCATCGGCAACTTTTTGCAGACGGGTCAATACCGGGCCGAGGTGGAAACGCGCGCCAAGGCTTTCCAGCCCGGCCTGCACCGCTGCGGCGGCGGACGGGTGCAACAGGGTCGGCATCACCTGCTCGCACGGCGCAACCAGTTGCACCTCGTAGCCGCCGAGGATCAGGTCGTTGGCGAACTCACAGCCGATCAGACCGGCGCCGAGCAGCAACACCCGACGCTTGCCTGCCGCCGCCGCACGAAAACGTGCGTAGTCTTCGAGATCGTTGATCGGGAACACCAGATCCCCGCCGTCGCCTTCAATCGGCACACGCACGGTTTCGGCGCCCCAAGCGAGGATCAGGTCGCGATAGCTCACCGCTTCCTCGCCGATCCACAGCCGCTTGTGGCCGGGGTCGATCCCGCTGATGCGGGTGTGCGTGCGGATCTCGGCCTTCAGTTGCTCAGCCATGGCGCCCGGTTCGGCCATGCTCAGGCCGTCGGCGTCCTTGTTCTTGCCGAAGCCGGTGGACAGCATCGGCTTGGAGTAGGAACGACCGTCATCGGCGGTAATCAGCAGCAGCGGGGTTTCGCCATCGAGTTTGCGAAACTCGCGGGCCAGGTTGTAACCCGCAAGCCCGGTGCCAACGATTACGACAGGTGCGCTCATGCCCTACTCCTCAGTGTTTTCTCAGTTGATTTCGATCATTTCGAAGTCCATCTTGCCGACGCCGCAGTCCGGGCACAGCCAGTCTTCCGGCACGTCCTGCCACAGGGTGCCCGGCGCAATGCCGTCATCCGGCCAGCCGTCGGCTTCGTTATAGATCAGGCCGCAGACCACACATTGCCACTTTTTCATTCAGGTACTTCCTCAGGATTCAGGCTTTAGCCGGCGCGGACGGTCGATGGTGCAGCACTGCCATCCGGCTCAGGGCGTTTTGTACTGATGGTACCGGCCAGATGCAAGCCTGTCCGGCGCAATGGCGGCCCGGATCAATCAAATTCGCGGTGCGCCATGGTAAGCTCGCCGCCTCATTTGCTGCCAATAATGACTCATTGTGCAACTCAAAAACGCCCCGCTGTGGCGCCCGCAAAGCCACCTGACACCCCTCCCCGACACGTCCACGCTCGACTGGCTGTTCGACGAAGGCTCCCTGACCCGCCGCCTGACCCGCCTGTCCGATGACGGCTTCAGCGTCACGCCGCTGTTCGAAGGCTGGCAGACCCTGCGCGACGACGAATGCGCGGCGCTGGACCTGGCCGAAGGCAGCGAAGGCTGGGTGCGCGAGGTGTATCTGCGCGGTCATGGTGAGGCCTGGGTGTTCGCTCGCAGCGTGGCCTCGCGTGGCGCCTTGCAGGGCGACGGGTTGCATATGGATGAGTTGGGCAGCCGCTCGCTGGGCGAACTGCTGTTCTGCGATCACGCGTTTCAGCGCCGCGCCATTGAAGTCTGCCATTACCCGGAACATTGGCTGCCCGAGGATTCCCGGGCCATCGGGTTGTGGGGTCGTCGTTCGCGTTTCGATCGTGGTGCCTTGAGCGTACTGGTGGCGGAGATTTTCCTGCCTACCCTGTGGGAAGCCGTCCGCGCCCGTCCGGAGAACTGCTGATGTATCAAAGCCTGCTCAAATCCCTGAATCGCCTGAACCCGCGCGCCTGGGACTTCATTCAGTTGACCCGCATGGACAAGCCGATCGGCATTTACCTGCTGCTGTGGCCGACGCTCTGGGCGCTGTGGATTGCCGGCAAAGGTTCGCCTTCGCTGGCCAACGTCGTGATTTTCGTCCTCGGCGTGGTGCTGACCCGTGCCGGCGGCTGCGTCATCAACGACTGGGCCGACCGCAAGGTCGACGGCCATGTGAAGCGCACCGCCGAACGCCCGCTGGCCGCCGGACGGATCAGTTCGAAAGAGGCGCTGGTGTTCTTCGCCCTGCTGATGGGCGTGAGCTTCCTGCTGGTGCTGTGCACCAATGCCGCGACGATCTGGCTGTCGCTGGGCGGTCTGGCGCTGGCGTTCACCTATCCGTTCATGAAGCGCTACACCTATTACCCGCAAGTGGTGCTGGGGGCGGCGTTTTCCTGGGGCATGCCGATGGCGTTCACCGCCGAGACCGGTGAGCTGCCGGCGACGGCCTGGCTGCTGTGGATCGCCAATCTGCTGTGGACCGTGGGCTACGACACTTATTACGCGATGACCGACCGCGACGATGACCTGAAGATCGGCGTGAAATCCACGGCCATCCTGTTTGGCGAAGCGGACCGGGTGATCATCCTGACCCTGCAGGCGCTGTCACTGGGCTGCCTGTTGCTGGCCGGGTCGAAGTTCGAACTGGGGATGTGGTTCCACCTCGGCCTGCTGGTGGCTGCCGGGTGCTATGCGTGGGAGTTCTGGTACACCCGCGACCGGGACCGGATGCGTTGCTTCAAGGCGTTCCTGCACAACCATTGGGCCGGTCTGGCGATTTTCGTCGGGATCGTGCTGGATTACGCGTTGCGCTGACCTCAAAGCATCGCGGCCCGAGGCAATGCCTGCGGGCCGCGATCCTGTTTCACAGCCGATGGCTTACTTGTGCTCGTGAACCACGTGCCACGCATCCATCTTGCCGTCGCCCATCATGTCACCCGGCTTGGCGTCCATCTTGAAGGTATACAGCGGCTTGCCGTCGTAGGCGTACTGCATCTTGCCGTCATCGCGCTTGATCACCGTCCACTTGCCTTCCGCCTTCGCACCGGCCGGCGCCATCATCGGAGGCCAGTTGTCGGCGCACTTGTCATTGCACATCGACTTGCCGCCAGCGTCCTTGTCGAACGTATAAACGGTCATGCCTTTGTGATCGACCATCATACCGTCTTTCATCATTGCCGGTTCGGCCGCCATTGCAAGGCCAGGCAGAGTCACGGCAGCAGCCATCAGCAGAGCTTTAAAGGAAGCAGTCATTTGAGTCATGGAAACCTTCTTTTGTGGTTGTCAGGATTCGGACTTAGAGCTTAGTTCAGGATTTGCACAATCGCCGCTGGACTAAAATACTGTCACACGACTGCAATAATTCCGTTATCTAATGCGGCGCAAGACAGTTAAATGACAAGAGGATTAAGGCATGGTTGGCAGGAGCATTCTGATCGTCGACGACGAAGCGCCCATTCGCGAAATGATCGCCGTTGCGTTGGAAATGGCCGGCTATGACTGCCTCGAGGCAGAGAACTCGCAGCAGGCTCACGCCATTATCGTCGACCGCAAGCCGGACCTGATCCTGCTCGACTGGATGCTGCCCGGCACCTCCGGCATCGAGCTGGCCCGTCGCCTCAAGCGTGACGAGCTGACCGGGGACATCCCGATCATCATGCTCACCGCCAAGGGCGAAGAAGACAACAAGATCCAGGGCCTGGAAGTCGGCGCCGACGACTACATCACCAAACCGTTTTCCCCACGCGAACTGGTGGCACGCCTCAAGGCCGTGCTGCGCCGCGCCGGCCCGACCGATGGCGAAGCGCCGATCGAAGTCGGCGGCCTGCTGCTCGACCCGATCAGCCACCGCGTGACCATTGATGGCCGTCCGGCCGAGATGGGCCCGACCGAATACCGTCTGCTGCAATTCTTCATGACCCACCAGGAACGCGCCTACACCCGTGGCCAGTTGCTGGATCAGGTCTGGGGCGGCAACGTCTATGTTGAAGAGCGCACCGTCGACGTGCACATCCGGCGCCTGCGCAAGGCCCTCGGCGACGCCTACGAAAATCTGGTACAAACCGTGCGCGGCACCGGCTATCGGTTCTCCACCAAGGCCTGAGCCGACCGCCAGACTCGCTGACAAGGACCGTATTTCCCGTGAATCAAAACTGGCATGGCACCCTGATTCGCCACATGCTGTTGCTGGTCACCGGCTGCCTGGTGATCGGCCTGATCACCGGCTACTACGGCTGGAGCCTCGCGGCGGGGCTGGGCCTGTACCTGGCCTGGACGCTCAAGCAACTGCTGCGTCTGCACGAATGGCTGCGCCTGCACCAGCCCGATGAAGCACCGCCCGACGGCTACGGTCTGTGGGGCGAGGTGTTCGACAGCATCTACCACCTGCAACGCCGCGACCAACGGGTACGCGGACGCCTGCAAGCGGTGATCGACCGCGTTCAGGAGTCCACCGCCGCACTGAAAGACGCGGTGATCATGCTCGACAGCGACGGCAACCTTGAATGGTGGAACCGCGCCGCCGAAACCCTGCTCGGCCTCAAGACCCCGCAAGACAGCGGCCAGCCAGTGACCAACCTGGTCCGCCATCCGCGCTTCAAGGAATACTTCGAGCAGGAAAACTACGCCGAGCCGCTGGAAATCCCCTCGCCGACCAACGACCGCGTGCGCATCCAGATGTACCTCACGCGCTACGGCAACAACGAACACTTGATGCTGGTGCGCGACGTCACGCGCATCCATCAACTGGAACAGATGCGCAAGGACTTCATCGCCAACGTCTCCCATGAGCTGCGCACCCCGCTGACGGTGATCTGCGGCTACCTGGAAACCCTGCTCGACAACGTCGAGGAAGTGAACCCGCGCTGGAGCCGCGCCCTGCAGCAGATGCAGCAACAGGGCGGACGCATGCAGACCCTGCTCAACGACTTGCTGCTGCTGGCCAAACTGGAAGCCACCGATTACCCGTCGGACAACCAGCCGGTGCACATCGACACCCTGTTGCAGTCGATCAAGAGCGATGCACAGCAGCTGTCGGGGTCGAAGAATCAGAAAATCACCCTGGAAGCCGACGCCAGCATCCTGCTCAAGGGCAGCGAGGCGGAACTGCGCAGTGCGTTTTCCAACCTGGTGTTCAACGCCGTCAAATACACCCCGGCCGAAGGCAATATCCGAATCCGCTGGTGGGGCGACGATCAGGGCGCACACCTGAGCGTGCAGGACTCCGGGATCGGCATCGACAGCAAACACCTGCCGCGCCTGACCGAACGCTTCTACCGCGTCGACTCCAGCCGCAACTCCAACACCGGCGGCACGGGCCTGGGCCTGGCCATCGTCAAACACGTGTTGTTGCGCCATCGCGCGCGGATGGAGATCAGTAGCGTGCCCGGCCACGGCAGCACGTTCACTTGCCATTTCGCCCCGGCGCAGGTCGCCCAGACACGGCTCATCAGCGCCGCTGAGTAATGCCGGACTAGGCAATCGCCAGGTCAGCCGCTACATTGGCTGACTTGCGCCTGCCTTTCAGGCGCGATTTCTTCTCTCTTACGAATCACACGGAACCCGCAAAACTCCATCATGGACCCTTCCCCTGGCTTGTCCCTCGCAACAATATTCGCCGATTTCGGCATGATTCTTTTCGCTCTGATCCTGGTTCTGCTCAACGGCTTCTTCGTTGCGGCGGAATTCGCCATGGTCAAACTGCGCTCGACCCGGGTCGAAGCCATCGCTGAACAGCACGGCTGGCGCGGGCACATCCTGCGCACCGTACACAGTCAGCTCGATGCGTATCTCTCGGCGTGCCAGCTCGGTATCACCCTCGCCTCCCTCGGCCTGGGCTGGGTCGGTGAGCCGGCGTTCGCGCACATTCTCGAGCCGCTGCTGAGCGCGGTCGGCGTGCAGTCGGCGGAAGTGGTCAAAGGCATCTCGTTCTTCACCGCATTCTTCATCATTTCCTACCTGCACATCGTGGTCGGCGAGCTCGCACCCAAGTCCTGGGCGATCCGCAAACCCGAGCTGCTGTCGCTGTGGACGGCGGTGCCGCTGTACCTGTTCTACTGGGCCATGTACCCGGCGATCTACCTGCTCAACGCCAGCGCCAACACCATCCTGCGCATTGCTGGCCAGGGTGAACCCGGCCCGCATCACGAGCATCATTACAGCCGTGAAGAACTGAAACTGATCCTGCACTCCAGCCGTGGCCAGGACCCGAGCGACCAGGGCATGCGCGTGCTGGCCTCGGCGGTGGAAATGGGCGAACTGGAAGTGGTCGACTGGGCCAACTCCCGGGAAGACTTGATCACCCTCGAGTTCAACGCACCGCTGAAAGAAATCCTGGCGATGTTCCGTCGCCACAAGTTCAGCCGCTATCCGGTATACGACAGCGAGCGCAAGGAATTCGTCGGCCTGCTGCACATCAAGGATCTGCTGCTGGAACTGGCGGCGCTGGACCACATTCCCGAGTCGTTCAACCTTGCCGAACTGACCCGCCCGCTGGAGCGCGTGTCGCGGCATATGCCGCTGTCGCAGTTGCTTGAGCAGTTCCGCAAGGGCGGCTCGCACTTCGCCGTGGTCGAAGAAGCCGACGGCAACATCATCGGCTACCTGACCATGGAAGACGTGCTGGAAGTGCTGGTCGGCGATATCCAGGACGAACACCGCAAGGCCGAGCGCGGCATCCTCGCCTACCAGCCGGGCAAACTGCTGGTGCGGGGCGATACGCCGCTGTTCAAGGTCGAGCGCCTGCTGGGTATCGACCTGGACCACATCGAAGCCGAAACCCTCGCCGGGCTGATCTACGAAACCCTGAAACGGGTACCGGAAGAGGAAGAAGTGCTGGAAGTCGAAGGGCTGCGGATCATCATCAAGAAGATGAAAGGTCCGAAGATCATTCTGGCCAAGGTGCTGATGCTCGACTGACGGGGATTACCGCTTGCCCAACGCAAAGTTGGGCAACGCCCCCAGCGGCTGGTTGAACTGATACGGAATCGATACCAGCCCCCCTCCGGTATTTCGCTGCACCACGAAGTGCAGGTGCGGGCCGCTGCTGTTGCCGGTGTTCCCGGACAACGCCAGCGGACTGCCCACCGCCACTCGCTGCCCTTCCCGCACACTCACCGACCCTTGCTTGAGATGCAGGTACACACCCATCGTGCCGTCGTCGTGCAGCACCCGCACGAAATTGCCGGAAGGATCGGTGCCGCGCCCGTTCTGCGAGTTCTCGATCTTCACCACCACCCCGGCCCGCGCCGCGATGATCGGAGTGCCCACCGGCATGGCGATGTCCATCGCGTATTTGTTCTTCGGCCCGTAGTGGCTGTAGTCGCCGTTGGCGCCCTGACTCAGGCGGAAGGGACCGCCACGCCAGGGAAACGGATAGCGATAGCTCTGGGCGGCGCCTGCGGGGTCGCCGAGGGAATACTGGAACTGCGGCGTGTAAACCAACGGCTTGCCGCCAGACACCGCCGTCAGCAGCGCCAGTCGCGTATTGCTGCGCGCCGGCAGCACCCGGCGGATCGTTTCCGTTGGCGCGCCTCGCACATTGCTCATCCCGGTGAACGCCAGTGCGACCTCGACCGGCGCATACAGGTCGTTGCGCACGAACACCACATCCGTGCCCTTCTGCTTCTTGATGTCGAGATAGACCTGACGCTCGAGCCTCTCGACCATCCGGTCCTGAAACACGAATACCTGGGAGCCTTTGCTCGGACGGTCGCTGTACGAAACCACTCCGTTGGCATCGGTGGATTTGTAGATCGTCATGGCCACAGTCGAGGTGGAGGCCATGAACAGACCACAGAAAAACAGCAGGCGCAGGGGCATGGGCAAAAGTTCTGTCGAGTAAGGCCTGGGAATGAGCCTAGCAGCTGAAGCAGACCAGGCTAGTCGACAGATGTTTCAAATTTGGCACAGCATGAAAAAAGACCGCAGCCTGTGTCAGGCGGCGGTCTTCTTTTGCCCGCGATGCTTACGCGCCCGGAACGAAGTGCTTCTGCGCCGTGCCGCGGGCGATCAGGCGGGAGATGTAGTCGAGCTTTTGCGCGTCCTGGTCGACGAAGCGGAAGGTCAGTTGCAACCAGTCGCTGTCGGGTTTCGGCTCGTGGGCGACGACGGCGTGCAGGTAGCCGTTGAGTCGGGCGATTTCGGCGTTGTCGCCCTGCTCCAGATCGAGCACGGCGCTGTCGAGGATCTGCGGCAGGGTGTCGGTGCGCTTCACCACCAGCAGCGCTTCCTTGATGCTCAGGGCCTTGATCACGCATTGCTGGGTGCCGCTTGGCAGACGCAACTGACCCTGGCCACGACCACTGGCCGGAGCAGCAGAGGCTGCCGGGGCTTTCACGGGCGGGCTGTTGAGCAGGCCACGCTGTGGCGCGGCGGCGGGTGCCGGGGCGGCAGCGGCAGGCTTGGCAAACGGGTTGGCCGCAGGCGCAGACGGCGCGGAGCCGACCACTGCAGCCTTGCCGCCGGTCAGTGCGCTCAGGGAGTCGTTGCCGAATGCCGAGTTCATCTTGGTCGGGGCGCTGTTCATCAGGGTGTCGAGCTTGCCCACCTTGTTCAGGGCCTGCTTGACCTTGGTCAGCAACTGCTCGTTGGTGAACGGCTTGCTGACGTAGCCGGAAACGCCGGCCTGAATCGCCTGCACCACGTTTTCCTTGTCGCCACGGCTGGTGACCATGATGAACGGCATGGTCTTGAGGTTGTCCTGCTCACGGCACCAGGTCAGCAGTTCGAGACCGGACATTTCCGGCATTTCCCAGTCGCACAGCACCAGGTCGAAAGCTTCCTTGGCCAGCATGGCCTGGGCTTTTTTACCGTTGACGGCGTCCTCGGTGCGGATCCCCGGGAAGTAATTACGCAGGCACTTTTTCACCAGGTCACGAATGAACGATGCATCGTCCACGACCAACACACTGATCTTGCTCATCCAACACCCCTATTAAAATCCCGGCAAGCATAACGCTGGCTGATGGCACATTGCCAAAACTCTTCAGTCACGCCGGGACTTTTCGTTCGCGGGTGCTGCTTTTTAATTCGCTTCTGCCTATGAAAAGCAGAAACAAAAACGCCCGGCCAAAGGGCCGGGCGCTTTTCTCAGGCAATCTTACTTATCGTCAGCATCGCCCGGAACATTAGCGGTTTCGCCACTTGTCCCTTCAACTTCTTCCTTCATGCGCTTGAGGCCCATGTGGCGCACGTCGGTGCCGCGCACCAGGTAAATCACCAGTTCCGAGATGTTGCGTGCGTGGTCGCCGATCCGCTCCAGCGAGCGCAGCACCCAGATGATGCTCAAGACCCGCGAGATAGAGCGCGGGTCTTCCATCATGTAGGTCGCCAGCTCGCGCAGGGCGGTCTTGTATTCGCGGTCGATGATCTTGTCGTACTGCGCCACCGACAGCGCCAGATCGGCGTCGAAGCGGGCAAACGCGTCCAGCGCATCGCGGACCATGTTGCGCACCTGGTCGCCGATGTGACGCACTTCGACGTAACCGCGCGGCGCTTCGCCTTCCTCACACAGCTGGATCGCACGACGGGCGATCTTGGTCGCTTCGTCGCCGATGCGCTCAAGGTCGATCACCGACTTGGAGATGCTGATGATCAGACGCAGGTCGGACGCCGCCGGCTGACGACGGGCCAGAATGCGCAGGCATTCTTCGTCGATGTTGCGTTCCATCTGGTTGATCTGGTCGTCGATCTCGCGCACTTGCTGGGCCAGGCCCGAGTCGGCCTCGATCAGCGCGGTGACCGCGTCGTTGACCTGCTTCTCGACCAGCCCGCCCATGGCCAGCAGGTGGCTGCGCACTTCTTCCAGTTCGGCGTTGAACTGCGCGGAAATGTGATGGGTAAGGCCTTCTTTACTAATCATGTTGGCGTCCTTGGAGCGTCCGGTAAGGTGCGAGCGTCAATTCAGTGAGCGACAACCAGCGTCTGCTAGCCGTAACGACCGGTGATGTAGTCTTCGGTCTGCTTCTTGGCCGGATTGGTGAACAGGGTATCGGTGTCGCCGAATTCCACCAGTTTGCCCATGTACATGAACGCCGTGTAGTCGGACACCCGCGCCGCCTGCTGCATGTTGTGGGTCACGATGACGATGGTGAACTTGGATTTGAGTTCGTAGATCAGCTCTTCGACTTTCAGGGTCGAGATCGGATCGAGGGCCGAGCACGGTTCGTCGAGCAGCAGCACTTCCGGCTCCACGGCGATGGTACGGGCGATCACCAGACGCTGCTGCTGACCGCCGGACAGGCCGAGTGCCGAGTCATGCAGACGGTCTTTCACTTCGTCCCACAGGGCCGCGCCCTTCAGTGCCCACTCGACGGCTTCGTCGAGGATGCGCTTCTTGTTGATGCCCTGGATGCGCAGGCCGTAGACCACGTTTTCGTAGATGGTCTTCGGGAACGGGTTAGGCTTCTGGAACACCATGCCGACCCGGCGACGCAGCTCGGCCACGTCCTCGCCCTTGCGGTAGATGTTGTTGCCGTACAGGTTGATCGCGCCTTCGACGCGGCAGCCGTCCACCAGGTCGTTCATGCGGTTGAAGGTACGCAGCAGCGTGGACTTGCCGCAGCCGGACGGGCCGATGAAGGCTGTCACGCGCTGTTTCGGAATGTTCATGCTGACGTCGTACAGCGCTTGTTTCTCGCCGTAGAACAGGCTCAGGCCCGGCACTTCGATGGCCACGGTTTCCTGTTCGAGGTTCAGGCTCTGCTTGTCGCGGCCCAGGGCAGACATGTTGATGCCGTGGGTATGTGTTTCGTGCTGCATGGGAGATCCCCTGTGCTAACAAATTCGGTTCGGTTGGCTGCCGGGAATCAGGCCGGCAGCCCTTCAATTCTTGTGACGGCGATCAGCTGTCCAGCGCCTTGTACTTCTCGCGCAGGTGGTTACGAATCCACACTGCCGACAGGTTGAGCACGGCAATCACCAGCACCAGCAGCAACGCGGTGGCGTACACCAGCGGTCGTGCGGCTTCAACGTTCGGGCTCTGGAAGCCGACGTCGTAGATGTGGAAGCCCAGGTGCATGATCTTCTGGTCCAGGTGCAGGTACGGGTAGTTGCCATCCACCGGCAGCGACGGCGCCAGTTTCACCACACCCACCAGCATCAGCGGCGCCACTTCACCGGCGGCACGGGCCACCGCGAGGATCATGCCGGTCATCATCGCCGGGCTGGCCATCGGCAGAACGATCTTCCACAGGGTTTCAGCCTTGGTCGCGCCGAGGGCCAGCGAGCCTTCACGCACGGTACGCGGGATACGCGCCAGACCTTCTTCGGTGGCCACGATCACCACCGGCACCGCCAGCAGCGCCAGGGTCAACGAAGCCCAGAGCAGACCCGGCGTACCGAAGGTCGGTGCCGGCAGCGCTTCCGGGAAGAACAGACGGTCGAGCGAGCCACCCAGCACGTAAACGAAGAAGCCCAGACCGAACACGCCGTAAACAATGGCCGGAACACCCGCCAGGTTGTTCACCGCGATCCGGATCACCCGGGTCAGGGTGTTCTGCTTGGCGTATTCACGCAGGTACACCGCCGCCAGCACGCCGAACGGGGTCACGATCATCGCCATGATCAGGGTCATCATCACGGTGCCGAAGATCGCCGGGAAAATCCCGCCTTCGGTGTTCGCTTCACGCGGGTCGTCGGACAGGAATTCCCAGACCTTGCTGAAGTAGAAGCCGACCTTGGTGAAGGTACCCATGGCATTCGGCTGGTAAGCGTGAACCACTTTGCCCAGGCCGATTTCGATTTCCTTGCCGTTGGCATCGCGAGCGGTCAGGGCATCGCGGTTGAACTGCGCGTGCAGATCGGCCAGACGTGCCTCAATGTCCTGATAGCGGGCATTCAGCTCGGCACGTTCGGCGTCCATGTCCGCTTGCGCGGTGGCGTCGAGCTTGCCTTCCAGTTCCAGTTTGCGGCCATGTAGACGGATGCGCTCGAGACCGGCGTTGATCGCGCCGATGTCGGTTTTTTCCAGGGTCTTGAGTTGCGCGGCGAGGCCGTTCACACGGTTGATTCGCGCCTGCAGCTCGGGCCAGGCCGCTTCGCCTTCGGCGATGACCTTGCCGTCCTGTTTGACGTTGACCAGGTAGCCGTAGAAGTTACCCCACTCACGACGCTCCAGCGCCATCAGCTCCGGCGGGTTCTTCTGATCGGTCAGCCACTCGCCGACGATCCAGGTGAAGTCGTTGCCGTTCAGGTCGCGGTTGCCGACCTTGATCAGCTCGCGGGTCATGAATTCCGGGCCCTGGTCAGGCACCGGCAAGCCGGCGCTCTTCAGGCGTGCGCGGGGCACTTCTTCCTTCTGCACCACTTCGCCGATGACCAGGTGATTGCCTTGGCCGGGGACGTTGTAGCTGGCGTGGATCAGGTCCGCCGGCCAGAAGTGACCCAGACCGCGCACGGCAATCACCGCCAGCAGGCCAATGGTCATGATGACCGCGATGGACACCGCGCCACCGCTGATCCAGACGCCCGGGGCGCCGCTCTTGAACCATCCATTCAGGGAGTTCTGTTTCACAGACTTCTACCTTTCTTAAAGCGACGAGTATTTCTTGCGCAGACGCTGACGAATCAGTTCCGCGAGGGTGTTCATGACGAAGGTGAACAACAGCAGCACCAGCGCCGAGAGGAACAGCACGCGGTAGTGGCTGCCGCCGACTTCCGACTCCGGCATTTCCACCGCGACGTTGGCCGCCAGGGTGCGCAGGCCTTCGAACAGGTTCATTTCCATGACCGGGGTGTTGCCGGTGGCCATCAGCACGATCATGGTCTCGCCGACTGCACGGCCCATGCCGATCATCAGCGCCGAGAAGATGCCCGGGCTGGCGGTCAGGATCACCACGCGAGTCATGGTCTGCCACGGCGTGGCACCGAGGGCCAGCGAGCCCAGGGTCAGGCCGCGTGGCACGCTGAACACGGCGTCTTCGGCGATCGAGTAGATGTTCGGGATCACCGCGAAGCCCATGGCCAGACCGACCACCAGTGCGTTGCGCTGGTCGTAAGTGATGCCCAGGTCGTGGGAGATCCACATGCGCATGTCACCGCCGAAGAACCAGTTCTCCATGAACGGGCTCATGTACAGCGACAGCCAGCCCACGAACAGGATTACCGGGATCAGCAGCGCACTTTCCCAACCGTCCGGGACTTTCAGGCGGATCGATTCAGGCAGGCGGCTGAAGGTGAAACCGGCCACCAGGATGCCGATCGGCAGCAGCATCAGCAGGCTGAAGATGCCCGGCAGATGTCCTTCCACATACGGTGCGAGGAACAGGCCGGCGAAGAAGCCGAGGATCACCGTCGGCATCGCTTCCATCAGTTCGATCACCGGTTTGACCTTGCGGCGCATGCCCGGGGCCATGAAGTACGCGGTGTAGATAGCAGCAGCGACGGCCAGCGGCGCCGCCAGCAGCATCGCGTAGAACGCGGCTTTCAGGGTGCCGAAGGTCAGTGGCGACAGGCTCAGTTTCGGTTCGAAATCGGTGTTGGCCGCAGTCGATTGCCAGACGTATTTAGGCTCGTCGTAGTTCTCGTACCAGACCTTGCTCCACAGCGCGCTCCACGACACTTCCGGGTGCGGGTTGTCGAGCAGCAGCGGTTGCAACTTGCCGCCGGCTTCGACGATCACACGGTTGGCCCGTGGCGACAGACCGAACAGGCCCTGGCCTTCGACCACCTGATCGACCAGCAAGGTGCGGTGCGCGGTGCTGTGGAACACGCCGAGCTTGCCGGAAGCATCCAGGGCAACGAAGCCCTTGCGGCGCTCCTCGGCGGTGATTTCAACGATCGGCGTCTTGCCCATCTGGAAGGTGCGGATCTGCTTCAGGCGCAGCTCGCCATCGGTGTCGCGGGCCATGAACCACTGGGCCAGACCACCGGTGGAGTCACCGACGATCAGCGAGATGCCGCCCACCAGTTGAGTGGCGGCAGTGACTTGCGCGTCAGCGTTTTCCAGCAGCTTGTAGCGACCGTTGAGGCTCTTGTCGCGCAGGCTGAACACGTCGGCCTGGGCGCGACCGTTAACCACATACAGCCATTGCTGGCGCGGGTCGACGAAGATGTTTTTAACCGGCTCGGTCATCTGCGGCAGATCGATACGCTTCTGCTCGTTGGTGACTTCGCCGGTCATCATGTTTTCTTCGCTGGTCAGCGACAGCACGTTGAGTTGCGAACCGGTGGAGCCCACCAGCATCAGGGTCGAGTCGGTGGCGTTGAGGCTGACGTGCTCCAGCGCACCGCCGCTCTCGTTCAGCGCAATCGGCGCTTCGCCGTACGGGAACTCGATCGCCGGGGTGATGGTTTTCTTGCCTTCCGGGTAGCTGACTTTATAGGTGTGACGGAACACCAGCGCCTGACCGTTGGACAGGCCCACGGCCACCAGCGGATGGCCCGGCTGGTCTTCGCCGATGGAGGTCACACTGGCGCCTGCCGGCAACGGCAGATCGACGCGCTTCAACTCAGCGCCACTGTCGATATCGAAGAACAGCGCCTGGCCCTTGTCGGAAACGCGCATGGCCACCTGATTCTGCTCTTCGAGCGAAATCATCAGTGGCTTGCCGGCGTCCTGCATCCAGGCTGGGGTAATGGCGTCTTTCGCGGTCAGTTCGGCACCCTTGAACAGGGGCGCGACGACGTAGGCGAGGAAGAAGAAGATCAGGGTGATGGCTGCCAGCACCGCCAGACCGCCGACGAGGACGTACCAACGGGTGAAGCGATCCTTGAGCGCGCGAATGCGGCGCTTGCGTTGCAACTCAGGCGTATTGAAATCAATGCGCTTGGGAGGGTTCGTAGTCATTTTGGAATTGGCCAGATCATTCATGCGCACACCCTAGCGATCCTGTATGACAGAAAGATGACAATGCAGTGACGCACCAAATCCGCCGCCAGCAGGGCACTGGCAGTGGATAAAAGAATTCGGGGAGTGTGGGGGCCGGGCCGCTTGCGGGCCGGGCCCCACACGGGAGTCAGGCGGGGTTCACCCCTGACTCAGTTTGTTACTTTTTTGCGACTTCAGCGCCGCCTTCCTGCAGACCCAGGTCAGCCAGTGCTTTTGCAGCAACCTTGGCCGGCAGTGGGATGTAACCGTCTTTCACTACCACTTCCTGGCCCTGTTTCGACAGAACCAGTTTCACGAACTCGGCTTCCAGCGGGGCCAGAGGCTTGTTCGGGGCCTTGTTCACGTACACGTACAGGAAGCGGGACAGTGGGTACTTGCCGTTCAGGGCGTTTTCTTCGCTGTCTTCGATGAACTCGGTGCTGCCTTTCTTCGACAGAGCAACGGTTTTCACGCTGGCGGTCTTGTAGCCGATGCCCGAGTAACCGATGCCGTTCAGCGAGGAGCTGATCGACTGCACGACCGAAGCCGAGCCAGGTTGTTCGTTGACGTTAGGCTTGTAGTCGCCTTTGCACAGGGCTTCTTCCTTGAAGTAGCCGTAGGTGCCGGATACCGAGTTACGGCCGAACAGCTGAACCGGCTTGTTGGCCAGGTCGCCGGTCACGCCCAGGTCGCCCCAGGTTTTAACATCGGCTTTGGCGCCGCACAGACGGGTGGACGAGAAGATCGCGTCAACCTGTTCCATGGTCAGGTGCTGGATCGGGTTGTCCTTGTGTACGAATACAGCCAGGGCGTCCACGGCAACCGGGATAGCGGTTGGCTTGTAGCCGTATTTCTGTTCGAAGGCCGCCAGTTCGGTGTCCTTCATCTTGCGGCTCATCGGGCCCAGGTTGGAGGTGCCTTCGGTCAGCGCAGGTGGCGCGGTGGCGGAGCCAGCGGCCTGAATCTGGATGTTTACGTTCGGGTATTCTTTCTTGTAGTTCTCGGCCCACAAGGTCATGAGGTTGGCCAGAGTATCGGAGCCGACGCTGGACAGGTTGCCCGACACACCAGTGGTCTTGGTGTAGCTCGGGATCGACGGGTCAACAGCGGCGAACGCGTTGGCGGTCGCAACGCCAGCAGCGACAAAAGTCATTGCCGCCATCAAACGCTTCAGTTTCATGCCTTACTCCTAGCAGATAGGGGGTGTTAAGTCGGGGCCAAGTATCAGCAGGCCGTGTGAACACTCTATGGCTGAAATATGACAATTGGATGAAAGGCCAGCATCCCCTGTCGGAAGGCTGGCCTTTCAGTTGTAACCGAACATGTGGGATGAATTACCGCCCCTTGCTCCACAGCCAGGCGCCGACCAGGATCCCCATCCCGCACAGCACCGCCACGTAATAGGCCGGCCCCATCGCACTTTCTTTCAGCAGCAGGCTGACCACCATCGGGGTCAGGCCGCCGAAGATCGCGTAGGCGACGTTATAAGAGAAGGACAGACCGCTGAAGCGCACCACCGGCGGGAACGCCTTGACCATCACGTACGGCACCGCGCCGATGGTGCCGACCAGGAAACCGGTCAGTGCATACAGCGGGAACAGCCAGTCCGGGTGATCGGCGAGGCTGTGATAGAACGTCCAGGAGCTGGCCAGCAAGCCCAGGCAGCCGAACACGAACACCCGACCGGCGCCGAAGCGATCCGCCAGCGCGCCGGAAATGATGCAACCCAGACTCAGGAAGACGATGGCCAGGCTGTTGGATTGCAGCGCCATCGTCGGCGAGAAGTGATAGACCGTCTGCAGCACGGTCGGGGTCATCAGGATCACCACGACGATGCCGGCAGACAGCAGCCAGGTCAGCAGCATCGAAACCGCGATGGCCCCACGATGGTCACGCAGCACCGCGCGCAGCGGCACTTCTTCGGCCAGGGCCTTGCGCTGTTGCAGTTCAGCGAACACCGGGGTTTCGTGCAGCCAGCGGCGCAGGTAGACCGAGAACAGGCCGAACACGCCGCCAAGCAGGAACGGAATCCGCCAGGCGTAATCCGAAACTTCCACCGGCGTATAAATGCTGTTGATCGCGGTGGCGACCAGCGAGCCGAGCAGGATGCCCGCCGTCAGGCCGCTGGTCAGGGTGCCGCAGGCATAGCCGACATGCTTTCCGGGCACGTGTTCGGAAACGAAGACCCATGCCCCCGGCACTTCACCGCCAATCGCCGCGCCCTGAATGACGCGCATCAACAGCAGCAGGATCGGCGCCCACATGCCGATCTGCGCGTAGGTCGGCAGCAGGCCCATGATCAGGGTCGGCACGGCCATCATGAAGATGCTCAGGGTGAACATCTTCTTGCGCCCCAGCAGGTCGCCGAAGTGCGCCATCACGATCCCGCCCAGCGGCCGCGCAAGGTAACCGGCAGCGAAGATGCCGAAGGTCTGCATCAGGCGCAGCCACTCGGGCATGTCGGCGGGGAAGAACAACTTGCCGACCACGGTGGCAAAGAACACGAAAATGATGAAATCGTAGAACTCCAGCGCACCGCCCAGGGCCGATAGCGACAGAGTCTTGTAGTCATTGCGGGTCAAGGGTCGTGCGGGTTGGTCTGGCTGCGCGATGCTCGAGGGCGCTGTGGTCATGGCAAGGTCTTCTCTTATAGTCGGATCTGCCGCCACAACAACGCTGGCTGTGGCTCGGGCAGGTTCGGCACCATAGCAAATTGTTCGAAAAAGCACATAGAGGCGCGTATTTGACGGTCGAAATGAGAACCGGATGGTCGTCGCGGAGTCTACCGACCGATATACTCGCAATCCTGCTCCGGTTTGTAGGGGGTTGCTGTGCGAAAACGTTGCTGGTCGCCTTGGCGCGTTGAACCAGTCGGTTTCGCAGAGTTTCCCCTTTAGTTGCCTTATGGAAAACGTGACGAACGTAGTATGTTCGGTGCTGAATCGTTTTTCCTGAAGACGGCTACCACCAGCAATACCCAACGAAGAGTCACGGGTCAGAGGCACCCCCGGCATGATAGAGCTCGAACAAGAAGATCCGATCCCGCAAGGCGACCTGGCCCTGCAAATCACCGCGCTTCCTCGCGAAACCAACGGCTTCGGCGATATTTTCGGCGGCTGGCTGGTGGCGCAGATGGACTTGGCCGGCACTGCAATGGCCAGCCGCGTCGCCGGTGGCCGTGTCGCGACCGTTGCCATTGACCGCATGGCGTTTCTGGTGCCGGTGGCCGTCGGCGCGCAATTGTCCTTCTATACCCAGACACTGGAAATCGGCCGCAGCTCGATCCAGATGATGGTCGAGGTGTGGAGCGACGATCCGCTGTCCAGCGAGTGGCGTAAAGTGACCGAAGCGGTGTTCGTGTTCGTGGCTATCGATGGCAGCGGTCGCACCCGTTCGGTTCCGCCACGCGCACGTTAAACCTCGCGGCCGTTTGAAGGTCGATAGTCGTCCCAAGTTGCTGATTCGAGAGTTGTCCCATGAACACGCCCAACGTTGAAGCCGTGAAACTGGATGAACTGAACTGCTGGCGCATCCGCCACGGTCAGGCCGAAGTGCTGGTGGCCCAGCAAGGCGCGCACATCCTCAGTTATCAGGTGGACGGCCAGCCGCCGCTGATCTGGCTGAACGACAAGGCCGTGTTCAAGACCGGCAAGAGCATCCGCGCCGGCGTGCCGGTGTGCTGGCCGTGGTTCGGCGTCTTCGCCCGCAACCCGCAGAGCGTGCAGGCCATGCGCGTCAGCGAAGAGCCGGCGGCCGCCCACGGGTTTGTCCGGGCGATGGACTGGGAGCTGGGCGGTATCGAAACCGAGGGCGAAAGCCTGAAGGTCGAGTTCACCCTGCCCTACCCCGAAGGCGGCTTTGCGGGCTGGCCGCATCAGGTTGACCTGACGCTGACCCTGCGCCTCGACGATCAGCTGCACATCAGCCTGACCAGCCACAACCGCGGTGCCGACACCGTCAGCATCAGCCAGGCGCTGCACAGCTATTTCGCCGTCAGCGATGTGCGCAACGTGCGTGTCGAAGGCGTGAACGGCCTGAACTACATCGAGACCCTGGATGACTGGAAGACGCACACTCAGCAAGGCGACTTGCGTTTTGCCGGGGAAACCGACCGCATCTACCTCGACGCTCCGCCGCAACTGAGCATCGTCGATCCGGCCTGGGAGCGGCGCATCATGCTGACCGCTACCGGCTCACGCACGGCGGTCATCTGGAACCCGTGGATCGACCGCGCCGCCGCGTTCAGCGACATGGATAACGATGGCTGGCAGCGGATGTTGTGCATCGAAACGGCGAATGTGATGGATGACATCGTGACCCTCGCGCCGGATGCCAGTCACACCATGGGTGTCAGCGTCGGCAGCAAGCCGCTCTGAAAACAAAAATCGCAGCCCTTGGGCTGCGATTTTTTTTACTGCTCGGGATTACAGATCCTTTTCCTGCACCACCCGCACCTTGTCCGCTTCCAGCGCATAGGCTGCATCGGCCAGGTCATTGCTGACCTTTTCGATCTTCAGCGTGCCGGTCACCCACAGCGGCGTGTAGATGTCGTCCAGCTTCAAACCCTTGGGGTAGCGCACCAGCACCAGTTGATTCGGTGGCGGTGGCGGCACGTGGATGCAGGCGCCCGGGTACGGCACGAGGAAAAACAGCGTGCTGCGGCCCTTGGCGTCCGACTCCAGCGGCACCGGATAACCACCGATGCGGATGTGCTTGTCGTTCATCGACGCCACGGTCTTGGTCGAATACATCACCGCCGGCAACCCCTTGGCCTGCTTCATCCCGCCTTTCTGGGTGAAGGTGCCGGTGGCTTCCGGAGAGTTGTGGTCGATTTCAGGCATGGCCTCAAGGGCTTTCTGATCCGACTTGGGCATCAGTTCCAGCCAGTCGGTTTCCGGCAGTTCGCCGGCGTGGGCCAGACCGCTGCCCAGCAAAAGGAGAGTCAACAGAAGACGGCGCATGAAGATGCTCGTAGGAAAAAGGAAACAGTAAATCGCCGAGCATTCTAGCCCTCTCCACCGGTTTGGCAGAGAGGGCTTTGTCGCTTTGGATCAGTTCTTTTTGATCAGGCCGTAGATCACCAGCAGGATGATCGCGCCCACCAGCGCACCGAAGAAACCGGCGCCCTGGCCCGCGTGATAAATGCCCAGAGCCTGGCCGCCGTAGGTGGCTGCCAGCGAACCGCCGATGCCCAGCAGGATGGTCATGATCCAGCCCATGCTGTCATCGCCCGGCTTGAGGAACCGTGCCAGCAGGCCGACGATCAGGCCGATAAAGATGGTTCCGATAATTCCCATGGCATTTCCCTCTGAATTGGTCGATATGCCAAAGCCTAGTCAGACTTTGGCATCCTGCCATCAGAGAACGGCGGCCCTTAATGGTTCCGCCGCTGCCAGATGAAACTCTCGTTACTCGGCGATCAGCGCCTCGACCTTGAGGATCTGCTGTTCGAGGGTCGCCTTGTCCTTGCAACGCAGGTTGGCGTGACCGACCTTGCGCCCGGCCTTGAAGGCCTTGCCGTAGTGATGCAGATGGCAATCGTCGATGGCGATGACCTTTTCGACCGGCGGCACGACGCCGATGAAGTTGAGCATCGCGCTCTCGCCGACCTTGGCCGTCGACCCCAGCGGCAGACCGGCAACGGCCCGCAGGTGGTTCTCGAATTGGCTGCACTCGGCGCCTTCGGTGGTCCAGTGACCGGAGTTGTGCACGCGCGGGGCGATTTCGTTGGCCTTGAGGCCACCGTCGACTTCAAAGAACTCGAACGCCATCACGCCGACATAGTCCAGCTGCTTGAGGACGCGGCTGGAGTAATCTTCAGCCAGGGCCTGCAGCGGGTGACCGGAGCTGGCGACCGACAGCTTGAGAATGCCGCTGTCGTGGGTGTTGTGCACCAGCGGATAGAACTTCGTCTCGCCATCACGGGCACGCACGGCGATCAGCGACACTTCACCGGTGAACGGCACGAAGCCTTCCAGCAGGCAAGGCACGCTGCCCAGTTCAGCGAAGGTATCGACCACGTCTTCCGGCTTGCGCAGGACTTTCTGGCCCTTGCCGTCGTAACCCAGGGTGCGGGTTTTCAGCACGGCAGGCAGGCCGATCGAAGCGACGGCGGCGTCCAGATCGGCTTGCGACTGGATGTCGGCGAACGCCGGGGTCGGGATCCCCAGGTCCTTGAACATGCTCTTCTCGAACCAGCGGTCGCGAGCGATGCGCAGGGCTTCGGCGCTCGGGTAGACCGGCACGAACTGCGAAAGGAACGCCACGGTTTCGGCCGGGACGCTTTCGAACTCGAAGGTCACCAGATCGACTTCATCGGCCAGCTGACGCAGATGATCCTGATCGCCGTAATCGGCCCGCAGGTGTTCGCCCAGCGCAGCGGCGCAAGCGTCCGGCGCAGGGTCGAGGAAAGCGAAGTTCATGCCCAGCGGGGTGCCCGCCAGGGCCAACATGCGACCCAACTGGCCGCCACCGATTACACCGATCTTCATCTCAACAACCTCAGGCAATACGTGGGTCTGGATTGTCCAGGACGCTGTCCGTCTGCTCGGCACGGAAGGTCTTCAGTACCGCGTGGAATTGTGGATGCTTGGCGCCCAGGATGCTCGCCGACAGCAGCGCGGCGTTGATCGCACCGGCCTTGCCGATGGCCAGGGTGGCAACCGGAATGCCGGCCGGCATCTGTACGATCGACAGCAGCGAATCGACGCCCGAAAGCATGGCCGACTGCACCGGAACGCCCAGCACCGGCAGGTGGGTCTTGGCCGCACACATGCCTGGCAGGTGGGCCGCACCACCGGCACCGGCGATGATCACCTCGATGCCGCGGCCTTCGGCCTCTTCAGCGTACTGGAACAGCAGATCCGGGGTGCGGTGGGCAGAAACCACCTTGACCTCGTACGGGATGCCGAGCTTTTCCAGCATATCGGCGGTGTGGCTAAGGGTGGACCAATCGGACTTGGAGCCCATGATCACGCCAACCAGTGCACTCATCGTCGCGCCTCTTCTCTCTGGGCGCCCGCAGGCGCGTCAAAAACAACAAGCCACGCAGATTGCGTGGCTTGTTGTAGGAAAAATGGCCGGACGAACCGGCCGAAGGCCGCGCAGTATACCGCAAAGAAAGCAATAAACAGCCCCCGTTGCGACCATCTGTCAAATGAGCCAAAGCCCCGGTTTTATTGACTCAAAGGTCAGCGCCAGCGCATTCAGGAAGATTGTGCGGCACCGCCTTCAAGCTTGCGCCACAACAACCGCACGTTGGCCTTGCGCACCAGCGCGCAGCGGTACAGGCGAATTTCCAGCGGCACATGCCATTGCGGGCCGCCGCAGACCACCAGTTCGCCCCGGGCCAGTTCGGCACGCACGCTCAGTTGCGGAACCCAGGCAATGCCTAGGCCTTCCAGGGCCATGCTTTTAAGGCTGTCGGCCATGGCGGTTTCATAAATCGTGGTGAAGCGCAGCTGTCGCTGGCGCAGCAAGCCGTTCACTGAACGGCCGAGAAATGCCCCGGCGCTGTAGGCAAGCAACGGCACACTGGCCTCGCCTTCCAGATCGAACAACGGCTTGCCATCCGCATCCGCTGCGCAAACCGGGAGCATTTCGGTCTGGCCCAAGTGCAGTGACGGAAAAATTTCCGGGTCCATTTGCATTGCCGCGTCCGGGTCATAGAACGCCAGCATCAGATCGCAGCCACCTTCACGCAGCGCGTGCACCGCATCGCCAACGTTGGTCGCCACCAGCCGCGTGGCGATGTTCAGGCCTTCGTTGCGCAGTTGCGCGATCCAGCGCGGGAAGAAACCCAGCGCCAGCGAGTGCGCCGCCGCGACCTGGATCACTTCACCCTGCCCGCCTTCCAGGTGATGCAGGTGGCGCAGCACTTCACCGAGCTGTTCAACCACGGTGCGCGCGGTCACCAGAAACAGTTGCCCCGCTGCCGTCAGCTCGACCGGCGTGCGCGAGCGGTTGACCAGCGTCAGCCCGAGCGCCGCTTCCAGGCTGCGGATCCGCCGACTGAAGGCCGGCTGGGTCACGAAGCGCCGTTCGGCTGCCTGCGAGAAGCTGCGGGTGGCGGCCAGGGCACTGAAGTCCTCGAGCCATTTGCTTTCCAGATTCATCACGTCCTCCCGGACACGCACCAAAACAGGTCACACGTCTGCCGCGCACGCGGCGTCACACGGGCATTATGCCGAATGTGCATAGGGCAGTGTTTAACAGCATTGGCCCAAAAATTCCCACAAGCCTAGCATTCGCAGCGTTCCGGCACAGACCGGGTCCATATCGAGATGATTTCTATCATGTCCTCCGCTGCATCATTCCGCACAGAAAACGACCTGCTTGGCTCCCTGGAAGTCCCTGCTCAAGCGTATTACGGCATCCAGACCCTGCGAGCGGTGAACAACTTCCGCCTCTCGGGCGTTCCGATTTCGCACTACCCGAAGCTGGTTGTCGGTCTGGCGATGGTCAAACAGGCCGCCGCTGACGCCAACCGTGAGCTGGGTCACCTGAGCGAAGCCAAGCACGCTGCCATCAGCGAAGCCTGTGCCCGTCTGATCCGCGGTGATTTCCACGAAGAGTTCGTGGTCGACATGATTCAAGGTGGCGCCGGTACCTCCACCAACATGAACGCCAACGAAGTGATCGCCAACATCGCGCTGGAAGCGATGGGTCACCAGAAAGGCGAGTACCAGTACCTGCACCCGAACGACGACGTGAACATGGCGCAGTCGACCAACGACGCCTACCCGACCGCGATCCGCCTGGGTCTGCTGCTGGGTCACGACGCGCTGCTGGCCAGCCTCGACAGCCTGATTCAGGCATTCGCGGCCAAGGGTGAAGAATTCAACCACGTCCTGAAGATGGGTCGTACCCAGCTGCAAGACGCCGTGCCGATGACCCTGGGTCAAGAGTTCCGCGCATTCGCCACCACCATGGGCGAAGACCTGGCCCGTCTGAAGACGCTGGCCCCGGAAGTCCTGACCGAAGTGAACCTGGGCGGCACCGCGATCGGTACCGGCATCAACGCCGACCCGCGTTATCAGGCCCTGGCCGTACAGCGCCTGGCCCTGATCAGCGGTCAACCGCTGGTTCCAGCCGCCGACCTGATCGAAGCCACCTCCGACATGGGCGCCTTCGTGCTGTTCTCCGGCATGCTCAAGCGCACCGCAGTCAAGCTGTCGAAGATCTGCAACGACCTGCGCCTGTTGTCCAGCGGCCCACGCACCGGCATCAACGAAATCAACCTGCCGGCACGTCAGCCGGGCAGTTCGATCATGCCAGGCAAGGTCAACCCGGTGATCCCGGAAGCCGTAAACCAGGTTGCATTCCAGGTCATCGGTAACGATCTGGCGCTGACCATGGCGGCCGAAGGCGGCCAGTTGCAACTGAACGTGATGGAGCCGCTGATCGCCTTCAAGATCCTCGACTCGATCCGCCTGCTGCAACGCGCCATGGACATGCTGCGCGAGCACTGCATCGTCGGCATCACCGCCAACGAAGCGCGCTGCCGCGAACTGGTCGAACACTCGATCGGTCTGGTCACCGCACTGAACCCGTACATCGGCTACAAAAACGCCACCCGCATCGCCCGTATCGCCCTTGAAAGCGGCCGTGGCGTGCTGGAACTGGTGCGCGAAGAAGGTCTGCTCGACGACGCCATGCTCGCCGACATCCTGCGCCCGGAAAACATGATTGCTCCGCGTCTGGTGCCTCTGAAGGCCTGATCCGACGCGTTACTTGTAGCACCGCTCACCAGGTCGAGGGACTAGACACCTCTCACCTTTTGAGGGCTTGGGGATCATTCCCCAAGCCCTTTTTTTTAACTATTTGAAAGGACAATCGTCTTCTGTGGGAGCCATCCCGCAAAAGCCCCGACGCCGGTAACGTCGGGTGTTTCAAAGCTTCGTTTCGTCGCTTGCACCACAACCGTGCAGACGGGCGCCGCACTGATCGGTATAGTGCCGCCCCTCTTCGCGTGAGCGGTCGTCGGTAACGAGGCCATAACCCATGCGAAACCCGAACTAATAACAAACCCGCGATATGGATCCGGGACGAAACCCTCGCCTCGCCCGTTGTGCCGCGCGCACACCGGTGTAACGCGATGTTTCCGACCATCCAGCATTTGCTTACACAATAAACAGCGAGGAAAAATCCATGCTCGAAGTCATCAACGACTTCCTCTCAGGGAAAGTACTGATCGTGCTCATTGTCGGGCTCGGTAGCTACTTCACGATTCGCTCGCGTTTCGTTCAATTGCGCCACTTCTTCCACATGTTCGCGGTGTTCCGCGACAGCCTCAAAGGCAGCGCCGGTCAACTCAGCTCGTTCCAGGCCCTGATGCTCAGCCTCGCCGGCCGCGTCGGTGCAGGCAACATCGCCGGTGTCGGCATCGCCGTGACCCTGGGTGGTCCGGGTGCGGTGTTCTGGATGTGGGTGACCGCACTGGTCGGCATGTCCAGCAGCTTCTTCGAATGTACCCTGGCCCAGGTCTACAAGCGTGCCGATGGTGATGGCCTGTACCGTGGCGGTCCGGCCTACTACATCCAGCACGGCCTGAAGCTCAAGGGCATGGCGGTGGTGTTCTCGATCCTGCTGCTGGTCACTTACGGCTTCGCCTTCATCGGCCTGCAGTCCTACACCGTGACTCACTCGCTGCAAAACGCCTTTGCGTTTGACCCGCAACACACCGGCATCGTCCTGGCGGTGCTGCTGGCCATCACCTTCATCGGCGGCATCAAGCGCATCGCCTCGGTGTCCGACCTGCTGGTTCCGGTCAAGACCCTGGCCTATATCGCCGTGACCCTGTACGTGATCGGCACCCAGATCGAACACGTACCGGCCATGCTGGTCACCATCTTCAAGAGCGCCTTCGGTCTCGACCCGGCCTTCGGTGGACTGCTCGGCAGCGCCATTGTCATGGGCGTGAAGCGTGGCGTGTTCGCCAACGAAGCGGGCCTGGGCAGTGCGCCGAACGTCGCCGCCGTGGCGGCCGTGAAGCACCCTGGCGCCCAGGGCGTGGTCCAGGCGTTCAGCGTGTTCCTCGACACCTTCGTGATCTGCACCTGCACTGCGCTGCTGATCCTGCTGTCGGGCTTCTACACCCCGGGCTTCGAAGGTGACGGCATCGTCCTGACCCAGAACTCGCTGGCCGCCGTGGTCGGTGACTGGGGCCGCATGTTCGTCAGCGTCGCGCTGTCGCTGTTCGTCTTCACCTGCATCCTCTACAACTACTACCTGGGCGAGAACAGCCTGCAATTCCTCACCCGCAACCGCGTTGCGCTGATGACGTTCCGCGGTCTGGTGCTGGCGCTGGTGGTCTGGGGTTCGATGCAGGACCTGTCTACCGTGTTCGCCTTCGCCGACATCACCATGACCTGCCTGGCCTTCGTCAACCTGGTGGCCCTCGCCCTGCTGTTCAAGGTCGGCATGCGTGTGATGCGCGACTACGACGAACAGCGCCGCGCCGGCGTCGACCAGCCAGTGTTCGACTCCAGCAAGTTCGCCGATCTGGACCTGGACCTGAAGGCCTGGCCAACCAGCCCGTCGGCGGCTGCCAAGGCTGACGCTCAGGCGCAAGGCATCCCTGCAGCGCAACGCTGATCGGGAAAAAACCGGGCGCAGGTCTTGCGCCCGGCGTGACACAAGCGGCGGTCAGCGTCATGCTCGACCGCCTGCTGTCTTCGTTCAGGAGAACTCCCCATGAATTCCTCGACTTACCCTGCCGCCCAGCACGTCATGGTGCTGTACACCGGTGGCACCATCGGCATGCAGGCCAGCGCCAACGGTCTGGCCCCGGCCTCCGGTTTCGAAGCGCGGATGCGCGACTACCTGCACAGCCAGCCTGAACTGGTCGTACCGCAGTGGCGCTTTCGCGAGATGTCGCCGCTGATCGACAGCGCCAACATGACACCGGCCTACTGGCAGCAACTGCGCGAAGCCGTCGTCGACGCCGTCGATGTGCAAGGCTGCGACAGCGTGCTGATCCTGCACGGCACCGACACCCTGGCCTACAGCGCCGCCGCCATGAGCTTCCAGTTGCTCGGCCTGCATGCCCGCGTGTGCTTCACCGGTTCGATGCTGCCGGCCGGCGTCACCGACAGCGACGCCTGGGAAAACCTCAGCGGCGCGCTGGTCGCCCTCGGCCAAGGCCTGGCGCCGGGCGTGCATCTGTATTTCCACGGCGAGCTGCTCGCCCCGACCCGTTGCGCGAAAGTGCGCAGCTTCGGCCGTCACCCGTTCAAACGCCTGGAGCGTCAAGGCCGCGGCGTGAAAGCCACTTCCCTGCCCGCCGCGCTGAACTACAACCAGCCGAAGCAACTGGCCAGAGTTACGGTGCTGCCGCTGTTCCCGGGCATCGGCGCCGAGATCATCGACGGCCTGCTCGACAGCGGCATTCAGGGTCTGGTGCTGGAGTGCTACGGCAGCGGTACCGGGCCGAGCGACAACCCGGAATTCCTCGCCAGCCTCGGCCGGGCGCGGGACAGCGGCGTGGTCGTAGTTGCAGTCACGCAGTGCCATGAAGGCGGTGTGGAACTGGATATCTACGAAGCGGGCAGCCGCTTGCGTGGCGTCGGTGTGTTGTCCGGTGGCGGCATGACCCGTGAGGCGGCGTTCGGCAAGTTGAATGCTTTGCTGGGGGCAAGCCTTGAGACGGCTGAAGTACGGCGTCTGGTCGAACTCGACCTGTGCGGCGAGCTCAGCTGATCGCAACCGGCCGTGGGAGCTTCGCCGCTCCCTCGGCCCGGCATGCAACTTGCTGCCGTTTCCAGCATCCCAAGGCTGGAAGATCCTATGCTCCACTCCCACCTCACCACGCTCAATGCGGTCTCGCTGATCCTCAACACGTTCAAGTCCGAAGGTCTGTCCAGCGAAGCACTGCTGGCCGGCAGCGGCATCAGCGCGGCGGATCTGAGCCGGGCTGACACCCGCATCACCACCAACCAGGAGATGCAGGTCTGTGCCAATGCGGTCGCGCTCAAGCATGACATCGGCCTGGAACTGGGCCGGCGCATGCACGTTTCCTGCTACGGCATCCTCGGTTACGCGCTGCTGACCTGTGCCACCTTCGGTGACGCTTTGCGCCTGGCGATCCGTTATCCGGCCCTGCTGGGAACACTTTTCGAGCTGAGCCTGGAAGACGACGGCGAACGTGTCTGGTTCGTTGCCGCCGATTACCGCGAGAGTCCGTCGATGGCAGTGTTCAATGCCGAGTTCTGCCTGGTGTCGCTGAAAGTCATCTGCGATGACTTGCTCGGCCATCCGCTGCCATTGCTGGCCGCCCGCTTCGAACATGCCGCGCCGGATTACCGCGACAGCTACGCCGAACACTTCAAGGCACCCCTGCACTTCGGCGCCAAGGACAATGCCTTCGCCTTCGACCGGCGCTGGCTCGACCAGCCGCTACCGCTGGCCGACATCATCACCCATCAAGCCATGGCCGAGCGCTGCCGCAAACAGAACACCGAGTTCACCGGTCGCCAGGCGTGGCTGGGGCGCATCCGTCAGTTGCTCACTGCGCAACTCAATGCCGCACCGGGGCTGGAAGGTCTGGCGCAGCAGATGAACTGCTCGCCGCGCACCTTGCGCCGGCATCTGAAGGACATGGGTTGCAGCTATCAGGAACTGCTCGACGAACTGCGTTTCGAGCGGGCCAAGCAGATGCTTTGCGAGGATCAGCTACCGATTTATCGCATCGCCGAAACCCTCGGTTTCAGCGAGACCGCGAGCTTCCGCCATGCCTTCGTGCGCTGGAGTGGCGTGGCGCCGAGTCAGTTCCGCCCACACGGTTAAACCGTCGAGGGGCGATATCAGGTCAGTATTTTTGGCCACATCGATCCCCTTTTGGCCTCTCTGGCCGTTCTCCGATTCGCCCCGTGCCGCAACACTGGAGCCAACCGAATCAGCCCCTGCGGAGAACAACAAATGCTGACGATCTACTCTGACGATCACCACCTGCACCATGGCCGCTGCGAATTGATCGACGGGCAACTCAAGCCTTGCTTCGAGATGCCGTCCCGCGCCGACCATGTGCTGCAACGGGTAAAAAACCAAAACCTCGGCCCGGTCGAGGCGCCGAAGGATTTCGGCCTCGGGCCGATCGAGCGCATCCACAGCCGCGACTACCTCGACTTCTTCAAAGGCGCCTGGGCGCGCTGGACCGAATTCAACACCGACGGCGACTTGTTGCCCTACACCTGGCCGGCGCGCACGTTGCGTCAGGTCAAACCGACCAGCCTGCACGGCCAGCTCGGTTATTACAGCTTCGACGGCGGCGCGCCGATCACCGCCGGCACCTGGCAAGCCGCGTACAGCGCAGCGCAAGTGGCGCTGACCGCCCAAGCGGAAATCCAGCGTGGCGCCCGTGGCGCTTTCGCCCTGTGCCGTCCGCCGGGACACCACGCTGCCGGCGATTTGATGGGCGGTTATTGCTACCTCAACAACGCCGCCATCGCCGCTCAGGCATTTCTCGATCAGGGCCACAAGAAGGTCGCGATCCTCGACGTCGACTATCACCACGGCAACGGCACCCAATCGATTTTCTACGAGCGCAGCGATGTGCTGTTCACCTCGATCCACGGCCACCCGGAAGCTGAATTCCCGTTCTTCCTCGGCTACGAAGACGAGCGCGGTGAAGGCGCCGGCGAAGGCTTCAACTTCAACTATCCGCTGCCGGCCGGTTCCGGCTGGGATGTCTGGAGCGCTGCACTGGATCAGGCCTGCCAGGAGATCGACAACTACGGTGCCGACATCATCGTCGTGTCGCTGGGCGTCGACACCTTCAAGGACGACCCGATCTCGCAGTTCAAGCTCGACAGCCCGGACTACCTGGCCATGGGCAAACGTATCGCCGCCCTCGGCAAGCCGACGCTGTTCGTCATGGAAGGCGGCTACGCGGTGGAAGAAATCGGCATCAACGCGGTGAACGTGCTCGAAGGTTTCGAACAATGAACAGACTCAAGCACTTCATCGCTCCCGCGCTTTGTGCGGCACTGCTGAGCGGCGCCGCACACGCCGAAGAACGCACCCTGCGCGTCTACAACTGGTTCGACTACATCACCCCCAAGGCACTGGAAGACTTCAAGGCGCAGAACAGCCAGACCAAACTGGTCTACGACATCTTCGACACCAACGAAGCGCTGGAAGCCAAGCTGCTGACCGGCAACTCCGGCTACGACGTGGTGGTGCCGTCCAACGTGTTCCTCGCCAAGCAGATCGAGGCCGGGGTGTTCCAGCCGCTGGATCGCAGCCAGTTGCCGAACTGGAACCACCTCGATCCGAAACTGATGAAGCTGATCGAGGCCAACGATCCGGGCAACAAGTTCGCCGTGCCATACATGTACGGCACCATCCTGATCGGCTTCAATCCGGCCAAGGTCAAGGCGGCATTGGGTGACAACGCACCCGTGGACAGCTGGGACCTGATCTTCAAGGAAGAGAACATCAGCAAGCTCAAGCAATGCGGCGTGGCCCTGCTCGACTCGCCGTCGGAGATCCTGCCGCTGGCCCTGCAACACCTTGGCCTGGATCCCAACAGCAAGAACCCGGCGGACTACACCAGGGCCGAAGCGTTGCTGATGAAGATTCGTCCGTACGTGACCTACTTCCATTCGTCCAAGTACATGGCCGATATCGCCAACGGTGACATCTGCGTCGCGGTCGGTTATTCGGGCAGCTTCTCGCAGGCCGCCAACCGCGCCAAAGAGGCGAAGAACGGTGTGGTGGTCGACATGCGCCTGCCGAAGGAAGGGGCGCCGATCTGGTTCGACATGCTCGCGATCCCGAAAGGCGCGAAGAACCCGCAGGACGCCTACACCTTCATCAACTATCTGCTGCAACCCCAGGTGATCGCGCCGGTCAGCGATTTTGTCGGCTATCCAAACCCGAACAAGGACGCCACCGAACATGTCGATCCGGCGATCCGCAATAACCCGAATCTGTACCCGACCGATGCGGCGATGAATACGCTGTACACCCTGCAACCGCTGCCGCGCGACGCGGAGCGGGCGCGCACCCGGGCGTGGACCAAGATCAAGTCCGGCACCTGACGCCAGCCACTGAAAAGACCCGCCTTCGCGGGTCTTTTTTTGCGGTATCCATGTACCGCACCCTGTCCCCGGCAAGTCTTTAACGTGTCCCGATCCCGGCGTTGCAGGAGAGCGCCGCTACCGACAAACAAGGACACGGACATGCCTGAAACTCACCGCCCCGACATCGCCGATCTGCAAACCCGGCTGCTGTCCGGACCGTCACTCAGGGACGCCGCATCGAATGCCTTGCGCCCGGCGCTGAAGGTCCTGTACCCGGATCTCGACATCGACCCGCAACTGGCAATCGTGGTGACCCCCACCTGGAGCATCGAAGACGATTACGTCGTCGCCGGACCCGAACAGTTTGAATCACTCACCGACGTTCTTGTACGCCTGGGCGTCCATGGCACCACGGTGACCTGGCTTGATGGCGAACACTTTCTGACGCGCCAACCGGGGAGTGAACCGATCATTCATCTACCGGTGAAGATCGAAGCAGTGGGCCGCCTGATCAACGAGCTCGCAACATTTCTGTTCGTGGCGTACCAGGAGCAGCAACTCGCCTACTGGAACACCGCCACCGCAACGGATGAGCCACGCTGGTATCAGCTGTCGGATGCCTTGCGGGAGCAGTGGAACGTCGTCGATTCACAAGGATGGGACGCCGAACGACTGGCCATGGCCAGAACCGTGTACCGGTTTCCCGACAAGCGACAGCGGCTGCACAACGACCCATACAAGACACGTGCGTGTCTGATCGATATCGACCGCAATGACAACACGGAAGACCGTCATCTGACTGTATTGCCAATCGCTGTTCTGACGGGCACTTCGGGTCAGCGCACGATCATCAGCACCTGTTCCGTCACCCAGGGATTTCGCCATTTCGATTCATACGATGCCCTTGGCGATGCACTGACTGCGCTGCTGACCCCCTTGACCCGCGCGAGCCACCTGAAGTGGCGACTGTTCGAACCCGATGGCAACTTCTTCGATCATCAGGCCTGCACGCTGCTGGCACTGGATGCGGACGTCATCGGCTCATTCGGCCAGCCACTGCGCGCAAGCGATACCTCAGCCCTCCCCTTCGGCGAAAGCCTGACAGCAAACACACGGGCAGCCTCTGATTTCGAACAACTGCGGCCGCTACTGCCACACTGGCTGGACAACGCCTCCACTGCCGACCAGACCTGTTTCAGCCGGCACCTGCTGGACCTGGCAATCCTGCAAAACCGCACCCACGGAAAGACCTTTCAACGCGAGATTCCCACGCTCCACGCCTACACCGTGGAGCAGTTGACCGCCCAGATTCGCAAGGATCATCCAGCGACACCCGACATCAAGGTCGAGAACATCGAGATCACCATCACCAGCCTGGTCGTGTGGGGTACGTTCGTCGTACCGGGACAGACAGAAACCCTGACGCTGACGCTCATCGAACTGGCGCTGCAGAACCTGACCGGTCTGCCGACGGGCATCAAAACCGTTCGCCATGTGGACGGCTCACCCCTTCCGGGCTGGATGACCCCGTCGTATCTCGAGACCCTGGTGACCACGGTGGACATCGGCAATGTCTACCCCGCCATGCTCAAGCGCCGGCTGATCGAAGATCCGGTCGAGGCGCCTGCCCTGCACCGGCTGTACACCGATCAGTTGCCGATCGAACTGGCGTTGCTGGCGCTGCAATGCAAGATTCGCGGCGAGAGAGGCCTGGATGAACAAGGTTATCGCTATGTCGTCGCGGCACTCGCCACGGCCCCCGCTGACCGGCTGGTGAATGGTCAAAGGATCGTGGTCCGACCGCTGGCATTCCAGGCCCATCGGACCAACAGCAGCACCGACACCGTGGCCAACATGTTCATCATTGGTCCCGAGGATGCCGACAAGGGTCCGTGCCTGCTCTATCGACCTTTGCTCGACCCGCCGCTGACCCAGTATCCCGGCCAGACCAATTTGCTGTATGCGATCCAGCACTCCCGAACACTCCGGCAGTCGGTGCTGGCCTGGTTGCCTGACGACGTGCGCTTCAATTATTCCCAGTACGTGTTTCCCGGCACGCTGATGTCGGTATGGACCCTCCCGCAATTGCTGGTCGACCCCACCGTCGCACTGGACATGACCGGGCCGGTCTCACTGGCACACGACAATGCCATCGAAGCGGATGTAGCGACAGCGCTGTTCAATGCCAATGTTCAGGCCATGATCACCCAGGCCGACCGTCAGTCCGTGTCCAACGCCGAAGCCCGCTGGGCAACGCTCAAGCACGGTGGCTGGATGTTGTTCAACGCAGCCTTGCCATTCCTGGGTCGCAGCATTGGCACTGCCGCGTGGATCTGGCAGATCACGGATGACCTGCAAGCCTTGATCGATGCGCAAAACGAAACACCGGGGACCATCGAGTGGTCGGCCCTGACCGATGTGTTGCTCACGCTGGGCATGATCCTCGCCCACCGGGCAGCGTCCAACCGACAGACACAGCATCGAACGGTCATCGCGCCAGAGGAGAAGCCCTTGCCGCTCAAACCCGAAATCACGCGCCTCGGGGACATTGGGGGAGCGGTTTTTCCATCCGCTCATGAAACGTCACTGGTCACCATGGGTGCCCTGAGCCGGTCAAAGCCGTCACTCGGCATGCTCCTCGACACACTGAAGGTCGAGAAGCCGGCGTCACTCGTCGGGCCCGCGAGCGCGGGACCGCACCAACACCTCTACAGCCACGCAGCGAAGTGGTATGCACCGGTGGGCGAGCGCTGGTTCGAGGTGTCCATCAACGACGATGATCTGATGCAGATCATCGACTCGCGCCAACAGGTCATTCGCACGGGGCCGCTGCTGACCCATGACGCAAAGGGGCAGTGGTTCATCGACCTGCGATTGCGTCTGCGGGGAGGTGGACTGGGCAGTCGACGTAAAAAAATGCAGCAGGAAAACCAGCGGCGGCTGAACCAGAAAAAAATCTCGCTGGCCGCTTTCGAAGCCACTCTGGAGGACAAACAGCAAGAATTGATCAGCGTACGCAAGGCGATGCTTGGCGCCACACCGCAGGCTGCCGCGGCTGCACGCCAGCACTTTCTCGACACCCTGGATACCCAGATCAGGGCATACGCCGCCCACACCCATGATCTCAGGGCCCTGAATGCGCTGGAACCCGTTCCGAACTACCGCTCCGCCATGGTCGAACGCCTGTCGCTGCAACTGTTTTTGATGCAGTCCTGGCTTAACGAGCAATCCGTGGACTTTCGCGATGGCTTGCGCAACACGCTGACGCTGCTGGACGAAGAACAGCCCGTGCGCGGCCCTGAGCGCTCGGCCTCCTTTACCCGCATGACCGACATGACTCAGGGCATGATCGAAAAAATCGAGCTCGCCAATTCGCGCTTCCAGGAGCTCAGCCTGCTGGGCAAGGAAGCCTGTGAAGTCACGCGTGTCTACAAGGCCAAACTGCCGCCCTTCACGCTCAGTGATCTCAAACTGTTGCAGATCACCCTGGCGGAACACCTGTGCCTGAAAGAAGAGCCCGTCCCGAGCCTGGACGCACAGATGGCAATCGATCGTCTGATCGACGACGCCAGCCTCAACATTCGCAGCGCTCTGGATCTTGGCGGCGATGAAAGCCTGCTCAACCTCGGAGAACGGATTGAGGCCATGGACACACTGGCCCAACAGTTTTCCGCCATCGACCAGCGCTTTACCGACCTGGTTGCCGAGTTTCCCGAATACATCATTGCCGATCGCCTGGAGCATGTACGTACGCGCGTGGCCGAATTCGGCCAGGACACGCTGACCCACCTGACCCGCCTTCTGCAGGAACGGCGTCTCGTCGAGCCGACACCCGGCCCATCCCGGCCCGCTACGACGCCCACGAAAAAGGTCATCAAGACCCGCTTCAAAGGCACACTGGTCGGTGAGCCGCGCAAAGGCGCAGACGGCAGGGACACGGGGCTGGTTGACGTCAAGGCCCCCTTGACCGGCAAGATCATTGCCACTTTCCATGAAAAAACGCCGGGTGTCTGGCTGCGCAGAGTCACCGCTCGCCCCGCGCCCGAAAGGCCTGCGCCCAAACTGGCAGACAGTCTCGCCAGCGGCCAGGCGTTACTCGACGGGCTCGCGGAATTCGACCGACGCACACAGGCTCAGATCAGACGTGCACCCAGAATTCCGGCCGAGATTCAGGACCTCTACCAGCAGCATGCCGGACGTTTGCGGGAGGTCATCAAACACATCGATCAGTCGCTGCTCGCCAGCAACCGCACCGAGGAACGAAACAATGCGGCCGTCACCCTGCGCAATGCTCTCGAGAGCGCAGTCGGCACGCTTCACGAGACAGGCCGCAATACCCGCATCCGGATGATCAAGGAACAACCACCCACGGCCGCACGAGTAGAGTGGCTCAAAAGCGAGGGCGAAGTGGACATCGCCAAAGTCACCACCCGGCGCCGACTCAAAGGGCCCGGGAAAGACTATCTGGACGAGTACGAGGTGCTCGATCACAGAACCCGCGAGGTACTGTGGTACGCCCATTTCCACTACGCCAATACGACGGATCCCGTCGGATCGTTCACCGCCGCGCATCTGAAAACCGTTGCACAGAGGCGACTGGGAGGCGCCATCGAACAGGACAATGCAGGTCAGGAACTGATCGCCATTTATCGCAGCGAGATCAGTCATGCGCTGGCTTCTTCGATGTTCTTCAGCTGATGTCCACAGGTCGCGACGGACTGTGACCTGTCGCGACTAACCGAGCCAGACCTGACGCAAGCGGGCCAGAGCCGACTCGATCGCCGGTTCCGGTACTGCGGCAAACCCCAGCACCAGGCCGGCGCGCTGATCGATCGGCGTCGTCGAGTCCCGCAGCCAGTACTTGCTCAAGCCGTGGACTTCCACCTCCACACTCGCCGCCTGCTCGATCAATTGTTGTTCGCGAGCCACGCTGTCGACCGCCACCGTCAGATGCAGTCCGGCGGACACGGCCGGCAGTTCACCAACACCCGCCAAACCCTGGGGCCAACCGTTGATAAGGGCATTACGCCGGCTCAGGGCGGCGCGGCGCATCCGCCGGATATGCCGCTGGAAGTGTCCGGCCGCCATGAACTCGGCCATCACCGCCTGAGTGCTCACTTCGGAATGCCGCACGTCCACCGCGCGCCGTTGCGCAAAGGCGTCCACCAGTCCGGGCGGGAGCACCAGATACCCCAGCCGCAACGCCGGAAACGCGACTTTGCCGAAAGTGCCGACGTACAGCACGCGACCCTGGCGGTCGAGCGCAGCCAGCGGGGCCAATGGCGCCCCGGTGTAGCGATACTCGCCGTCATAATCGTCTTCGACGATCCAGCCGCCGGTGCGCTCGGCCCAGGCCAGTAATTCCAGGCGGCGCGCCAGGCTCATCACTACCCCGGTCGGGTACTGATGAGACGGCGTGACATACGCCACCCGGCAATCTTCGGCGGCCGCCAGTGCCGTGCAGTCGATGCCCTCCTCGTCCACGGCTATGCCATGCAATCGGCCACCGGCCAATGCGAAGGCATGACCCGCCGCGCGGTAGCCGGGATTTTCGATGCCCACCCCGGCGCCAGGCTCCACCAGCAACTGTGCACAAAGGCTGATTCCCTGCTGTGCTCCACTGGTGATCACAATTTGTTCAGCCGAGCACTGCATGCCGCGCGAACTGCGCAAATAAGCGGCGATCAGACCGCGAAGCCGCGCATCGCCCGCCGGGTCGCCGTAACACAGTTGCTGCAAGTCGGGTTTACGCCAGAACGCCGCATTCAGCTTGGCCCAGACGTCGAACGGGAACAGGTCGAACGCCGGAACCCCCACCCTGAATGCCCGTGGCGGACCACTTGGCGGCGTCGGCAAATGGTTCTGTTCAAGCCGCTGCATCGCACCGCTGTGGATAACTTTGCTGGATAAATCCCCAGTGGAATCTGGTGATTTTGTGGATAAGTCTGTGGGTAAGCCTGTTGAAAAGCCTGTGGATACTTTTGTGGATAGTTTTTTCGTCGGTCTCGTCGATTGTGGCAACTGCGCCACATAAGTGCCGTCCCCGACCCGGCCTTCAATGAAACCTTCTGCGTAGAGCTGATCATAGGCACGCACCACGCTGTTGCGGGAAATCCCCAACGCTGCCGCCAGATCGCGACTGGCCGGCAGCCGCGTGCCGCTGGCCAGGCGCCCGTCGAGCACCCGCAGGCGCAAGGCCTGATAGAGCTGGCGACTCAGGCCTTTGCGGCGGTCGAGTTCAATGCCGGCAGGGTTGAACGGCAGCGACAGCGTAGTCGAATCGGGCATGGCAATGGACCTATGAAATTGGTCATCAATGGCTCTTACAACAGACCAATAGCCTGCCTAGGATGCAGGCATTCGCCAAGGAAAATCTCTCCATGTACACGCCACGCGCCTTTGCCATCGACGACTTGTCCCAACTGCACGAACTGATCCTCGCCACCCGCCTCGCCATTCTGGTGACTCACGGTGAACACGGCTTGCAGGCCAGCCACGTGCCGGTGCTGCTGCATCGCGAACAAGGTGCGAACGGCACGCTGTACGGGCATCTGGCCAAGGCCAATCCGCAATGGAAGGACCTGCGTGATGGTGCCGAGGCCATGCTGATTTTCCCGGGGCCCGACGCCTACGTCAGCCCGGGCTTTTACCCGAGCAAGGCCGAGCACGGCAAAGTCGTGCCGACCTGGAACTACGTCGCCGTGCACGCCTACGGTCACGCCGAAACCTTCAGCGAAGGCGGTCGGCTGCTGGACATCGTCAGCACCCTTACCAATCGCCATGAAGCGGGCCGCGCCCAGCCCTGGTCGGTCGACGATGCTCCGGCCGACTACATCGACGGCATGCTCAAGGCCATTGTCGGGTTCGCCATTCCGATCGACCGCCTCGAAGGCAAGCGCAAGCTCAGCCAGAACCGCAGCGCCGAAGATATCGCCGGCGTACGCGAAGGGCTGGCCGCCAGCCCCGACATCAACGATCAAACCCTCGCTCACTTGATGCGTTAAGGAAATCACCATGAGTCAGATCGACATCCGTCCGGTCAGCGCCGCCGATCACGCGGCCTGGCTGCCGCTGTGGCAGGCCTACCTGCGCTTCTACAACACAGAATTGCCGGAGGCCGTCAGCCAAAGCACCTGGCAGCGTTTTCTCGACCCGAACGAACCGACCCACGCCGCCCTCGCCTGGGCCGATGGCAAAGCGGTGGGCATGGTGCACTTCATCTACCATCGTTCGAACTGGAGCATCGAGAACTCCTGCTACCTGCAAGACCTGCTGGTGGAGCCGCAAACCCGCGGCACCGGCGTCGGCCGCCTGCTGATCGAACACGTCTACGCCACGGCCAAGGCCGACGGTTGCTGCAAGGTGCACTGGCTGACCCACGAAACCAATGCCACGGCGATCCAGCTCTACGAGCGCATCGCCGAGCGTCCGGGTTTCATCCAGTTTCGCAAAGCCATTTAAGGAGCCACGTGCATGACGATTTCTCTCGCCGACTGGAAAGGCGTGCCGCCGCCCTCCACCACCCTGATCGAAGGCCGCTTCATTCGCCTGGAAAAGCTCGACCCGGCACGCCACGGCGACGACCTGTTCAATGCCCTGCAAGGCCCAGGCGCCGACCCGAAACTCTGGGATTACTTGCCCTACGGCCCGTTTCCGGAGCGCAGCGCCTTCAATGACTGGCTGAACAACCATGCCGCCCACAGCGATCCGTATTTTTTCAGCGTCATCGACCGCGCCAGCGGCCAGGTGCAAGGCATCCTCAGCCTGATGTCGATCGTCCCGGCCCAGGGCCGCATCGAAATCGGCCACGTCACCTTCGGCGCGCCAATGCAGCGCTCGCCGAAAAGCACCGAAGCGGTCTACCTGCTGGCCAAGGAATCCTTCGCCCTCGGCTACCGTCGTCTGGAATGGAAATGCAACAACGGCAACGCCCGCTCCAAATACGCGGCCGAACGGTTGGGCTTCAGCTTCGAAGGCGTGTTCCGCCAGCACATGGTGGTCAAGGGCCAGAACCGCGATACCGCGTGGTACTCGATCCTGGACTCGGAATGGCAGGCGATTGCGGCCGGGTTCGAGCGCTGGTTGAGCGACGAGAATCAGACGGCGGATGGGCAGGTGAAGGGGTTGGTTGAGTGCCGCGGCTGAGTATGTAAACGCAAAGAAGGAAGCCCCCGACGGCGAGTGCGGCAGTTGAAGGGGCTTCCTGTCTGATATTGCTTCATCTGCAACGAATTGCAGATGAAGCATCCAACCCGCAGACATATCTGCAAAAGAATGCACATCGCCCAGACATCATTCTGTAAACCCCCTCCGCTATACAGAACGCCCTCACTTATAACTAAAAGGACGTTCTCCCCATGCCGCTCCCGCCTCAGCGCCTGTCGCTCGCTACTGCCCTGTTGATCGCCACCAGTGCCGCCCACGGCAAGAATGTCGTGATCGACACCGCCACCACCGCGTCGCAGACACTGGGCGGCAGCGACACCCTGACGATTTCGGCGCCGGGCAGTATCACCAACAGCGGCAAGGCTGTGAGCCTGAAGGATGGCACCAGTGGAGTCGGCGTAATCATCGACAACGCTGGCAAGATCATCTCCACCGGCGGCCGGGCCATCGACAGCAGCGGCGATCTGACCCAGGCACGCAATTACGCGATTTACAACCGCAGCGGCGGGCAGATTCTCGGTTCCAACGACGCGATTCGCATCGACAGCAACTTCGTCAGCGGCAGCCTGTTGATCGACAACAGCGGCACCATTCGCTCGACCACCGGCCAAGGGCTGGATCTGGATGCGCTGCGCAGCGACGGGGTCAAAACCACCATCATCAACCGCGCGGGCGGACTGATTCGCGGCGACGCCAGCGACGGCATGAAGACCGGCGCCAACGCGACCATCAGCAACTACGGCGAGATTTCCACCGGTGACTCGCACAACGCCGACGAGAAATTCGACGGCATCGATATCGACACCGCGACCGGCGTCAGCGTGACCAACTACGGCGTGATTTCCGGTGGACGCCACGGAATCACCACCGACCTCGGCGCGACGCTGGTCAACTACGGGCAGATCACCGGGCGCAACGGCTCCGGTTTCGGCTCGGACGGCGACGGCACGGTGATCAACCACGGCACCATCACCGGCGCGTATTCCGGATTGCAGCCCAATGGCGACGGTGACGGCGTGGACATCGACAAGATCGCCCACATCGAAAACTACGGCATCATTCAGGGTGTCGGCGCGGGCGGTGTGGACAAGGGTGGTTTTGCCAACGGCAGTGAAGGCATCGCCCTGGGTGGCGGTTACATCCTCAACGCCAAAGGCGCACTGATCAGCGGCGCCAACAGCGCGATACTGGTGGACGATGGCAGTGGCGGTTCAGGGCTGGCGGCCACCACGCTGGAGAACTACGGCACCATTCAAGGGCTCGACGGTTTCGGCGTGAAGTTCGTCGGCGAGTTCGCCGACAACGTGATCAACGGCGGCACTATCAGCGGCAGCAACGGCCTGGCGCTGGATCTGGGCGGCGGCAACGACAGCCTGACCCTGCGCAGCGGCAGCCGGTTTATCGGCGTGGTCGATGGCGGCAGCGGTTATGACCGGGTAGTGATGGACGACGCGGCGGGCGGCAGCTTCGGTGCGAGCCGCAATTTCGAATGGCTGGAAGTCAGGCAAGGCGCCTGGACGCTCACCGGCAGCGGCGACTTCAGCGACGGCGGTGCCGTGCGCAACGGCGCAACCCTGATCAACCAGGGCGGTATCGCCGGCAACCTGACCGTAGACGCCGGCGGTGTTTACGCGGGTGGTGGTTCGGTGGGCAACCTCAACGTGAATGGTACGTTGCGCACTGACACCCGACTCGGCACCGCGACCATCGTGCACGACTTGAACATGGGCAGCGCATCCACCCTCGCCTACGGTGTCAACGCCGATGGCAGCAGCGCTCCCGTGCAGGTCGGCGGCACGGCCAACCTCAATGGCGCAACGCTGGCGGTCAATCCCGGTACCGGCACCTATCCGTGGCAGAGCCAATACACGGTGTTGCAGGCTGCGAGGGTCAACGGCACCTTCGGCACGGTCACCAGCGACTACGCGTTCCTCACCCCGACCCTGGCTTACACGCCGACTCAAGTTGACCTGACCTACACCCGCAATGACGTGGCGTTCAATGAGTTCGCCATCACCGGCAACGGCAGCAACGCCGCCAACAGTCTGGCCTCGATGGGCAAGAACAACGCGCTGTACAACGCCCTGCTCAACACGACTCAAAGCAGCGCAGGCGCGGCCATCGAGCAACTGGCCGGCGCCAGCAACGCCAACCTGACCAGTGCCACCCTCGGTGCCAGCAGCCAGGTCGGCAGCAGCATGCTCTCGGCGATGCAGCAGATGGGCGGCAGCCCCGGCTTGATGGTCGGTCTCGATCAGCGTGACACACCGATCCTCGCCGCCAACGGCGTACCGCCCGAAGCGCGAAACCTGAATGATCCGAATGCTCGCGGACGACTCTGGCTGCAAGCCATCGGCGGCTACGGCAAGCTCGATGGCGAACACGGCAACAGCAGTCTGGAGCAGCGTACCAAGGGCAGCGTGCTCGGTGCCGACTGGGCACTGAATCCGCAATGGCGACTGGGCGTGCTTGGCGGTTATTCGAAGACCAATCTGGACGCCACCGGTGTCGATGGCAATGTCGAGAGCTGGCATGCCGGGGTCTACGCCCAGCATCAGAACGGCCCGCTAGCCTTGCGCCTGGGCGCGGCATACAGCGGTCATCAAGGCGAGAGCAAACGCACGGTCGCGTTCAACGGTTTCAGTGACCGCCCCAAAGGCGATTACGACGCCAACAGCCAGCAGGCCTTCGCCGAACTCGGCTACGCCATGGGCAGCGGCCGGCTCAGCACCGAACCGTTCGCCAGCCTCGGCTACCAGCGCTATCACCGCGACCGCTATCAGGAAAAGGGTGGCGCGGCGGCCTTGCAGGTCGACAGCCAGACCCAGGACAACTTCAGCAGCACCGTCGGTCTGCGCCTGGCGCACCTGAACGCGCTGGAAAACGGCATGAGCCTGACCCCGCGCATGGCAGCTGGCTGGAAACACACCTACGGCGATGTCAGCAGCTCGACCCGTCAGGCATTCGTCGGCGGCGGCACGGCGTTCAGCGTCGATGGCAGCTCACTGGATCGTGACAGTCTGGTGCTGGAAGCGGGGCTGGATCTGGGCGTTTCTGCGCGGCATACGCTGGGGTTGGGTTACAGCGGCGAGATTGGCAGCAACAGCCGTAATCACGGGTTGATCGGGCAGTGGCAGATGAGTTTCTGAGGTTTCGCCAATCGATACTTCAGCGGGTGTTGTAGGCAAAGGCGTCTGATCGATTGAGTAATCGTGGCGGGTTCATGACTCGCCATTGATCGAGCTACAAAAGCAGGCGGCATCACCTGCGCCCGGTTCGGAATTGCCCGGCATCGGTGCACAGGCATCGACTTTTACAGTTTGGCCTCACCCTTCAAGAGGCCGAACTGAATGCCCATTCAATGCAAATACACGTTCCAACACCTTGTCCTGGCGATTGCGCTGGCGGTCGGTTGCGTAGAGTTTTCACTGGCGGAGCAGTCGGAGCCCGAGGCGCCCGTTGTGAAAGATGTGAAACCCAAGAATCCGCGCAAACCCAGGGAGAAACCTGCTCCGCTCACTCTCACTGAAGAAATACCACGTGAGGAAAGGAGCGCTCCGACACCGGAAACAAACCCCGTCATTACTGAAGCCCCGGCAGAACCTGCTCACACACCCGATGACACTCAACCCAAGACAGTCGCCACGACCGAGAGCGGCAGCGCGCTCGAAGAAAGCCTCGAAAAACCAGCGCCCTTGCCGGAACCGGTGCTGGCCGAAATGCCCGCCGCTCAACAAACCCGATTGGTTGACCAGTCAGCGTCACCGGACTCCCTTCAATCAGCCGGCAATGCAGCCATCGAAGCCGTGCTCGCTGCCGACCAAACCACAGCCGCCCTCGCCTACGATCAACTGGCAGGCGGCAGCAATGCCAATCTCGCCAAGGCAACCTTGAGCAGTGTCACACCGGTCAGCGCCAGTCTGCTGTCGGCCATGCATCAACTCGATGACATCCATGATGCTCAGGGAAACGCTCCACGTCATGCGGCCGGAAACGCAGACACCGGCAGGGTCTGGCTGCAAGCCCTCGGACATGGCGGGAAACTGGATCGCGATATGGAGCCCATGCAGCACTCCACCAAAGGGTTACTGCTCGGTGCGGACTGGCGTCTCGACGAAGCATGGCGACTGGGCTTGATGGGCGGCTCCTCCGACACGCGCATGGACAGCAAGGAGCTGGACGGCGATCTCGACAGTTGGCACATCGGCGCCTACGCCTTGCGCCAGACCGGCCCGCTGTCACTTCGGTTAGGCGCAGCCTGGAGCAACCATGAAGGCAGTACCCGCCGCGAAGTCGCGTTCGGCCGCTTCCATGACCGGCTCAAAGGCAACTACCACGCCAGCACCCGGCAAGTGTTCATCGAGTCGGGGTACAACCTTGGTAGGGCCAGCGTCAGCATCGAGCCATTTGCCGGAATCGGCTACGAGCGCTACCAGCGTGACGGCTACACCGAGAAAGGCGGGGATGCAGCGCTCAAGGTTCATGCTCAATCCCAGGGCAACTTCAACACCACTGTCGGCTTGCGCATGGCGAAAGTCAGCACGCTGGATAACGGCATGCGCCTCACGCCACGATTCAGCGCGGGGTGGAAACACGTTTACGGCGAAACCTACACCAGCACCCGCCAACGGCTGGCCAAGGGCGGCCACGACTACACCGTTTACGGTGCCGAACTGGATCGAAACAGCCTGAAACTCGACACCGGACTGGATCTGGCAATCTCGAACAACCACGCCGTGGGTGTCGGACTGACCGGAGAAATCGGCACCGACAGCCGCAACCATGGCGTATCGGGTCAGTGGCGAATGGCGTTCTGAGTCCGGACGGGTTGCTGCCGCACGTTGCGGCAGCACTTTGAAAGCAAAAAAAAGGGGAGCACATGCCCCCCCGAGGTTTAAAGCGTTGTATCGAGGCCGTTATCTCAGCCTTCGATCTCGATCAGGATTTCGCCCGGGTTCACCCGGTCGCCCTTGGCAACGTGGATGGCGGTAACCTTGCCGGCAACGGCGGCCTGGACTTCGGTTTCCATCTTCATCGCTTCGGTGATCAGTACAGCCTGGCCGGCCTTGACGGTGTCGCCCTCCTTGACCAGCACATCGACAATGTTGCCCGGCATGGTGGTGCTGACGTGGCCCGGAGCCGAAGCCTGCTTGCGCTTGCTGCTGCCGCCGCCGACGAATTCGTTGAGCGGCTCGAACACCACTTCTTCCGGCATGCCGTCGATGGACAGGTAGAAGTGGCGCTTGCCTTCAGCCTTGACGCCGACACCGGTGATGTCCACGCGGTAGGTTTCGCCGTGAACGTCGATGACGAATTCGGTCGGCACGCCTTCGCCACCGGCCGAAGCCACCTTGCCCGCTTCCGGGATCGGCAGCAGCACTTCCGGGGTGAGGGTGCCGGCGGCACGCTCTTCGAGGAACTTGCGACCGATGTCCGGGAACATGGCGAAGGTCAGCACGTCTTCTTCGGACTTGGCCAGTGCGCCGATGTCGGCACGCAGCTTGGTCATTTCCGGCTTGAGCAGGTCGGCCGGGCGGACGTCGATGACTTCTTCGCTACCGATGGCCTGGCGACGCAGCTTCTCGTTCACGGTGCCCGGCGCCTTGCCGTAGCCGCCTTGCAGGTAGAGCTTCACCTCGTTGGTGATGGTCTTGTAACGCTCACCGGCCAGCACGTTGAAGAAGGCCTGGGTGCCGACGATCTGCGAAGTCGGGGTCACCAGCGGCGGGAAGCCGAGGTCTTCACGTACGCGCGGGATCTCCGCCAGCACTTCGTTCATGCGGTTGAGCGCGCCCTGCTCTTTCAACTGGTTGGCCAGGTTGGAAATCATCCCGCCCGGTACCTGGTTGACTTGAACGCGGGTGTCGACAGCGGTGAACTCGCTTTCGAACTGGTGGTATTTCTTGCGCACGGCGTAGAAGTACAGACCGATTTCCTGCAACAGCTCCAGGTTCAGACCGGTGTCGAACTCGCTGCCCTTGAGGGCGGCGACCATCGACTCGGTGCCCGGGTGGCTGGTGCCCCAGGCGAAGCTGGAGATGGCGGTGTCGATGTGGTCGGCACCGTTTTCGATGGCTTTCAACTGGCACATTGCGGCCAGACCGGCGGTGTCGTGGGAGTGGATGAACACCGGCAGCGATTGCTCGGCTTTCAATGCTTTGACCAGCTCGCCCGTCGCATACGGGGTCAGCAGGCCGGCCATGTCCTTGATCGCCACCGAGTCGCAACCCATGGCTTCCATCTGCTTGGCCTGGGCGACGAAAGCGTCAATGGTATGCACCGGGCTGGTGGTGTAGGCGATGGTGCCCTGGGCGTGTTTGCCGGCAGCCTTCACCGCTTCGATGGCCACACGCAGGTTACGCACGTCGTTCATCGCGTCGAAGATGCGGAATACGTCGATGCCGTTGACCGCAGCCTTGGCGACGAACGCCTTGACCACGTCATCGCTGTAATGGCGATAACCCAGCAGGTTCTGCCCGCGCAGGAGCATTTGCAGACGGGTGTTGGGCAGCGCAGCGCGCAGTTGGCGCAGGCGCTCCCACGGGTCTTCTTTCAGGAAACGTACGCAGGCGTCGAACGTCGCGCCGCCCCAGACTTCCAGCGACCAGTAGCCGACCTTGTCCAGCTTGTCGCAGATCGGCAGCATGTCTTCGGTGCGCATGCGGGTGGCGAGCAGCGATTGGTGGGCGTCGCGCAGGATGGTGTCGGTTACGAAAATCTTTTTAGTCATTGTTCTATTCCTCACAGGCCTGCGTGGGCGGCAATGGCGGCGGCGATGGCCAGGGCCAGCTCTTCGGGTTTGCGCTTGATCGAGTAGTTGGTCAGTTCAGGGTGGCTTTCAACGAAGCTGGTGTTGAACTGGCCGCTACGGAATTCCGGGTTGCGCAAGATTTCCTGGTAATACGCGGCGGTGGTCTTCACGCCTTGCAGACGCATGTCGTCGAGGGCACGCAGACCACGGTCCATCGCCTCTTCCCAGGTCAGTGCCCACACAACCAGTTTCAGGCACATCGAGTCGTAGAACGGCGGAATGGTGTAGCCGGTGTAGATCGCCGTGTCGGTCCGTACGCCCGGGCCGCCGGGGGCGTAGTAACGGGTGATCTTGCCGAAGCTCGGCAGGAAGTTGTTTTTCGGGTCTTCGGCGTTGATCCGGAATTGCAGGGCAAAACCGCGATGCTGGATGTCTTCCTGTTTCACCGACAGCGGCAGGCCGGAAGCGATGCGGATCTGTTCGCGGACGATATCGATCCCGGTGATTTCTTCGGTGATGGTGTGTTCCACCTGCACCCGGGTGTTCATCTCCATGAAGTACACCTCGCCCTCGGCGAGCAGGAACTCCACGGTGCCGGCATTCTCGTAACCCACGGCCTTGGCCGCACGCACCGACAGGTCGCCGATGTAGGCGCGCTGTTCCGGGGTCAGCTGCGGGCTCGGGGCGATTTCGATCAGCTTCTGGTTGCGGCGCTGGATCGAGCAGTCACGCTCGAACAGATGCACCACATTGCCGAAGCTGTCGCCGAGGATCTGCGCTTCGATGTGCTTCGGATTGACGATGCATTTTTCCAGGAACACTTCGGCCGAACCAAAAGCCTTGGTGGCTTCGGATATGACCCGGGGGAAATTCTGCTCGAGTTCTTCGCGGCTGTTGCAGCGACGGATACCGCGACCGCCACCACCGGAAGTAGCCTTGAGCATCACCGGATAACCGATACGGTCGCCTTCGGTCAGCGCCTCTTCAATGCCCGAGACGTTGCCTTCAGTGCCCGGCGTGACCGGCACACCGGCCTTGATCATGCTGCGGCGCGCTTCGGTCTTGTCGCCCATGCGGCGGATGACTTCCGCCGACGGACCGATGAATTTGATCCCGCGTTCGGCGCAGATCTCTGCCAGTTCGGCGTTTTCCGAAAGGAAACCGTAGCCGGGGTGCAGTGCATCGCAACCGGTTTCCACCGCCAGGTTCACCAGCTTGCGCGGGTTAAGGTAACCGGCCAGCGGCTCGGCACCAATGCTGTGGGCCTCGTCCGCACGCTTCACATGCAAGGCATGGCGGTCGGCGTCGGAAAAAATCGCAACCGAGCGAATGCCCATCTCGGCGCAGGCACGCACGATTCGTACGGCAATCTCACCACGGTTGGCGATCAGGATCTTTGTTATCACTTGGAGGTTCCCTTGAGCCGGTGGTACCCACGACCTGCTAGACCCAGGTCGACGCGTGACCAAATGTTTCAATCTGGTCGCGGCTTCACACTAGCGCTCACAAGGGATTAACAAAAATGAATAAAAATTGGGTCAGGCATAAGTAAAGACTTATAGTCATTGCACCAACCAGCGGCCAGAGTCGGTAGAAAATGCGTAAGTCCTTGATGCGTATGACATTGCGTCAATTGCAGATCTTCAACGAAGTGTGTGATTTACGCTCCTACAGCCGCGCAGCCGAGGAAATGTCTCTCACACAACCGGCCGTCAGCCTACAGATTCGTCAGCTCGAAGAGCTGATCGGGCAGCCGTTGTTCGATTACGTCGGCAAAAAACTCTACATGACCGAGGCCGCCGAAGCACTCCAGCGCGCCAGCCGGGACATTTTTGGCCGACTGGAAAACCTCGACATGCAGCTGTCGGACATGCAGGGCTCGCTACAGGGCCAGTTGAAACTGGCGGTGGAATCCAGCGCCAAATACTTCGTGCCGCACTTGTTTGCAGCCTTCAAGCGCCAGCATCCGGAAGTGAACCTGCAACTGACGGTGGTCAACCGCGGCCAGGTAATTCGCCGGCTCTCCGATAACCGCGATGACCTGGTGATCATGTCGATGGTGCCGCAGGACATGGGCCTGGAGTTCCTCCCCTTCCTCAACAACCCGATCGTGGCAACCGCCCGACCGGACCATCCGCTGGCACACATGGGACCGCTGCGCCTGCAGGATCTTGAGCCGTACACATTGCTGATTCGCGAGCCCGGCTCGGGAACGCGTCTGGCCTGTGAAGAGTATTTCAAAGAGAAGCGCGTGCACTTCACTCAGACCCAGGAAGTGGCGTCGGCTGAAGCTCAGCGAGAGTGCGTTTTGGCGGGTCTGGGCGTAGCACTGTTGACGCGCCACGCCCTGAACCTGGAGCTGGCGACCGGCGGCCTGGTGGAGCTGCCGGTCGAAGAATTGCCGCTGTTTCGCAGCTGGTGCCTGGTGCAGGCCAAGGCCAAGCGCCTGTCACCGGTGGCGCACGCCTTCCTGGCGTTTATCCGCAGCGAACGGGTGCAGATCAGCGCGCTGGTTGAGCGCTTCGACGGGAAGCTACGGGAGCTGCCTGCCAGTAGTTGAGTTCGATGTCCTCGGGAAAATCGCTGATTTCGGTCTGAAGCTGACGAAGTTCGAAGCGATCTTCGATGGCGCGGCGGAATTCCATGCGGCGCTGGTCTTCCTGCTGACGACGGGTTTTCGCGGCGCTGTTGCGTTCTTCGTAAGGCTGAGCCATTTCGAGTCTCCCAAGGCGATTACGGGAGTTTCACGATAGGCGCGAGGGATGACGGTTTGGCTGCGTCGGGGTTACAGGCAGATGAAGATTGCCTTCACCCCATGACTACTCAGTCATCCAGCGCTTTCACCGATTTTGGCGACAGCCGCAAGCTGCGCAGGCTGCGCTTGACGCTCTTGAGGTGGTTGACCAGGCTCGGCCCGCGCGCCATGGCCACGCCCATGGCCAGCACGTCGATCACCACCAGGTGGGCGATGCGCGAGGTCAGCGGCGTGTAGATTTCGGTGTCTTCGTGCACGTCGATCGCCAGGTTGACGGTCGACAGCTCGGCCAAAGGCGTCTGGCTCGGGCACAGGGTGATCAGCGACGCACCGCTCTCGCGCACCAGGTTGGCGGTGATCAGCAGGTCCTTGGAGCGACCGGACTGGGAAATACAGATCGCCACGTCGGTCGGCTTCAGCGTCACCGCCGACATCGCCTGCATGTGCGGGTCAGAATAGGCCGCCGCCGTCAGCAGCAGACGGAAGAACTTGTGCTGCGCATCCGCCGCCACCGCGCCAGACGCACCGAAACCGTAGAACTCGACACGTTGGGCCTGGGACATCAGCGTCACTGCTCGCTGCAACTCCAGCGGATCGAGCTTCTCGCGAACCTCCATCAGCGTGTGCAGGGTGGTGTCGAAAATCTTCAGGCTGTAATCGGCGACCGAGTCGTCTTCATGGATCGCGAACTGACCGAAACTGGCGCCGGCCGCGAGGCTTTGCGCGAGCTTGAGTTTCAGATCCTGAAAACCGGAACAGCCGATGGCACGGCAGAAGCGCACGATGGTCGGCTCGCTGATGCCGACGCTGTGGGCCAGATCGGCCATGGAACTGTGCATCACTGCCGCAGGGTCAAGCAGCACGTGGTCGGCGACCTTGAGCTCCGACTTGCGTAACAGGTGACGTGACTGGGCGATGTGTTGCAGCAGATTCAAGGGGCTGGACTCTTGTTATGGAAAGATGTGCTTTGGCCAGATGCCGGGGATGTAGCAAGCTTGTAGTTATACTACATGAATCGGCTTTTTGCCTGCTCAATGCGTAACTGGATCGCCCCGGATCAGGCGACATGCACTGCATGTAGCCCTTTACCGGGGATTTTCCTGCTGACGCAGCAACCCGGCCAGACCGGCAGCCTCCACCGGACGACTGATCAGATACCCCTGCACTTCGTCGCAACCCTCGGCCTTCAAGAACTCAAGCTGCTCCGGCCGTTCGACACCCTCTGCCACTACTTTCAGCGACAATCCATGAGCCATCGCAATGATCGCACGGGTGATCGCCGCGTCCTCGCTGCCCTCGCCCAACCCACGGATAAAGGCCTGATCGATCTTCACGTAATCCACCGGAATCCGCTTCAGATAGCTCAGCGACGAATAGCCGGTGCCGAAATCGTCGATCGCCAGCTTCACCCCCAGATCCCGCAGCTGCTGGAACGTGGCGATGATGTGTTCGACGCTGTCGAGCAGCTGGCTTTCGGTCAGTTCCAGCTCGAGGTAGTGCGGCGCCAGCCCGGTTTCCTCCAGCACCTGGCGCACCAGACTGACCAGTTTGCCCTGACGCAATTGATGCACCGACAGGTTCACTGAAACCCGGATCGGCTCCAACCCCTGCCGCTGCCATTCGCAGGCCTGCCAACAGGCCTGGCGCAGGACGAATTCGCCGATGGGCCCGATCAGTCCCGTCTCCTCTGCCAGACCGATAAAGTCCCCCGGCGGCACCCGCCCCATGGTCGGGTGATCCCAGCGCACCAGCGCTTCGGCGGCGTTGAGACGACCGGTCGCCAGGCACAGTTTCGGTTGATAGAAGACGTTGAGCTGCTTGTCCTCGATGGCTTTGCGCAGCTGGTTTTCCAGCTGCAGACGCTCCAGCGTGCTGGCTTGCAGGCTGTCGGTGTAGAACTGGAAATTGTTGCCGCCCAGGTGTTTGGCATGTTGCATCGCCATGTTCGACTGACTGACCAGCGCAGCAACCTCCCGGGCATTGTCCGGCAACATGCTGATGCCCATCGAGGCGCTGACCACCAGCTCATGCCCTTCCACCGTCAGCGGCAGGCGCAATTTGGCCGACAACCGCGTGGCGACCCGCGCCAGACTCGACAGATTGCCGTAGGCATCGAACAGCACCGCGAACTCGTCGCCGGACAACCGGGCGATGGTGTCGGCTTCCGGCAGGGCACTGACCAGACGCCGCGACATTTTCTGCAGCAACTGGTCGGCTATCTCATGACCCAGACTGTCGTTGAGCAACTTGAAGCGATCCAGATTGATGTGCAGCAGTGCCAGACTCCGCCGCCCGCCCTGCCGTACACGCTGATGCGCTTCGTGCAATCGTTCGCGGAACAGCGAACGGTTGGCCAGACCGGTGAGCTCGTCGTAGTGCGTCAAATAACGCATACGCTCTTCGGATTCGCGTCTTGCCGACAGATCGGCGAAGAAGCCGACGATATGACTGACATTTCCCCGACTGTCGCGTACCGCATTCAATTGCAGCCACTGTGGATACAGCTCGCCGTTCTTGCGAGTCTCGACCAGTTCGCCCTGCCAGCTGCCGTGCTGCTCCAACGCGTGGCGAATGGCGACGTAATGCCGCCGCGCGTCGCGGCTGCACGGCAATTCGACGACATTGCGCCCGAGCATGTCATCGATGTCATACCCTGTAACCCGGCTGAAGGCCTGGTTGATGGCGATCAGCGAATAATTCGGGTCGAGGATCACGATGCCTTCGCTGGCGGCCTCGAACACCGTCGCCGCCAGTTGCTGCTGGGCCTCCAGGCTTTTGCTGACACTGATGTCACGCCGGGTGCCCACCATGCGGATGACCCGCCCGCTGTCGTCGCGTTCCACCGCGCGCCCTCGGTCTTCGATCCAGACCCAGTGGCCGTCGCCATGGCGCACGCGGTACTCGATCTGATAATCCTCCGTGCGCCCCTTCAAGTGCTCGATCAACGCACGTTTAAGCGGTGGGACATCTTCCGGGTGCAGCCGGGGCCGCAAATGCCTGAGCAGCCCGGTGACGTATTCCGGATCCAGGCCGAACAGTTCCTGAATCTGCGTGTGGTGAACTTCGTCGGTCTGCAGGTTCCAGTCCCACAGCCCCAGCTCACTGGCCTTCAACGCCAGGGCCAGGCGTGCCTCGCTTTTGCTCAGGGCCTGGTTGGCGGCATCCAGTTCGCGGCTGCGCTGGGCCACCCGGTCCTCCAGTTCAACCTGGGCTTCGCGTAACTTCGCTTCGGCGCAGCGGCGCTGTTCGATTTCCTTCGCCAACGCCTGATTGAGCAGTTCGCTGCGAGACTGGGCTTGTTGCAAGTGTTCGATCAGGTGCTGGTTCTGAAAGCGCCGCAGCAAGCCACGGTCGATCAATCGGTTGACCTGCCACGCCACGACGCTCAGGGAACCGAGCAGGATCAGTCCGAGCCAGCCCCAGCCCCGCGCCAGTTCGTCACCACCCCAGAACAAATAGCCGATGGCCGGCAGCAAGCACGGCAAGGTAAAGGAAAGAAAGGCCGGAATGCTCACGGCGTAGGCCACGCTGGCCGACAGGGTTGCGGCGCCGATCAGGCCGAACACCCACGCCTGCTGCATGAAATTGTCGGCCGGGACCAAGGCGATGCCGGCGCCGGCCAGGGTCAGGCCGGTCATGGTCGAACCGAGCAGGAACATCCGGCCCCAGATCGGCTGGGCCTGGCGGTCGGGAATCGCTGAATCGAACGCCGCAACCTGAATCACCCGCAACGCCACCAGCGACAGCAGCCATACCAGCCAGACGCTGACCACGAAGTAACGCTGCGGGCTCCAGAGCAAACCGGCGCAGACCAGACCATTGATCAACATGAACAGGGTGGGCAACAGCGAACCCTGGTATAGAAGGCGCGTGCGCTCGACCGCCATCTGGGTGGCGTAATGCTTGCGGATCACCCGGGGTTCCACAGAGGGGCCCGACAGGTCGAAGCTGAGGGTCATAGGCAACGTTCTTGTTCTTATAAGTGTGAGCATGCGCCCGGAAACGTGGACGGAGCATACACAAGCCCAACCACTTGCCAAACTGCTCCAGATCATAATTTCGCCGAAACTTTTCGACCTCCTGTCACCCGCAAAAGCCCCGACGCCAGGCGGGCCAACGCCTGTAGCCGGTGACCGACCGGTCGTCATTGGCAGCACTTTCATCGGCTAATGCAAAGCTCGGTTTGCCCGGGCCTGCGGCGCACCCTAGAATGCCCCGATGCGCGATGATCTCTCCCTTCTGCTGAACTCCCTCAACGATGCCCAACGCCAGGCCGTAGCGGCTCCCGTTGGTCGTCAATTGGTCCTGGCCGGTGCCGGCTCAGGCAAGACCCGAGTGCTGGTGCACCGTATCGCCTGGTTGATCCAGGTCGAAAACGCCTCGCCCCACTCGATCCTGTCGGTGACCTTCACCAACAAGGCCGCTGCCGAGATGCGTCACCGCATCGAGCAATTGCTGGGGATCAACCCGGCCGGCATGTGGGTCGGCACCTTCCACGGTCTGGCGCACCGCCTGTTGCGGGCGCACTGGCAGGAAGCAGGCTTGAGCCAGACCTTCCAGATCCTCGACAGCGATGACCAGCAGCGTCTGGTCAAACGGGTGATCCGTGAGCTGGGGCTGGACGAACAGCGCTGGCCAGCCCGTCAGGCCCAGTGGTTCATAAACGGGCAGAAAGACGAAGGCCTGCGTCCGCAGCACATTCAGGCCAGCGGCGATCTGTACCTGGCCACCATGCGCGGCATCTATGAGGCCTACGAGGCTGCCTGCCAGCGCGCCGGCGTCATCGATTTCTCCGAACTGCTGCTGCGCGCCCTCGACCTGTGGCGCGACCATCCGGGCCTGCTGGCCCACTACCAGAAGCGTTTCCGCCACATTCTGGTGGACGAGTTCCAGGACACCAACGCCGTGCAGTACGCCTGGTTGCGCCTGCTGGGCAAGGGTGGCGACAGCCTGATGGTGGTCGGCGACGACGACCAGTCGATCTACGGCTGGCGCGGCGCGAAAATCGAGAACATTCATCAGTACTCTTCCGACTTCCCGGATTCCGAGACCATCCGTCTGGAGCAGAACTACCGCTCCACCGCCGGCATCCTGAAAGCCGCCAACGCCCTGATCGCCAACAACACCGGGCGTCTGGGAAAAGAGCTGTGGACCGACGGCGGCGACGGCGAAGCGATCAACCTGTACGCCGCGTTCAACGAACACGATGAAGCACGCTACGTTGTCGAAACCATCGAAAGCGCGCTGAAAACCGGCCTGGCTCGCAGCGATATCGCGATTCTCTACCGCTCCAACGCCCAATCCCGCGTTCTGGAAGAAGCCTTGCTGCGCGAGCGCATTCCGTACCGCATCTATGGTGGCCAACGATTCTTCGAGCGCGCGGAAATCAAGAACGCCATGGCCTACCTGCGTTTGCTGGAAGGTCGCGGCAACGATGCGGCGCTGGAACGGGTCATCAACGTTCCGGCTCGCGGCATCGGCGAGAAGACCGTCGAAGCCATCCGTGAACATGCGCGCCACAGCGATGTGTCGATGTGGGAAGCCATGCGCCAACTGGTGGCCAACAAAGGCCTGACCGGTCGTGCGGCCGGCGCCCTCGGTGCGTTTATCGAGCTGATCGAGAACCTCGCCGCCAAGTGCGCCGAGATGCCGTTGCACCTGATGACCCAGACCGTCATCGAGCAATCCGGCCTGATCGCCTACCACGAAGCGGAAAAAGGCGAGAAAGGCCAGGCCCGGGTGGAAAACCTTGAGGAATTGGTCAGCGCCGCGCGCAACTTCGAGAACACCGAGGAAGACGAAGACCTGACGCCGCTGGCGGCATTCCTCGGCCACGCGTCGCTGGAGGCCGGCGACACTCAGGCCGACGAGCACGAAGACAGCATTCAGTTGATGACCCTGCACAGCGCCAAGGGCCTTGAATTCCCTTACGTGTTCCTGGTGGGCATGGAAGAAGGCCTGTTCCCGCACAAGATGAGCCTGGAAGAACCGGGACGTCTTGAAGAGGAGCGTCGTCTGGCTTACGTCGGCATTACCCGGGCCATGCAGAACCTGGTGATGACCTACGCTGAAACCCGACGCCTGTACGGCAGCGAAACCTACAACAAGGTGTCGCGATTCGTACGGGAAGTGCCGAAAGGCCTGATTCAGGAAGTGCGGCTGTCGAACAGCGTCAGCCGACCGTTCGGCGGCAATCAGTCGATGAGCGGCAGTAACCTGTTCAGCGGCAGCGAGATCCCGGATACCGGCCTGAGCCTCGGCCAGGCTGTGCGGCACTCGATCTTTGGTGACGGCGTGATCCTCAACTTCGAGGGCGCCGGTGCCCAGGCACGGGTGCAGGTGAACTTCAGCGAAGGCAGCAAGTGGCTGATGCTGGGTTACGCGAAGCTGGAAGCCATCTAAACGCCGGCTCTGCTGTTCTGTGGGAGCGAGCCTGCTCGCGAATTGGAGCGCCACGTTTATCTGATAAACCACGGTGCAGCCATCGCGAGCAGGCTCGCTCCCACATGGATTCATGCAACCCTTACCGACAGGACAACATCCATGGGCTCTGGCTTCTTTTCCTCCTGGACATTCTGGGCCCTGCTCTCGGCCACCTTCGCCGCACTGACGGCAATCTTCGCCAAGGTCGGCATCGAAAACGTCAACTCCGACTTCGCCACCCTGCTGCGCACCATCGTGGTACTCGTCAGTCTGGCCTTGATTTTGTACGCCACGGGCCAATATCAGTCCCTGGGATCGATCTCTGCCAAAAGCTATCTGTTCCTGCTGTTGTCGGGTCTGGGCACCGGGGCTTCGTGGCTGTGCTATTTCCGTGCCTTGAAAGTCGGGCCAGCCTCGCTGGTCGCTCCGGTGGACAAGCTCAGCGTGGTGCTGGTGGCGGTGCTCGGCGTGATCCTGCTGGGCGAGAAACTCGACCTGCGCCAATGGGGCGGCATCGGCCTGATCACGGCTGGCGTGGTGATGTTGGCGTTTCGACGCTGATCAATTTCCCACTGAACGTACCTACTTTTCCTACAGACAAAAGTACATGGCCTTATTGCCTGGACCGAGCTGAACGTAACCTGTCAGGCAAAAGCCCGAAACACTCTCTCGCTAGCCAGTGACACTTCAGCTGTGCAACATGGCGCGCGTGTCTCCACAAACGGGAATTCCCTTTATGAAACGTTTTCTTAGCATCGCCATGGCGTTGTGCATCGGCCTGACGATGAGCCTCGACGCCAACGCCAAGCGCTTCGGTGGTGGCAAAAGCGCCGGCGCTGCGCCGACGCACCAGACCAGCCAGATGGCTCCTTCTTCCCCAGGCATGGGCGGCGCGGCTGCGACCGCTGGTGCTGCCGGTGCTGCCGGTGCCGCGGGCGCTGCTGCCAAGGCTGGCGGCGCTTCGAAATGGCTCGGCCCTCTGGCCGGCATCGCTGCCGGTGGACTGCTCGCCTCCATGTTCATGGGCGGCGGCTTCCAGGGCATGCAGATCTTCGACATCCTGATCATGGCCGTGATCGCGTTCGTGATCTTCCGCTTCATCGCCGCTCGTCGCCGCAAGCAGCAGGAGCAGTTCGCGCCGGCCGGTGCGCCGATGCAGCGTGAAGTGTTCGAGCAGAAACCTGCCGCCATGGGTTCGATCTTCGGTGGTTCGGCCGCTCCGGCTGCCGCCCGTCCGGTGATCAACGCACCGGCCTGGTTCAACGAGCAGCGCTTCCTCGAAGCCGCCCGCAGCCACTTTCAGGCGCTGCAGCAGCACTGGGACGCCAACGAAATGGACAAGATCGCCGAGTTCGTGACTCCGCAAATGTTCGAGTTCCTCAAGCGCGAGCGCGCGGAACTGGGCGATGCGTTCCAGTCCACCTTCATCGAAAACCTCCAGGTACAACTGGATGGCGTTGATGACCGTGCGGACAAGACCATTGCCACCCTGACCTTCAACGGTGTGTCGAAGACCTCGCGTTTCGACCAGCAGGGCGAAGTGTTCAGCGAAAGCTGGAACATGGAACGTCCACAGGGCGACAACCAGCCTTGGCTGGTCGCCGGTATCCGCCAGAACGGCTGATCACCTCCGACGTTTTACCCGCAGCAATAAAAACCCCGGCCTCGGCCGGGGTTTTCTATTTCGCGGTTGCATCTATAGCGAGCTACTGTATAAACCGGCCCATATAAACCGCGCCATTCAAGCAAGAGGATCCCGGACGTGGAAGAAATCATCGAACAACTGCGCGAAGCCAACGAACCCGTGCCGGTTCCCCTGGAATTGCCCGACGAAGACCAGTTGGTGGAAGTCGAAGAAGAACTCTTCATCAACATCCCGTTCGTCTTCAAAGAATTTCTGCTGACCGTCAGCGACGTAGTTTACGGCAGCCTGGAGCCGGTGACCGTCACCGACCCGCAGTCCCACACCTACCTGCCGGATGTAGCCGCCAATGCCTGGGACGCCGGTGTGCCGCGCGACCTGATCCCGATCTGCCAGGACGGCGACAACTACTACTGCGTCGAAGAAGACGGCACCGTGGTGCTGTGGTCCGGAGAAGAAGAGCTGATCACCGAAGAGTCCTGGGAGTCGGTCTGGCACTGGGCACGGGACGTCTGGCTGGAAAGCTGATCCGCCAGACGCCACGCCGGGTCAATGCCCTGACGACTCCTTGTGGTTGTCGAGGGTCTCCAGCAGGGCCACCTGCATCCGCGTGTGCACCCGGATGAACCAGCGCCAGAGCAGCGCCGCCACGGCGGCCGCGACCACGGCGACCAACACCAGCAGCTTGTTGGTCGGCAAGATACTGGCCGACAAGGCTGCCAGCAGCAGGAAAATCACCAGCAGCGAGAGGATCGGGATCACTTCGGCGATCACCCGGCGCACTCGCTGTGTGTGACGCCCCGCCATCTCCGGCTTCACGCCCATCTCCGCCAGCAGCATCGACAGCGCCTTGAGCTTGCGATAGGCCGCAATCAGGAACGGCAGCGACAGCAGCAACGCCCCACCCCAGATCAACGCCTTCTGCCAGCTCGGATCGCTGATCCAGTCCTGCAGCCAGGTCGAGAGACGCCCGGCAAAGAACGCGCCGGCAAAGAAGATCGCAATCACCAGCGCCAGATTGACCCCGACCTGCAGCAGAATCCGCCGGATCATCGACGCCAGCATCGCGCCCTCACCCTGCGGCTGAATGCTGCGCAGCCATTCGCCATACATCCCGAACACCCGACCAAGACGCTGCGGCATGGCGGCGGACAGCTTGATCGACAGCGGATCGGCGGCGCGGATCAGGTACGGCGTCAGCAACGTGGTGATGACCGAGACGGCCACGGCGACCGGGTAGAGAAAGTTGCTGGTCACCTGCAGCGTCATGCCCAGTGCGGCGATGATGAAGGAAAACTCGCCAATCTGCGAAAGACCCATCCCGACCCGCAGTGAGGTGCGTCCGTCATTGCCGGCGATAAATGCCCCGAGGCCGCAGGACAACATCTTGCCCAGCACCACGGCGACGGTAATCACCGCAATCGGCCACGCGTACTGCAGAAGGATCATCGGATCGAGCATCAGGCCGATGGCAACGAAGAAGATCGCGCTGAACAGGTCGCGAACCGGCTCGATCAGGCGCTCGATCTTCAGCAATTGCCGCGACTCGGCCATGATCGCGCCGATCAGGAACGCGCCGAGGACCATGCTGTACTCGAGCTTGACCACCAGCAGGCAGAAACCGAAGCACAGCCCGAGCACGGTGATCAGCAGCATCTCGTTGCTTTCGAACTTCGCCACATAGGCCAGCAATCGCGGCACCAGCAGAATGCCGACGACCAGCGCGACGATCATGAAGAGCGAGAGCTTGCCGACCGTGGAAAACACTTCGCCGGAACTGACCGTGCCGCTGACCGCGATGCTTGAAAGCAGCGCAATGATGCCTATGCCGAGAATGTCTTCGACGATCAACACGCCGAAGATCAGCTGGGCGAAGCGCTCGTTCTTCATCTTCAGATCGTTGAGCGCCTTGACGATGATGGTGGTCGAGGAAATCGCCAGGATTGCGCCGAGGAACAGCGAATCCATGGTGTTCCAGTCGAACCAGCGGCCGATTTCGTAGCCGATCCAGATCATCAGGATGATTTCCAGGAACGCCGCGATAAACGCCGTGGCGCCGACCTTGAACAGTTTGCGCAGGCTGAACTCCAGGCCTAGGCAGAACATCAGGAAAATCACCCCCAGCTCGGCGAGGGTCTTGATGGTTTCTTCGTCGTGGATCAGGCCGAACGGCGGCGTGTGCGGGCCGATGATGAAGCCGGCAACGATGTATCCCAGCACCACCGGCTGCTTGAAACGGTGGAACAGCACGGTCACCACGCCTGCGACCAACATGATCACTGCCAGATCCTGAATAAAGCTGATGGCATGCATGGCGTGGGCTCCTTGAATGACGATGCTCGCGGCAGGCGTCTGAAACGTCTGGGCGAGCTGAGTAAAAATCCGCTTTAGGTGTAGGAATCGCCCTTGGGGTGGGCTTTTGCAGGGTAACACCGCGACTTCCGGCTGAAAGGCGGTGCAATATATGGAAACAGATCGATCCGGGCGTGACGGCGGCCAGTTGCCCGGCGTCCCGATAACGGTGGTTTTGAAAAGCGACCAGGCACCCGCAGAGGTGCTTCTTCCAGCAACCCTGCCTTGACCCGTGAGAACGTTATGGAACCCGGAAACGCCCAGCTGTCGATGACGGTACTGATGACCCCCGACATGGCCAACTTCTCTGGCAATGTCCACGGCGGCACCCTGCTCAAATACCTCGACGAAGTGGCCTACGCCTGCGCGAGCCGCTACGCCGGCCGCTACGTGGTGACCCTGTCGGTGGATCAGGTGATTTTCCGCGAGCCGATCCATGTCGGCGAACTGGTGACCTTCCTGGCGTCGGTCAACTACACCGGCAATACCTCGATGGAAGTCGGCATCAAAGTGGTGACCGAGAACATCCGCGAGCGCTCGGTGCGCCACACCAACAGCTGCTTCTTCACCATGGTTGCCGTGGATGATCAGCGCAAACCGGCCGCCGTACCGCCGCTGCAACCGCAGAACAGCGAAGACAAACGCCGCTACATGCAGGCCCAGCAGCGCCGGCAGATTCGCCAAGAGCTGGAAAAGCGCTATCAGGAAATCAAGGGCGACGCCTGAGATTTGTAGCGATCTGACGACCGCTATCGCGAGCAGGCTCGCTCCCACAGTTGATGTTTTCTCTGTGGGAGCGAGCCTGCTCGCGATTGAAGCCGACGCGTATCAGAGGCTGATCGGCGTGGCCTCGAACTTCACCCGCGGATGCGCAATCCGGTCCTGAGCCCGCACCAGTTGCAGCTCGTAACTGGCACAGGCCTGGGTTTCCAGCAGCACTTCATGCACAGCTGCCGCAGTGAATTCAAACGCCGCCACCAGACTGTCGCCGAGCAGCACTCGCGCCAGGAACAGGCCGGACGTCAGATCGCCCACACCGACCGGCTGCCGTGGGAACGCGAGCAGCGGACGCCGCAGATGCCAGCTGCCCTCGGCCGTCACCAGCAGCATCTCGAAGCCTTCCGCCGGTTTCCCCGGGTAATCCAGATGCTTGACCAGCACCGCTTTCGGCCCACGCGCCAGCAGCGCCCGAGCCATCGCCAGGCAATCGAACAACGACTGAGGCTTGCGCCCGGAGAAGCTGTCCAGCTCAAGCTGGTTCGGGCACATGAAATCCGCTACTGCTGCGGCTTCGTCGAGCAGGAAGTCGCTGACTTCGGCCGGCACGCTGCAACCCTTCTCCGGATGGCCCATCACCGGGTCGCACAGGTACAGGGCTTTCGGATTGACCGCCTTGATCCGCTCGATGCCACTGAGAATCGCCCGGCCCTGGGCCGCACTGCCTAGATAGCCGGTCAGCACCGCGTCGCAATTGCCCAATTCTCCAATGGCGGCGATGCCTTCGACCAGTTCCGGGATCCGCTGCGGCGCCAGCACTTCTCCGGCCCATTGGCCGTACTGGGTATGGTTGGAGAACTGCACGGTGTTGAGCGGCCAGACGTTGACCCCGACCCGCTGCATCGGAAAAACCGCAGCGCTGTTGCCGGCGTGGCCGAACACCACATGGGACTGGATGGCGAGCAGATGAGGCGTACGTTTCATTCGGGTTTTTCCGTAAAACGATTGAAATTCAAGCCGCGCAGTATGCGACGAAACACAGTCTGTACGACAGACCGGCGACGCAGTTAAGCTGATGCCAACTTATGGAGTTTCTTGTTGATGCTGACCCTGGAAAACATTTTCGTGCTGATGCTGTTCGCCGTTGCCGGCGCGTGGCTTTGGCACAACCACGGCCTGCGCGAGCGGGCGCTGGAACGGGTCAAGCAGCATTGCGTGAATGTCGGCGTCGAACTGCTCGACGGCAACGTGGCACTAAAGAAGATCGGTCTCATCAAGGATGCCAATGGCCGTCGGCGTCTGGCCCGGGTCTACAACTTCGAATTCACCGTGACCGGCGAAACCCGTCACAACGGCACCATCACCCAGTTCGGCCCACACAGCGCGCAGATTGAACTGGCGCCCTACCCGGCACCGTTCGACGATACCCCGCCGGTAGTGGAGGTGGCCAAGCCGAGCGCTCAGGTCATCGAACTGAGCCAATGGCGCCAGGAACACACCAAGTGGAAGCCTTGAGTCAGGTCGCTTGAATCCGACAGCCGGCCAGTTCTGCCTGTAACTCATCGATCGCCTGCGGTACGTCGAAAATCAGCTCGATCCGCGAATCCTTGCGCCATTCGCTGGGCTGCCAGGCCAGCTTGGCGCTATCCAGGGCATTGGCTGATTCCCAGCCAGTCTGACTGTGGATAACCAGCTTCGCCCGGCGCCAGTGCAGGGACTCCAGCCACTGAGTGATGCGAATCACGTCAAACGTCTGGCTTGGGTGCCAGCGCCAGCCGATGCTCCAGCCGCCCTCCTGCGCCTGACTCAGGCAAATCGGCGAAGCCGGATCGCTCCAGATGACCGGCATCTGCGCCAGACCTTTGGGCAAGATCAACTTATCCACACCCGCCTGTGCTTGTGTCGCCACACCCGGCAATTCGCTCAGGGGCAACGATGCCTGTTGCGTCCAGATCAGCCTGACGGACGGCAACTGACGGGCAATCTGCTCTCGCCGGGATTCATCGAGGTTTTCCGCCTTGTTCAATACCAGCAAACCGGCATTCGGGAGCGCCTCCCGTTGAGCCGGCGGTAGTGTCTTGCCCGCCGACAGTGCCTGGGCGTCCAGCACCAGCACGCAGGGTTGAACCGCGAGAACACCCTGCCATGGTGCTTCGTTCAGTTGCTGCAGCAACTGCGCCGGATGCCCCAATCCGGAAGGCTCGATGAACAGACGATCCGGCTGAGCCTTGCGCAATAAACGTCCCAACCCGATCTGAAACGGCGCACCGTTCACACAACACAAACAGCCCCCGGCCACTTCGCCCAGTGCGATACCATCGGCGTCCCGGGTCAACAGTGCAGCGTCGAGGCCGATCTGGCCGAATTCGTTGATCAGCACTGCCCAGCGCTCACCGGCCGGTCGTTGCGCCATGAGCTGGCGAATCAGGCTGGTCTTGCCGGCGCCCAAGGGACCTGCGATGACGTGGGTAGGGATGTTCTGCAACATGATCAAGGTTTTCTGGAGGTAGGGAATGCGGTGGATGGGATGGTCGTTGCTGTTGGCGCTGGTGTCGGGCGAAGCGCTGGCCCAGGCTTGTGTGGTACACAGCCAGGCAGAACGCCTCGACGTGAAGGTCTGCCAGCAGAACCGCAACATCCCGGAGAAGCTGTTCAATGACGGCTTCTGCCAACCCACGCTGGCGGGGCAAAAAGTCGACGTGCAGTACGTCGATCAGTGCCCTGCCGGGGCTTTTGGCGTGTGCAGCAACGCGCAAGTCGCCAATATGCCTTATCGCCAGGATATCCACTATTACGGCGTGGCCACCGATGCGGCGTATTTGAAGCCGTACTGCGAGAGCCAGAGCCAGGGCAACTGGCTCAAGCCTTGAGGCGTCAGCCCAGCCAGTCGAGGGTCAGCATCAGACGCCGTTCGCCCGGCGCCGGTTGTGGAGAGCGGTGGATCAGCCCAAAACCTTCGTTACCGTGCCACTTCTCCCCTTTGAGCAGCGCCACTTCACCGCTGACCAGTTGCTGAATTCGCGATTTTTCTTGCGGCTCGGCCAGTGGTTTTCCCAGTTGCTGGCGATCCATTTCCCCCTCCCTCAGCCACTCGCTACCGATCCCGGCGTAGGTGGTGATCAGCCGAACGGGCACATGATCGACGTGAAAACGCGGGCACATCGCCTTGTCCAGTACACGCAAGCGCAGGCCGATCCGCCGTGCACCGAGCAGGCAGGCGAAGGCGCTGACCAGCCATTTCAGGTCGGCGATAAATCCTTCATAACCTTCCAGATCACGAAATCCGCTGGCCAGGCCAGTGAGGTCCGGTTCGGTATCTTCGTCGTGTAATTCGAGGCTCAGCGCTTCGGCGCAGGGCTCGTTGAGTGACAGCAACAACGTCGCAAACTCGGCGACATGCAACGGGAGCTGCCGCTGCCAGACGGCGAGGTTGATTTCGTCTTCAAGAATGCTCGCCAGCGCTTGCGGGGTCGGACCGAGGACTTGATGACGTGTTTTGCTTTGCAGCGGTTTGAGGGCAAGCATCATGCGGCCTCGTCATGCCAGGGGCCGAACGGATCGGCCAGCAATCGCCAGCCTTCGACACCCAGTACCATCTCGGCATCGGTGAGCAGGCAATCGTCGAGGGCTGATTTGAGTTGTGCGAAATCGATGTTCTGGCCGATAAACACCAGCTCCTGACGACAGTCTCCTACGCTCGCGGTCCAGTTTTCCATGATCGCAGCGGTGCTTTCCTGATCCTGTGGCCACTGATTCTTCGGCACGAAACGCCACCAGCGCCCGGCGAAACCATGGCGCATCAAACCGCCGGCCTGCGACCAACTACCGGCATCCGTGGGTTTGCTCGCGAGCCAGAAGAAACCTTTGGAGCGCAGCAGCTTACCGTTCAGCCAGGGCCGATCGATGAATTCGAAAAAACGCTGAGGGTGAAAGGGTCGGCGCGCGCGGTAGGCTGTGGACGCGATGCCGTATTCCTCGGTTTCCGGCACATGTTCGCCACGCAACTCCTGAAGCCAGCCCGGGGCGGTTGCGGCCCTGTCGAAGTCGAAGCGGTGGGTGTTGAGGATCTTCTCCAGCGGCACTTCACCCATCACCATCGGGATGATCTCGGCGTTGGCGTTCAGCCGCTTGAGGATCGCCATCAACTCTTCCCGCTCGCTGCTGCTGATCAGATCAATCTTGCTGATCAACAGAACGTCGGCGAATTCGATCTGTTCGATCAACAGATCGGTGATCGAACGCTCATCTTCTTCTCCAAGAATTTCGCCACGGGAGGCCAGGCTTTCGGCGGCCTGGAAATCAGGCAGGAAATTCAGACCGTCGACTACAGTGACCATGGTGTCGAGGCGCGCGATGTCAGCGAGGCTTTGGCCCTGCTCGTCGCGGAAAGTGAAGGTCTCGGCAATCGGCAGTGGCTCGGAAACCCCGGTGGATTCGATGAGCAGATAATCGAATCGGCCTTCCCGGGCCAGTTTGGCGACTTCTTCCAGAAGGTCCTCGCGTAACGTACAGCAGATACAACCGTTGCTCATCTCCACGAGTTTTTCTTCTGCGCGGTTCAGGTCGACATCACGCTGAACTTCGCTGCCATCAATGTTGATTTCGCTCATATCATTGACGATCACCGCCACACGCAAATCGTCTCTGTTACGTAGTACGTAATTCAAAAGTGTACTTTTTCCGGCGCCGAGAAAGCCGGATAAAACGGTCACGGGAAGAGGGGAAGACATGGGGTAAACCTCATCAAACGGTAGCTAAACACAAGAAACGCTCTCGGCGGCAGGCGTTCTTGGGCTTCGACGAGACCGTCAGAGAAGCAGACGCTTGAAAACAGGAGCCACGGAAAGCCCGATCAAATTTATGTTATAGTATAACAATATTAAAGATCCACTTTCTTCTTGCCGGAAACGACAAAGGGCTGGAAGCTGGAAACACTTCGCCGTCGAGTGATCTCATGAAAACAGCGCTGAAATGCTCACTCTTTGGTCTCGCCTTGCTGACCTTCGATGCATGGGCACAAGTCCCGGGGCTCGCCACCTGCACGCGCAGCGCCAACCTGCTGGCGTGCGTGGATGCCAATGGCAACGCCTATAGCGTCAACACCGCCGGCAAGACGATTTATCTGCGGGGTTTCGAGAAGGTTGGCCAACGTTATTGGGCGCAAACCAACAGCATTTATGGGCAACTGACGTTCTTCACCGGGATCGCCTCCGACGGCGAGGCCTGGGTCGGTTACAACCGCCGGGTGGGCTGGACGACGATCAACCGCTTCTCCAGCTCCGGCGGAAGCACCGGGAAGTTCACTTGCAGCCGACTCACGGGCTGCTAGACACGCGCTTGTTGCTGCCCCTGCTGCCAGGCGATGTAGCTGTCGGCCGGTGGATTTTTCTGGAAATAGCGCTGCAATCCTTCAAACAATCCGTCAGCAACCGCCTGCTGATGGCGTGCAGTGACCAATCGCTGACTGTCCCGTGCGTTGGAAATGAACCCGGTTTCCACCAGAATCGACGGCACATCGGGTGACTTCAGCACCGCAAATCCTGCTTGCTCCACACGTTTTTGATGCAGCGTGGTGATGCCCGCCAGACTTCCCAGGACCGTGCTACCCAACTGCAAACTGGCGGCGATGGTGGCATTCATCGACATATCGAGGATGACCCCGGCGAGCATCGGGTCCTTGTCTTTCAGATTCAGCAGACTGGTTGCACCGAGCAGATCCGCACCGTTTTCCCGCTGAGCCATGAAGCGCGCAGTGGCTGAAGTCGCGCCACCTTCAGACAGGCAATACACCGAAGCGCCCGAAGCGGTCAGACGCGGCGCGGCATCTGCGTGCACCGAAATGAACATGTCGGCCTTGTGCTGGCGGGCGATATCAACGCGCTTGCGTAGCGGTACAAAGAAGTCGTCGTTGCGCACAAGCTTCACATCAAAGCCTTTTTCCCTCTTCAAGCGACGTGCGAGCAGCTGTGAAATCGAGAGCACAACATCCTTCTCACGCTCGCCTTTTGCACCCACTGCCCCCGGATCTTTGCCGCCATGACCAGGATCAACCACGACAATAATGTCTCGTTTTGGATGATTGGTTTTCCCCGGTGTTTCACGTGGAACGCTTGGCGTTGCCACTTTTGAGTCGCTCAAAAGGTCCAGAACCAGGCGGTGCCCTTGGCCATCCTGAGGTGCCAGCAGGAAAGTATTGAGCTGAACCGGGCGATTCAAATCCAGAACGATTCGGGTATCACCCTTGCCAAAATGCCCTGAGCGGATGCTGCGAATAACTGTTTCGCTGAGCGCCAATTGACTGAAATCGCCACTCAAACTGGCACCACTCAGGTCGATGATCAGACGATCCGGTGCACTCAGCATGAACGTCTTGTAGCTGACCGGCCCGCTCAAATCGAAGACCAACCGAAGCTTGTCATCCGACCACCAGAGGCGTGCATTGCGAATTTGTGTGGCGCTGACACTGAATGGAAAAGTCAAGGCAGCGCTGGCCAACATCAGGTTAAGTAAATGGCGTCTGTGCATTTGAAAGCCCGTTCATGAAAAAGGCATCGTGATTTGAATTGTTATAATGTAACATCAAATTCAATCAACACGATGGTACTGAACATGAATGCGCTGACGCTGCCGGATATCGCCGCGCAAGCCGCCCGCCAAGCCTTGCCGCTTGATTGGGTGGGGATGCGTGGCATCGCTCTGCCTGTATTTATCGAGGGGCAACGCCTGGCTGCCAAAGCCGATGCGGGTGTCAGCCTGGATGACGGCGAGGCCCGTGGCATTCACATGTCACGGTTGTATCTGGCGCTTGAAAGGCTGGAACAACAAAACCTCACTCCCGCACTTTTGCAGCAGGTTTTGCAGCGTTTTCTCGACAGCCATGAAGGCCTGGCTAATTCCGCCTATCTGAATATCCATACCGATTTACTGCTCAGAAGACCCGCATTGGTCAGCCCATTGGCAGGATGGAAAACCTATCCGGTGACTATTGCAGCCACTCTGAAAAACACAGTGTTCCACGTGGAACTCAAAATCGAGGTGGCTTACTCCTCGACTTGCCCCTGCTCTGCCGCGCTGGCGAGGCAATTGATCCAGCAGCAATTCGTCGACGACTTCGCCAACAAGCCGTTGCGACATTCAGAAGTTTTGGCCTGGCTGGGCTCGACTCAGGGGATCATCGCAACGCCCCACAGCCAGCGCAGCACCGCACAACTGCATCTACACCTGGATGAGTTCGTCGATGGCTTACCACTGACCTCGACCATCAACGATGCCGAAGCGGCCCTCGGCACCGCCGTACAAACCGCAGTGAAACGCGCCGACGAACAAGCCTTCGCCCTCGCCAATGGCCAGAACCTGATGTTCTGCGAAGACGCCGCTCGCCGTCTGAATCTGGCGCTGCGTCGCTCACCCGGCATCCGCGAGTTCCACCTGCGCGTGATCCATGCCGAAAGCCTCCACGCCCACGATGCAGTCGCTGAAAGTCACTGGCGCCGGGAGACCGCATGATCCGCCTGCAGTCATTGAGTTGGGGCGCACCCGGCCAACCGCTCACGCCACCGCTGAGTCTTCAACTGGAACGCGGTAGCTCGACCGCCATCATCGGAGTAAATGGAAGCGGCAAAAGCAGCCTGCTCAAAGTCATCGCCGGACTACAGAGGCCTTTGGCCGGCGCTGTCGCATTAGGCGTCCCTCGCCAAAGTGGTTTGTCATTCCTCCCCCAGCAACAGCACCTGGATCGCCAATTCCCGATCAGCCTTCAGGAACTGGTAGCCGCCGGTTTCTGGGGACGTCGACTATCAACCCAGCTGCGTACACAACGATTGACCCAGGCACTTGAAGATTGGCACTTGAGCGGCCTGGAACAGCGCCCATTAATGGCCCTCTCCGGCGGTGAACTGCAACGCGCCCTTCTCGCTCGACTGAGTCTGGCCGACACGCCTTTGCTGCTGCTCGACGAACCCCATGCCGCCCTCGATGAACTGGGTCAGGCATTACTCTGGCAACACCTGCACACCTGGCATGCGCAAGGACGGACGCTGGTGATGGTTTGCCACGACCTCGCCGCCGTCCGCCAACACATTCCACAAACGCTGCTGATCAAAAACAGTGGCTGCCTGTTCGGCCCCAGTGTCGAACTGATCCAGCAAACACCCAACGTGCAGGTGGCCTGATGCACACCACCGCACACTTCTGGCAACCGTTCCTTGAGTTCGTGTTCATGCGTCGGGCACTGCTCGGCGGTTTGCTGCTGGCGTGCAGTACTGCGCCATTGGGCGTGTTCCTGATCCTGCGGCGAATGAGCTTGATCGGTGACGCCGTCGCCCACGGCATCCTTCCCGGTGCGGCGCTGGGCTTCTGGTTTGCCGGCCTGAGTCTTCCCGCGCTGACCCTTGGCGGCCTTGGTGCCGGCCTGAGCATGGCCGGACTCGCCGCATGGATCACCCGCCGAACCGGCCTGCGCGAAGACGCCAGCCTCGCCGCGATTTACCCGATCTCCCTGGCCAGCGGCGTGCTGATTCTGGGTATCGCCGGCAAACGTCTCGACCTGCTGCACTTGCTGTTCGGTTCAGCACTGGCGGTCGACGGTCCCACCCTGAACGGAATGTTGGGCGTGTCGCTGCTAAGCCTGATGGCCATGGCACTGATCTACCGCCCGCTCCTGCTCGACACCCTTGATCCACTCTTCCTGCGCACCGTCAGCCGACTCGGCCCGATTGCCCACGGTGTTTTCCTCACGCTGGTGGTGCTGAATCTGGTTATCGGTTTCCAGGCCATCGGCGCGCTGATGGTGGTCGGCCTGATGATGCTGCCCGCTGCCGCTTCACGTTTCTGGAGCCGAAGATTGCCAACCCTGATCGCCATCGCCGCCGTGATCGGTTGCCTGTCGGTATGGCTCGGTCTGTTGCTGTCGTTCTACTACTCGCTGCCCAGCGGTCCGGCCATAGTGCTGGTCGCCGGCATCGGTTACCTGTTGTCCGTCGTGCTCGGGCCGGTTCACGGCCTGATGCGCCGCCCGCCCTTGCTCACATCCCAATGAGGTGTTTCCCGATGCGCGCTCTACTTGTGTTGTTCAGCCTGATGCTGTCGATGTCATTGTCGGCGGCGGAGAAACTACCGGTGGTCACCAGTTTCAGCATCCTTGCCGACATGGTGCATCAGGTCGGCGGCGAGCATATCCAGATCACCAACATGGTCGGCCCGGACGCTGACGCCCACACTTACGAACCGACGCCGGACGATGCCAAGGCACTTCTGAAAGCGAAACTGATCGTCAAAAACGGGTTGGGCTTCGAACCCTGGCTGGATCGACTGGTGACCAGCACCGACACCAAAGCTACGGTGATCAGTGCCAGCCATGGCGTGATTCCCCGCTCTCTGGATGAAGACGGCGAAACCGTTCCCGACCCTCACGCCTGGCACAACCTGGCCAACACCGAGTTGTACGTCGCCAACATCACCAAGGCACTGATCACCGCCGACCCGGCGAACAAAGCCGACTACGAACGCAACAGCAAAGCCTACCTGAAACAGATCTACGCCCTCCTCGCCGAAGCCAAGGCCAAGCTCGGTTCGCTGCCGCCGGGCAATCGCAAGATCGTCACCAGCCACGATGCCTTCGGTTATCTCGGCCAAGCCTACGGGATCGACTTCATGGCGCCGCAAGGTCTGTCCACCGAACGTGAACCTTCCGCCGCCGAAGTCGCCGCGCTGATCACCCAGATCCGTCAGGCCAAGGTCAAAGCGGTGTTCATGGAAAACATCAAGGACGCACGCCTGCTTAAACAGATCGCCGATGAAAGCGGTGCGCACATTGGCGGCACGCTGTACTCCGATGCCCTCGCTGCTTCGGGTCCGGCCAGCACGTTCACCGGCCTGTTCGAATACAACCTCAACACCCTCTACGACGCCCTGAGCCAACCATGATCCGCAAAAATCCTTCCGGCGATCTGCCGCAAATTGCCGAGTCTGCCTACGTCGACAAAACCGCGATCATCTGCGGCAAAGTGGTGATCGGCGAAAACGTGTTTGTCGGTCCCTACGCGGTCATTCGCGCCGATGAAGTGGACGCCTCGGGCGAGATGGAGCCGATCACCATCGGTGCCAACTCGAACATCCAGGACGGCGTGGTGATCCACTCCAAGTCCGGCGCAGCGGTGACCATCGGCGAGTTCAGTTCCATCGCCCACCGTTCGATCGTGCATGGCCCCTGCAAAGTCGGCGACCGGGTGTTCATCGGCTTCAACAGCGTGCTGTTCAACTGCGTAGTGGGCAACGGTTGCGTGGTGCGGCACAACTCGGTGGTCGATGGCCGGGATCTGCCGGATGCGTTTTATGTGCCCTCCACCACCCGCATCGGTCCGAACACCGATCTGTCGCAATTCCCGCCGGTGAGCGTCAGCGCCTCGGAGTTTTCCGAAGACGTGGCGCGCACTAACGTCGATCTGGTGCGCGGCTACAAAGCCCTGCAGAACGAGTTCTGATCCCATGAACAGTGTGCTGATTCGCAATGCGCGCCTGGTTGATGACGGGCATGAGTTCTACGCCGATCTGCTGGTCAGCCACGGTCGCATCGTCAAGATCGGCCGCAGCATTGAAGGTGAAAGCGCCACGCTGGAAATCGACGCCAACGGCCAATGGCTGCTGCCGGGGATGATCGACGACCAGGTGCATTTCCGTGAACCGGGCTCGCCAACCAAAGGCAGCATCTACACCGAATCCCGCGCGGCGGTGGCCGGTGGCATCACCAGTTTCATGGACATGCCCAACACCAATCCAGCCACCCTCACCCTCGACGCGTTGGCCGACAAGAAGCGTCGGGCGGCGATCAATTCGGTGGCCAACTACGGCTTCCACTTCGGCGTCAGTAACGACAACCTGGACACCGTCGCGGCACTCAACCCGAGTGAGGTGGCCGGGGTCAAAGTGTTCATGGGCGCGTCGACCGGCAACATGCTGGTGGATGATCCTCGGACACTGGAGCGCTTGTTCGCCGAGGTGCCAACGATCCTGCTGGCCCATTGCGAACACACGCCGAGCATCGAGGCCAACACCGCCAGGTTGCGCGAGCAGTTCGGCGAGCATCTGCCGCCCGATGCTCATGCATTGATCCGCAATGCCGAGGCCTGCTATCGCTCCTCTTCGCTGGCGGTGGATCTCGCCAAACGCCATGGCACCCGCCTGCACGTGCTGCACCTGACCACGGCTCGAGAGCTGGAGCTGTTCGAGGACAAACCGCTGGCGCACAAACGCATCACGGCGGAGGTCTGTCTGCATCACCTGCTGTTCGATGATCGCGACTATCCGGACTTCGGCAACCAGATCAAATGCAACCCGGCGATCAAAAGCCAGGCTGATCGCGATGCCCTGCGCCTGGCCTTGTTGAGCAATCGACTGGATGTGATCGGCAGCGATCACGCCCCGCATACCTGGGCGGAGAAACAGCTGTCGTATGCCCAGGCACCGTCCGGTCTGCCGCTGGTACAACATGCGTTGCCGGCGTTGTTGGAACTGGTAGCGGATGGCGTGCTGCCGATCACCACGCTGGTGGCGAAGACCAGTCACCGGGTGGCAGACCTGTTTGCCATTCCGGATCGCGGTTATCTGAGGGAAGGTTATTGGGCGGATCTGGTATTGATTCAACCGGAGCCCGAGGGTGTCGCGGTATCACGCCAACCGATCCTGTCGCAGTGCGGATGGACGCCGTTTGCCCGTCGAAGCTTTCGCCATCGGGTGAGTACGACACTGGTGTCGGGACAGGTTGCGTGGCACAACAATCGGCTGCATGACGGGTGTCAGGGATTGCCGTTGCGCTTCATGCGCTAGAAAAAAACCGCCCCACAATGTTCTGGGGCGGTTTCGATTTTCAGGCTCTTGGTTTGACGGTGCCGCAATCCTGACCCAGCCACACGGCGCGGGTTTCCAGACTGCCCTTCTGGTTGATGCCGATGGCATTGAACGTACCGTTGGCGATGGTTGTGAATTCACGATCGCTGACGAACGTGGCCACACCGGTGCCCGAGGCTCGCGGGCAGCTGAAACGAAATTTCCACTGGTTGCCGTTGCGCTCGGTGATCTGCTGTTTGCAGCCCGACTGCGGGTCTGCCAGCGGGATATCGTTGGTCGCCACTTGCTGCGGTGTCAGGCAGGCACGAATGCCCTTGCCGCCAATGTTGATACCCTGCTTCTCCAGTTCCGCCCGCTGTTGCGGGGTGATCTGGCCCTGAATCTGGCCGAGGATCGATTGCACGTCCATGGCCTGATCATCGACCTTCACATTGCTCGATGTCATTTCCCACAACCCCGGCTGCAGCATTTGCGCCTGAGCCACCAACGGCAAGGCCAACCCCAGACCCAGCGCCAAACCCAGCAGACGAACGTTCATTGCAAAACTCCTGATCAGTAGTGGCCGTTAGACGCCGGCCGCTTGTTTCGGTTCATGGCCTGCTTTCATGGCTAAAAAGAAAATAGCGACAAGCGCAAAGGAACATGGTCTGTTAAGCATTGAATCTTCAGGAGCAAGGTTGCCCCATGGATTATTTTGGACCGCACATCTTCGGTTATCTGATCGCGCTGATACATAGCCTGGGCACAATTGCCGCCATCCATGCGGTGCTGACCGTCCGCACGGCGCAAGGCGCGATCGCCTGGGCGCTGTCGCTGATCTTCATTCCCTATCTCACCCTCATTCCCTATCTGGTGTTCGGTCGCAGCACCTTCGACGGTTACATCAAGGCCCGACGCCAGGCCAACGAACAAATGCGTCAGGCCGTTTCCGAACTGAACTGGCGCCCCTGGGTAGAAGAAGCCCTGACCGCTCGCGCCTCGAATGCCTACGATTCACTACGGGCAATGCCGAAGCTGGGACGCATGCCGTGCCTGGCGAACAACGAAGTGAAATTGCTGATCAACGGAACCGCCACATTCGAAGCGATTTTCCACGCAATCGACCAGGCACGGGAAGCCGTGCTGATTCAGTTTTTCATCATTCACGACGATCGCCTCGGCCAGCGCCTGCGCGAACTGCTGCTGAAGAAAGCCGCCGAAGGTGTCGCGATACATCTGCTGTACGACCGCATCGGCAGCCACGCCCTGCCCCACAGCTACGTACAGGCACTTCGCGATGGCGGGGTCGAGGTAAAGGCGTTCGCCACCCGCAGCGGCTGGCTCAATCGCTTCCAGGTGAATTTCCGCAACCACCGCAAGATTGTGGTGGTCGACGGGTTGATCGGTTTTGTTGGCGGGCACAACGTCGGCGACGAATACATGGGCGAAAAACCACCCCTGGCGCCATGGCGCGACACCCACGTGCAGGTGCGCGGGCCTGTGGTTGCGTGCATGCAGGAATCATTTGCCGAAGACTGGTTCTGGGCCGCCCGTACGCTGCCTCCGCTGATCCTGCCGGAGGTTTACCCGGAAGACGGCGTGCTCTGCCAACTGCTGGCCAGCGGTCCAGCGGATGCCTACGAGACCTGCTCACTATTCTTTGTCGAAGCCATCCATGCCGCCACCGAACGCGTATGGATCACCAGCCCCTACTTCATCCCCGACGAAGCGGTGTTCGCTGCGTTGCGCCTCGCGGTTCTGCGCGGTGTCGATGTGCGATTGCTGCTACCGTCGCGCCCCGATCACCGCATCGTTTACGCCGCATCGAGCCTTTACGCATTCGAAGCGGTGCGCGCCGGGGTGCGGGTATTCCGCTACGAACCGGGTTTCCTGCATCAGAAAGTGGTGTTGGTCGACAGCGAAATCAGCGCCATCGGCAGCGCCAATCTGGACAACCGTTCGTTCCGGCTGAATTTCGAAGTAATGTTGCTGACGGTCGACAGTGAATTCGCCGGCCACGTGGAACAGATGCTCAACGACGACTTCGACCAGGCCTACGAAATCGCCAAGGAAGAAGGCCGGGAGATCCACCGCCTGCAACAACTTGGCATGCGGATCGCCCGGCTGATTTCACCGATTCTCTAGCTCAAGGGTTGTAGATGTCGTCACGGGTCCACGGCAGTTCGTGGCTGCCATCGGCGTGGGCCTTCACCGCGAGAATCTGGTGCAGATTGATCCAGCCCCGGGCAAACGCGTAGGCGCAACCGGCCAGGTACAGACGCCAGATACGCAGGGCCTGATCCGGCACCAGTTTGCCGGCCGCTTCGAGGTTGTCCTCCAACCGTTCGCTCCAGTGGTCCAGCGTGCGCGCATAGTGCAGACGCAGGCTCTCGACATCGACGATCTCCAGACCGGCCTCGCTGATCTCGGCCGAGATCATCGCCAGGTGCGGCAGCTCGCCGTTCGGGAACACGTATTTTTCGATGAAGTCGCCGGCACCGCGTCCCACCGGACGGCCATCGGTGTGCTTGGCGGTGATGCCGTGGTTCATCACCAGACCGCCCTCTTTCACCGCGCCGAACAGGGTCTTGCAGTACTCGGCCAGGTTGGCGTGGCCAACGTGCTCGAACATCCCGACACTCACCACTTTGTCGAACCGACCGTCCTGCGGCAGATCACGGTAGTCGAGCAGTTGCAGTTCGACCTGGTCTTCCAGGCCTTCGGCCTTGACCCGCTCACGAGCCAGCGCCAGTTGTTCCTTGCTCAAGGTGATACCGAATACCTTTGCACCGAACTCACGGGCAGCGTAACGCGCCAGACCTCCCCAGCCGCAACCGACATCCAGCAGGTAATCGCCGGGCTGCAGACGCAGCTTGCGACACAGATGCCGGAACTTGGCCTGCTGGGCCTGCTCAAGGGTTTCGCTGCCGGTTTCGAAATAGGCGCAGGAATACGCCATGTCGCTGTCCAGCCACAGCTGGTAGAACGCGTTGGACAGGTCGTAGTGATAGGAAATGGCTTTGGCGTCGGTTTCCTTGTCGTGCACGGTTCGCACCGGCTGACTGTCTTCATCTTCATCGAGCAGCGCCGTGCTCAATTCGTCGCAAACCCGGATGACCTCGCTGATCGAGCCCTCGAGTTCGAGTTTGCCCTCGACGAACGCCGCCCCCAGCGCGTCGAGACTTGGATGGGTCAACTGGGACACCATCAACGGGTCCTTGACCACGATGGTGACGCTGGGCGTCGGGCCCAGATTGAATTCATGGCCGTCCCAGAGTCGCAGGCGAAGCGGAAGCTGCAGATTCTGTAAGGCCGGTGGAAGTTGCGCGAGCATGGAATATCCCCCTGGTTTCAGACGTCTGATCTGAGGGTAGACCATCCTTGAAAATTAGCAGGCTATCGATTCGATAGTCGCCACCTATCAGCCATATCGGCCGTAATGGCACCGATCTCCCTGCTTCAGTGCGCCTTCTCTGAAGACTTCAAGTCCGGCGCACAGTTCGAAAAATGATCAGTTCTGCTCGTTCAGCTTCAGCAACGGCTCCTGGAATCGCAACAAGCGACCGGCATTGCCCAACACCAACAATGTGCTGAGGTTGTGCAGGAGCGCAGCAATCATCGCCCCGGCCGCGCCAAGCCAGCCGAATGCGGCGAACACCACGATGGCCAGCGTCCAGCCCAGACCGATGATCACGTTCACTTGCAGCGTGCGCCGGCACTGACGGCTGAGGCGCACACAGGTGCCGAGGCGGCGCAGGTCGCTGCCGATCAGCACGATGTCGGCGGACGCCAGCGCAATGTCCGCTCCGCCCGCCCCCATCGCAACCCCAACCACACCCGCCTTGAGTGCCAGCGAATCGTTGATGCCGTCGCCGACCACCATCGGCCGGAAACCGTTGTCGATTTCCTTCAACACTCGATTGAGTTTGTCTTCGGGCAACGCCTGGGCTTCGACTTCCTGCAGACCGACATCCCGCGCGAGTGTTTGCGCCACACTCTGACGGTCGCCGGTCAGCAACAGTTGCCGACCAAGGCCCAACTCGCGCAGTTCGCTCAACGCGAATTTCGCTTCCGGTTTGACGCTGTCGGCCAGCAACAGCCAGGCGAGGAATTCACCGTTCAAGGCCAGGCCGGCAATCGGGCCGTCGTGTTCGGGAATCGTTGTGGTCGGGATCCCCAGCTGCGCAAACAGCTCCGGGCGACCCAGCGCGGCTTCGCCCTGCTCGGTTCTGGCCACCACACCCAGCCCCTGGCGTTCGTGAATGTCGGTCAGCACCAGCACGTTGTCCGCGTGAACCAGTCCGGCCAGTGCACGACTGACCGGGTGACTGCTGGCAGCACCGAGACTGGCAGCCAGCGCCATCACTGAATCGTGATCCGCCTGCGCGCTGTTGATCGACTGCAAACGCAATGTGCCGTAAGTGAGGGTCCCGGTCTTGTCCACCACCAGGGACGTGAGATCAGCCAACTCTTCAAGGAACGCCGAACTGCGGATCAGAATCCCGTGCCGCGCCGCAACCGCCACACCGGCAATCGCCGTGGCCGGTGCCGACAGCACCAGCGCACAAGGACAGGCAGCAACCAGCACCGCCAACATCGCCTGCGCATCGTTGGTGACAAACCAGGTTACCGCCGCGAGCAGCAACACCAGCACCATGTAGCTGCCGGCATAACGCTCCAGCAGCCGGGTGATCGGTGGTTTGGAACGCTCGGCGTTCTGCATCAGAGCGATGACCTTGCCCAGGGTCGATTCATCGCCGGTGCGAGTCACCTCGATACGCAGCAGGCCATCGAGGTTGATCGCCCCGCCGAACACGGTCATTCCGACGCCCGCCTCAACCGGTACCGACTCACCGGTGATCGACGCCGTGTCGAGACTGGCCTGGCCAGACAACACGCAACCATCCGCCGGCACCCGATCGCCGGCGCGGACTTCAACAGTGTCACCAGCCTTGAGCGTGCCGTTATCGACTTCGATGACTGTGCCGTCCGCCTGGATTTTCCGCGCATGGCTGCGAGTGAGCTGGCCCAGCGCGTGAATCGCTTCCTGCGAGCCGATCACGCTGCGTTCCTCCAGCACATGGCCGAAGATCATGATGATCGGCAACAGTGCGGCGGTCAGCAGATCGCCAGTGGCCCAGGCGCCGAGCATCGCCAATGCGATCAACTGGTCGGTAATGCCGTGCAGGCTCGGATAACGCAGGCTGAACCACGCCGAACGCATCACCGGCACCGCGACCAATAAAGAAGCAAAACCGAGCAGCAACTGACTGACCCCGGTTTGTTCCGGCATCAACCAGCGCCAGATCAGACCGAGCCCGAGCAGGCCGAGGGCGAGCATCGCCAGGGTCAATTGGCGCGCAGCGCGACGTTGCTCGGCCGAGGACAACAGGCTCGGTGCGGCAGTAGTGGCAGTCATTTACTGGCTCCCTGAATGATCAGGCGGGAATCGTCTTTCGGATCGACCGTGGTGACCGATCCGGCCTGGCCGAGAATCTTCGGTATCCGTTCGCGGTAGAGGCGCAGCAGCATTTGCGGGTCGGTGCCCTGCTGTCGGGCCTGAGCCAGACTCAGAACGGTGGCGGTATCGGCGGAGGCTTTCGCCAGGCGCTCACCGGCTTGGGCGTGGGCCACCTGCAACGTACGGTCGGCCAGTTCGTTGGCAGTCTGGGTGATTTTTTCAGCGTCGGTGCGGGCATTGGCCACGGTTTTGTCAGCCTGTTGGCTGGCCGTCAGTACAGCGTTGAACGCACCGACGGCCGGCTCTGGCAGACTCGATTGCACATCGACCCGCGCCACTTCGATACCGACGCCCTGCCCGTTCGCCTTCAATTCAGCCAAGCGACGATTGATGCCTTGCACCAGATCACCGCGCAAGCGTTCGCGTCGTTCAGCGGCTTGATTGTCGGCGCCGATCAGTTCCGGTCGCGCCACCAGAATGGTGTCCAGATCCCGCGCCGCTGTCAGGGCCACCGCACTGCGGGTCACCAGCCGATCCAGTGCCGGCAACACATGATCGCCTTGCAGCACAAAGTCATAAGGATCGGTGACCTTGTAGAACACCCGCACATCCAGCTGCACCACGCCGGCATCACCGGTGAGCAAATAGCCGGAACCGGCCAGTGCATCGCTGATTGGCGTGGCGAATGTCGCGACGCGATCTGCCTGTATTGCAGCGGGATTGCGCAGCAGGTTTTCCACGCGACGTTCAATGACCCGGTCTGCCGCCGGCAGCAGAACGACCTGTTCGAACGGCTGCGGCCAGGCCAACAACAACCCGGCATTCTGGATGCGATCCAGTGCGCCGAAATGCATGACCACCGCGCGATTCTGCGGATCGATCTGCCGCACATTGGAAAACGCCCAGGCCAGCGCCGCCAACACCGTCACCGCGTACAGGGCGAAAAATGCCAGACGCCCCGCCTGAATCCACGGACTGTTCAATGAATTTGTTCCACGTGGAACTTCACTCATGGCTGCGTTCCGCTCTTGCTGTCCATATTCGGCGGACCGTCCACCAGCACACGGAATGGTGCAGCGTCGGTGCGCAGGATCAACTTGGTGTCCGGCGTCACGATGGTGCCGAGGGTGTCCAGTGAGCGCAGCAGGTTATACAGCTGTGGCGATCCGGCATAAGCGCGGCCATAAATCTGCGCGGCTTCGACTCGCGACTGCGCTTCGATTTCCGCCGCTTTCACCGTCGCGTCAGCCTGCACAATTCGCGCATCACGCTCGGCGCCAGAACGAATCTGCGCCGCTTCACGCTTGCCGATGGCAGTGCGTTCGGTGGCGATGGTTTCACGCTCGGCGCGCATCCGGTCAACAGTTGCGGTGAGCGTCACCGACGGCAAGGTCAATCGCTCGATGCCCACTTGCACCACGCGCACACCGTAAGTGGCGAGCAATTGCTGATCGATCTGCTGACGCAACTGCGCTTCGAAATCGGCGATGTGCACCTGACTGGCATCGGTGTTCACCAGATTGGCCAGATCGAAACTGCTGGCGGTGGTCTCCAGTGCCGAGCCGACAAAGGTGCGAATCTGCCGCGCCGCTTCGTCCGGTTGGTTCTGCACCGCACGCATGAAACGCTGGACGTTGTCCGCGTCACCCTGCACCTGCCACGCGACATACGCCTGCACGATAATGCGCAAACCGTCGCGGGTGCCGACGTCCTGCAAACCACTCGATGAGGTGCGTAGGCGCAGATCCACCGGGATCGCCGCTTCGAACGGCGCCGGCCAGCGCCAGCTCAGTCCCGGATCCAGCAACACCCGGGACGGATTGCCGAAACGAGTGATGACCGTGGCTTCGCCGGAGCGCACCTGCACCAGACTTGCCGCGGCGATGGCAAACGCCACCAGCAACACGGCCCAGCCCATGCGGCGCCAAGGGAAAGGCCCCGCCTCTTCCGGCGCGCCATGATGATGGTGATGATGCCCGTGATGGTGGTGGCCGCCATGAGCATGGTCGTGACCGCTGTGGTCATGGTGATCGTGAGTATGCGACTGGCTCAATGGGTGGCTCCTGGTTGAACGGTGGTGCGCGCCGGCGACGGGTCAGCCGGCAGCGTGAACGTACGCAGGTCGATAGTCGGCGCGCTGTTGCTGCCGCCCAGACGATGGTCGAGCACCAACAGCTTGGCTTTACCCAGTCCCTGACTGAGCTGACTGAGGTATTGCTCCAGCACAAAGGCCTGGCCGGCGCTGGCGTAGGCTTTTTGCTCGGCGCTGAATTTCAGATCCGCCGCGCGGGCGGTCGAACTGGTTTCGTGGGCATTGGCGGTGGCTTGGTCGCGAGCGAGGCTGGCCTGCAACTGCGCCTGATTGCTCGCTTCAGCCGCCGCACCGCGTTCGCGAGAGATCAATGCCTGGGCGCCAATCTGCGCTGCCTGCACGCTGTGATAAGCATTGGCGGCACCGGCCGGGGGGTGAATCGCCTCCACCACAGTGGCGAGAATCTCTACACCGCTATCGAGTTTCTGCAGATCGCTTTGCACGGCTCGGCCGATCTCGTCAGCCAGCCCTACCCTGTCCTGCCCCAGCAAACCGTCGAGGGTGCGTGAGGCAAAATCGTGTACCAGAATCCGGCTCGCGGTGCTGCGGATCAGCGTCGGCACATCCGCGCTGTTGTAAGTCGCAGCCAACGCAGCCTGATCGCTGAGGCCGATGCGGTAGACGAAACGCACGTCCATGTTGACGATCTGGAAGCTCTGTTGCTCGCCACGGCTGCTGGCGATGACCTGGGATTTGTCGTTGACGTGGCTGGCATCCCACAGACGGTTGGCGGTAATCGGGGCCGGACCTTCTGCCGGATCCAGCTGAACCGGCGCCGGGTTCTCGCCGACGCTGGTCGCCAGTTCGTGCACCACGCCGTTCTCCACACTCAACACCCGGCCCAATGGCCATGGCAGACCGGCATGTAAACCGGGGCCGAACACCTGCACCGGTTTGCCGAAACGCTCGTAGATGCCACGGCTTTGCAGCGGGATTTCATGAATGCCGGTGAGCACCCAGCCAACTGCCGCCACCAGCACCAACACCGGCAGGAACGCACGGCGCATGTAGCTGAAGGCCCAGATCTGCCGCAGGTCGATACCGAAGCGGTTGTGCAATTCGTGCTGCAACGCGAGCAGCGGTTGTGGTGGCCAACGCAGCAGATCGGCGACGAAACTGCGGGCCAGTAGCACCGGTTCAAGTTGTTCGCGGCGCGGGCTGAACAACGACAGCACCGCACGCAGCAGCAACTCCGCCGCGACCAACCCCGGCAGGATGCCGATCAGCACCGCCAGTCGCACGGGCCAGACCGAATTCTCGCTGGCGAACAACAAGCACAACGCGCCCAGCACCAGGCTGATGATGGTCGCGCGCGTCAGTTGCGCCAGCGCACCGGCCTCGGGCCATTGCGCCGGGTTTTCCTGAGCCAGTTGCCGCTCCAGCACCAGCAGACCGAACGCCAGTAGCAGCGCAATCGCCGCGCAGACAGAAGCGGACAACCCCACGGCAGTCGGTTGCAGCGTGAGATTCCACACCTGCTCGATGCCAAGCAACGCCAGCAGCGCCAGACCGCCCAGCCATAATGTCGCTGCACCGATCTGCCCCAGTACATGCAGGCTGCGGCGGCTCAGCCGATCCAGCAGTCGCTCGTACCAGCCGTCCGGTCCGGGCGCTTCTTCCTCGACGGTAACCGGCACCACCGGGCTGATTACCCGCGCTCGCCAATCGGTCACCCACCACGCCGATTGCAACCCGGCGACCAACACCAGCAACGCTGCACTCAGATTGACCAACAGCGCCGGCCACAACGATTGCGACGCGAACAGGCCAACAAAAAACGCCAGCACCACACCGGCCACGGCCAACCCACCGAGACCGATGGCCAACCGGCGCAATCGGCGACCCTGGGCCGCCGCCTGCTGAAAGCGCGGCAAACCGGTCACTTGCGTGCCATCAACGTCCAGATCGACTTGCATAACCCCCCAAAACCCTTGGCTCACTGCTTAACTCGTTACGATATAACGAAAGCAGTGAAATATTTGTACTCATTTGCGCCATTCAAAGTCGCTCAACCTGTCGCGTTCCTGAAGCCTTGACCGAAATGTCCGGAAACGCACATATTACGTACGTAATTTTTAGCGATCCGCATTCTTCAGCCAGGAGTAAGCGCATGAGCAACTATGACGTAGTGATTCTGGGCGGTGGGCCCGGCGGTTATAACGCAGCGATCCGCGCCGGCCAGTTGGGCCTCAAGGCCGCGTGCGTGGAAGGCCGCGCCACACTGGGCGGCACCTGCCTCAACGTCGGTTGCATGCCGTCCAAGGCGTTGTTGCACGCGTCCGAACTGTACGATGCGGCAATGGGCGCGGAGTTTGCCAACCTCGGCATCGAGGTCAAACCGACACTCAACCTCGCGCAAATGATGAAGCAGAAGGACGAAAGCGTTGCCGGCCTGACCAAAGGCATCGAGTTCCTGTTCCGCAAGAACAAGGTTGACTGGATCAAGGGCTGGGGCCACATCGACGGTCCCGGAAAAGTCAGCGTGACCGGCGATCAGGGCAGCCGGATCGAACTGACCGCCACCGACATCATCATCGCCACCGGTTCCGAGCCCACTCCCCTGCCCGGCGTGGCGATCGACAACCAGCGCATTCTCGACTCCACCGGCGCGTTGTCCTTGAGCGAAGTGCCCAGACATCTGGTAGTAATCGGTGCCGGCGTGATCGGCCTCGAACTCGGCTCGGTCTGGCGGCGGCTCGGCGCGCAGGTGACGGTGGTGGAATACCTCGACCGCATCTGCCCGGGCGTGGACGGCGAGGCCGGCAAGACCCTGCAGCGCTCGCTGACCAAACAGGGCATCAGCTTCAAACTGAGTTCAAAAGTCACCAGCGCCACGTCCTCGGCCAACGGCGTGCAACTGAGCATCGAACCGGCAGCCGGCGGCACCGCCGAACTGCTGGAAGCCGATTACGTGCTGGTCGCCATCGGTCGTCGCCCCTACACCCAAGGTCTGGGGCTGGAAAACGTCGGCCTCAGCACCGACAAACGCGGCATGCTTGCCAACAAACACCATCGCACCGAAGCACCGGGCGTCTGGGTGATCGGCGATGTCACGTCCGGGCCGATGCTGGCGCACAAGGCTGAAGACGAAGCCATGGCCTGCATCGAGCAGATCGTCGGCAAGGCGGGCGAGGTCAACTACGACCTGATCCCGAACGTGATCTACACCAAACCGGAGCTGGCCAGCGTCGGCAAGACCGAGGAGCAGCTCAAGGCCGAAGGCCGGGCCTACAAGGTCGGCAAATTCCCGTTCACCGCCAACAGCCGGGCGAAGATCAATCACGAAACCGAAGGCTTTGCCAAAGTCCTCGCCGACGCGCACACCGACGAAGTCCTCGGCGTGCACCTGGTCGGCCCGAGCGTCAGTGAAATGATCGGCGAGTATTGCGTGGCCATGGAATTCAGCGCATCGGCCGAAGATATCGCCCTGACCTGCCACCCTCACCCGACCCGTTCCGAGGCCCTGCGTCAGGCGGCCATGAATGTCGAGGGCATGGCAACGCAAATGTAAGCACTTCGCGGATACTTCCCGCGTAATGCGGGAAGTATCAGGACGGTAGGTGCCCCAGGGGCAGCGCTCCTGGGGTCTTCACCGTGTGAATCGCGAAATTGCTGCGAATGTCGCTCACCCCCGGCAGCTTCAGCAGACAACCAGTGAGAAAGCGGTCGTAGGCGCGCAGATCCGGCACCACCACTTGCAGCAGAAAGTCCGATTCCCCGGACACCAGAAACGCCGAAATCACCTCCGGCAACGCCGTCACCGCCCGGTGAAACGCTTCGGCCTGTTCATCGTTGTGCCGTTCCACCTTGACCCCGACGAACACCGTCAGCCCCAGCCCGACTTCATCGCGATCCAGATTCGCCTGATACCCGCGAATTACCCCGGCCTCCTCCAGCATGCGCACCCGACGCAGGCACGGCGACGCGGACAACCCGATCTCGTCCGCCAGTTGCACATTGCTCAGGCGTCCGTCCCGTTGCAGCGCAGCGAGAATCTTGCGATCGAAGGCGTCGAGTTTCATGGTTGGCAGATCCTGATGGTGTAACCGAAAAAAGAAAGCAGATTATGCCAATCCCAACGGTTATAGAAGCGAACTACGCAAGCACCTGCCCTGCCTCTCAGTCATAGACTGGTTGCACCGAATCGATAACGAAAGGGGTGCGACATGGCGAGTCTCTGGCTGTTTTTCCTGGCTTTGGCGGTGGTCTATCTGCTGCCCGGCCCGGACATGATCCTGCTGCTGCAGACCGGTGCCCGCCAGGGTCGCGGCGCGGCACTTGCCACGGCAGTGGGTCTGGCGATTGCCCGAGGCTGTCATGTTGCGCTCGCGGCGTTGGGGCTGGCGGCGCTGTTCAAGGCTGCGCCGTCGACGTTCGATGCGGTGCGAATGGCCGGGGCAGCGTACTTGCTGTGGATCGGCATTCAATGCCTGCGCACCACGCTGCTGCCGGATCTGAACGCCGGCACCGTAACGGCGAGCCATGGCCAGTGGCGCGCAGCGATCCGCCGTGGCCTGCTGACCAACCTGCTCAACCCGAAAGCCTTGTTGTTCTGCTCGGTGCTGCTGCCACAGTTCATCGTGGCGGATGGCGCACCGGTGCTGACGCAGTTTGCGGCGCTCGGCGCGATGCTGGTGGCCGCAGGATTGCTGTTCGACAGCGCCTATGCCTTGCTCGGCACCGCGCTGGGCCGCTGGCTGAAACACAGCCCGACGGCCCAACGGGTACAGCAGTGGTTGTTCGGCAGCCTGTTGATCGGCTTTGCCGTGCGCCTGACGTTCGTGCAGCAGGCTTAGGTTTTACGGGCCTTGCGCTGACGGCGGCTGATCAGCAACAACGCAACGCCCGTGAACGCGACAATCGCACCGATCACCGGCCACTTGTAGGGCCGCAGAGTCGAACGCACCGAGTCGGTCACCTGGGTGACATAGCGCTTATCGGCATTTTCGAAGTCCGGATACGGGCACTGATGACCGAAGTCCACAGCCCATGGAACGTAAGGCCCTTCATCGACATAACGCTTGTATAACGCGCTTTGCTCTTCCAGGCTGCTGTTCCAGCCCGCCGCGGAGCACAACACAGCGGCAAACGCCTGACTGGTGTGCGGCAGATTATCCGCCGCACGACTGGCCAACGCCGTGGCAACGAAGCGGTAGTGATAGCGCTCATCCGGCTGCGCTTCGCTGGCCTTCTGGCGTTGCACTTCGGCCTCGCTCACCAGCGGCCCGACTTTCAGCTCGGGGGTTTCCAGGCTGTAGTTGCCGCCGAAGGTCGCGTAATCCGGGGCCATTTCGTAGCCCAGGATGTCCATGCCCCACTCGCGGGCCGTCCACGCGGCATTGAACAGCGCACTGGCACGCTTGGTCGGCCACCACGCGGAATCGGCTTTCAGGCGTTGCTGGCCGTAGAGCCGGGCCTTGTGTTGCAGATCGGGATTGTCGAAATAGCCAACCGCCTCTTCGTAGTGCCCCTCACGCAACAAGCGTCGACCCAGCAGATTGCGCAGGCTCGCGGCCACCGGCAGCGGCACGTAATTGTCGCGATCCTTCTGGCTCAGCGCGGGCGGCGCCGGGACCTTGGCATCGACATACTGTTTGAGCTCCTCAAGTGTCAGGACCCGCTCGGCCACGGTTGCAGCGTCGAACCAGTAAATGCTCTGGCTGCGATACAACTGATCGAACGCCTGCAGATACTCGCCACGTTGCAGCGCCAGAATCGCGCTTTCACCTTCGACCCGGCACTTGGGCTGCAGGGATTCAAGATTCCAGTCGGCGGTACGCCGCTCGCCCCAGGACTCGTCCTGCGGGAAGGCTTGGGCGGCTTTGGCATAAGCCGCTGCAGCGGCGTTTTTATCGCCGTCGCGCACCGCCAGTTTCGCCCGCAGCCACCACGCCAGGCCGCTGTCGCCGGCGTGCTCAAGGAACGCCTTGGCGCTGGCGTAATCGCCCTGTTGATAATTCATGGCCGCCAGACGATCCGCGTTATCGAGGCTGCCACGGGTGCTCTCTTGCAGCGCCTTGATCAGTTTTTTCTCGTTCGGCGGCTCATCACCGAACGACCAGCCGATCCGGCTGATCAGCGAGGCGGTGACCAATTGCTGCACCGCTTTGCCACGTAGCAACTTTTCCAGTCGATCCTCGGGTTCTTCGGCCAGATCGTTCATCAACAACTTCAACGAGGTGTAGCCGACGTTCGAGCCATGCAGGTTTTGCGTGGCATAGAGCTCGATGGCCTTGTCCCAACTGCCCGCCGTGCGCAGCGCTCGTGCTTCTTCGCCGAGGCTGGCCACGCCCAGCTCCAGCGGATCGCTGAAACCGTCGATGCTCAGTTGCCGCGTCTGGCGGAAGGCTTCGATGGCGTTTTCCAACGCCTCGAGCGCATCACCCGCTTCGCTGCTCATGGCGAAGAACGCCCGTCCCAGCGAATAAGCGGCCCAGGTGCTGCGCAGCGCGCGTTGATCGGCCGGCAGCGCCAGCAACTGGCGGAAATATTCGACGGCCAGTTGATGATCGCCAGCGCCGAACGCCACGGCGCCCGCCACATACAGACGCAGCTCCGCCGGCAGGCTCGCGCCCTGCTCCTCGACCTGACGCGCATCGGTGAGGCTGCGCAGTTGTTTGACCAGCGCCTGCTGCTCCGCACTCAGGCCCTGTTGCTCGGCCTTCTCGCGCAGTTCAGCGGGCTCCTTTGGTTCGCCATAGACGTCGTCCGGGTTGTAGGTGACCGCCGTAACGTTCTTCAGCCCGGGAATGGCTTTGCCGAGGCGACTGATCTCGAACCTGAAGTTGCCCTCCGGCAGTTCCGTCAGCGATTGCCCGCGATCGTCGAGCAGACGCATCGGGAAATCCGGGCCGCAGGCCAGCGCCGAGCCCAGCGGCAGGCTGAGGCTCAGGCAAAGCAGATGGCGGGGCCAGTTACGGGTCAACATGCGAACCTCCTTGATCAATATTTGCGCAACGTGCCCAACCGATCGCACGCCGCCCGCCCGCCGGCAATCGGCCGTCGCGCAAGCGGGTGAAGGTAAGCAGATCCGCAGTCTGTTGCAACGAGTAACCGGCCAGCGCATCGGCGCCTTCGCAGCCACTGACTTTGACCTGCAAGCGCGCAGGCCAGGGGCTATCAAGGTTACCGGCGTTGCCGAGCGTGATGTCGTAGAGGCCGTCCTGCGCCTTGAAGTTCACGTCGAGTCTGCTGGACAGTGCATCGCCTAGGGCCACCGCACGCAAAGTGGTCAGGCTCCAGGCACGGCGGTCATTGGTCAGCGGCAGGCGGAACCAGATCAGCCCGGCCAGGTGCGCCGGTCTATCCTCGCGCAGCTCTGTGGCGAGTCGGCTCAGTTGCTGCGGGTCGGCCAGCAATTCACGGCGTTCCCCGCTTCGCTCCAGCGTCACCTCACTTTCCACCACCGGCGCACCACCACTGTCCGGCAACAGCGCCACACCGTAGGCCGGCAGGGCCAGGTAGAACGGTTTATCGCTGACCCTCCCCCAGCGCTTCGCCCAGTTGCGCGCCTGCTCAGGGTCGAACAGACCGCGTCGCGGATCGCTGACCGCATGTACCTGCAGCACGCTGCTGTCGACCGTCGCCAACAGCGCCGGCAATTGCGGGCTGTCGAGCCAGGCCGGCAGCGCAGTGATGCTCAAGGGAAGTGATTGCGGCAAAGCCGTACGCAGATGAGTCAGGAAGTCAGCGTAGGCCGGCAGTCGCGCGTTACCGGCATCGTGGTCGATCTCGACCCCGGACAGCGTGAGTCCCTGGCTCTGCCAGCCATCGATGACCTGGAGTATCTGCGCCGTAACCTGCTCCTGATCCAGCGCCTTGAGCTGGCCATCGAGGCGAATCACCGCAATCAGCGGCCGGCCATCGCTCTTCAGCAACGGCGGATCGATCCGTGCACGGCTCCAGCCTGCTTGTGGGAAAGCCTGCAACGCCAGTACCCGAAGGGTCGAGAAATCCGCGCGGCTGCCCTTGAGCGCCGCCTCATGAGCCGGCGTCCACTGGCGTTGCCAGACGTACAGTTGTTGATCGAGAGGTACTGCGTCCTGACGCTCGCAGGCAGAAAGCAACAGGGCTGCCGCAAGCATTGCTGACAGCCCGAAGAGAAACCGCATGACATGCAAATCCATGGCAACACAAGGCTGCAAGGTTACACAAAACCGGCGGGAGCGCGGCCGCTCCCGGAAAAATGCGCTCTATGACTTACGGGCGATGATGACCTGACTTTTCGCCATGACGCTGTCCAGCGCATGTTTGATTTGAGTGCCGCGCGGCGAATTGAGCACAGCCTCCCAGGTCTTGGTCCATTGATTGAGCAACGGATGATCGGGGCTGCTCAGATCCACCTTGGCTTCCCAGAACAGCAACATCCACAGTGACCGATAAAAGCCGTACTGGCTGTGACTGACGATCTCCAGGCCCGCCTCGCTGACCATGGCTTTGAACTGGTCTTCGCTGATGATGCGAATGTGGTTGGGCTTTTCGAAATACTCAGGCATGGCGATGCCTTTCTGTACATCCTCGGAGCTTGGATGCGGCACGCTCAGCAGATACAGGGCGCCCGGCTGGCCAATCCTCACCAGTTCGGCGAGGAACTGTGCCGGATCGTCGACATGCTCAAGCACCTCGGTGGATACCACGCGGGTCGCGGTGCCATCGGCGATCGGCAGCGGATTGCCGTCGGTGACATGGTATTCGACGCTGCGCGCCGAGGTTTCGCTGAGCCGCTGGCGGGCGGCTTCGATCTTCGCCGCGTCAATGTCGGCGACGATAATCCGCGCCCCACGCATCCCGCAGAACTGCATGTTGCCGCCGTCGCCACAACCGACGTCGACCAGTGTGTCCTCGGGGCCTACCGTGAAGCCTTTGTACAGCTCGCCGGTGTCATGGTTGAACCAGCCGCTGAGCATGGCATCGCGCAAGCCGAGCTGGAACGTGTCGACCTCCTCGACCACTGGCGCGATAGGCTGTGCAGGCGTCGTCGCCGTGAGTTTCTTCAAAAGGCTCAACATGGGGTGGCTCCAGAAAGAGGTTCGGCGGTGGACGAAGCGGTTTGCAGCGGTTTGCGGGCGATGATCACCTGACTCTTTGGCATCAGTTGATCGAGCAATTGCTTGATCGCCGGCCCGTCGGGCAGCGCCAGCAGGTCTTGCCAGGTGCGCGCCCAACTTTCCATCAACGGCGGATACGGCGCCTGGATGCGGTCACGCACCGCGCCTTCCAGATCGCGACCGGCCGCCCGTTCGCTGGCCCAGAAGAAGATCATGCCCATCACCCAGAAGAATCCGTTGACCTGACGATGCTCGATCACCAGCCCGGCGTCCTCCACCAGCGCGGCAAACCGCTCGGGGGTGAAAATCTGCACATGATTGGGCGACTGGTAGTAACTGGCGGGGGCGATGCCTTTTTGCAGATGCTCGCCCACCGGGGCCGGGACACTCAGCAGGTACTGAGCACCGGGACGACCCATGCGCACCAGTTCGGCCATGAACGGTTCGGGTTCGTCGATATGCTCGAGCACTTCCATGCACACCACTTTGCTGGCGCAACCATCGGCCAGAGGCAATGGCAGGCTGTTGCTGACCAGGCCCAGATTCGTCCGGGTCGATTGCGCCTCGACCTGCCGGGCGAGTTCACGGACCTTGTCGAGCTCGCTGTCGGTGAAGATCACCGACGCCCCCTGACGCACCGCGAACAGGGTCGCCACACCTTCACCGCAACCGACATCGAGCAAGGTATCGTCCGCACCGATGGCGAACCCTTTTAGCAACTCGCCGCTGTCAGCGCGAAACCAGCCATCGAGGATCGCGTCGAGCAAGCCGATATCCCGCGGTGAACCACGTTCGCTGACAGGCTCAGGGGCAGGCACTGGCGCGGGTTGCGCCGCCGGGCGCAGGCGTCTGATCAATGCGCGGATCATGAGCCGGAAGCCTCGACCGCCATTGCGCGATGCTCGAACAGTTGCGCGAGAAAGTCCCGCAAACGCTGCTCGGCCACAGCCTGACTGCAAAACCCTTGCAGGCTCAGGACGGCTTGAGCCGACATCTGCGCGTAACGCTGTGGCTGGTGTTTCGCCACCTCGTAGCTGTTGCGATAGGCGACGCAGACGGACGCCCAGTTGGTCATGTAGCGCAGCGTGCGGAACGCTTTGCGCGGATCGTGAGGCCAAGCGGTGAGTTCATCGGTGGACTCGACCAGGAACGCATTGTCTTCGCTCAGGTAATCGATCATCGCCGTGGTGCGTGGCGCCACCGCCGGTTTGCCGCAAGACATGAACTCCATCAGCGGCAGGCACTGGCCTTCGCCGTAGGACGTGTTCACCACATAACGAGTGGCCTGCACCAGGCGCTCGTAGTCCGCATCCGCGAGGTAGCCGTAGATCAACACAATGCGGCAGCGGTAGGAGCGGTTTTTGTACAGGTGATGAAGGATGTCGCTGAGGGCTTCTTCGGCATCGTGGTGGGTGAGCTTGAGCACCAGCGTGGCGTCTTCGACCTCACGGAACGTCACGCAGAATGCACTGAGCATGTCCTCCCAGTTCTTGCGCCCGTCACCGGGGTTGAACACCGAGGTGTACACCACGCCGTCCAGCAACAGCTCCTGCTCGCGGACCGGCGCCTCGAAGTCGATGCCTTTGCCGCGGCGCAGAGGCTTCGGGCCGAAGGCGTCGAGATCGAGCTGGCGACTGTCGGCCACCAGCCCCTTGATCTTCAGACGTACCGGCCCGGTCGAGGGCTGGCCTTGCAGTTGGGCGCCCCGGGCGGCAAAGCGGTCCCACACCGGCGCCGGCACCGCGACAATCGGGTAGTCGGCGCCCATGGCCTCGCGCACCGCGTTGACCGTGTAGCTGGAATGGGTGATTGCCGCCCCGCAGGCTCTCAGCACCGTGCGCCAGTCATTGCGTGGTTCGCCGTCGAAAGGCTCGTTGGGGATGGTACTGAACTCCCAGGCGAACACCGGCAATGTCGGGCAAGCCAGATGAATCGGCGTTCGATGGGGCGGCGAGAACGACAGGAACACACACGGTTCGCCACGGGCCAGGCATTCCAGGTACAGCGCGTCGACTTCATGGGCCGGGTCCGTCACTTCCACCACCCGCCCGAGACGCTCGAGCACCGGGCGGTATTCCTTGAGCACGAAGTAATAGCTGTACTCGGAACGGCCAAGGTTCTGCGCGATGGTGTGCTGGTTGGTTTCCGAATGAATGATGATCAGCATGGGGCGTTGTCCGTCACGGGGGCGTCATCGGCAGCCGCCGGCACCAGGCCGAAGAAGTCCGCCAGGCGCTGCTGTACCGGGGCGAAAGAGCAGTAGTCGTGCATTCGCTCGACAGCGGCGACCGACATTCGGCGATAGTCCTGCGGCTGCGCCTTGGCCATCCGGTAACTGTTCTCGTAAGCACTCTTGAGCGAGCCCCAGTCCGGCCGGTGACGCAGGGTGCGATAGATGATGCGGGTGTCCTGGGGCCAGATCGTCAGCTCTTCGCTGGACTTGACGACAAAGGCCACCGCGTCGTCGATGTAGTCCTCCATCGCCGTGTGATCCGGAGCAATCACCGGTTTGCCGCTGGACATGAACTCCATCAGCGGCAGGCACAGGCCTTCGCAACGTGACGCGTTGACGTAAAAACTGGCGGCCTGGTAGAGCCGCGCATATTGCGGATCGTCCAGATAGCCATGCATCACCAGCACCCGGCAGGCGAACGGTGTCAGTTGCGCGAGCAGGGTCATCAGTTCGCTGTAGTAGGACGCCAGATCGTTCTGGGTGATCTTCAACACCAGCGTCGCGTCAGACGTTTCTCGAAATGCCCAGCAGAACGCCGTGATCAGTTGATGCCAGTTCTTGCGGCCATCCTTGGGGTTGAACACAGTGACGTAGATCACGCCATCGACGGTGGTTTCCACCACTGTCGAAGTGTCCGGCAGTTCCAGCGGCGGTTCGTCCACCGCCACTTCATGGGGACCGGCAATGTTCGGCAGGTGCCGTTCGAGCCAGGCATGGACCTTGTCCGAAAACAGATCGCGAAAGCCTTCCCAGTAGCCGTGGTGCAGGTATTTCACGCGGGCCATGGGCTCGGGTTGATCGCTCGGATTCAACGCCCACAGACGCAGGTAATGGCGGGCGATGACCAGTCGGCGCTTGAGTGTCAGGGGTGGCGGGCGCCGTGCCTCGATATCGGCCAGTTGTTCGGCGGTCAGCGGTTTGGGCAGCAAGTCATCGGCACAGAGTCCCAGCATACGGCTGTCGAAAATGCAGCCCTTGATCGCCAGCGTGGTTCCGGGGTTGATCGGCGTGCTGACCTGTTGCTCACGAATGGCCGCGAAGTTTTCCCACAGCGGCGTCGGCAATACCAGGACCGGAAAGTCTTCGCCCATGGCCCGGCGGATCGCCCGGGCGGTGTGGCTCGACAACGTGATGACCCGTCCTTGCCGTGCGAGCATCTGTGTCCAGTCCTGACGCGGATCACCGTCCCACGACTCATCGGGGATGGAGTCGAACTCCCAGGCAATCACGCAGATCGTCGGGCATTCCAGATCGGTCGGGGTATTCTGCGGCGGGGTAAAGGACAGGAACACACTGCTTTCGCCGGCAGCGAACAGCTGTCGATACAGTGGATCGACCTCGGCGCGAGTGGACACCACATGCACCCGGCCCAGACTTTCGAGCACCGGGCGATAGGCCTTGAGCACGAAGTAATAGCTGTATTCGGGACGCCCGAGACTCTGGCTGATGGAGCGGTCGTTGACGTCCGAGTAGAGAATGAAATTCATGGCATCCCACGGTGCGGCCACCATCCCGGCAGCCTCACGCTATGACGGCCAGGCATCGGATCGGGTCGGCATGGCCGACAATCATCCTGTGTCCCGAAGCACGTCGTCGTTCTTGTTTTAGTGGTCAGTTTCACCGTGCCGCGCTACCACTCCGGCAACGCTCGGCAAACCGCGACGAGGGGCATTCTAAACACATCCGTTCGGGATTCGTGAACCGCCCGGCGAGAAAAACCGGGCTACGCTGACGAGAACTGACCGGTCACGGTTTGGTCGGTTGAAATTGCCGCGCAATTGGCACAGATTGGCAGCCAAACAACTACAACAACGACTTCACCCGTCTTCCGACCGAAACTTACACACGGTCTGACAGACATTCCCCATTCAAGCCTGTGGGAAAAGGTGAGAGTTAAAGACCAAGGGGTCGCTGTTTGAAAAGAAGTCTGTTCATCACGGGTCTCAGCGGATTCGTGGGACAACATATCCAGTCGCGCCTGATGCTCGATGACTCGGCGTGGGAACTGCTGCCTGCCGCTTCACCTTATGACCTGACGGATCCGCAAAGCCTTGTCGACCTGTGGCCGCAATTGCCTGACGCCGTCATTCACCTGGCCGGCCAGACCTTCGTCCCCGAGGCGTTCCGCGATCCGGCCCGCACCTTCGACATCAATCTGCTCGGCACCCTGAATCTGTTGCAGGCGCTCAAGGCCAGAGGCTTCAAGGGCCCGTTCCTGTACGTCAGTTCCGGCGACGTGTACGGTCAGGTCGACGAATCCGCACTGCCGATCACCGAGCAACAGCCGCCCTGCCCGCGCAATCCCTACGCCGTGAGCAAACTGTCCGCCGAATTCCTCAGCCTGCAATGGGGCCTGAGCGAAAGCTGGCCAGTGCTGGTGGCGCGTCCGTTCAACCACATCGGTACCGGGCAGAAAGACAGCTTTGTGATCGCCAGCGCCGCACGGCAGATCAACCGCATCAAGCAGGGGCTGCAAGCGCCGCAACTGGAAGTCGGCGACATCGATGTCACCCGGGACTTCCTCGACGTCGACGACGTGGTTTCGGCCTATTTCGCGCTGCTGGAAAAAGGCACGCCGGGACAGGTGTACAACATTTGCTCGGGCCATGAGCAAAGCATTCGCAGCCTCATCGAGCAGATGGGCGACCTGGCCGAGGTCGAGCTGCAACTGGTTCAGGATCCGGCGCGCATGCGCCGCGCGGATCAGCGTCGCGTCTGCGGCAGCCATCAACGGCTCGCCCGGACCACAGGATGGACGCCGCAAATCTCTATACAACAATCCCTGCGGGCGATCCTGTCCGACTGGGAGAAGCGAGTACGACAAGAATGACAAAAAGTGCATTGATCACAGGGATCACCGGTCAGGATGGCGCCTATCTGGCCAGACTGTTGCTCGACAAGGGCTATAAGGTTCACGGCCTGGTGGCGCGACGCAGCAGCGACTCGCGATGGCGCCTGCGGGAAATGGGCGTCGAAGGCGACATCGTGTACCTGGACGGCGACATGGCCGACGCCTGCTCGGTGCAGCGCGCAGTCATCAAGTCGGCGCCGGACGAGGTGTATAACCTCGCCGCACAAAGCTTCGTCGCCGCGTCCTGGGATCAACCGGTGACCACCGGCATCGTCGATGGCCTGGGCGTGACTCACCTGCTTGAAGCCATCCGCCAGTTCAGCCCGCACACGCGCTTCTATCAGGCGTCCACCAGCGAAATGTTCGGTCTGATCCAGGCCGAGCAACAGGACGAGAACACCCCGTTCTACCCGCGCAGCCCTTACGGCGTGGCCAAACTCTATGGCCACTGGATCACCGTCAACTACCGCGAAAGCTTCAACCTGCACGCCAGCAGCGGCATCCTGTTCAACCATGAATCGCCACTGCGCGGCATCGAATTCGTGACCCGCAAGGTCACCGACGCCGCCGCCCGAATCAAGCAGGGCAAACAGCAGGAACTGGCCCTGGGCAACATCGACGCCAAGCGCGACTGGGGCTTTGCCGGCGATTACGTCGAAGCCATGTGGCTGATGCTGCAACAAGACAAGCCTGACGACTTCGTGGTCGCCACCGGCGTCACCACCACCGTGCGCGAGATGTGCCGCATCGCCTTCGATCACGTGGGTCTCAACTACCGCGACTACGTGAAGATCGACCCGGCATTCTTCCGCCCGGCCGAGGTCGAAGTGCTGCTCGGCAACCCGGCCAAGGCCCAGCGCGTACTCGGCTGGAAACCGAAGACCGACCTCGACACCCTGATCCGCATGATGATGGATGCGGACATGAAACGCGTCGCCAAGGAGTAGGCCATGCTGATCCCCGTGATTCTGTCCGGCGGTGCCGGTACGCGTTTGTGGCCGGTATCCCGCGAGGGCCATCCGAAGCCGTTCATGACCCTGCCCGACGGCCAGTCACTGCTGGGCAAGACCTATCGGCGCGCCGCCGGCCTGCTGGACGGCTGGGGCGACATCGTCACGGTGACCAACCGCGAGTACTACTTCCAGAGCAAGGATCACTATCAGGCCGCGCGACTGTCGCGGCATCGCGGGCACTTCCTGCTCGAGCCCACCGGGCGCAACACCGCGCCGGCCATCGCGGCAGCGGCCCTGTCGCTGCAAGCCCTGCATGGCGATGCGGCGATCATGGTGGTGATGCCCGCCGACCATTTGATCGTCGACGAAGACGCACTCAAACGTGCGGTCGAACACGCGGTCAACCTGGCGAAGGATGGTTATCTGGTGACCTTCGGCGTGGTGCCGACCGCCCCGGAAACCGGCTTCGGCTACATCGAGACCGGCGCCCCGCTGGATGCAAAAGGCGCAGCCAAGGTGCAGCGCTTCGTGGAAAAACCCGACCTGCAAACCGCCACTCACTACCTGGAAAGCGGCAATTTCCTGTGGAATTCGGGGATGTTCTGTTTCTCCATTGCGACCCTGATCGCCGAATTGCAACTGCACGCCCCCGAGCTGCTGGAACAAACCCGCGCCTGCATGGCGGCGAGTGAGCCGCTGGAAACCACCGGTTACCTGCAACAGGAACTCTCTGCGGCGTTGTTCGCCGAAATCACCGACATTTCCATTGATTACGCACTGATGGAGCGCTCGGAAAAGGTCGCGGTCGTGCCTGCCGGTTTCGACTGGAGCGACATCGGTTCGTGGGGTGCGGTCGCCGCGCTGGTGCCGGCCGACGCCGACAACAACCGCGCCAGCGGCGAAGCAATCTTCATCGACAGCCGCAACAACTTCGTCCAGAGCGAAGGCCGGCTGGTGGCCGCCGTGGGTGTGGAAGACCTGATCGTGATCGACACCGCCGACGCGGTTCTCGTCGCGCACGCCGACCGCGCACAAGATGTGCGGCGGGTCGCCAAGCAGCTCAAGGACAAGTCCCACGAAGCCTATCGCCTGCACCGCACGGTCAGCCGTCCGTGGGGCACCTACACCGTGCTCGAGGAAGGCCCGCGCTTCAAGATCAAGCGCATCGTGGTCAAGCCTGGCGGCAAGCTGTCGTTGCAGATGCACCATCACCGCAATGAACACTGGGTGGTGGTCGAAGGCATGGCCAAGGTCACCAACAACGGCAGCGGCACGACCCTGGTGGCCAAGAACGAATCGACGTTCATCGCCGCCGGCCACAAGCATCGTCTGGAAAATCCCGGCGTGATCGATCTGGTGATCATCGAAGTGCAAAGCGGCGAATACCTGGGAGAGGACGACATCGTCCGCTTCGAAGACCAATACGGCAGGACGGTGTGAATGCTGCTTTCCCTGTACCGCTCGCTGCACGACTACCGGGGTTTCATCCTCGGTAGCGTCAAGCGGGAGTTTCAAGCGCGGTACCGCAATTCGCTGTTCGGCGCGCTGTGGACGGTACTCAACCCGCTGTCGATGATCATCGTCTACACCGTGATCTTTTCTCACATCATGCGTGCCCGTCTGCCCGGCGTGGACGACGGCATGGCCTACAGCGTCTACCTGTGCGCCGGGTTGCTGACCTGGGGCCTGTTCTCGGAAATCACCCTGCGCAGCCAGAACATGTTTCTGGAGAACGCCAACCTGCTGAAGAAGATCAGCTTCCCGCGCCTCTGCCTGCCGGTGATCGTGCTGCTCAACGCCGGGATCAATTTCGCGATCATCATCGGCCTGTTTCTCGGTTTCCTGCTGATCACCGGGCGCTGGCCGGGTATGGCGCTGTTGGCACTGGCGCCGCTGCTGGCGCTGCAAGTGCTGTTCTGCGCCGGGCTGGGCATGATCCTCGGCGTGCTCAACGTGTTCTTTCGCGATGTCGGGCAATTGTTCGCCATCTGCCTGCAATTCTGGTTCTGGCTGACGCCGATCGTGTACCCGCTGAGCATCCTGCCCGAGTGGGTGCAGCGCCTGCTGCAACTCAATCCGCTGACCAACCTGATCGGCAGTTACCAGAACCTGTTTCTCTACGGTCAATGGCCGGTGTGGAGCTCGCTGCTGCCGGTCTTCGTGATCGGCCTGCTGTTGTGCGTGATCGGACTGCGCCTGTTCCGCCGGCGGGTCGGCGAAATGGTGGATGAACTCTGATGGGGCACATACGCGTCACAGGCCTGGGCAAGGCCTATAAGCAGTACCCCACCCGCTGGAGTCGCCTGGCCGAATGGCTGATCCCGTTTTCGAAAGAGCGTCATCGCCAGCACTGGGTGCTGCAGGATGTGAATTTCGAGATCGCTCCCGGTGAAGCGGTGGGCATCGTCGGGGTCAACGGCGCCGGCAAAAGCACCCTGCTGAAAATGATCACCGGCACCACCCAGCCAACCTGCGGCCAGATTCAGCTGCAAGGCCGGGTCGCGGCACTGCTGGAGCTGGGCATGGGCTTCCACCCGGACTTCACCGGCCGGCAGAACGCCGTGATGGCCGGGCAACTGCTGGGCATGCAGGTCGAAGAGATCGAAACCCTGATGCCGGACATCGAACGCTTCGCGGAAATCGGCGAGGCCATCGATCACCCGGTGCGCACCTATTCCAGCGGCATGCAGATGCGCCTGGCCTTCAGTGTCGCCACCGCGCGCCGCCCGGACATCCTGATCGTCGACGAAGCGCTGTCGGTGGGCGATTCGTATTTCCAGCACAAGAGCTTCGACCGCATCCGCAGCTTCCGCAAGGCCGGCACCACGCTGCTGATCGTGTCCCACGACCGCTCGGCGATCCAGTCGATCTGCGACTCGGCGATCCTGCTCGAAGGTGGCCACATGGCCATGCACGACAAGCCCGAAGCGGTCATGGATTACTACAACGCCCTGCTCGCCGAGCGCGAAGGCCAGACGGTGCGCCAGGAAACACTGCCCGGCGGCCAGGTACAGACCGTGTCCGGCACCGGCGAGGCCGGCATTCTCAGCGTGCGCCTGCTCGATGAGCACGAGCGCTCCATCGACGCCGCCGAAGTCGGCCAGGCGGTGGTGCTGGAGGTGCAGGTCGAAGTCCGTCAGGACATCGAACGGCTGGTGCTGGGCTTCATGATCAAGGATCGCCTCGGTCAGGCCATGTACGGGATCAACACCCATCGCCAGAACCAGGCTCTGGAAGACCTGCACGCAGGCGAGCGCATCACCTACCGCTTTGCTTTCGTGATGGGGTTGGGCAAGGGCAACTACTCTATAGCCCTGAGCCTCTCACGGCTGGACTCGCACCTGGACCGCAATTTCGAATGGCGCGACTACGGGCTGGTGTTCCACGTGATCAATAACCGTCAGGAAGATTTCGTCGGCTGCTCGTGGCTCGGAGCCAGAACATCGATCACCCGGCGCACTGAAGCCCTCGCGGAGCGTGCGCCATGACTCGCCTGCTGGTCGAATGCACCCACGTGTTCCGGCACCCGAAAGTCAATTCGGGGATTCAGCGGGTGGTGCGCAATGTCATCAAACAATTGCCGCCGAGCGCGGAAGGTGTCGAGTGTGTGCCGGTGGTCCTGCTCAAGGGCAAGCTGTACCGCGTGACGCGCCTGGCGCCACTGGACTCGCCGCTGTTCAACGCCATCGTCACGTTCGGCGAGCGCCTGGAACGCCTGGCCCATCGTTTCTGGCAACTGCATCAGCGCCTCGACAGCCGTTGCCGGAGCAAACTGACACGACGTGCCCTATACGTCGGCTATCGTCTGGCTTCGTTCGGTCTGTTCGGCATCCCGCTGCGGCTGGTCGAGCAGGTCAACAGCTATCAGTTGCCCCAGCGCTGCGAGCCTTTGCAACACCGGCCGGGCGATCAACTGGTGTTGCTGGATTCGTCCTGGCACTCGGACTTTTTCCTGCATGCCGAACGACTCAAACGCGAAGGCGTGGGCATCGTTGCGGTGATCTACGATCTGATTCCCCTGACTCATCCGCAGTTTTACGACACGCGGCTGGTGCAGGTTTTCAGCGAATGGTTCGACTGGATTACCCGTACCGCCGACGGCTATCTGGCGATTTCCGCTACCGTGCGTGATCAGGTTCGCGAGGAAGTGCAGCGCCGCCTCGGTTCGGCACAGGTCGAAAAACGCTGGTTCGACTACTTCCACCTGGGATCGGAGCTGGATCTGCAGAGCGTCGAGGCCGCTGTCGAGCCGCGTCTGGAACGTCTGTTCGCCACACCGGAGCCAGTGTTCCTGATGGTCAGCACCATCGAACCGCGCAAGAACCACGACTACCTGCTGGATGCGTTCGAGCGCGCCTGGGCGGCCGGTTCGAACGCACGCCTGTGCATCGCCGGACGCATCGGCTGGAAGTGCGACGCCCTGCTCGCCCGGGTGCGCAACCACGCCGAACTGAACCGGCGCCTGTTCATGTTCAACGACCTGAGCGACACCAGCCTGGAACACGCCTATGCCCATTCCAGCGCGCTGGTGTTCCCGTCCTTCGTCGAAGGCTTCGGTCTGCCGCTGGTGGAGGCCATGCAGCGCGGATTGCCGGCCATGGGCAGCGACATTGCGGTGTTCCGTGAGATCGGCGGTGAGTTCATGGCCTATTTCGATTTGCACGATCCGCAACAACTCGCCGAGCTGGTCATGGCCTTCGAGCGCAGCGGCCAATTCCCTGCCGCCCGCGATGTGACCGACTGGCAATGGATCGGCTGGCGCGAAGCCAGTCAGCAACTGGCCGAACGCACCGCACGCCATGTGCTGCAAGCGCCTGCGACGCAAGCGAGGTCCCATGCGCATAGCCCTTAACGCGCGGATTCTCCAGGCGCCACGCACCGGGATCGGTCACTACGTCGCCGAACTGGTGAACGCCTTGCACACCGAAACCGATATCGACGTGGCGCTGTTTCACGGCTGGGGCTGGAGTTCGCAGCTGCCGGAAGCGGCAATGCCCGGTTACTCGCGCCTGACCCCGATGCTGCGCAAGATCCCCGGTGCCTATCAGGCACGCCGCTGGCTGGAGCAGAAACGCTTCGATCAGGGCCGCGCGTCCGACATCGACCTGTACCACGAACCGAGCCTGTGGCCGCTGGCCTTCGAGGGCCCGACCGTGATCACCCTGCACGACCTGACGCACCTGCATTTCCCGGACACCCAGCCGCAGGCGCGGCTCAAGGAAATCGAGCGGCGACTGGCCGACGGCATCCGGCAGGCGCGGGTGATTCTGACCGACTCGCAAGCCATCGCTGACGAAGCCCAAGACTATTTCGGGCTGCCCGCCGAACGCTTCGTGGTGGCGCCCCTGGGTGTCGCCGAGCGCTTTCATCCACGGGAGCCGCAAGCCATCGACGCCGTGCTCAAGGCCCATGCCGTGGAAGCGCGGGAGTATTTCCTGTGTGTCGGCACCCTGGAGCCGCGCAAGAACGTGAGCCTGGCCCTGCGCGCCCACGCGCTATTGCCCGAAGCCGTGCGCCAGCGCTTCCCGCTGTTGATCGTCGGCATGGCCGGCTGGCAGCGCGAACAGTTCAGTGACGAATTGCGTCAGGCCCTGGCCAACGGTCATGTGTGCCTGCTCGGCTACTTGCCCGATGAGCAGGTGGCGCAATTGCTGGCCGGCGCCCGGGCGCTGGTTTTTCCCTCGTTGTATGAAGGTTTTGGCCTGCCGGTGCTGGAAGCGATGGCCAGTGGCACGCCGGTGGTGGTCACTCGCTCATCGGCAATGCCGGAAGTGGCGGGGGCTGCCGGAAACTATATTGAAGCTGACGATGCGGACGGTTTGCGCGATGCGCTGAGCCGCCTGATCGACGATCAAGCGCATTGGCAGGCATGCCGGGAAGCCGGATTGCAGCAGGCACGGCTTTTTTCCTGGAAGCGTTGCGCGCAGGCCACGGCCGGCGCCTACCGCCAGGCTTTGGGAGGTTGAATGCGAGTTCTTCATTTTTTCAAGACGTACCTGCCTGACTCGGTCGGTGGCATCGAGCAAGTAATCTTCCAGCTCTGCGAAAGCGGCGCCCAGCACGGTATCGAAGGCCAGGTGCTGACCCTCAGCGCCAATCCCGAGCCGGCGGTGCTGCAACTGGGCCAGCACGAAGTGCATCGCGCCAGGCTCGACATTCAGTTCGCCTCCACCGGTTTTTCCTGGAGCGTGTTCAAGCAGTTTCGCGAACTGGCGGCCGAAGCCGACGTGATCAACTATCACTTCCCGTGGCCGTTCATGGACCTGGTGCATTTCGCCAGCGGCATGAACAAACCGAGTGTGGTGACCTACCACTCGGACATCATTCGCCAGAAGAACCTGCTCAAGCTCTACCGCCCGCTGATGAACCGCTTCCTCGCCAGCGCCGACCGGATTGTCGCGGCCTCGCCGAATTACCTGCACACCAGCGATGTGTTGCAGCAGTTCCAGGACAAGACCCGCGTCATCCCCTACGGTCTGAACAAGGCCGGTTATCCACAGCCCGACGTCGAGCGCATGAACCGCTGGCGCCAGCAGCTTGGGGATAAGTTTTTCCTGTTCGTCGGGGTGATGCGCTACTACAAGGGCCTGCACATCCTGCTCGAAGCCTTGAAAGACGTGGACTACCCGGTGGTGATCGTCGGCGCCGGCCCGCTGGAACAGGAACTGCACGCCCAGGCCGCGGCGCTGGGGCTGCGCAACATTCATTTCCTTGGGCGGGTGAGCGATGAAGACAAGGTCGCCCTGCTGCAACTGAGCTACGCCATCGTCTTCCCGTCGCACCTGCGCTCGGAAGCGTTTGGCATTTCGCTGCTGGAAGGTGCGATGTACGGCAAGCCGATGATCTCCAGCGAGATCGGCACCGGCACCAGCTACATCAATATCCACAACGAAACCGGGCTGGTGGTGCCGCCGAGTCATCCACAGGCGTTTCGTGAAGCGATGCGCACCCTGTGGGAAAACCCGACCCGCGCCGCCGAAATGGGCGTCAAGGCTGAAGCCCGTTACCGGCAGTTATTCACAGCCGACGAAATGGGCCGCAAGTGGACCGAGCTGTATCAGGAACTGCTGGAGGAAAAGGCGCTGTCCTACGCCTGATCCTCTACAGGTCCAGCACCAGCGGCTGCGCACTTTGCGCCGGCACCGCGCAGCAGATCAGCACCTGCCCTTCCTCCGGCACTTCGGCCGGGGGCTGTGGATAATTCACCGCGCCGCTGATCAGCCGCGTCTTGCAGGTACCGCATGAACCTCCGCGACAGCTGAACTCGGGGCGCAGGCCACGGCTCTCGGCCAGTTCCAGCAGACTGCCGCCCTCGGGCTGCCACCGTGCTTCCTTGGCCGAACGTTCGAAGACAACCGGCACCGACGTGGTGGCGGCCGGCAATTGTTCGATCACGATGGCGTCCGGATCGGCCTGGCGCTTGAGGGTCGAGGGGCCAAAGGTTTCGGCGTGGATCTGGTCGTCGCGCACGTCCAGTTCGCGCAGGCTGTCGTAAAGGCCCTGGGTAAATCCGCCGGGGCCGCAGAGCACAAAATCGATCTGATCAAATTCGTCGATAAGGTTCCTCAACAAGGCACCGTCGATGCGCCCGTGGAGGTCGTAATCCTCGCCTTCCACCAGGTCGGGCTCGGGCTGACTGAGCAGGCGCAACACCCGCACCGCATCGCCGGCGTCTTCCAGCAAGCGGTCCAGTTCCGCGCGAAACGGTTGGTCTGCAAGGCTTCTGGAACTCTGGATCAGCCAGGTCGGACGAATCCTCCGGGTGCGCAGCCCCTGATACACCACCTCGCGCAGCATCGACAGCAACGGCGTGATCCCGACCCCGGCCGCCAGCAACACCAAGGGCCGACGCTCCAGCGGCGCCACGGTGAAATGCCCTTGAGGCGAACGCGCCTCCAGCACATCGCCGACGCGCACCTGATCGTGCAGATGCGTCGATATCCGCCCTTCACGCTTCACGCTGACCCGGAAGAAGTCGTCCGACGGCGCACCCGACAGACTGTAAGTGCGGATGAACACCTCACCATCGAGATTGAAGCGCAACGGCAGATGCTGCCCGGCCTGGAACACCGGCAAACCGGCCCCGTCCACGGGTTCGAGGTAGAACGAACGAATGTGCCGGCTCTGCGCTTCAATCCGCGTCACCCGCAGCGGCCGCCAGCTGTCACCCAGAGCCTGGGCCTGCAAACGCGCGTCGGCCTGAGCCCAGGTTCCGGTCAACAGACTGGTCGGCGACATGCCGTCGAAGCGCCAGCGCAGGGCCAATGCACCTGGACGCCTCACCACTTTTTCCACCTCGAACGTCCACAACCGCTCGGCGCCCTGGAAGGCTGCGATTTGCGGCCCGTCGAGAATGACCTCGGTACGGCCGCTGAGCTGCAACAGGTCACCTGTGGAAAAGTCGATGAACAGCAAGCCGGCCCGAGGATTGAGCAACAGGTTGCCAAGGGTATTGAAGTGCAGGTTGCCGGCAAAGTCCGGGATGGTCAGGCGATTGCCCTCCACCCGCACGAAACCGGCCTGGCCGCCCCGGTGGGAAACATCCACCGAACGCTCGCCATCGACATCGACGTAGCTGGCGACAAAGAAGGTGTCGGCGGTTTCGATCAGCGCGACCGCCGCGTCATCGAGCCCGTCGAAATGTTCGGCGCGGCGGGTCTGCGGATCAGTCAGCGGCACCCGCTGGAATTGGCGCAACTGAATGTACTGCGGGCAGTTGCCGAAGGACTGGTCGACCGTCAAATCGAAACCCGTAGCCCCCAGGTTGCCGATGTGGCCATTGAGACGATTGCGCCGACGGGTGTGCAACTCGATGCCAAGCAGACCGATGGCCGCGCCGGCCTGCAACTGCGCCGGATCATCGGCGGCGGGCAAACTGTCGAAGTGCAATTGCGTCGGCTCGGGAGAGTGAGCGAAACCCGGCTCGCCCTCCAATACGCTGGCCCATGGACGACCATCGGCATCCACCGCGCCGAACAGCATGAACGGCAATTGCTCATAAAACTGACGGTGCTGATCCGGCATCCAGGTGCGAATCACCTTGCGACCGAATTCCTCCATGCGCTCGGCGACACCGACCTGCGCTTGCAGTTGCCGCTCGCCGGCGTGCCAGGGTGAACGTTCCATGACGACCTCTCCCCCACGCCAGCGGCGCAGTCTGGATGGTGAAACTCAAGCCGTGGCTTGCAGACCGGCAACGGTGCGTGGCATCGCGACGAAACCGGGCAAGGCTTCAATCCGCGCCAGCCAGGCGCGCACATTGGCGTAGTCGTCCAGCGACACATTGCCTTCCGGCGCATGGGCGATGTAGCTGTAGGCCGATACGTCGGCGATGGTCGGTTCGCTGCCGACCAGGAACGAAGTCTTGCCCAGTTCCAGATCCATCACCTTGAGCAGGTTGTGCGCACGGGTGATCGCTTCATCGGCATTGAGTTTTGCCCCGAACACCGTGACCAGCCGCGCCGCAGCCGGGCCAAAGGCAATCGGCCCGGCCGCTGCCGACAGCCAGCGCTGAACGCGCGCCGCACCGACCGGATCGCCTGGCAGCCAGCGACCGTTGCCGTACTTCTGCGCCAGATACACCAGAATCGCGTTGGAATCGGCCAGCACCACGCCGTTGTCATCAATGGCCGGCACTTGCCCGAAGCTGTTGATCGCCAGGTACTCGGGTTGTTTGTGCTCGCCCTTGGCCAGATCGACGAAGATCAGTTCGGTCGGCAATTGCAGCAGTGACAGCATCAGCTCGACCCGGTGGGCGTGGCCGGAACGCGGGAAGTTGTAGAGTTTGATCGCTTGCATGGTCGACTCCGCTGGACGTTTGCGTCGCCCGGAATGGGCAACAACCGTGGCAGCCATCTTCCACCTATCTTGAAAACAACAGAATCACCAGCAAACGCAATCCATTATTTCTCTTGATGAAATAATGCCGCGTTTTTCAGGGCCGGATGTTCGCGCAAGGCGTTCACGGCGTAGTCGACAAAACTGCGCACCCGGGTCGGTGCCTTGCGCCCGCCCTGATACACCACATGGATTGGCAGCGGCGGCAATTCGTACTCGGCGAGAACGATTTCCAGCTCCCCGGAAGCGATTTTGCTGGCGACCTGATAAGACAACACCCGGGTCAACCCGAGCCCCAGACAAGCAGCGGTGATTGCCGCCTGATTGCCGGTGACCACCAGTCGCGGCTCGGGGCGGACGACCAAGGGTTCACCGTCCTCCAGGAACGGCCAGTTGCGCAGTTGACCGATGGACGAGGTCGCCACCACCGGCGCGCCGGCCAGTGCCTGTGGATGGGTTGGCCGACCGTGAGCGGCAAAATACCCCGGCGAGCCGCAGATCACCCGGCGCACCTCGCCGACCCGGATCGCATGCTGATTGCTGTCCGGCAACTCACCGATGCGGATCGCCACATCCACGCCCTCCTCGACCATGCTCACCACGCGATCCAGCAGCAAGGCGTTGATGGAAACGTCCGGGTATTGCGTCAGATAACCCGCCATCACCGGTGTGACAAACAGCTCGCCGAACAATACCGGCGCGGTCACCGTCAATTGCCCACGGGGCTGGGTGTGGCTGCCGGCGGCGGAGTCTTCCGCTTCCTGCACCTCGGCAAGAATCCTCCGACAGTCCTCCAGGTAACGCTGGCCCGCCTCGCTCAGATGCACGCTGCGGGTGGTGCGAATCAGCAACTGCGTACCGATCCGCTGCTCCAGCGCCGCCACCGCCCGGGTGACGCTGGCCGCCGACAGCCCCAAGCGCCGCGCCGCCGCCGAAAAGCCCTGTTCCTGCGCTACGGCCGCGAAGACCTGCATTTCCTGGAAGCGATCCATGGTGTCCCCGAAGTGGATGAAAAACCGCCTCGCATTATAGGCAGCCCACGGAGCTCAACGGGCATGGCCAAACGACCGCCGATCCAGAATTGATATTTTTATTTTCAGTTGTATTGATGAATGATTTATTTCATGTCATTTATAGCCTCGCCGATCACAGGAACGATCCAGCGCGCCACCCGGATGGCGGGCACCTGTTTCCCTAACGCCCTCCCAGGAGTCGACAACATGAACAAGACAGAACTTCTAGGTGCTCTGGCGCTGTGCGCATTCAGCTTCATGGCCCATGCCGATGAAGACAGCCTGCGTATCGGTATCGAAGCCGCCTACCCTCCCTTTTCCTACAAAACGCCGGAAGGCAATGTCAGCGGCTTCGACTACGACATCGGCAACGCCTTGTGCGAAGAGATGAAGGTCAAGTGCGAGTGGGTGATTCAGGAGTTCGACGGCATGATTCCGTCGCTCAAGGTGCGCAAGATCGACGCTGTGCTGTCGTCGATGTCGATCACCGAAGACCGGATGAAGTCGGTCGACTTCAGCAAAAAGTACTACCACACGCCGGGCAAGTTCGCGATGAAGGCCGGCAGCGTGATCAACGACCCGCTGGTGGACCTCAAGGGCAAGAAACTCGGCGTACAGCGCTCTTCGACCTATGACCGGTTTGCCACCGAGCAACTGGAAAAGGCCGGGGTCGTCGTGGTGCGTTACGGCTCCCAGAACGAAGCCTTCCTCGACCTCGCTTCGGGTCGCCTGGACGCCACCCTCGCCGACATCGTCAACACCGATGAAAGCTTCATCAAGACACCGGCCGGACAAGGTTTCGCCCTGACCGGGCCGGACATCAACGACCCGAAATACTTCGGTCGAGGCGCCGGGATCGCGCTGCGCAAGGGTGACGTCGCCAACGCTGCGCGCCTGAACGCGGCCATCGACGCCATCCGCGCCAACGGCAAATACCAGCAAGTGATGGGCAAGTATTTCGCCTTCGATATCTACGGCGAATAAACCGTCGCCTCCGCCCGGCGCCGGCCCGTTGCGGGCGCCCTTCGGACTTGTCTTGCGCGCCTTTGGGCGCACGCTTGAGGAACTTCATCATGCTCCACGGCTACGGATCGAGCATTCTCGATGGTGCCTGGCTGACCATCAACCTGGCCCTGACCTCCATGTCGCTGGCCATTGCCCTGGGCCTGATCGGCGCGGCGTTTCGCCTGTCGCCGCTGAAATGGCTGGCCATGCTCGGAGAGGGCTACACCACCCTGATTCGCGGCATTCCCGATCTGGTGCTGATCCTGCTGATTTTCTATGGCGGCCAGGATCTGGTGAACCGCATCGCCCTGGCGTGCGGCTACACCCGCTACATCGACATCAACCCGTTCATCGCCGGCGTGTGCACCATGGGCTTCATTTTTGGTGCCTATCTCTCGGAAACCTTTCGCGGCGCGTTCATGGCCATCCCCAAGGGTCAGGCAGAGGCCGGCGCAGCCTACGGCATGCGTGGCACGCAAGTGTTCTGGCGGATTCTGGTGCCGCAGATGATTCGTTTCGCAATCCCGGGGTTCACCAACAACTGGCTGGTGCTGACCAAATCCACCGCGCTGATTTCGGTCATCGGCCTGCAGGACATGATGTTCAAGGCCAAGAACGCCGCCGATGCCACCCACGAGCCGTTCACGTTTTTCATCGCGGTGGCGGCGCTGTACCTGATGCTCACCAGTGTGTCGCTGCTGGTGCTGCGCGCCCTGGAAAAACACTATTCGGTCGGCATCAAAGCCGCCGAATTGTGAGGAGAACCTGCCGATGATTCTCGACTACAACCTGATCCGGGAAAACCTGCCGCTGTATTTCGACGGCGCCTTGTTGACCCTCAAGGTCCTGCTGATTTCCCTGAGCCTGGGGCTGGTGCTGGCGGTTCCGCTGGCGCTGATGCGGGTGTCGCGCTCGCTGCTGCTCAGCTTCCCGGCGTGGCTCTACACCTACGTGATTCGCGGCACGCCGATGCTGGTGCAACTGTTCCTGATCTATTACGGCCTGGCGCAGTTCGAATCGGTACGCCAAAGCATGCTCTGGCCTTACCTCTCCAGCGCCACGTTCTGTGCCTGTCTGGCATTCGCCATCAATACCAGTGCCTACAGCGCGGAATTGCTGGCGGGCAGCCTGAAATCCACGTCCCACGGCGAGATCGAAGCCGCCCGGGCGATGGGCATGTCCCGTCTGACCCTGTACCGCCGCATCCTGCTGCCATCGGCCTTGCGCCGGGCACTGCCGCAGTACAGCAACGAAGTGCTGATGATGCTGCAAACCACCAGCCTGGCCTCCATCGTCACGCTGGTGGATATCACCGGTGCGGCGCGCACGGTGAGCTCGCGGTTCTATATGCCGTTCGAAGCGTTCATCACCGCCGGCCTGGTCTACCTCGCCCTGACTTTCATTCTGGTGCGCCTGTTCAAGCTGGCCGAACGCCGCTGGCTGGCCTACCTGGCACCGCGCAAGCACTAAGGAGCTGACATGGAAAAGACTCAATACCTGTTGCCGTGGAGCGCTTCGGGCACCGAACGGACACTGTCGGTGTTCCGGTTTGGCGCCGGCTCGCGCAAGGCGTACATCCAGGCTTCCCTGCACGCCGACGAGCTGCCGGGCATGCGCGTGGCCGTCGAGCTCAAGCGCTGCCTGCTGGAACTGGAAGCACAGGGCCGCCTGAACGGTGTGATCGAACTGGTGCCGATGGCCAACCCGATCGGCATCGCCCAGATGTTCCAGGCCACCCACCAAGGTCGCTTCGAGTTCGCCAGCGGCAAGAACTTCAATCGCGACTTCCCGGAGCTGGCCGAAGCCGTGGCACCGTTGCTCAAAGGCCGTTTGGGCGATGACGCCGACGCCAACGTCGCGCTGATCCGCCGCGCCTTGATCGACACCCTCGCCGACATGCCGCCACCGACCTCGGAACTCGATGGCCTGCGTCGCCTGTTGCTGCAACATGCCTGCGACGCCGATGTGGTGCTGGACCTGCACTGCGATTTCGAGTCGGTGATGTTGCTGTACACCATGCCGCAACACTGGGGACGCCTGCATTCACTGGCAGCGCGCCTCGGTGCCGAAGTCACGCTGCTGGCCGAGGATGCAGGCGGCAGTGCATTCGACGAGGCCTGTGCGGTCCCGTGGCTACGCCTGACCGAGCTGTTCCCGGAAGCCAGTATTCCGCTGGCGTGCGCAGCCACCACCATCGAATTGCGCGGCATGGCCGACACCGAACGCGAGCAATGTGCCGACAGCGCCCAGGCGATTCTCGGCTATTTGGCCGAGCAGGGATTGATCAGCGGTGAATGGCCGCCAGCACCGTCGAGCCGTTGCGAAGCGATGCCGTTCGCCGGCGCGCAGTACGCCTGTGCGCCGCACCCGGGCGTGGTCAGTTTCCTGCAGCCGCTGGGCGCGCGGGTCAAGGTCGGCGATCCGCTGTTCGAAGTCCATGACCCGCTCAACGACCGCCACAGCATCGTCCGCGCCTGCACCGACGGCGTGCTCTACGCCCGCGAACGCCTGCGCTTTGCCCAGCCCGGCCTGTGGCTGGCCAAGGTCGCCGGTTTCACCCCTATTCGCCAAGGCCGCTTGCTCAGCGACTGATGCCAGAGAGTTCAAATCATGTACAAACTTGAAATTCAGGACCTGCACAAAAGCTACGGCGCCCACCAGGTGCTCAAGGGCGTGTCCCTGCAGGCCCAGGCCGGCGACGTGATCAGCATCATCGGCTCCAGTGGTTCGGGCAAAAGCACCTTCCTGCGTTGCATCAACCTGCTGGAGCAACCCAACGCCGGCAACATCGTGCTCAATGGCGAGCCACTGAAACTGGTGGCCAACAAACTGGGCGGGCTCAAGGCCGCTGAACCCCGGCAGTTGCAACGCATGCGTTCACGGCTGTCGATGGTGTTTCAGCACTTCAATTTGTGGTCGCACATGAGCGCCCTGGAAAACGTCATGGAAGCCCCGGTGCACGTGCTCGGCGTAGGCAAGAAAGAGGCCCGGGAAAAGGCCGAGCACTATTTGAACAAAGTCGGCGTGGCGCACCGCAAGGATGCCTGGCCTGCCCACATGTCGGGCGGCGAACAGCAGCGGGTGGCGATTGCCCGCGCACTGGCCATGGAACCGGAAGTGATGCTGTTCGACGAACCCACTTCGGCGCTCGATCCCGAGCTGGTGGGCGAAGTGCTCAAGGTCATGCAGGACCTTGCCCAGGAAGGCCGCACCATGGTGGTCGTGACCCACGAAATGGGCTTCGCCCGCGAGGTCTCCAACCAACTGGTGTTCCTGCACAAAGGGCGGGTCGAGGAGCGCGGAGATCCACGTGAAGTGCTGGTCAATCCACAGTCCGAACGCCTGCAACAGTTCCTCGCCGGCAGCCTGAAGTAAGCCCCCGCGCGCGGCGTTGTCCTGCAACGGTTGGCTTCGGATACACTCCAGCCAACCTTGTCAGGCGCAGCCCTTCTCTCACTTTCAGGAACTGTTGATCCGGATATGCCCAGCTCATCGAAAGACACCACGGTCTACGCCGCACCGGTCATGCGCAAGCTGGCGGAAATCGTTGCCGATCTGCCGCCGTCGCTGCGCAAGGTGGCTGACTTCATCCTGCGTCATCCGCTGAAAGCCGCGACGCTGACAATCGAGGAAATGGCCCACGAAACATCGACCTCGCCGGCCGCCGTCAACCGACTGGCCAAGGCGATGGACCTCGGTGGCTACATGGGCATGAGGGCTGAACTGGTAGCGACGTTGCAGCAGATGGTGTCGCCGGTCGACAAGCTGCGCAATGAACTGGCCCATCGTCCGGGCGGAGCGTTTGGTCTGCATGAGCAGATCGAGAGCGCCAGCAGCAACCTGGCCACGGCGGCGACCAACAACCATGCCGAAGCCTTCGAAGCCTTCGTCACCCGGCTGACCACTGCGCGCAAGATCTACATCCTCGGGTTCGGCAACAGCGTCTATTTTGCCGGCCTCGCCGCCTCGACCCTGATGCCGTTCTGCGCCGATGCTACGGCCATCAGCATGGAGGGTGGCAACGAAAACGCTGCGTACCGACTGGCCGCGATCACCGATCAGGATGTGTTGCTGGCGATTTCCTTGCCGCGTTATTCCCTCGATACCCTGCAGCTGGCCCGATTCGCCAACGAACGCGGCGCGTCGGTACTGGCCATCACCGATTCACCGGCGTCGCCGCTCACCGGCATTGCCGAGCATGTGTTGTTTGCCCCTTGCGATCATCCGGTGCTGACCAGCTCCAACGTGGCCATGCTGGCGCTGATCGAGGGACTGGTCGCGGGCGTGATGGCGCGCAACAAGGAAGCGGTCAAACTGGCGACCGAGCTGACCGAAAGCGTGATGTCTTACCTGCACATCCCCAATGGCAGCAAATCACCAAAGAAGTGATGCGTGAAAGGGACGCCGGAAGATCCCGGACGCCCCTTCGATCAGATCAGGACTGAGAAACCGGCTGATCGCCGGTCACCTGCGCAGCCTGTCCGGCTGCCGGCTTGACCCACGTCAGGTAGGCCAGCACCAGCAATCCGATCCAGACCACGCCGACGATCAATGCCGCCTGGGTGTCCGGGAAGTAACCCAGCACGCCGAACACGAACAACATGAAGGCAATCGCCGCCATCGGAGCGTACGGCCAGAACGGTACCGGGAATTTCAGTTGCGCCACCTGCTCCGGCGTCATGGAACGACGCATGGCCACCTGGGTGAACAGAATCATCAGCCAGACCCACACCGTGGCGAAGGTTGCGATGGACGCGATCAGCAGGAACACGTTTTCCGGGATCAGGTAATTCAGCAACACGCCCAGCAGCAGCGCGCAGCTCATCACGATCACCGTCAGCCACGGCACGCCATTGCGCGACAGGCGCGCAAAGCCTTTCGGCGCATGTCCTTGCTGAGCCAGGCCGTACATCATCCGGCCTGCACCGAAGATGTCGCTGTTGATGGCCGACACCGCAGCCGAGATCACCACGATGTTCAGAATGGTGGCCGCCGAGCTGATGCCCAGATGGTCGAAAATCTGCACGAACGGGCTGCCCTGGCTACCAATCTGCTGCCACGGGAAGATCGACATCAGCACCAGCATCGTCAGCACGTAGAACAGCAGGATGCGCATCGGCACGGCATTGATCGCCTTGGGCAGCACACGGTGCGGATCCTTGGCTTCACCGGCGGTCACACCGATGATCTCGATGCCGCCGAAAGCAAACATCACCACCGCAAACGAGGCGATCAGGCCGCCCACGCCGTTGGGCATGAAGCCACCCTGGGTCCACAGGTTGCTGATATCGGTGGCCTGACCGGGGGCAGTGCTGATGCCGAACAGCATGATGCCGAAGCCGCCGAGGATCATTGCGACGATGGCCGCGACCTTGAGCAACGACAGCCAGAACTCCATTTCACCAAAGACTTTGACGTTGCACAGGTTCAGCCCGCCGACCACCGAAACGATGCCCAGCACCCAGATCCAGCGCGAGACTTCCGGAAACCAGAAACCCATGTAGATGCCGAACGCCGTCACATCGGCCATGCCGACGATGACCATTTCGAACGCGTAGGTCCAACCGAGAATGAAGCCCGCCATGGGGCCGAGATAAGTGCTTGCGTACTGCCCGAACGAGCCGGCGACCGGGTTATGCACCGCCATCTCGCCGAGGGCGCGCATGACCATGAACACCGCCGCGCCACCGATCAGGTAAGCGAGCAGAACCGCTGGACCGGCCATCTGAATGGCCGAGGCAGAACCGTAGAACAACCCGGTACCGATCGCCGATCCCAGGGCCATGAAGCGAATGTGTCGGGCCGAGAGCCCGCGTTTCAAACCTTTTGCTGACTGCTGCATTTTTCGTCCTTATTTATTTTTATTCGACGCAAAAATCGAAACGCCAACAGGCCGGCCTCCACGCAGTGTGGAAGACAGCCTGTTGGCGATGAGGCACTTACAGACTCGGCAGCAGGTTCGCCGGAACCAGATCATTCAGCGTGCGCGACGCCAGCAGTTCGGTCGCGGCATTGATGTCCGGCGCAAAGAAACGGTCCTTCTCGTAGAACGGCACTTCGCGACGCAGGATTTCCCGGGCCTTTTCCAGTTTGGCCGAGGTCTTCAGGCCGTTGCGCAGATCCAGGCCCTGCACTGCCGCCAGCCATTCCACCGCGAGAATGCCGCGAGTGTTCTCGGCCATTTCCCACAGGCGCTTGCCGGCGGCCGGGGCCATCGATACGTGGTCTTCCTGATTGGCGGAGGTCGGCAGACTGTCCACCGAATGCGGATGAGCCAGTGCCTTGTTCTCGCTGGCCAGGGCCGCAGCGGTCACCTGGGCGATCATGAAGCCGGAGTTCACCCCGCCATTGGCCACCAGGAACGGCGGCAGTTGCGACATGTGCTTGTCCATCATCAGCGAGATGCGACGCTCGCTCAGGGAGCCGATTTCGGCGATGGCCAATGCCATGTTGTCAGCGGCCATGGCCACTGGCTCGGCGTGGAAGTTGCCGCCGGAAATCACGTCGCCTTCGGCCGCAAACACCAGTGGATTGTCGGAGACGGCGTTGGCTTCGATGACCAGCACCTCGGCGGCCTGACGGAACTGGGTCAGGCACGCGCCCATGACTTGCGGCTGGCAACGCAGCGAGTACGGGTCCTGGACCTTTTCGCAGTTCTGGTGCGAGTCGGAGACTTCGCTACGCTCACCGAGCAGATCACGGTAAGCGGCAGCGGTGTCGATCTGGCCTTTCTGACCACGGGCGGCGTGGATGCGGGCGTCGAAAGGCGAGCGCGAACCGAGCACCGCTTCCACCGTCAGGCCGCCCAGCGCCAGCGCGCCGGCGAACAGGTCTTCACCTTCGAACAGACCGCGCAAAGCGAATGCGGTAGACACCTGCGTGCCGTTGAGCAGCGCCAGGCCTTCCTTCGCCGCCAAAGTCAGCGGGGTCAGACCGGCAACTTTCAGCGCTTCAGTGGCTTCCATCCACTCGCCCTTGTAGCGCGCCTTGCCCTCGCCCAGCAGCACCAGCGACATGTGCGCCAACGGTGCCAGGTCGCCGGAGGCACCGACCGAACCTTTCAACGGAATGTGCGGATAAACCTCGGCGTTGATCAAAGCGATCAGCGCGTCGATCACCACGCGGCGGATACCCGAGAAACCACGGCTCAGGCTGTTGACCTTGAGCACCATGATCAAACGCACCAGCTCATCGCTGATCGGCTGACCAACGCCCGCAGCGTGGGACAGCACCAGCGAGCGCTGGAGGTTTTCCAGGTCTTCGCTGGCGATGCGGGTCGAGGCCAGCAGGCCGAAACCGGTGTTGATGCCGTAGGCGGTGCGGTTCTCGGCGAGGATCTGCTCGACGCAGGCGACGCTGGCTTCGATCTGTGCAGCAGCGCTGTAGTCGAGGGTCAGTTTGACCGGGTGCTGGTAGACAGCACGCAGTTGCGACAGGCTCAGTTGGCCAGGGATCAGGTTCAGTGCAGTCATGTTCAGGCTCCTTTAACCGAAGTAATCATTGGCAGGTTCAAGCCCTGCTCCTTGGCGCAGTCGATGGCGATCTGGTAACCGGCATCGGCGTGACGCATCACACCGGTGCCCGGGTCGTTGTGCAGCACACGAGCGATACGCTCGGCTGCTTCATCCGTACCGTCGCAGACAATCACCATGCCCGAGTGCTGGGAGAAGCCCATGCCGACGCCGCCGCCGTGGTGCAGCGAGACCCAGGTCGCGCCGCTGGCGGTGTTGAGCAAAGCGTTGAGCAGTGGCCAGTCGGACACGGCATCCGAGCCGTCCTGCATCGATTCGGTTTCACGGTTCGGGCTGGAGACCGAGCCGGAGTCGAGGTGGTCGCGACCGATCACGATCGGTGCCGACAGCTCGCCGCGACGGACCATTTCGTTGAACGCCAGACCGAGCTTGGCGCGCTGGCCCAGGCCGACCCAGCAGATACGCGCCGGCAGACCCTGGAAGCTGATGCGCTCGCGGGCCATGTCCAGCCAGTTGTGCAGGTGGGCGTCGTCCGGGATCAGCTCTTTGACCTTGGCGTCGGTCTTGTAGATGTCTTCAGAGTTGCCCGACAGCGCCGCCCAGCGGAACGGGCCGATGCCACGGCAGAACAGCGGACGGATGTAGGCCGGTACGAAACCCGGGAAGTCGAAAGCGTTCTCCACGCCCTCTTCCTGAGCCATCTGGCGGATGTTGTTGCCATAGTCGAAGGTCGGGATGCCTTGTTTCTGGAAATCCAGCATGGCTTTGACGTGGACGGCCATCGACTGCTTGGCGGCCTTGATCACAGCGGCCGGTTCGGTCTTGGCGCGGGCGCGGTATTCGTCCCAGGTCCAGCCGGCCGGCAGGTAACCGTTGAGCGGGTCGTGGGCGCTGGTCTGGTCGGTGACCATGTCCGGGCGCACACCGCGACGGACCAGTTCCGGGAGGATTTCGGCGGCGTTGCCCAGCAGCGCAATGGAGATGGCCTTGCCTTCTTTGGTGTACTTCTCGATGCGCGCCAGGGCGTCGTCGAGGTCTTTGGCCTGCTCGTCGACGTAACGGCTTTTCAGGCGGAAATCGATGCTCACCTGCTGGCATTCGATGTTCAGCGAGCAGGCACCGGCCAGGGTCGCGGCCAGCGGCTGGGCGCCGCCCATGCCGCCAAGGCCGGCGGTCAGGACCCAGCGGCCCTTGAGGTTGGAATCGTAATGCTGGCGACCGGCTTCGACGAAGGTTTCGTAGGTGCCCTGCACGATGCCCTGGCTGCCGATGTAGATCCAGCTGCCGGCGGTCATCTGGCCGTACATGGCCAGGCCCTTGGCGTCGAGTTCGTTGAAGTGTTCCCAAGTCGCCCAGTGCGGCACCAGGTTGGAGTTGGCGATCAGCACGCGCGGGGCGTTGCTGTGGGTCTTGAACACGCCGACCGGCTTGCCGGATTGCACCAGCAGGGTCTCGTCGTCATTCAGGTTGGTCAGGCTTTCGACGATCTTGTCGTAGCACTCCCAGTTACGCGCGGCGCGGCCGATGCCACCGTAGACCACCAGCTCTTTCGGGTTTTCGGCCACTTCCGGGTCGAGGTTGTTCATCAGCATGCGCAGCGGCGCTTCGGTCAGCCAGCTCTTGGCGGTCAGCTTGTTGCCGCGTGCGGCGCGGATTTCGACGTCACGGAATTTAGTAGTTTTTGCGTCAGTCACGAAAAAGACTCCTCAGCGATCAATTCAAACCAACCCTGGCGATGGGCAAGCGGCTTGTGCGCTTCAATGCGCGACAAGCGAATCAGTGGACGAGATGCTCGGTTTCTTTCAACTCGTATGCATACGTCTTTACTTGTACATACAAGCATATGCAATTGAACGGCCAACTTATGAAGAAGCTGTACGACAAAACCGGCGGACATCGCTGAGGACACCGAAATCACGGGGCATCGAGTGATTGAATTTTTTTCGAAGGGGCGCTTTTTGAAAGCAGAGAGGCTGTTACAGAAGCGTGGTATTGCACCGCGCTGGGGTGTTCGGTAACAAAAAGTGGGAAACATCCCACAGCCCGGAGACCCAATAAGTCTCCAGGCTGTGGTCGTCTATTGCGGCGTGTGGATAACTTATTCCACCGTCACCGACTTCGCCAAGTTACGCGGCTGGTCAACGTCAGTGCCCTTGAGCACGGCGACGTAGTACGACAGCAGTTGCAACGGAATGGTGTAGAGGATCGGCGACAGGATGTCGTGGATGTGCGGCATCTGCACCACGTGGGTGCCTTCGCCGTTGGTCATCCCGGCTTTCTCGTCAGCGAACACGATCAGTTCGCCGCCACGTGCACGGACTTCCTGCAGGTTGGACTTGAGCTTCTCGAGCAGTTCGTTGTTCGGCGCAACGGTGACCACCGGCATGTCGTTATCCACAAGTGCCAGCGGGCCATGCTTCAGTTCACCGGCAGGATAAGCTTCGGCGTGGATGTAAGAGATTTCCTTGAGTTTCAGGGCCCCTTCCATCGCGACCGGATACTGCGCGCCACGCCCGAGGAACAGGGTGTGGTTCTTGTCGGCGAACAGTTCGGCGATCTTTTCCACGGTGCTGTCCATGGCCAGCGCTTCACCAAGACGGGTTGGCAGGCGACGCAGTTCTTCGACCAGCGTGGCTTCAACGTCTTTGCCCAGCGTGCCGCGCACCTGGCCCAGGGACAAGGTCAGCAACAGCAGGCCAACCAGTTGCGTGGTGAACGCCTTGGTCGAGGCCACGCCGATTTCGCGACCGGCCTGGGTCAGCAGGGTCAGGTCGGATTCGCGCACCAGCGAACTGATGCCGACGTTGCAGATTGCCAGGCTACCCAGGAAACCCAGCTCCTTGGCGTTGCGCAGTGCGGCCAGGGTGTCGGCGGTTTCGCCGGACTGGGAAATGGTGACGAACAGCGTGTCCGGCTGTACCACAACCTTGCGGTAGCGGAACTCACTGGCGACTTCGACCTGGCACGGAATCCCGGCCAGCTCTTCGAGCCAGTAACGGGCAACCATGCCGGCGTGGTAACTGGTGCCGCAGGCAACGATCTGTACGTTGCGCACTTTGGCGAACAGTTCAGCCGCTTGTGGGCCGAACGCCTGCACCAGTACCTGGTTCGGGCTGAGGCGACCTTCCAGGGTGCGCTGCACCACGGATGGCTGCTCATGGATTTCCTTGAGCATGTAGTGGCGGAACTCACCTTTGTCGGCGGCTTCGGCACCGTCGGTGTACTGCACGGTCTGGCGCTCGACGGCTTTGCCGGTCACGTCCCAGATCTGCACCTTGTCGCGCTGGATTTCGGCGATATCGCCCTCCTCCAGGTACATGAAACGGTCGGTGACCTGACGCAGGGCCAACTGGTCGGAAGCGAGGAAGTTCTCGCCCAGACCCAGGCCGATCACCAGCGGGCTGCCGCTACGGGCAGCGACCAGACGATCCGGTTGCAGCGCGTGGATGACCGCCAGACCGTAGGCGCCATGCAGATCCTTGACCGTTGCCTTCAGGGCGTCGGTCAGGTCCGGCAGGTTCTTGAGTTTTTCGGTCAGCAGGTGCGCGATGACTTCGGTGTCGGTGTCGGAAGAGAACACGTAACCCTGCGCCTTGAGCTGTTCGCGCAGCGCTTCATGGTTTTCGATGATGCCGTTGTGCACCACTGCCACATTGCCGGAGAAATGCGGGTGGGCATTGCGTTCGCTCGGCGCACCGTGGGTTGCCCAACGGGTGTGGGCAATACCGAGACGGCCAACCAGCGGGTGTTCCGCCAGGGCCGCGTCCAGTTCGCTGACCTTGCCCACACGACGGGTGCGCTCCAGCGTGCCGTCATTGGTGTACACCGCCACACCGGCACTGTCATAACCCCGGTATTCGAGGCGCTTGAGGCCTTCGACCAGGATGGCGGTGATATTACGTTCAGCTACCGCGCCGACAATTCCACACATGCTTATTTCTCCTGACTGACCGTCGCGCAAATCAAATTGATACCGCGAGCCTGAATCTGATCCCGTGCCTCCTGCGGCAGGCGATCATCGGTGATTAGGGTATGGACGCTGCTCCATGGCAGCTCCAGGTTTGGAATCTTGCGGCCGATCTTGTCGGCCTCGACCATCACGATCACTTCCCGCGCCACTTCCGCCATCACCCGGCTCAGGCCGAGCAATTCATTGAAGGTGGTGGTGCCACGCACCAGATCGATGCCGTCGGCACCGATGAACAACTGATCGAAGTCGTAAGAGCGTAGTACCTGCTCGGCGACCTGGCCCTGAAAGGATTCCGAATGGGGATCCCAGGTGCCGCCGGTCATCAGCAGGACAGGTTCATGTTCGAGTTCGCTCAGGGCATTGGCGACATGCAGGGAGTTGGTCATCACCACCAGCCCCGGTTGCTGGCCGAGCTCGGGGATCATCGCGGCCGTGGTGCTGCCGCTGTCGATGATGATGCGGGCGTGCTCGCGAATACGTGTCACCGCCGCGCGGGCAATCGCCTGTTTGTACTTGGAAACGTTCTGACTGACATCGGCCACCAGTTCCTGGGGCATGGTGATCGCTCCGCCATAACGGCGCAGCAGCAGACCATGGCTTTCCAGTGCGGCCAGATCCTTGCGAATCGTAACTTCCGAGGTTTCGAAACGCTTGGCGAGTTCGTCAACACTGACTTCGCCCTGCTCGTTGAGCAAGGCCAGTATGTTGTGGCGACGTTGGGGCGTATTGCGTTTCGACATGGCTTGGTAAGTTTCGATTCGAAAGATAACGGAAGCAATCAAAACCTATCGACGCAAAGTCGTCAAGCCGGGGATGAAAAAAAATCGCTGCCCAAGGGCAGCGATCCTTTTGATTGAAGCGCTGTGGATAACTCAGCTCTTCTTGATCTTCTCCGGCCGCTTCCAGCCATCGATGTTCTTCTGCCGCGCGCGACCGACGGCCAGTTGGGCGTTATCCACATTCTGAGTGATGGTCGAACCGGCTGCGGTGGTTGCACCGGCAGAGATATCCACAGGCGCCACCAGCGAGTTGTTGGAGCCGATGAACACGTCTTCGCCCAACACGGTTTTCCACTTGTTGGCGCCATCGTAGTTGCAGGTGATGGTGCCGGCGCCGATGTTGGTGCGGGCACCGATCTCGGCATCGCCCAGATAAGTCAGGTGTCCGGCCTTGGCGCCTTCGCCCATGCGGGCATTTTTCAACTCGACGAAGTTACCCACATGGGCGCGAGCTTCCAGCACGGTGCCCGGACGCAAGCGTGCAAACGGGCCGGCATCGCTGCCTTCACCGAGCACTGCGCCTTCGATATGACTATTGGCCTTGATCACCACACCCTTGCGCAGGGTGCTGTCCTTGATCACGCAGTTCGGGCCGATCACCACGTCATCCTCGATGACGACTTTGCCTTCAAGAATCACGTTGATGTCGATCAGCACGTCGCGACCGACGGTCACTTCGCCACGCACATCAAAGCGGGCCGGATCACGCAGGGTCACGCCCTGCGCCATCAAGCGGCGGCCGGCACGCAACTGATAATGACGCTCCAGTTCGGACAGTTGCTTGCGATCGTTGGCGCCCTGCACTTCCATTGGGTCGTGAGGTTGTTCCGTGGCGACTACCAGGCCATCACCGACCGCCATTTCAATCACGTCGGTCAGGTAGTACTCACCCTGGGCGTTGTTGTTCGACAGGCGGCTCATCCAGTCAGCCAGATGGCTGGCAGGCACTGCGAGAATCCCGGTATTGCCTTCTGTAATCGCGCGTTGCGCTTCAGTGGCATCCTTGTGCTCGACGATTGCCGCAACCTTGCCGTTCGCATCGCGCACGATGCGGCCGTAGCCGGTCGGGTCGTCCAGCTCGACAGTGAGCAGTCCCATCTGGCCGGGAACGACGTGCTTGAGCAGGCGCTGCAGGGTTTCCACTTCGATCAACGGCACGTCACCGTAGAGAATCAGAACGGTGTCGGCCGTAATGAACGGAACAGCCTGTGCGGTGGCATGGCCGGTGCCCAATTGCTTGTCCTGCAGCACGAAATTGAGATCATCGGCGGCCAGGCGCTCGCGCACGACATCGGCGCCATGGCCGATGACCACGTGAATGCGCTGTGGATCGAGTTGACGGGCACTGTGGATAACATGGCCGAGCATGGAGTCGCCGGCAATCGGGTGCAGCACTTTCGGCAGTGCCGAACGCATGCGGGTGCCTTGGCCGGCCGCGAGGATAACGATTTCAAGAGACATGACTGGCTACCAATCCTGGGTGGTCAGCAACTGCGACCGGGTTTGTAGAATTCTGAAAAGAAAAAAGGGTAGCCGAGGCTACCCTTTTTTATCAATCGCACAACAAGTGGCTGACGGATTAACCGCCAAACTTCTTGCGGATCTGCTGGACGGTGCGCAGCTGAGCTGCAGCCTCGGCCAGACGTGCGGACGCAGCTCCGTAGTCGAAATCTGCGCTCTTCTCATGCAGAGCGGCCTCGGCAGCCTTGAGAGCTGCCTGAGCCTGAGCTTCATCCAGGTCGGCGGCACGTTGCACGGTATCGGCAAGCACCTTGACCATGTTCGGCTGAACCTCGAGGAAACCACCGGAGATGTAGAACACCTCGGCTTCCCCGCCTTGCTTGATCAGGCGGATCGGACCCGGCTTGAGATTCGTGATCAGCGGCGCGTGACCCAGAGCGATACCAAGATCACCCAGAGCACCGTGCGCAATCACCATCTCGACCAGGCCGGAAAAGATTTCTCCTTCCGCGCTGACGATATCGCAATGGACTGTCATAGCCATCTGATTGCCTCAACCTAAATGAGCGCCCGTTGCCGGGCGCCGGGATTACAGTTTCTTGGCTTTCTCGATCGCTTCTTCGATGCCGCCGACCATGTAGAACGCTTGTTCTGGCAGGTGGTCGTAGTCACCGTTGAGGATGCCTTTGAAGCCAGCAATGGTGTCTTTCAGGGAAACGTATTTACCCGAAGCACCGGTGAAGACTTCAGCCACGAAGAACGGCTGCGACAAGAAGCGCTGGATCTTACGAGCACGGTTTACCAACTGCTTGTCGGCTTCCGACAGCTCGTCCATACCCAGGATCGCGATGATGTCCTTCAGCTCTTTGTAACGCTGCAGCACGTACTGAACGCCGCGAGCGGTCTCGTAGTGATCGTTGCCGATCACGTTCGGGTCCAGCTGACGCGAAGTCGAGTCCAGTGGGTCTACCGCCGGGTAGATACCCAGGGAAGCGATGTCACGGGACAGAACGACGGTGGCGTCCAGGTGAGCAAACGTGGTCGCTGGCGACGGGTCAGTCAAGTCGTCCGCTGGTACGTATACGGCCTGGATCGAAGTAATCGAACCTTGCTTGGTCGAAGTGATGCGCTCTTGCAGCACGCCCATCTCTTCAGCCAGGGTCGGCTGGTAACCTACTGCCGAAGGCATACGGCCCAGCAGTGCGGATACTTCGGTACCGGCCAGGGTGTAACGATAGATGTTGTCGACGAACAGCAGAACGTCGTTACCTTCGTCACGGAACTTCTCGGCCATGGTCAGACCGGTCAGCGCTACGCGCAGACGGTTTCCCGGTGGCTCGTTCATCTGACCGTAGACCAGCGCTACTTTGTCGAGAACGTTGGAGTCCTTCATCTCGTGGTAGAAGTCGTTACCCTCACGAGTACGCTCACCCACACCGGCGAACACGGAATAACCGCTGTGCTCGATGGCGATGTTACGGATCAGTTCCATCATGTTTACGGTCTTGCCTACACCGGCACCACCGAACAGACCGACTTTACCGCCCTTGGCGAACGGGCAAACCAGGTCGATAACCTTGATGCCGGTTTCCAGCAGCTCGTTGCCGCCAGCCTGTTCTGCGAAGGAAGGAGCGGCGCGGTGGATACCCCAGCGCTCTTCTTCGCCGATCGGGCCAGCTTCGTCGATCGGGTTGCCCAGTACGTCCATGATCCGGCCCAGAGTCGCTTTACCGACCGGTACGGAGATGGCTGCGCCAGTGTTGTTGACGTCCAGACCGCGCTTCAAGCCTTCGGTGGAGCCCATCGCAATGGTACGAACCACGCCGTCGCCCAGCTGCTGCTGAACTTCCAGAGTGGTTTCGGCGCCTTGAACCTTCAAGGCGTCGTAGATGCTCGGTACGCTGTCGCGTGGAAATTCCACGTCGATAACGGCGCCGATGATTTGAACGATACGTCCGCTACTCATAGCTGGATCCTCTGAATATTTGAACCGTTAAACCGCGGCAGCGCCGCCGACGATTTCCGAGATCTCTTGGGTGATCGCAGCCTGACGCGCCTTGTTGTAGATCAGCTGCAAATCGCTGATCAAATCACCGGCGTTGTCGGTAGCGTTCTTCATCGCGATCATCCGCGCAGCTTGTTCGGCCGCGTTGTTCTCGACCACCGCCTGGTACACCTGCGACTCCACGTAACGCACCATCAAGCCGTCAAGCAGCTCTTTGGCGTCTGGTTCGTAGAGGTAGTCCCAGTGGTGCTTGAGATCCTGATCCGGGGTCGCTACCAGCGGAATCAACTGCTCCACGGTAGGCTGTTGCGTCATGGTGTTGATGAACTTGTTGGATACCACGGACAGGCGGTCAATACGGCCGTCCAGATAGGCATCCAGCATCACCTTGACGCTGCCGATCAGATCATTGATCGACGGCTCTTCACCCAGGTGGCTGATAGCTGCAACGACGTTACCGCCGAAGTTGCGGAAAAAGGCCGCACCCTTGCTACCAACGACACACAGATCAATCTCGACGCCGTTTTCGCGGTTTACCGCCATGTCCTTGACCAGGGCCTTGAACAGGTTGGTGTTCAAGCCGCCGCACAGACCACGGTCACTGCTCACCACGACATAACCAACGCGCTTGATTGCGCGGTCGATCATGAACGGATGGCGGTATTCCGGGTTGGCGTTGGCCAGATGCCCAATTACCTGGCGGATACGCTCCGCATAAGGACGGCTAGCAGCCATGCGCATTTGTGCCTTGCGCATTTTGCTGACCGCCACTTTTTCCATGGCGCTGGTAATTTTTTGCGTGCTTTTGATGCTCGCAATCTTACTGCGAATCTCTTTTGCGCCTGCCATGTAACACCTATCAGGTTAGCAAGCGGGAGCCTTGCGGCTCCCGCTGCGGCTTACCAGGTTTGGGTGGCCTTGAACTTCTCGATACCGGCTTTCAGGCCAGCGTCGATTTCGTCATTGAAGTCACCTTTAACGTTGATCTTCGCCATCAAGTCGGCGTGATCGCGGTTGAAGAAAGCAATCAGCGCTTGTTCGAAGCTGCCGATCTTGGCGATTTCAATGTCAGTCAGGAACCCACGCTCAGCGGCATACAGCGACAGCGCCATGTCGGCGATCGACATCGGTGCGTATTGCTTCTGCTTCATCAGCTCGGTAACGCGCTGACCATGCTCAAGTTGCTTGCGGGTCGCTTCGTCCAGGTCAGAAGCGAACTGGGCGAATGCCGCCAGTTCACGGTACTGAGCCAGGGCGGTACGGATACCACCGGACAGCTTCTTGATGATCTTGGTCTGAGCGGCGCCACCCACACGGGATACCGAAACACCGGCGTTCACTGCAGGGCGGATGCCCGAGTTGAACATGGCCGATTCCAGGAAGATCTGACCGTCGGTGATGGAAATCACGTTGGTCGGAACGAACGCGGAAACGTCGCCAGCCTGGGTTTCGATGATCGGCAGTGCGGTCAGGGAACCGGTTTTGCCGGTCACTGCGCCGTTGGTGAACTTCTCTACGTACTCTTCCGAAACGCGGGATGCGCGCTCCAGCAGACGGGAGTGGAGATAGAACACGTCGCCTGGGTAAGCTTCACGACCTGGTGGACGGCGCAGCAGCAGGGAAATCTGGCGGTAAGCCACTGCTTGCTTGGACAGATCGTCATAAACGATCAGCGCGTCTTCACCGCGGTCGCGGAAGAATTCACCCATGGTGCAACCGGAGTACGGAGCCAGGAATTGCAGTGCTGCAGATTCCGAAGCGCTCGCTGCAACGATGATGGTGTTAGCCAGTGCACCGTTTTCTTCCAGCTTGCGAACCACGTTGGCGATGGTCGATTGCTTCTGACCGATTGCCACGTAGACGCAGAAAATGCCGCTGTCTTTCTGATTGATGATCGCGTCGATCGCCAGAGCGGTCTTGCCGATCTGACGGTCACCGATGATCAGCTCACGCTGGCCACGGCCGACAGGGATCATGGCATCGACAGCCTTGTAGCCAGTCTGTACAGGCTGGTCTACCGACTTACGCCAGATCACGCCCGGAGCAACTTTCTCGACCGCGTCGGTCTCGGTGTTGCCCAGTGGACCTTTGCCGTCAACAGGGTTACCCAGTGCGTCGACAACGCGACCCAGCAGTTCCTTACCAACCGGAACTTCGAGGATGCGGCCGGTGCACTTGGCGCTCATGCCTTCAGCCAGAGTCGTGTATGCGCCCAGTACAACGGCACCTACGGAGTCTTGCTCCAGGTTGAGGGCCATACCGTAGACGCCGCCCGGAAACTCGATCATCTCGCCGTACATGACGTCGGCCAGACCGTGAATCCGCACGATACCGTCAGATACGCTGACGACAGTGCCTTCGTTACGGGCTTGGGAGGTCACATCGAGCTTTTCGATGCGGCCCTTGATAATTTCACTTATTTCGGAAGGATTGAGTTGCTGCATTGCTCTGCTGCCCCTTCAAACTCAAGATTTCAATGCTTCGGCAAGTTTCGCGATTTTGCCGCGAATCGAGCCATCGATAACCAGGTCGCCGGCGCGGATAACGACACCACCTATGAGGGCAGCATCCTCCGCAACTTGCAGGCGCACTTCCCGGTTGAGTCGTGCACTGAGAACCTTGGCGAGTTTGTCTTGCTGTTCTTGGTTCAATGCAAAAGCACTGGTCACTTCAACGTCTACCGATTTCTCTTGTTCGGCCTTGTACAGGTCGAAAAGAGCAGCGATCTCCGGCAGAAGCGGGAGACGGTCGTTTTCGGCAACGACATTGATGAAGTTCTGTGCCTTGGCATCAAACTTGTCGCCGCACACGTCAATGAACGTGGCGGCCTTTTCTGCGCTCGTCAGTCGCGGGGCCTTGAGCACGCGCTGCATGGTGTCGTCTTGCGACACCGCTGCAGCCAGGCCGAGCATGGCTGACCAATTGGCCAGTTGCTGGTGGGCCTGAGCGTGCTCGAAGGCCGCCTTAGCGTAAGGTCGGGCCAACGTGGTCAGTTCTGCCATGATCGCCCTCGCTTAGATTTCAGCAGCCAGTTGGTTAACCAGCTCTGCGTGCGCGTTTTGATCGATTGTGGCACCCAGGATCTTCTCGGCGCCGCCGACAGCCAGCAAGCCCACTTGGGCGCGCAGCTTGTCTTTGACACTGTTCAGTTCCTGTTCGATCTCGGCTTGAGCCTGAACCTTCACACGGTCAGCGTCGACACGGGCCTTTTCAACGGCCTCTTCGACAATCTGGTTACCGCGTTTCTTGGCTTGCTCGATGATTTCAGCTGCCTGAGCTTTCGCTTCGCGCAGTTGCTGACCCGCTTTCTCTTGGGCCAACTCCAGGTCGCGAGCTGCACGGCTGGCAGCGTCCAGACCATCAGCGATCTTCTTTTGACGTTCGTGCAGAGCTGCGATGACCGGAGGCCATACGAACTTCATGCAGAACAGTACAAAAATCAGGAACGCAACGGACTGGCCAATCAGGGTCGCATTAATGTTCACGCCAACACCTCGCAGTTACGTTGTCCATCACACCAAATCACTCGGAAAGTCCGAATGATTAGCCAGCGATTTGACCAACGAACGGGTTCGCAAAGGTGAAGAACAGAGCGATACCAACACCGATCATGGTTACGGCGTCGAGCAGACCGGCAACGATGAACATTTTAACTTGCAGCATTGGAACCATTTCTGGCTGACGCGCTGCGCCTTCCAGGAACTTGCCGCCCAGCAGGCCGAAACCAATTGCGGTACCCAGTGCGCCCAGGCCGATCAACAGTGCAACAGCGATAGCGGTTAGACCAACTACAGTTTCCATCTTTCCTCCCGACTTTTACGTCGTATGGTTTAGGTTTTTTAGATTAAAGCGGTAAAACAAATCGTTTCATGGTGCCCCGTGAGGAGCCCCTTCCCGTTTTACCGGGAAGGACATCAGACTGGTCGAGACCGGTCTTAATGGTTTTCTTCGTGCGCCATCGACAGGTAGACGATGGTCAGCATCATGAAGATGAACGCCTGCAGGGTAATGATCAGGATGTGGAACACAGCCCACGCCCACTGCAGGACAACACCCAGGCCGCTCAGCCAGAGCAGGCCGCTGCCGAACATCACAGCGATCAGGATGAACACCAGCTCGCCGGCATACATGTTGCCGAACAGACGCAGAGCCAGAGAGATCGGTTTGGCGATCAGGGTCACGAATTCCAGCAGGAAGTTCACCGGGATCAGCAGGGCCTGAACGAAGATGTTCTTGCTGCCGAACGGGTGCAGGGTCAGCTCGCCGATGAAGCCGCCGAGGCCCTTGACCTTGATGCTATAGAAAATGATCAGTGCGAAAACCGAGAACGCCATGCCCAGGGTCGCGTTCGGGTCGGTGGTCGACACGGCACGGAACGGGATGTGGTGGTCGCCGGAGATCAGGATGGCCAGCTGAGGAATCCAGTCGACCGGTACCAGGTCGACGGCGTTCATCAGGAACACCCAGACGAAGATGGTCAGTGCCAGCGGTGCGATCACCGGGCTACGGCCATGGAAGCTGTCTTTCACGCTGCCATCGACGAATTCGACCAGGACTTCAACGAAGTTCTGCAGTGCACCTGGCTGACCGGAAGTCGCCTTCTTGGCCGCCATGCGGAAAAGAATGACGAAGATCAGACCCAGTGCGACCGACCAGCCGAGGGTATCGACGTGGAAAGCCCAGAAGCCCATTTCCTTGGCTTCTGCTGCGGTGTGGGCAAAGCCCCAGCCGCCGTTGGGTAGCTGACCGAAGGTCAGGTTCTGCAAGTGGTGCTGGATATAGCCCGAAGCGGTTGTTTCTGCCATGGTTGCCTCAAACGCCCTAAGGTCTCGAAAGTCTTGTTCTCATCAGCAGGGGAGCGAACCAGCTGACCGACTGAGTCAGCACGAAGGCGCCGAATACAGCGATCGGCGCCAGTGGCTTCACACCTGCAAACACCAGTGCAAACAGCACTGCCGTCAAAATCAGTTTGCCTGCCTCGCCGGCATAGAAAGACCGGACGATGGACTGGGCTGCTCGGGCGCCGGAAAACCGAAATGCCTTGTGAGCGAAATAAACATTGGGCAGCAAGGCTATCAGGCCTCCGCAAAGTCCCGAGTATCCGGCAACGACTCCGTGCCATTGCCAAAGCGCCAAAGCGGCAATGAGCAAAATGACAAATTGAGCCATCAACACCGGAAAAACCGCCAGGCGATGGAACGGCAGGCGGTTTGGCTTGCGGGTTTCCATCACTATTGCTCTCCAATGGTCGGCTGCCGAAATTCAATAACTTGGCATAATTTGTGCCGACAAAATGCGCGCAGAGTATAGGGGCGGTTCTGCCCCTATTCAACTGTCAGGTAGTGATTTCCGACTGCGCGCTACAAGAGGAATTGTTTCAGCGGATGTGTGCAAGCACACCCTGAAGCTCATCGAGAGAGTTGTAACCGATCACCAACTGACCCTTTCCCTTCTTCCCGTGGCGGATCTGCACCGCAGAGCCTAGGCGCTCGGCCAGACGCTGCTCGAGGCGGGCGATATCCGGGTCCGGTTTTGCAGGTTCCACAGGCTCGGGTTTGCCACTCAACCACTGGCGAACCAGTGCCTCAGTCTGGCGCACGGTAAGACCGCGTGCGACAACATGTCGCGCCCCTTCCACCTGCTGATTGTCCGGCAGACCGAGCAATGCACGGGCATGGCCCATTTCCAGGTCGCCGTGGGACAGCATGGTCTTGATGACTTCCGGCAGTGCAATCAGGCGCAACAGGTTGGCCACGGTGACGCGGGACTTACCCACAGCCTCGGCGACCTGTTGCTGGGTGAGCTGGAATTCCTGCTGCAGGCGCTGCAGGGCAACCGCCTCTTCGATCGGATTCAGGTCTTCACGCTGGATGTTCTCGATCAGCGCAATGGCGATCGCGGTTTCATCCGGCACATCACGGACCATGGCCGGAATGGTTTCCTGCCCGGCCTGCTGGCTGGCACGCCAGCGGCGCTCACCGGCGATGATTTCAAAGCGACCGCCACCAATCGGGCGAACCACGATCGGCTGCATCACGCCTTGAGTCTTGATCGACTGCGCCAGTTCTTCCAGCGCCTGCGGATCCATGTCCCGGCGTGGCTGATACTTGCCGCGCTGGAGCAGGTCCAGCGGCAGGTGCTGCAACTCACGGCTGTCAGCCTGTGCCGCCTGTTCTTCCAGCGAGCTGACAGTCGGACCGCTCAGCAGTGCATCCAGTCCTCGTCCGAGACCTCGTTTCTTGACGGCCATGGGGATTCCTTAAGTTGGCTGGGCAGCGGCGATGCGTGAATTTTTGCGCTGACGGCGAACCATCTCGCCCGCCAGGGCCAGATAGGCCAGCGCGCCACGCGATTGCTTGTCGTAGGCCAGCGCCGGCATGCCGTAGCTCGGTGCTTCGGCCAGACGGATGTTGCGCGGGATGACGGTGTCGTACAGCTGGTCGCCGAAGTGTTCCTTGAGCTGGGCCGATACGTCGTTCATCAGGCTCAGGCGCGGGTCATACATGGTCCGCAGCAGGCCTTCGACTTTCAGGTTCGGGTTCAGCAGTTCGGCGATGCGCTTGATGTTATCCACAAGGTCGCTCAAACCTTCGAGCGCAAAGTACTCGCATTGCATGGGGATAATGACCCCGTCAGCCGCGACCAGTGCGTTCAGTGTGAGCATCGACAGCGACGGCGGGCAGTCGATCAGGATGTAATCGTAGTTTTCACGGATCGGCGCCAACGCGCTGCGCAGACGACTTTCCTTCATCTGCATTTCCAACAGCACCACTTCGGCCGCCGTCAGATCCCGGTTGGCCGGCAGCAGTTGATAACCACCGTGTTCCGAGAAGTGCATGGCCTGAGCCAGATCGCATTCGCCGATCAGCAGGTCGTAGACCGAGTTTTCCAGGCCATGTTTATCCACACCGCTACCCATGGTGGCGTTGCCCTGTGGATCGAGATCGATCAACAGCACCCGGCGCTTGGTCGCGACCAGGGATGCTGCGAGGTTGATGCAGGTGGTGGTCTTGCCCACACCACCCTTCTGGTTCGCTATCGCGAATACCTTAGCCATTCTTGCTTGTGTTCCCAATCATGCCGTGCGGCGCAGTATCAGCAGATGGCGTTGGCCTTGGCAACCGGGTACGGCCAGGGCGTGTTCGCTATCGAGTTTGAAGTCTGCCGGCAATGCTACCAGCTCATCGGCCGGATGGACGCCCTTCATTGCCAGCCAGCGCGTATCGGCATCGCCGAGGTGGCGAGTCCAGTTGGTGAAGTTCTCCATGCTGCTGAATGCCCGGGAAATGATCCCGTTGAATGGCTGTGCAGGCTGGAACGCTTCGACGCGACTGTGGATAACTTGCAGGTTATCCAGTTTGAGTTCGAGTTTGACCTGAGTCAGGAAGCGGGTTTTCTTGCCGTTGCTGTCCAGGCAGGTCACCTGCGAGTCCGGATACAGGATCGCCAGAGGGATCCCCGGCATGCCTCCGCCGCTGCCGACATCCAGCCAGCGACCGTTTTCGATGAACGACATCACACTGAGGCTATCGAGCAGGTGACGGGAAACCATTTCGTCCGGATCGCGAACGGCGGTCAGGTTGTAGGCCTGGTTCCATTTGATCAACAGGGCCAGATAACCCAGCAGCAGTTCGTGCTGGGTTTCAGTGAGGTTGACACCGAGCTCGCGGGCTCCTGTGGATAACTCTTCGGCGTGTTGCGAAGTGACCTTAGAACTCAAGCGCTTTGCTCCAACTGACGGCCCGCGCCGCGTTTTTTCAAATGAATCATCAACAGCGAAATCGCTGCCGGGGTCACACCCGGGATCCGCGAAGCCTGGCCCAGCGTCTCGGGACGCGTGGCACCCAGCTTGCTCTGGATCTCCTTGGAGAGACCGGAAATGTTGGTGTAATCGATATCCACAGGCAGTTTCGTGTCTTCGCTTGCACGCAGACGGGCGATTTCGTCCTGTTGACGGTCGATGTAACCGGCGTATTTGGTCTTGATCTCGACCTGCTCGGCGACCTGTGGATCTTCGGCGCCCTGCCCGGTCACTTCGACCAGACCAGCGTAGTCGATTTCCGGACGGCTCAAGAGATTGAGCAGGTTGTATTCGTGAGTCAGCGGCGTACCGAATTTTTCCGCAATCGCATCGCCCTGCTGGGTGCCCGGGCGAACCCAGGTGCTTTTCAGACGCTGCTCTTCCAGCTCGATGTTTTCGCGCTTCTTGCAGAACGCCGCCCAGCGCGCGTCATCGACCAGACCCAGTTCGCGACCTTTTTCGGTCAGACGCAGGTCGGCGTTGTCCTCACGCAGGATCAGGCGGTACTCGGCACGGGAAGTGAACATACGGTACGGCTCTTGGGTACCGAGGGTGATCAGGTCGTCAACCAATACCCCGATGTACGCTTCATCGCGACGCGGGCACCAGGCTTCTTTGCCTTTGGCACGCAGTGCGGCGTTGGCGCCGGCCAGCAAACCTTGGGCGCCGGCTTCTTCGTAACCGGTGGTGCCGTTGATCTGGCCGGCAAAGAACAGACCGCCGATGACTTTGGTTTCCAGGCTGTACTTCAGGTCACGCGGATCGAAGTAGTCGTACTCGATCGCATAACCCGGACGCACGATGTGCGCGTTTTCCATGCCGCGAATCGACTGCACGATCTGCAATTGCACGTCGAACGGCAGGCTTGTGGATATCCCGTTCGGATACAGCTCATGGGTGGTCAGGCCTTCCGGCTCGATGAACACCTGATGGCTTTCCTTGTCGGCAAAGCGGTGGATCTTGTCTTCGATCGACGGGCAATAACGCGGGCCGATGCCTTCGATTTCGCCGGCAGCGGAATACATCGGCGAACGATCGAGGTTCGCGGCGATGATTTCGTGGGTACGGGCGTTGGTGTGGGTGATCCAGCAACTGACTTGCCGTGGATGTTGTTCCTTGTTGCCCATGAACGACATCACCGGGATCGGCGTATCGCCTGGTTGCTCGGTCATGACCGAGAAATCCACAGACTTGCCGTCGATACGCGGTGGCGTACCGGTTTTCAGGCGACCGACACGCAGCGGCAGTTCGCGCAGACGATGCGCCAGGGCGATCGACGGCGGATCACCGGCACGACCGCCGGAAAAATTCTGCAAACCGATGTGGATAAGTCCGCCCAGGAAGGTACCGGTGGTCAACACCACGGAATCGGCGAAGAAACGCAGACCCATTTGTGTGACGACACCGCGTACTTGTTCCTGCTCGACGATCAGGTCGTCGGCGGCTTGTTGAAATATCCACAGGTTCGGCTGGTTTTCCAGGATTTCGCGGACAGCGGCCTTGTAAAGAATCCGGTCGGCTTGTGCACGGGTTGCACGTACGGCCGGGCCTTTACGGCTGTTCAACACGCGAAACTGGATGCCGCCCAGATCGGTGGCCATGGCCATCGCGCCGCCGAGGGCGTCGATTTCCTTGACCAGATGGCTTTTGCCGATGCCGCCGATGGCCGGGTTGCAACTCATGGCACCGAGGGTTTCCACGTTATGCGTCAGCAGAAGGGTTTTTGCACCCATGCGTGCTGAGGCCAGTGCTGCCTCGGTACCGGCATGACCGCCGCCGATGACGATCACTTCAAAACGGGAAGGGAAATCCACCACGCACCTCGTGCCTGCTTAAGTAGGTAATTCAGGAATAGTTTGAGATCAGGTTTCTGGACCTGGTCGACAAGTATAGGGACTTCGCCCTTCCTAAAGAACCCTTTGCACAAAATTTAACCAGCTGTGGAGAACTCGCGGTTAAAAGAATAAAAAAGAGAGAAATTTATAAAACCTTTGTTTTAAAGCTTATTCTTACTGCCCATGATTTCTGTGGATAGATTGCTACAGACCTTTATTTTCAATATGTACAGAGATTCAAAACCCTGTGCTCATGTGGCCATGAGGCCCTTGGATAACCGGTGTAAGCCTGTGGATGAATGGGTTGGTTATCCACAGAGGCAGTTATGTTCAGTTTTCAGGCCCTGTTATCAACTGCCCTCAGCGGCAGTTATTCACAGGGCTTAATCCACAGAAATCGGATGAATGAGCATGCAGCGGGCAGGGGAAATCCGCTCAGGGAGAAGGAATCTGCCCGGCACTGGAAAGGAAGGAATTCGAAAAGGAGAAACAGACAGGTCGCGAATGGACCTGTCTGTGGACAACAGAAGGGTTATTTACCGATGCAGAAGCTGGAAAAGATCCGTCCGAGCAGATCATCGGAGCTGAACGCCCCGGTAATTTCCCCGAGGGACTGCTGAGCCTGACGCAGATCTTCCGCCAACAGTTCGCCAGCCCCTGCCAGAGTAAGCTGTGCACGACCGTGTTCCAGGGCCGCGCTGGCATGACGCAGTGCTTCCAGGTGGCGGCGGCGTGCGCTGAAGCTGCTTTCCGAGGTCTGCTCGTAACCCATGCAGGCCTTGAGGTGATCGCGAAGCAGATCCAGGCCTTCGCCGGCAGCCTTGGCGCTCAGGCTGATAGTTACATGGCCATCGTCGCTGACTTCCAGGGCAATCGCTTCACCGGTGAGATCCGCTTTATTGCGAATCAGGGTGACCTTTGCCGGATCTGGCCGGGTTTCAAGGAATTCGGGCCACAACGCGAACGGATCGGCAGCTTCCGGCGCTGTGGCGTCGACCACCAGCAGTACCCGATCGGCTTCGCCAATGGCTTTCAACGCACGTTCGACACCAATCTTTTCCACATGGTCGTCGGTATCACGCAAACCGGCGGTATCCACGACATGCAGCGGCATGCCATCGATGTGGATATGTTCGCGCAGGATATCCCGGGTCGTGCCGGCGATTTCCGTCACGATGGCGGCTTCTCGTCCGGCCAGTGCATTCAACAGACTGGACTTGCCGGCATTCGGACGACCTGCAATCACCACCGTCATGCCATCACGCAGCAGCGCACCCTGCCCGGCTTCACGCAGGACGGTGGATAACTCGTCGCGTACCTTGTCGAGCATGCTCAATACATGGCCATCGGCGAGAAAATCGATCTCTTCTTCCGGGAAATCGATGGCTGCCTCGACGTAAATCCTCAGACCTATCAGTTGTTCGGTGAGGTTATGCACACGTTGGGAAAATGCACCTTGCAAGGAACGCAAGGCATTACGTGCAGCCTGTGCAGAACTTGCTTCGATCAGGTCGGCAATGGCCTCGGCCTGAGCCAGGTCGAGTTTGTCATTGAGGAAGGCGCGTTCGCTGAATTCCCCCGGACGGGCCAGACGGCAACCCAGTTCCAGACAACGTTTGAGCAACATGTCGAGGACGATCGGACCGCCGTGGCCCTGCAGTTCCAGCACATCTTCACCGGTGAACGAGTTCGGCCCGGGGAAATACAGCGCCAGACCTTCATCGAGAACCTGTTGATCGTCACTGAAGAACGGGCCGTAGTGGGCGAACCGTGGCTTCAGTTCACGGCCGCTGATGGCCTTGGCCGCAACGCTGGCCAGCGGCCCGGAAATTCGAACGATGCCCACGCCGCCACGGCCCTGGGCGGTAGCGACGGCTGCGATGGTTTCACGAGGTGCGCTCATAAACCGGTATCCAGACAAAAATGGCAGATAGCAAAACGCCCCACTAGGGGGCGTTTTGAGTGGTGTTATCCACAGAGTAAGTTACGCCTCGGCTTTTTTCGTCGCCGCTTCGATCTTACGCGTGATGTACCACTGTTGGGCAATCGACAGGCAGTTGTTCACAACCCAGTACAGCACCAGACCCGCCGGGAACCACAGGAAGAAGAAGGTGAAGATGATTGGCATCATTTTCATGACCTTCGCCTGCATCGGATCCGGAGGAGTCGGGTTCAGACGCTGCTGGATGAACATGGTCGCGCCCATGATGATCGGCAGGATGAAGAACGGATCCTTGATCGACAGGTCGGTAATCCACAGCATGAACGGCGCCTGGCGCATTTCCACGCTTTCCAGCAGAACCCAGTACAGGGAAAGGAAAACCGGCATCTGCACGAGGATCGGCAAGCAGCCACCCAGCGGATTGATCTTCTCTTTCTTGTACAGCTCCATCATGGCTTGCGACATTTTCTGCCGGTCATCGCCATGTTGCTCTTTCAGTGCAGCCAGTTTCGGCGCCACGGCACGCATGCGGGCCATCGACTTGTAGCTGGCGGCCGACAGAGGGAAGAAAAGCCCTTTGATCAGCATGGTCAGGAAGATGATCGACCAGCCCCAGTTGCCGACAATGGCGTGGATATGTTGCAGCAGCCAGAAGATCGGCTGGGCAATGAACCACAGAATGCCGTAGTCGACGGTCAGTTCCAGACCTGGGGACAACTCTTTCAATACAGCCTGGCTTTTCGGACCGGCGTACAGAACAGCACTGGTCTCGACTTTTGCACCCGGTGCAGCGGTCAGCGAAGGACCGGTGTAACCGATGATGTAGTTACCTTTGCTGTCTTTACGGGTCTGGACGATGTTGTTTTCGCCCTTCGGAGCAACCCATGCCGTCACGAAGTAGTGTTGCAGCCAGGCAACCCAGCCACCGGTGACGGTTTCCTTGAGCTGACCTTTGTCCATGTCTTTCATGGACACTTTCTTGTACGGCTCGGAACTTGTCCACAGGGCGGCACCCAGGTAAGTCGCGGTGCCGGTAGCAGTGGTCGACGAAGGATCGGCGCTTGCATCGCGTTTCAGCTGAGCAAACATCGAACCGGACCAGGGCTGCGCGCTCTGGTTGTCGATCAGATAAGTCACGGTCACGTCATACAGGCCACGTTTCAGGGTGAAACGCTTGATGTAGTTGACGCCGTCCTTGCTGAACTTCAGGTCGACGACCAATTGGTCCTGACCGTCAGCCAGTTGATAAGTCTTCTTCTCCGAGGAGTAGATCGGGCGACCGGCCGGGCTGGCGTCCGGACCGTTGGTGCCGATCAGACCGCTTTGCGCCAGATAGATACGCTCGCCGCCGTTGTCGAACAGCTGGAACGGAACGTCCGGACGATCCTGACGACGTGGATACAGCGGCAAGGTCAGTTGAGCAACATCGCCACCCTGTGGATCGATCGCCAGATCGAGCACGTCGGTTTTGATCTGGATCAGATCCTTGCTGGCGGCGACCGGCGTTTCGGCAGGTGCGCTGGTATCGCTTGCGGCGCGCGGAATATCGTCACTGGCTGCAGCGTTATTGCCAGTGGCGGTGTCCGGCAAACCGGATGTAGTCGTACTGGAAGCAACATTCTGAGTCGGCAGGGCAGCCTGACCATAGTCCTGGTTCCATTTAAGAACCATGACATAGGACACGATTGCCAGGGCGACGATCAGGATCGTGCGTTTGATATCCATGATTACTCGGCCATCGAAGAAGAACGGGAGGTAGGGATAGGTGGAACCGGGTCATAACCACCGGGATTCCACGGATGACAGCGACCTAAACGACGAAAGGTCAGCCAGCCACCGCGCAGAAGGCCATGATTTTCGATGGCTTCATACGCGTAGCAAGAACAACTGGGGTAGAAACGACAGTGACTGGCCATCAAGGGACTAATGGCGTAGCGGTAAAACTGGATCGGAACGAGTGCCAGTTTACGCATCTGGACTGTCTACCCCTACAGTTTCGGTTTTGACTGCTGGTACCGGCTTGTTGCGTGCCAGACGCTTCCAGAGTTTGCCGAAATGCTGAATCAATTCGGGGTTTTCTACGTCCCCCAAACCTTTGCGCGCGACGATAACGATGTCCCAGCCGACCAGTGAATCCTGGTGCAGGCGAAACGATTCGCGCATCAGACGTTTGAGGCGATTGCGCTCAACGGAGAGCTTCACGCTCTTTTTCCCGATAACCAGTCCAAGACGGGGGTGATCGAGATCGTTGTTGCGTGCAAGGAGCAGGAGATTTTTCCCCGGAACCTTGCCGGTAGGGGAGTCAAAGACTGCCTTGAAATGCCGGGGAGTAAGCAGACGCTTTTCCCGACTGAAGTCCTGACTCACCTCCAGTGCCGGATTATCAAACTGCCAGACGTGCGCGGCCTTTGGCGCGACGACGCGACAGTACGGCACGACCGTTCTTGGTAGCCATGCGAGCACGGAAACCGTGGGTACGAGCGCGTTTGATAGTGCTTGGTTGGAAAGTACGTTTCATGTCGTGTTACCTGGTTCGTCCACAACGGGCCGGAATGGCCCCCGTTTTAAGAGACCGGGGATTCTAGAGAAAGCAAGGCAATAGGTCAATTTCCAACCAACGTTTCCTTATAAATAGATCTCTGATGCCTCCAGGATCGAAACCTTGTCTGCCAGACATAAAAATAAAGAAGGGAATTATTTAAAGCTTTTCTGTAAAGCTTGTAAAAGCTAGGACCGCCTTCTTCTGTGGATAACTGCTTTCAGACCTTGTTCGGCGTGATGTACAGAGAATGACAACTACGGTGGAAAACCGTGTTCAGCCTGTGCTGCGCTATCGGATAACCTGTGTGTGGAAAGCGCTGTTATCCACAGGCGCGTTATCCACCGAGTTTCGCCCCCAGTTGTCCAGTGCCCTCAGCTAAGGTTATCCACAGAGCTTATTCACACACCGTCGGTCGCTTTTTCACCGGTTAAGGCATTGATAAATCATGTCCACCGGGCAACCTGCATGTGGATAAGTGAACGTCCCGCCGCTACAATGGCCGCTTGTTTTTGCCTCACCGGCTTTCAACTTAGGGGATTTCCGTGTCAGTGGAACTTTGGCAGCAGTGCGTGGAGCTTTTGCGCGAAGAGCTGCCAGCCCAACAATTCAACACCTGGATCCGTCCATTACAGGTCGAAGCCGAAGGCGACGAGTTGCGTGTCTACGCACCGAACCGTTTTGTTCTGGACTGGGTCAACGAAAAGTACCTGGGGCGCGTCCTTGAACTGCTGGATGAGCATGGCAATGGCCTCGCACCGTCGCTCTCCTTATTAATAGGCAGCAAACGCAGTTCTGCGCCGCGTGCTGCGCCGAATGCACCGTTGGCCGCCGCTGCTGCATCCCTGGCTCAGGCCAATGCCGCACCCGTCAGCGCTCCGGCACCAGCGCCGGCTCCAACCCCGGCCAAGCGTGCGACGCAGAAAACCGAGGAAGTCAGCGAAGAGCCTTCCCGCGACAGTTTCGATCCGATGGCAGGCGCCGCCTCCCAGCAAGCGCCAGTGCGTGCCGAACAGCGCACCGTGCAGGTCGAGGGTGCGCTCAAGCACACCAGTTACCTGAATCGCACCTTTACCTTCGAGAACTTCGTCGAAGGTAAATCCAACCAGCTCGCCCGTGCGGCGGCATGGCAAGTGGCAGACAACCCCAAGCACGGCTACAACCCGCTCTTCCTTTATGGCGGCGTCGGTCTGGGTAAAACGCACTTGATGCACGCGGTGGGTAACCACCTGTTAAAGAAGAACCCGAATGCCAAGGTCGTGTACCTGCATTCCGAGCGTTTCGTGGCCGACATGGTCAAGGCGCTGCAACTGAACGCGATCAACGAGTTCAAGCGTTTCTACCGTTCGGTGGACGCCCTGCTGATCGACGACATTCAGTTCTTCGCCCGCAAGGAGCGCTCCCAGGAAGAGTTTTTCCACACCTTCAACGCCCTGCTTGAAGGTGGCCAGCAGGTCATTCTCACCAGTGACCGCTACCCGAAAGAAATCGAAGGCCTTGAAGAGCGCCTCAAATCCCGCTTCGGCTGGGGCCTGACGGTCGCCGTCGAGCCGCCGGAGCTGGAAACCCGCGTCGCCATCTTGATGAAGAAGGCCGACCAGGCCAAAGTCGAGTTGCCACACGATGCGGCGTTCTTCATCGCCCAGCGAATTCGCTCCAACGTCCGTGAGCTGGAAGGCGCGCTGAAACGCGTGATCGCCCACTCGCACTTCATGGGCCGCGACATCACCATCGAGCTGATTCGCGAATCCCTGAAGGACCTGTTGGCATTGCAGGACAAACTGGTCTCTGTGGATAACATTCAGCGCACCGTCGCCGAGTACTACAAGATCAAGATCTCCGACTTGCTGTCCAAGCGCCGTTCGCGTTCGGTCGCTCGCCCGCGTCAGGTCGCCATGGCTCTGTCCAAGGAACTGACCAACCACAGCCTGCCGGAAATCGGCGATGTGTTTGGCGGTCGTGACCATACGACGGTGTTGCACGCCTGCCGCAAGATCAACGAACTTAAGGAATCCGACGCGGACATCCGCGAGGACTACAAGAACCTGCTGCGTACACTGACCACTTGATGAACACCAGCGCAGCTTATTAAGGCAAGGGACTAGACCATGCATTTCACCATTCAACGCGAAGCCCTGTTGAAACCCCTGCAACTGGTCGCAGGCGTCGTCGAGCGCCGACAGACCTTGCCGGTACTGTCCAACGTGCTGTTGGTCGTCGATGGCCAGCAGCTGTCGCTGACCGGTACCGACCTGGAAGTCGAGCTGGTCGGTCGCGTGCAACTCGAAGAGCCGGCTGAAACAGGTTCCATCACCGTGCCTGCGCGCAAGCTGATGGATATTTGCAAAAGCCTGCCGAACGACGCGCTGATCGACATCAAGGTCGACGAGCAGAAGCTTGTGGTGAAAGCTGGCCGTAGCCGCTTCACTCTGTCGACCCTGCCGGCCAATGACTTCCCGACTGTGGAAGAAGGCCCGGGTTCGCTGACCACCAGCCTGGATCAGAGCAAGCTGCGTCGCCTGATCGAGCGCACCAGTTTCGCCATGGCCCAGCAGGATGTGCGTTACTACCTCAATGGTATGTTGCTGGAAGTGTCCACCGGTGTGATTCGCGCCGTGGCTACCGACGGTCACCGTCTGGCCATGTGCTCAATGCAGGCCGACATCGGTCAGCAGGATCGCCATCAAGTGATCGTGCCGCGCAAAGGTATTCTCGAACTGGCACGTCTGCTCACCGAGCCGGACGGCAACGTCAGCATCGTCCTGGGTCAGCACCACATTCGTGCTACCACGGGTGAATTCACCTTCACTTCGAAGCTGGTCGACGGCAAGTTCCCTGACTACGAGCGCGTTCTGCCGAAGGGCGGCGACAAGCTGGTACTGGGCGATCGTCAGGCGCTGCGCGAAGCGTTCAGCCGTACCGCGATTCTGTCCAACGAGAAGTACCGCGGTATCCGTCTGCAACTGGCCAGCGGTCAGCTGAAAATCCAGGCCAATAACCCGGAGCAGGAAGAAGCGGAAGAAGAAGTAGGTGTGGAATACAACGGCGGCTCCCTGGAAATCGGCTTCAACGTGAGCTATCTGCTCGACGTGCTGGGCGTGATGACCACCGAGCAGGTTCGTCTGATCCTGTCCGACTCCAACAGCAGTGCGCTGGTACAAGAGTCCGACAACGACGATTCGGCTTACGTTGTCATGCCGATGCGTCTGTAATCAGCTGACTCTGGATGTCGCTAAGTCGCGTCTCGGTCACCGCGGTGCGCAATCTGCACCCGGTGACCTTCTCCCCCTCCTCCCGAATCAACATTCTTTACGGCGCCAACGGCAGCGGCAAAACCAGTGTTCTGGAAGCCATTCATCTGCTGGGGCTTGCCCGTTCGTTCCGTAGCACGCGGCTGTTGCCGGTCATCCAGTATGAGCAACTCGCCTGTACCGTATTCGGGCAGGTCGAGCTCGCCGAGGGTGGCCATAGCGCATTGGGGATCTCTCGCGACCGTCAGGGCGAGTTCCAGATTCGCATCGACGGCCAGAATGCCCGCAGCGCGGCACAACTGGCGGAGATCCTGCCGCTGCAGTTGATCAACCCCGACAGTTTTCGTCTGCTGGAGGGGGCACCGAAGATCCGCCGGCAGTTCCTGGACTGGGGCGTGTTCCACGTCGAACCGCGGTTCATGGCCACCTGGCAGCGTTTGCAGAAGGCCTTGCGCCAGAGAAACTCCTGGCTGCGGCATGGTACACTTGACGCCGTTTCGCAAGCGGTTTGGGACAGGGAACTGTGCCAGGCCAGCGCTGAAATCGATGAATACCGCCGCGCTTACATCAAAGCCTTGAAACCAGTCTTTGAACAAACCTTGAGCGAACTGGTTGAGCTCGAAGGTTTGACGCTCAGCTATTACCGAGGCTGGGACAAGGATCGGGAATTGAGTGCCGTACTTGCCGGATCCCTGCAGCGGGACCAGCAGATGGGTCATACCCAGGCCGGACCGCAACGCGCTGACTTGCGTCTTAGATTGGGCGCACACAATGCCGCGGACATCTTGTCCCGGGGTCAGCAGAAGCTGGTGGTCTGTGCGTTGCGCATTGCCCAGGGGCATCTGGTGAGCCAGGCCCGGCGCGGTCAGTGTATTTATCTGGTGGATGACTTGCCGTCCGAGCTGGACGAGAGCCACCGTCGCGCGCTGTGCCGCTTGCTGGAAGACTTACGCTGCCAGGTTTTTATCACCTGTGTAGATCACGAATTATTGAGGGAAGGCTGGCAGACGGAAACGCCAGTCGCTCTGTTCCACGTGGAACAGGGCCGTATCACCCAGACCCACGACCATCGGGAGTGAAGGCATTGAGCGAAGAAAATACGTACGACTCATCGAGCATTAAAGTGCTGAAAGGCCTGGATGCCGTGCGCAAACGTCCCGGTATGTACATTGGTGACACCGACGATGGCAGCGGTCTGCACCACATGGTGTTCGAGGTGGTCGACAACTCGATCGACGAAGCCCTCGCCGGCCATTGCGACGACATCAGCATCATCATCCACCCGGATGAGTCCATCACCGTTAAAGACAACGGCCGAGGCATCCCGGTAGACGTACACAAAGAGGAAGGCGTATCCGCCGCCGAGGTCATCATGACCGTCCTCCACGCCGGCGGTAAGTTCGACGACAACTCCTACAAGGTATCCGGCGGTCTGCACGGTGTAGGTGTTTCGGTAGTGAACGCGCTGTCCGAAGAGCTGGTCCTGACCGTTCGCCGCAGCGGCAAGATCTGGGAACAGACTTACGTCCACGGCGTACCTCAGGCACCGATGGCGATCGTTGGCGACAGCGAAACCACCGGCACCCAGATTCACTTCAAGGCTTCCAAGGAAACCTTCAAGAACATTCACTTCAGCTGGGACATTCTGGCCAAGCGTATTCGTGAACTGTCCTTCCTCAACTCCGGTGTCGGTATCGTCCTCAAGGACGAGCGCAGCGGCAAGGAAGAGCTGTTCAAGTACGAAGGCGGCCTGCGTGCGTTCGTTGAATACCTGAACACCAACAAGACTGCGGTCAACCAGGTGTTCCACTTCAACATCCAGCGTGAAGATGGCATCGGCGTGGAAATCGCCCTGCAGTGGAACGACAGCTTCAACGAGAACCTGTTGTGCTTCACCAACAACATTCCGCAGCGCGACGGCGGTACCCACCTGGTGGGCTTCCGTTCCGCACTGACGCGTAACCTGAACAACTACATCGAGCAGGAAGGTCTGGCGAAGAAACACAAAGTCGCCACCACCGGTGACGACGCCCGTGAAGGCCTGACTGCGATCATTTCGGTGAAGGTGCCGGATCCGAAGTTCAGCTCCCAGACCAAAGACAAGCTGGTGTCCTCCGAAGTGAAGACCGCGGTCGAACAGGAAATGGGCAAGTACTTCTCGGACTTCCTGCTGGAAAACCCGAACGAAGCCAAGCTGGTCGTCGGCAAGATGATCGACGCCGCCCGTGCCCGTGAAGCGGCGCGCAAGGCCCGTGAGATGACCCGCCGCAAAGGTGCGCTGGACATCGCCGGCCTGCCGGGCAAGCTCGCTGACTGCCAGGAAAAAGACCCGGCGCTGTCCGAACTGTACCTTGTGGAAGGTGACTCCGCGGGCGGCTCTGCCAAGCAGGGACGTAACCGCAAGACCCAGGCCATCCTGCCGCTGAAGGGCAAGATCCTCAACGTCGAGAAAGCCCGTTTCGACAAGATGATCTCGTCCCAGGAAGTGGGCACCCTGATCACCGCACTGGGCTGCGGTATCGGTCGCGAAGAGTACAACATCGACAAACTGCGCTATCACAACATCATCATCATGACCGATGCTGACGTCGACGGTTCGCACATCCGTACCCTGCTGCTGACCTTCTTCTTCCGTCAGCTGCCTGAGCTGATCGAACGCGGCTACATCTACATTGCCCAGCCGCCGCTGTACAAGGTCAAGAAAGGCAAGCAAGAGCAATACATCAAAGACGACGACGCCATGGAAGAGTACATGACGCAGTCGGCCCTGGAAGATGCGAGCCTGCACCTGAACGAAGACGCCCCGGGCATTTCCGGCGAAGCGCTGGAACGTCTGGTGAACGACTTCCGCATGGTGATGAAGACCCTCAAGCGTCTGTCGCGTCTGTACCCGCAGGAGCTGACCGAGCACTTCATCTACCTGCCGGCCGTGAGCCTGGAAATGCTCGGCGACCATGCCAAGATGCAAGACTGGCTGGCCCAGTACGAAGTCCGTCTGCGCACCGTCGAGAAGTCCGGCCTGGTCTACAAGGCCAGCCTGCGTGAAGACCGCGAACGTGGCGTGTGGCTGCCAGAGGTCGAACTGATCTCCCACGGCCTGTCGAACTACGTCACCTTCAACCGCGACTTCTTCGGCAGCAACGACTACAAGACTGTCGTCACCCTCGGCGCTCAACTGAGTACCCTGCTCGACGAAGGCGCGTACATCCAGCGTGGCGAGCGCAAGAAAGCGGTCACCGAGTTCAAGGAAGCCCTGGACTGGCTGATGGCCGAAAGCACCAAGCGCCACACCATTCAGCGATACAAAGGTCTGGGCGAGATGAACCCGGATCAGCTGTGGGAAACCACCATGGACCCAAGCGTGCGCCGCATGCTGAAAGTCACCATCGAAGACGCCATCGGCGCAGACCAGATCTTCAACACCCTGATGGGTGATGCGGTCGAGCCTCGCCGTGACTTCATCGAGAGCAATGCTCTGGCGGTGTCCAACCTGGATTTCTGATCCCGGTCGGCGCCAACGAAAAGGCCAACGCAAAAGCGTTGGCCTTTTTTATTGCCTGCGATTCATTCCCCTGCCGCCACACTCTCCAACCGATACCCATACCCATAAATCGTCAGCAGCTGCCAACCCCGATCCGCCGTCAGCCCCAGCTTGTTACGCAGCCGATAGATATGAGTATCCAGTGGTCGCGATGACGCCATTTCTTCGTGGGGCCAGAACCTTTCGTATAGATAGTCCCGCGACAACGGCCGACCCAAGTTACTGAACAGGCAATGTGCGAGGCGATACTCGCGCTCGGTCATCATGATCGGCTTGCCCTCACGGGTAACGGTCAATTCGGCGTCATCAAATACCAGATCATTGAAACGCAGGACATTGGCCACCGTCGGGCGCTGATGGCTGTGCCGGCGCAATACGGCGGTGACACGAGCCTTCAACTCGTTTGGACGAAAGGGCTTGCTGACATAGTCGTCGGCACCTGCATTCAACGCCTGGACGATATCGCTCTCGCCGTCACGGCTGGTGAGCATGATGGCGGCCGGTGGCGCTTCCATGTGCTCTCGGGTCCAGCGCAGCAGCGCCAGGCCGGTGAGGTCGGGCAGTTGCCAGTCGAGGATCAGCAGGTCGAAGGTTTCCCGGCGCAGTTGCCGCAGCAGGTCTTCTCCGCGTTCGAAACTGTGCAGCGACCAGGGCTGTTCGCCGGCCTCGGCCATTTGTTGCAGGGTCTGCTCGACCCGGCGCAGTTCGGCGGGTTCATCGTCCAGTATCGCAACGCGCATACGCGGGATTCCTTGTCGCTTGGGTAATGGGTGGTCGATACCGGCGGTTCGACCAAAGCAGTGAAAGTAAGCGGCACGCCGTGGGGTGAGCCGCTATGATTCTTCGGGTCTACGTCCTCAGACCTGTCGCCTATGAAACCATTCAACCCGCCCTGCCCTGTTTTCCATGATTAACCGACGCCGCCACGAAAGCCGTGTGCAAAGTCAGGTTCAACGCCTGTTTCGGCAACTGGTGCGCGAGTGGGTGTGGATAAGTCTAGTGCTGTTGCCGCTGACTGCATTGTTGTCCTGGCGTGCGCAGATCAATCTGCATGACCCGTCACCTGTCAGCGGCGCAGTGCTGTCTACCGTGCTGGTGGCCATCGTGCTGGGATTGTTGCTGTGGCGACCGCGTCTGGCGCTCTGGCTCACGCTGATCGGCATGGTTGGCGTGCTGCTGACCAGCGCCGGCCTGGCGGAAGTTCAGCGTTGGTGGTCCCCCACGCCGGCAGTGCTGGGCATGCTGTTCGGTTATCTGATCTGGAACTGGCGACGTCTGAGTGTCGTGCTGACCTACTTCGGCTGGGAGTTGTCCCGGCTGGACGATGAACCGAAGGTTTTCCCCGAGCGTCGGCGCGCACAATTTGCCAGTGGCGACCGGTTACAAGGTCAGATCATGGCCCTCGAACAGGCCATGAGCCGCACGCGTGACACCCGGCGTTTCATCGCCGATGGCCTGGAGTATTTGCCGGTTGCGACCCTGATCAGTGATCCCAAAGGTCAGATCCTGTTGGGCAACCGCAAGGCGCGTGACTTGTTCGGCAGTGATCTGGTCGGTGATGAAGTCCTCGATCGCCTGGCGAGTCTTGGCTATCCGGATTTATCCACAGCGTCGCATCCACAGTTGTCCGACCTGCCTCTCGTGGAGTTTCGTGATCACAAGGAGCGCAGCTTGCGGCTGGAACGCGCCGCATTGTTACCGGTGGACGGCGACACGCCGATTGGCTGGCTGCTGAGCCTTACCGATCTGAGCGCCGAACGTGCCGCCGAAGAGCAGCGCGGCGTGTTGCTGCGTTTTCTGTCCCATGACCTGCGTGCGCCACATTCAGCGATTCTCGCTCTGCTTGATGTGCATCGACATCAGGCCGGGGCAGATTCCCCATTATTCGAGCAGATTGAACGCCAGGTGCGTCGAGCGCTGGAGCTGACCGACGGTTTCGTGCTGCTGGCCCGGGCCGAATCCAAGGCCTATCAGTTCCAGCCGAGTCTGTTTGCGATGCTGGTAATGGACGTCCTGGATCAGGCGCTGCCCATTGCCCAGCAAAAGCGTATCGAGCTGTTGAACGATATGGATGAACAATCCCAGGAACGTCTGGTGCTGGCGGACCAGGGTCTGCTGACCCGGGCGCTGTTCAATCTGCTGGAAAATGCGATCAAGTACAGCCCCGCCGGGTCCACGGTCAGGTTGCGGGTTCGCTGCCATGATGACTGGCTGCACTGCGAACTGACCGATCAGGGAAAAGGCATTGCGGCTGAAGAGCTGCCCGATCTGTTCACTCAATATCGGCGTTTTTCTTCGGCCAAGGGCATCGATGGCGTCGGGCTGGGTCTGTCGATGGTCAAAGCCGTGGTGGATCACCACGGTGGGCGGATCGAATGCATCAGCGTCATCGATCAGGGCACCACATTCCGTCTTGAGCTGCCGCTGATCGTTGAAGAGCAGGCATAAAAAAACCGGCTATATCAGCCGGTTTTCTTACTTCCGAAAAAAACTTATGCACCTTTTACGGTGTTTTATCATCTTCAGAAATATATATATAAATCAGTCAGTTAATCGCTGTTTTCGGAATATTGCCAACAAACCGTACACAGGTTATCCACAAAAATCAGACAGTCACTTGATCGCTGGCTGCCGGGGCTTGTGGTGCCGGTGGCAACGAACCCATTTCCCGTTGAGCCTGCTCGTTCCAGGCCTGTACCCGGTCGTTCAAATCGGCGATGGCGCGAGGGCCTGATCCTTCGGCATACATCGGTTCACCGATGACTACGGTGATCACACCCTGCTTTTTGCCCCAGCCGATTTTCGGCCAGAACTTGCCGGCATTGTGTGCAATCGGCAGCACTGGAAGTGCCGCATTCACCGCCAGGGCGCTGCCGCTGCGGGAAAACTTGCCGATGGTGCCATGAGGAACGCGAGTGCCTTCCGGGAAGATCAGCACCCAGACATTGTCCTTGAGCAGCTCGTCACCCTTTGCCGCAACTTGCTTGAGCGCAGCTTTCGGGTTGTCGCGATCAATGGCGATCGGCCGCAGCATGGCCATCGCCCACCCGAAGAACGGCACGTACAGCAATTCGCGCTTGAGCACCTGACTCAAGGGCGAGAAATAAGCGGAGAGAAAGAACGTCTCCCAGGTGCTCTGGTGGTTCGATTGAATCACGCAGGGCCGGTCAGGCACGTTTTCTGCGCCTTTGACTTCGTAACGGATACCGAGGAACACCTTGGTCAACCACAAGGCGCAGCGGCACCAGTACACGTTGATGAAGCGATAGCGCGCCTTGAACGGCAGAAAGGGCGCGATAAAAAAGCTCAGGCTGCACCACAGCAGAGCGGTGGTGCCCAGCAGCAGGTAAAAGAGGAAGATTCTGATGGCCTGCAGTATCGACATGGCGACGTTTACCGTTACGGGCGATGCCCGACTGTTCAAGCGCACTCCCGATCAATCCCTGGTCAGGAACTTCAGAAGTACTCTAGTTGTGGATAAGTTCTGCGGCAATCGCCGCCAGATCGTCAAAAATCAGGGTGCCGACCGGAAGGGTCTTGCCCAGAGTCTTTTCGCCTTTCCCGGTCTTTACCAAAACGGGCTGTGAATCGACGGCTTTGGCGGCCTCCAGGTCACCAAGGCTGTCGCCGACGAACCAGACATTGGTCAGCGCCACGTTGTAATGCTGCGCGATGGTTTTCAGCATGCCGGGTTTCGGCTTGCGACATTCGCAACCCTCGTCCGGCCCATGCGGGCAATACACGATCAGCCCGACTTCACCACCCTGCTCCGCCACCAGTTCGCGCAGGCGCGCGTGCATGGCATCGAGGGTGGCGAGGTCGTAGTAGCCGCGAGCAATGCCCGACTGGTTGGTGGCGACCGCCACCGTCCAGCCGGCCTTGCTCAACTGCGCAATCGCTTCGATCGAGCCGGGCAGCGGAATCCACTCCTCCACCGACTTGATGTAAGCGTCGGAGTCGTAGTTGATCACTCCGTCCCGATCGAGAATCAGCAGTTTCAACAGCAATCCCTCAACCCAGCAGCGAAATGTCGGCAACGCCCAGGAACAGGCCACGCAGACGCGCCAGCAGCGCGTAACGGTTGGCCCGTACATTGGCGTCTTCGGCATTGACCATCACCGCGTCGAAGAACGCGTCGACCGGCTCGCGCAGGGCGGCCAGGCGTGCCAGCGATTCGTTGTACTGACGCGCTGCGGCCATTGGCTGTACTGCCTGGTCCGCTTGCTGGATCGCCGAGTACAGCGAGAACTCGTTGGCGTTGTCGAAGTACTTGGCCTGAACGTCGGTCGGCACGGAGCCTTCCACTTTGCTCAGCAAGTTCGACACACGCTTGTTCACCGCCGCCAGCGCTGCCGCTTCCGGCAGTTTGCGGAAGGCCTGCACCGCCTGCACACGCTGGTCGAAGTCCAGCGCCGAACCCGGCTTCAGGGCACGTACCGACAGGTAGGTGGCCACGTCCACGCCTTCGTCTTCGTAACGCGCACGCAGGCGGTCGAAGATGAATTCCAGCACCGCGTCGTTCAGGCCGGCAGCCTTGACCTTGGCACCGAAGGAATTCACGGCAAAAGCCACGGCGTCGTTGAGGTCCAGATCCAGTTGTTTCTCGATCAGGATCCGCAGCACGCCCAGTGCCGCACGGCGCAGGGCATACGGGTCTTTGCTGCCGGTCGGCAGCATGCCGATGCCGAAGATGCCGACCAGGGTGTCGAGCTTGTCGGCGATGGCCACGGCCGCACCGGTCAGGGTGGCCGGCAGTTCAGCGCCGGCACCGCGTGGCATGTACTGCTCGTTCAGGGCCAGGGCAACGTCTTCCGGCTCGCCGTCATTGAGGGCGTAGTAGTAGCCGGCGACACCTTGCATCTCCGGGAACTCGCCGACCATTTCGGTGGCCAGGTCGCACTTGGACAGCAGGCCTGCGCGGGCAGCCCACGAAGCGTTGCCGCCGATGCGTGCGGCGATGTACGCGGCCAGTTTCGACACGCGCTCGGCCTTGTCGTAGACGCTGCCGAGTTTTTCCTGGAACACCACGTTCTGCAGGCGATCGTTGAACGCTTCGAGCTTCTGCTTCTTGTCCTGCTTGAAGAAGAACTCGGCGTCGGTCAGACGTGGGCGAACCACCTTCTCGTTACCGGCGATGATCTGCTGCGGGTCTTTGGATTCGATGTTGGCCACGGTGATGAAACGTGGCAGCAACTTGCCGTCGGCATCCAGCAGGCAGAAATACTTCTGGTTGTCCTGCATGGTGGTGATCAGCGCTTCTTGCGGCACGTCGAGGAAACGTTCCTCGAACGAGCACACCAGCGGCACCGGCCACTCGACCAGTGCAGTCACTTCGTCGAGCAGCGCCGGCGGCACGATCGCGGTGCCTTCCTGACGGGTCGCCAGCTCTTCGGTGCGCTTGCTGATGATCTCGCGACGCTCGTTGGCGTCGGCCAGCACGTAAGCGGCACGCAGGTCGGCCAGGTAGCTCGACGGCGAACCGATGCGCACGCTTTCCGGGTGGTGGAAACGGTGGCCACGGGATTCACGGCCAGCCTTCTGCGCGAGGATCGTGCAGTCGATGACCTGATCGCCGAGCAGCATCACCAGCCACTGGGTCGGACGCACGAACTCTTCCTTGCGTGCACCCCAACGCATGCGTTTCGGGATCGGCAGGTCGTTCAGCGAGTCTTCGACGATGGTCGGCAGCAGGCTGGCGGTCGGCTTGCCGGCGATGTTCTGGCTGTAGCGCAGTTTCGGACCGCTCTGGTCGATTTCGCTCAGCTCGACGCCGCACTTCTTGGCGAAGCCCAGTGCCGCTTGAGTCGGATTGCCTTCGGCATCGAACGCAGCCTGACGTGGCGGGCCGTCGAGGTTGATGCTGCGATCCGGCTGCTGGGTCGCCAGCGCGGTGATCAGCACAGCCAGACGACGCGGTGCGGCGTAGACGGTTTTGGTCTCGTAGTTCAGACCGGCAGCCTGCAGGCCCTTGTCGATACCGGCGAGGAACGCTTCGGCCAGGGTGTTCAGGGCTTTGGGTGGCAGTTCTTCGGTGCCCAGTTCAACCAGAAAATCTTGAGCACTCATTGTGCAGCCTCCAGCTTGGCCAGTACTTCGTCACGCAGGTCCGGGGTTGCCATCGGGAAGCCCAGCTTGGCGCGGGCCAGCAGGTAGGCTTGGGCGACGGAACGCGCCAGGGTGCGCACGCGCAGAATGTATTGCTGACGCGCAGTCACCGAGATTGCCCGGCGCGCATCCAGCAGGTTGAAGGTGTGCGAGGCCTTCAGGACCATTTCGTAGCTCGGCAACGGCAGCGGCTGGTCGAGTTCGATCAGGCGCTTGGCTTCGCTTTCATAGAAGTCGAACAGTTCGAACAGCTTGTCGACGTTGGCGTGTTCGAAGTTGTAGGTGGACTGTTCCACCTCGTTCTGGTGGAACACGTCGCCGTAGGTCACCTTGCCGAACGGACCGTCAGCCCAGACCAGGTCGTAGACCGAGTCCACGCCCTGCAGGTACATGGCCAGACGCTCGAGACCGTAGGTGATCTCGCCAGTCACCGGGTAGCACTCGATGCCGCCCGCCTGCTGGAAGTAAGTGAACTGGGTCACTTCCATGCCGTTCAGCCAGACTTCCCAGCCCAGACCCCAGGCGCCGAGGGTCGGCGATTCCCAGTTGTCTTCGACGAAGCGGATGTCGTGGACCAGCGGGTCCAGGCCGACATGCTTGAGGGAGCCCAGGTACAGTTCCTGGAAGTTGTCCGGGTTCGGCTTCAGGACTACCTGGAACTGGTAGTAGTGCTGCAGACGGTTCGGGTTTTCGCCGTAACGGCCGTCAGTCGGACGGCGGCTTGGCTGTACGTAAGCGGCGTTCCAGGTTTCCGGGCCGATGGCACGCAGGAATGTCGCGGTGTGGAAAGTGCCGGCGCCTACTTCCATATCGTAGGGCTGAAGTACCACACAACCTTGCTCGGCCCAGTATTGCTGGAGCGCGAGGATCAAGTCTTGGAAGGTACGCACGGCTGGCGTAGGCTGGCTCACGAAATTCACCTGTTTCTTGGGCTGCGATTTAAAGAGCGGGAGTATACCCGATTCAGTCGCACCTCCACCCCCTGGAGCCTTATGCCACGCTGCTTTTGGTGCAACGAAGATCCGCTGTACATGGCTTACCACGATCAGGAGTGGGGCACGCCGCTACGCGATGCGCAGGGATTGTTCGAGTTGCTTTTGCTCGAAGGGTTCCAGGCCGGGCTTTCGTGGATCACCGTGCTGCGCAAGCGCGAGCGATATCGCGAGGTGTTGTACGGCTTCGACGTACAACGCGTGGCGCAGATGAGCGACGCGGAAATCGATGACTTGATGCTTGATCCGGGGATCATCCGCAACCGCCTCAAGCTCAATGCCGCCCGGCGCAATGCCCAGGCGTGGCTGGCGCTGGAAGATCCGGTGGCCTTCCTCTGGTCGTTTGTGGATAACCGGCCGGTGATCAATCATTTCAAGGATCGCAGCGAAGTCCCGGCCATCACCCCGCAAGCCGTGGCCATGAGCAAAGGCCTGAAAAAGGCCGGTTTCACCTTTGTCGGCCCGACCATTTGCTATGCGCTGATGCAGGCCTCGGGCATGGTCATGGATCACACTCAGGACTGCGACCGCTACGCGCAGCTGGTCAACGCCGGTTAGAATGGCCGCCTCGCGCACAGCACAAGATCAGGAGTGACCTGTGGAAAAGTTTAAAGGCGCCATGCTGGTTGGCGCTCTGCGGCTGTTTGCCCTGCTTCCGTGGCGGGCCGTGCAGGCCGTGGGTTCGGCGATCGGCTGGATCATGTGGAAAACCCCCAACCGTTCCCGCGATGTGGTGCGGATCAACCTCGCCAAATGTTTTCCACAGATGGACCCGGCCGAACGTGAGCGTCTGGTGGGCCAGAGCCTGAAAGACATCGGCAAGTCCCTGACCGAAAGCGCCTGCGCCTGGATCTGGCCGGCCCAGCGTTCCATCGACCTGGTGCGCGAAGTCGAAGGCCTCGACATCCTCAAGGATGCACTGGCGTCGGGCAAAGGCGTGGTCGGCATTACCAGCCACCTGGGTAACTGGGAAGTGCTCAACCATTTCTATTGCAGCCAGTGCAAACCGATCATTTTCTATCGTCCGCCGAAGCTCAAGGCTGTGGATGAATTGCTGCGCAAACAGCGGGTGCAACTGGGTAACCGCGTGGCGGCGTCGACCAAGGAAGGCATCCTCAGTGTCATTAAGGAAGTGCGCAAGGGCGGTCAGGTGGGTATTCCTGCGGACCCGGAACCGGCCGAATCCGCCGGGATCTTCGTGCCGTTCTTCGCCACACAGGCCCTGACCAGCAAGTTCGTGCCGAACATGCTCGCCGGTGGCAAGGCTGTCGGCGTGTTCCTGCATGCCCTGCGTCTGCCGGACGGTTCCGGCTACAAGGTGATTCTGGAAGCCGCGCCGGAAGCCATGTACAGCACCGATACCGAAACCTCCTGCGCAGCGATGAGTCAGGTGGTCGAGCGTTATGTGGCGGCTTATCCGAGCCAGTACATGTGGAGCATGAAACGCTTCAAGAAGCGCCCGCCAGGTGAGGCGCGCTGGTACTGATCGGCGATGTGCAGTTGTGGATAACCTGACAAAACGGGTTATCCACAGCCGTCACGGCTTCTGCCGTTCCAGCTTCTTCAGAAACACCGTCATTTCCTTCTCGGCCTGCTTGTCGCCATGGGCCCTGGCCGCTTCCAGCCCTTGCTCCCATGCCTGCCGCGCAGCCGCCAGATCACCCTGCGCCAGTTGCGCCTTGCCCAACAGTTTCCACGCTGCCGAGTATTTCGGATCGAAGCCGACGCAACGCTGGAAATGCTCGGCCGCCTTCGCGTTTTCCCCCAGATCCAGATAACCCTTGCCCAGGCCGAAGCGCAGCAATGAGTTATCCACACCCTTGGCGAGCATTTTTTCCAGGGATTCGATCATCGGTCTCGCCTCTTGGTCGGTCAGAAGAAACTCAGGCCCACGTGGAACAGCTTCTCCACATCGCGAATATGCTTTTTATCCACAAGGAACAAAATCACGTGGTCGCCGGCGGCGATCACCGTGTCGTCGTGGGCGATGATCACTTCTTCATCGCGGATGATTGCGCCGATGGTGGTGCCCGGCGGCAGGGCGATGTTTTCGATGGCCTTGCCGATGACCTTGCTCGACTTCGAATCACCATGGGCCACCGCTTCGATCGCTTCCGCCGCGCCCCGGCGCAACGAGTGCACGCTGACGATATCGCCACGCCGCACGTGGGCCAGCAAGGTGCCGATGGTCGCCAGTTGCGGGCTGATGGCGATATCGATATCACCGCCCTGGATCAGGTCGACGTAGGCCGGGTTGTTGATGATCGTCATCACCTTCTTCGCCCCCAGACGCTTGGCCAGCAGCGACGACATGATGTTGGCTTCGTCATCGTTGGTCAGGGCGAGGAAGATGTCCGCGTCGGCAATGTTCTCTTCCAGCAGCAGGTCGCGATCCGATGCACTGCCCTGCAGCACCACGGTGCTGTCGAGGGTATCCGAGAGATAACGGCAGCGCGCCGGATTCATCTCGATGATCTTCACCTGGTAACGGCTTTCGATGGCCTCGGCCAGGCGTTCGCCGATCTGCCCGCCGCCGGCGATGACGATGCGCTTGTAGGTTTCGTCGAGACGGCGCATTTCGCTCATCACGGCGCGAATGTTCTCACGGGCGGCGATGAAGAAGACTTCGTCGTCGGCCTCGATCACCGTGTCGCCCTGAGGAAGAATCGGACGGTCACGGCGGAAAATGGCGGCGACGCGGGTTTCCACATTCGGCATGTGTTCGCGCAACTGGCGCAGTTGCTGCCCCACCAGCGGCCCGCCGTAATAGGCGCGCACCGCCACCAGTTGCGCCTGGCCCTCGGCGAAGTCGATCACCTGCAAGGCGCCGGGATGCTGGATCAGGCGCTTGATGTAGTTGGTGACCACTTGCTCGGGGCTGATCAGCACATCCACCGGGATCGCTTCGTTCTGGAACAGTTGCTCCTCGCGGGTCAGGTACGAGGCTTCGCGTACCCGGGCGATCTTGGTCGGGGTGTGGAACAGGGTATGGGCAACCTGGCAGGCGACCATGTTGGTTTCGTCGCTGTTGGTCACCGCCACCAGCATGTCGGCGTCGTCGGCACCGGCCTGACGCAGCACGGTCGGCAGCGAGCCCCGGCCCTGCACGGTGCGGATATCCAGACGGTCGCCAAGGTCGCGCAGACGGTCGCCATCGGTGTCGACCACGGTGATGTCGTTGGCTTCGCTGGCCAGATGTTCAGCCAGCGAACCGCCGACCTGCCCTGCACCGAGGATGATGATTTTCAACCCGTCACTCCATTGAATCCGTTTAGCCGCGCACGGCAGCGATCTTGATCAGCTTGGCGTAGTAGAACCCGTCGTGCCCGCCCTGCTGGGCCAGCAACTGGCGACCGTGGGGCTGTTTGATCCCGGCCTGTGTGGCCAGATCCAGTTCCCGGGCGCCCGGCGTGCGCTCAAGGAACGCGGCGATGACTTCGGTGTTCTCGGTCGGCAAGGTCGAGCAGGTGGCGTAGAGCAGGATGCCGCCGACTTCGAGGGTTTTCCACATCGCGTCGAGCAACTCGCCTTGCAGTTGCGCGAGGGCCGCGATGTCGTCGGCCTGACGGGTCAGCTTGATGTCTGGATGGCGACGGATCACCCCGGTGGCCGAGCACGGTGCGTCGAGCAGGATGCGCTGGAACGGTTTGCCGTCCCACCACGCTGCCGTGTCGCGACCGTCGGCGGCGATCAGTTCGGCGCTCAGGCCGAGGCGTTCGAGGTTTTCTTTCACCCGCACCAGACGCTTGGCTTCCAGGTCCACCGCCACTACACCGGCCAGTGCCGGTTCGGCTTCGAGGATGTGGCAGGTCTTGCCGCCCGGTGCGCAGCAGGCGTCCAGCACTCGCTGGCCCGGCGCGAGATCGAGGAGGTCGGCGGCCAGTTGCGCGGCTTCGTCCTGCACGCTGATCCAGCCCTCGGCGAAGCCCGGCAGGCTGCGCACGTCGGCGGCAGCGTCGAGGACGATGCCGTCGCGGCTGAAGGTGCATGGCTGCGCGGCGATACCCGCGTCAGTCAGCAAACCGAGGTAGGCGTCGCGGCTGTGATGACGGCGATTGGCCCGCAGAATCATCGGCGGATGCGCGTTGTTCGCCTCGCAGATGGCTTCCCATTGCTCAGGCCAGAAGGCCTTGAGGGATTTCTGCAGCCAGCGCGGGTGAGCGGTGCGCACCACCGGATCACGTTCCAGTTCGGCGAAGATCGCCTCATGTTCACGTTGGGCGTTGCGCAGAACGGCATTGAGCAGACCTTTGGCCCACGGCTTTTTCAGCTTGTCGGCGCAACCGACGGTTTCGCCGATGGCGGCGTGAGCCGGGACGCGGGTGTAGAGCAACTGATAGAGACCCACCAGCAACAGCGCCTCGACATCGGCGTCGGCAGCCTTGAACGGCTTCTGCAGCAGTTTTTCCGCCAGCGCCGACAAACGGGGCTGCCAGCGGGCGGTGCCAAAGGCCAGATCCTGGGTGAAACCGCGATCGCGATCCTCGACCTTGTCCAGTTGCGTCGGCAGGGAGCTGTTGAGCGAAGCCTTGCCGCTGAGGACGGCGGCGAGTGCCTTGGCGGCGGCCAGACGCGGGTTCATTGCGCGTCCACCGCTGCGCCCAGTACGGTACCGACAGCGAACTTCTCACGGCGGCTGTTGAACAGATCGCTGAAGTTCAGCGCCTTGCCGCCGGGCAATTGCAGGCGGGTCAGGCACAGCGCCTGTTCGCCGCAGGCAACGAGCAGGCCGTCCTTGCTGGCGCCGAGGATGGTGCCCGGTACGCCTTTGCCTTCGGCCATTGTCGCCGCCAGCACTTTCAGCGCTTCGCCGTTGAGCGTGCTGTGGGTGATCGGCCATGGGTTGAAGGCGCGGACCAGACGTTCCAGCTCGACAGCCGGACGGCTCCAGTCGATGCGCGCTTCATCCTTGTTCAGTTTGTGGGCATAGGTGGCGAGGTCGTCGTTCTGCACTTCGCCTTCCAGAGTGCCGGCGGCCAGACCGGCAATCGCTTGCACGACGGCTGGCGGGCCCATTTCGGCAAGACGGTCGTGCAGGCTGCCGCCGGTGTCGTCGGCGCTGATCGGGGTCACGACTTTGAGCAGCATCGGCCCGGTGTCCAGGCCTGCTTCCATGCGCATCACGGTCACGCCGCTCTCGGCGTCGCCCGCTTCCACGGCGCGCTGGATCGGCGCCGCCCCGCGCCAGCGCGGCAGCAGCGAGGCGTGGCTGTTGATGCAACCCAGGCGCGGAATATCCAGCACCGCTTGCGGCAGGATCAGGCCGTAGGCGACCACCACCATCAAGTCCGGCTTGAGCGCAGCGAGCTCGGCCTGAGCGTCGGCGTTGCGCAGAGTTGGCGGCTGCAACACCTGGATATTATTTTCCAGGGCGAGCTGTTTGACCGGGCTCGGCATCAGTTTTTGCCCACGACCGGCCGGACGATCCGGTTGGGTGTAGACCGCGACGATCTCGTAAGGGCTGTCCAGCAGGGCCTTGAGGTGTTCGGCGGCGAATTCCGGGGTACCGGCAAAAACGATGCGCAGTGGCTCAGTCATGGGGGAATCTCATAAAAAGAAAAAGGCTTGCCGCAGCAAGCCTTTGGAGAGGGGCATCAAGCGTTCTGGCGGTGCTGCTTTTCCAGTTTCTTCTTGATCCGGTCGCGTTTGAGCGTGGACAGGTAATCGACGAACAACTTGCCGTTGAGGTGGTCGCATTCGTGCTGGATGCACACGGCGAGCAGGCCTTCGGCGATCAGTTCGTAAGGTTGGCCGTCACGGTCCAGAGCCTTGATCTTGACCTTCTGCGGGCGGTCGACGTTTTCGTAGAAGCCCGGCACCGAGAGGCAGCCTTCCTGGTATTGCTCCATTTCGTCGGTCAGCGGTTCGAACTCGGGGTTGATGAACACCCGGGGTTCGGTGCGGTCTTCGGAAAGGTCCATCACGACGATACGTTTGTGCACGTTGACCTGGGTCGCGGCGAGGCCGATGCCCGGCGCTTCATACATTGTTTCAAACATGTCATCGACCAGCTGACGCACTTCGTCGTCCACTACAGCCACAGGTTTGGCGATAGTGCGCAGACGCGGGTCCGGAAATTCGAGGATGTTCAAAATGGCCATAAGCTTGATTGCTGCACGTGTGAGGTAAAGTCGGGCGATGGCCTGGCGGGTCCGAAGATGCAGGCTACCGTTGTGAAACGTAGCTCCTTGCTTTTCAGCATAGAGCAGGGAGCGAGCCACGGGGGCTCTGGCGTTTCACGCGAACGCACATGATAAAGGGATTCACCGCATGAGGAAATCACTACTCGCCCTGCTGTTTCTGGCCTCGGCCGGCACCGCGCACGGGCAAGTGCAACTCAAGGAAGGTTTTCCACAGCAATACACGGTGGTTTCGGGGGACACACTCTGGGACATCTCCGGAAAGTACCTGCGCGAACCCTGGCAGTGGCCGCAGTTGTGGCGGGCCAATCCGCAGATCGAAAACCCCAACCTGATCTATCCGGGCGACACCCTGACGCTCAGTTACGTCAATGGTCAGCCACGCCTGACCCTCAATCGCGGGGAATCGCGCGGCACGATCAAGCTGTCGCCACGGATCCGCAGCAGCCCGGTCGCCGAGGCGATCCCGAGCATTCCGCTGAAATCCATCAACAGCTTTCTGCTGAGCAACCGCATCGTCGACAAGGTCGAGGACTTCGACAAGGCGCCGTACATCGTTGCCGGTGATGCAGAGCGGGTGCTCAGCGGCACCGGCGACCGGATCTTCGCCCGCGGGCATTTCGATCCGAACCAGACGGTCTACGGCATCTTCCGCCAGGGCAAGGTCTACACCGATCCGCAGAGCAAGGAGTTTCTGGGGATCAACGCCGATGACATCGGCGGCGGTGAAATCGTCGCCACCGAGGGCGACGTCGCCACCCTCGCCCTGCAACGCACCACACAGGAAGTGCGCCTCGGCGACCGTCTGTTCAGTGGCGAGGAGCGTTCGATCAACTCGACCTTCATGCCCAGCGCGCCCACCAGCGACATCAACGGCCTGATCATCGATGTGCCACGGGGCGTCACGCAGATCGGCGCAATGGACGTGGTGACCCTGAACAAGGGCAAGCGCGACGGTCTGGCTGAAGGCAACGTGCTGGTGGTGATGAAAACCGGGGAAACCGTGCGTGACCGGATCACCGGAAAACCACTGAAGATCCCTGATGAACGCGCCGGATTGCTGATGGTGTTCCGCACCTACGACAAGCTCAGCTACGGCCTGGTATTGAACGCATCGCGCTCGCTGGCGGTGCTGGACAAGGTGCGAAATCCTTAGCTGGCTTCACAAGTTACCAACAGAGTTATCCACAGCTTGTTCCGAAAGGTTCGGGGCTTATAACGATCAAGGATGATCCATGATGATGCCTGTCTGTACGCCGGTTTCCCCAGCGGAACTGGAAGCGCGTTTGCGCCTGCACCGCCTGCCGGAGATCGGCCCGAAACGTTTTGCCCGATTGCTCGAAGCGTTCGGCTCCGCCTCCAAAGCCATCAGTGCGCCGGCCAGTGCCTGGCGTTCACTGGGGTTGCCGGTGGCAAGTGCCGAAGCGCGCCGTTGTCCTGAAGTACGCGATGGCGCGAGCCGCACATTGGCCTGGCTAGAGCGCCCGGGCCAGCATTTGCTGATGTGGGACCAGCCGGACTACCCGGCATTGCTGACGCAGATTGCCGACCCGCCACCGCTGCTGTTTGTCGCCGGTGACCCGCTGATCCTGGAAAAACCACAACTGGCGATGGTCGGCAGTCGCCGCGCTTCGCGCCCGGGCATGGACACCGCCACAGCGTTTGCCCGCAGCCTGGCCGGGGCCGGTTTCGTCGTCACCAGTGGCCTGGCGCTGGGTATCGATGCCGCTGTGCATCAAGCTGCGCTCGACGTCGGCGGGCAAACGGTCGGTGTGCTGGGCACCGGTCTGGAAAAATTTTATCCACAGCGCAACCGGCGGCTGGCGGACACGATGATTGCCTCGGGCAGTGCGGTGATTTCGGAGTTTCCACTGGACGCCGGGCCGACGGCGAGCAACTTCCCCAGACGCAACCGGATCATCAGCGGTTTGTCCCTCGGCGTACTGGTGGTCGAGGCCAGCGTGGCCAGCGGCTCGTTGATCACCGCTCGACTGGCGGCGGAACAGGGGCGCGAGGTGTACGCGATTCCGGGCTCGATCCACCACCCCGGCGCGCGCGGTTGCCACCAATTGATTCGCGATGGCGCGGTGCTGGTGGAAACCATCGAACATATTCTCGAAGCCTTGCGCGGCTGGCAGCACCTGTCGGTGTCCGCAACCGCACCAAGTACCGATAACCCGTTGTTGCGGCTGTTGCACGCCGCACCCCATACCAGCGAAGGTTTGGCTGACAGCATTGGCTGGGCGTTGCCCAAAGTACTGGCGACATTGACCGAGCTGGAGATGGAGGGCCGCGCGGTGTGCGAAAACGGTCGCTGGTTTGCGCGGGTAAGCTAGGTTTTACATTGAAGATCGGTAAACTGCGCGAAACCTGTTTGCGGAGAGTTTTTCATGGTCAACAGTTGGCGTGTGCAACAAGCCGCACGAGAGATTCGCGCCGGGGCGGTGATTGCCTATCCAACCGAAGCCGTCTGGGGGCTGGGGTGCGATCCATGGAATGAAGAAGCGGTGGATCGCCTGTTGGCGATCAAGAACCGTTCGGTGGACAAGGGATTGATCCTGGTCGCCGACAACATTCGCCAGTTCGATTTCCTGTTCGAGGATTTCCCCCAGGACTGGATCGACCGCATGGCCAGTACCTGGCCGGGGCCGAACACCTGGCTGGTGCCACATCAGAACCTGTTGCCGGAGTGGGTGACCGGGGTGCATGACACCGTGGCACTGCGGGTCAGCGATCATCCGCAGGTGCGGGACTTGTGCTCGCTGGTCGGACCGTTGATCTCGACATCGGCCAACCCGCAAGGCCGGCCAGCGGCGAAGACTCGCTTGCGTGTCGAGCAGTATTTCCGGGGCCAGGTCGATCTGGTGTTGGGCGGGATGCTCGGCGGGCGCAAGAATCCGAGCCTGATCCGCGATCTGGCGACCGGCAAGGTTGTGCGTCCGGCCTGATATTACCTTTGGTTAATTCTGTGAGTACTCTTCGGCTTTCATGGCGAGGAGTACTACGCGTGCCTGCGATTTTTCCTTCATGTAACTGAAGTTACTGCCAGGTTTTTTGGTTTGATTTTTCCCTTTCAACGTCAGACGAATCCATAAGTATCAAATTGTTGTAATTTTTCCGACGTTATTCTCAGAAGCCACACAGTGGCGATTTTTCTAAAAACATTCATTATTTCAATGCGCTCAGAAAACTTCGACAAGTTCACGGCTGCGGAGAAAAAATGGATATCAGGTATTTGCAATTAACGGACAGTCTGCAGGCATTACAGGCGACCTTGAAAAGTCGTTATGAAAGTTATCGTATCGTTATTCTTGAGGCAGGCTCGGATACGCGAGAGTTTGAACAGTTTGTTGCTCGTCATTTTCGGCTGCGACTGCAGCACTACATGCTGACACCCAAAGCCAGATTGTTTGAAACACGCCTGGCAATTGCCTCGCGCAGTACCCACTTTTTGCTGTATCTGCACGACAGACCCATGGCTGTATTGAGAGTCACGCCTGCGCCGTTCGAATGGGCATCACTGACGCAGCAGCATGTTTCTCCCACGGTGGCGCTATCGCGCCATGTCGAGTTCAGCCGCTTGATCAGCCACTCGCAAAATCAATTCCCGATGTCGGTCAACGGCCTGCTGGCGGCTGCCACGGAATGGGCGATCAGGCACGGTCATGAAGGCGTTACCGCCCTCTGCCGTTCACCGCAACGACGATTCTTCCAGCGCTTCGGCCTGACGCCGATCACTACCGACGCTCTGCACATCGAACACCGCAAGCGTGGTGATTACTGGCTGCTTTCAGCTCAATGGCAGCAGATTTTCGCCGCACTTCAACAACCCATCCACCTGCTCGCCAACCCATCGGAGAAGCACCTTGATGAATGCGCCCCTCAGTTTTAACCAACAGTTGAGCCTGCTCGATGAGCGAATCGAAAAGTCATGGGCCCATATTCTGGAGAATTCGCGGCTGGTTAAAGCCATTCGCGAAGGTGAAGTTTCCAGAGCGTTATATGCGATCTACATGATCGAAACCTTTCACTACACGGCACACAATGCGCGAAATCAAGGATTGGTGGGTGTGCGACATGCAGAAAATCCGGTGTATGCAAAGTTCTGTTTTGAACATGCGGCACAGGAAGTCGGTCATGAAAAGATGGCAATGCACGATGTCATGAGCCTTGGTCTGAAGCATGAAGTGTTCGATATTCCATCTGCACTTCCAGAGACTGAAGTGTTGATTGCCTATTTATACTGGATTTCCTTTACCGGTAATCCGCTGCAGCGGCTTGGTTATAGTTATTGGGCAGAAAATGCCTACCAGTTCATTACGCCACTTATAAACCGTCTGAGTGAAACGCTGGAGCTGAAACCGGCTCAGCTGACGTTCTTCGTTGCACATTCCGACATCGATATCGAGCACTTCAACGAATTCAAACTCATGCTGCAGCGCACCTGCAAGCGTCAAGACGATTGGGATGCCATTGCCACCGTCATGGAAACCAGCCTGCGCCTGACCGGCAACATGCTTGAGGCCGTTTATGAGCAGTACGAAGCCTGGCAAAACGGGCTGGCGCCCCGCTATGACTTCCTCCACGCCCTGGACAACCAATGAAGACCTCACGCCCATGTTCATATCAGGAGGCTGGAGGCAGACATGGCTGACTATTTCGACCAGCTCAACTACACGCTGGGGGATGAAGACACCGCGCTTGAGTACGCGATCCTGCCCGCGCATGCCCGCCACGTGCTGGGAATTGCCGGATGCGGCGGTCGCCTGTTGCCGCTGCTGGCCGCAAACCCTTTACGCATGACCTGTAGCGACATCAGTGCGCCGCAACTGGCGTTCACCCGGTTGCGTCTGGCGTTGCTGGAACAGACCGATCACGAGTCGTTCATGGAGTTCATGGGCTATCGGATGGAAAGTCTCAGAGCACGGCGCCGATCCATTTTTCAGCAATTGATTTTGCCGCCCGCGGATCGTCGCTGGTTGTTTGGGTTATTCCAGTCCAGGCAATGGGGCGCGCCGATCTACATGGGCGCATTCGAGCAGACTCTGAAGCGGCTGGCGAAAATCACCGGACTGTTTACCGGCAAGGCGGGCCGGGGCATTTTTCAGTACGGCTGCCTTGAGGAACAAACGGAATATTACCGAAAGCGCTTTCCGCGCAAGCGCTGGAAGGCCGTGATCGCTTTGCTGGGCAACGCAGCAGTACTCAATTCGCTGCTGTACAAGGGCTCGTTTCCCCCCAACAACCTCGGTATCAGTTCTCGCGCGGCCTACCTGGAAATTTTCCACAGGCTGTTCACCTCTCAGGTGGTCCGCGAGAGTTTTTTCCTGCAAATGCTGTTTTTCGGTGAACTGCGCTATCCGCAAGGCTTTCCGCTGGAGTGCGATCCGGCAATTTTCCAGCGTGCCCGTGAGGGGCTTCAGCAGTGCGAGTTACGCGTTGTGCAGGCTGACATCCTCGACTGCGTTGACGGGGAAACAGGCATCGATTTCGTATCTCTGTCGGACGTGCCCTCCTTCATGCCCGAAACGGCCGGTACCCATGTTCTGCAGCATCTGGCACCAGCGCTGGCAGAAAACGCGCGGGTGGTCATGCGTGGCCATTTACATGTGGTTCAACCCGATTGTGCAGGTTTCTGCGATATCACCCATCAGTACCAGGCAGAAATCGCACGAGAAAAAACCCAGCTCTGGCGTGTGCAGGTCTATCGCCGGACAGCCGCTATGCAGGTATCCCGATGAACACCTTTCAACCGACCGTCAATTGGGTCAAAAACCGTGTCCGGCAATCTCGTGATGATCAACAGCAGTTATTCGATGCCGGGCTGAATGGTCTGAAACTGGTCAAACGTGAAGCCAAGGAGATCGAACTCGACAGCGGCGAACGGCTGACGGAGTTTCTCTCATGTTCTTACCTGGGGCTGGAGTGTGATCCACGCTTGATTCACGGAGCCGTGAGCGCCGCCGAAGCCTTCGGTGTGCAGTTCGCTGCCGCGCGAACCCGAGTCCTGTTGCCTCCCATGCGTGAGCTGGATGAACAACTGAGCCGGATATTTCAGGGACATACGGTTACCTTCAACTCCGTAGGCAATGCGCATCTCGGCTGCCTGCCGCTGCTCGGTTCCGGCGAAATGCCCTCCTACCCCTTGAGGCGTGGTCCCTGCTGGATTGTTGACCGCGCGGCGCATGCCTCGATGCAGGTGCTGCAGGGCATTCTCTGGCAGTTCGGGCCGGTAAAGCGATGCGATTGCAGCGATTTGGAGCAAGTAGAGGATGCGTGTCTGGCGGCGGTCGCAGCGGGTAACACGCCCATCATCCTGACCGACAGCATTGGCTCGATGCGCGGTTTGTATCCGGTCAACCGCCTGTTGCAACTGGCGGAGCGTTTTGACGGTTATCTTTATGCGGATGATGCCCACGGTACTTCGATCCACGGAGCAGCAGGGAGTGGATATGCATTGGCCGCTGCGGAAGAACGGCTGCGCGGTCGACTGATTCTCCTGTCGTCTCTTTCCAAGGCATTCGGTGCAACCGGTGGCGCGATCACCGTGCGTACGGCGGCGGATGCCGAGCTGATACGCGGCCACGCCTCGACCTATACGTTTGGCGGCCCCCTTTCCATGGCTGGAGTTGGCGCGGCGGTCGCCTCCGGGAATATCCACCTGTCGCCGGAGCTGGGTCAATTGCAGGCCGCACTGTGGCGAAATATCGCCGTGATCGACGGTCTGCTTGGGCCGGTGCTGGGCAATCATCTGGTCGAGTCCCCCATTCGTTTTGTCCGCGTCGGGGCCGAGAGAGATGCGATCTGTCTGGCGCAGCATTTGCGTCGGCGGGGCATGGCGGTCACTACCGCACTGTTTCCGGTAGTGGCCAAGGGCGAGGCGATTTTGCGTCTGGCCATCAGCGCGAGCCACAGTCAGCGCCAGTTGGAATCTCTGGCGAGTGCCGTCCGTAGCGGATTCGAGGAGTTGGGCATTCGTCAGGGAGGATGGGGCAATGAGCAATGATCCTCTGATGGATTTATCGGCCGATGCTCTTGCACAAAAATTGGCTCACGCGCGCGCGCTGCCATGGTTCCGCGCGCTGTATCCCCGGATCCTGGAGGTGCAGACATTGGCTGATCTGCATCGACTGCCGGTTCTGGCAGTGGAAGACGAGTTCGGAGGTGGGCTGTTTTCCGCACTCGGCGATGCGTCGAACCGAGCACCCGGTGGCGGACTGACCCTGACCTCGGGAGGGAGCACCGGCAATCGCAAACAGATCACTCATTCCTGGGCGTTCAACGCCGCGATCGTGCCTCTGGGGGCGCGGATGTTTGGTATGACGGACGAGCATCCGGAGGTGGTCATCAACTGCCTGACGGCCGGTGAAATGCAGGGTGCGTTTCATTACGCGACAGCCATCGTCCAGCACATTGGCGCACGCTTGTTGCCAGCCGGTTCACAGATGGGCATTCAGCGCATTGTCGAACTGATTCAGTCGCACGCGGCCGATGCGCTGATATGCACTCCCTCCTTCGCCGCCGCACTGTTCAATCACGAGAACGTTGGTTCAGAACAGTTGGGCAGTCTGAGGTGGCTTTACTACATTGGAGAACCCTGCAGTAAAACGCTGCGCGACCAATTGGCCAGGGATTGGCCGAAGCTGAAAATTCGCTCGTTGGGCTACAGCTCGACGGAAACGGGTCCCATCGGCTTTCAGTGTGCACACCTTGAACACGGTTTTTATCATTTGCATGCCGACGCGATGCTGGTCGAAGTGGTTGATCCCCTGACCCTTCAGGCCGTGGCAGAAGAGGAGACAGGCGAGTTTCTGCTGACGCCCCTGCTGCCCGATCATGCGCCGCTGTTTCGCTACAGGATCGGGGATCGCGGGCGAATCCTGCGCACGGTGACGAATTGTGCCTGCGGCAGCTCCATGCCGGTTATGGCCCTTGAGGGACGGGTCGAAACATCGATCAAACTGGGTGGGGCGATCATCACTCAGTCACAGGTATTGCACGTACTTCGGCAGCTCTTGCCTGAATTGGACACAGCAGATGTGCAGGTGCAGATCGAGCGACGGCCCGGTGGTGCGCACATGCGTCTGATTATCGCCGAGGACAGACTGACTGCCATCGCGCAATCCCTCATCGAAGGTGCTTTGCAGGTCGAGGGGCAAGCGAGCGCATTGCTCAGCCTGCCAGGTGTGTTGGGGCTGGAGGTGAAGCGTCTTGCCCGTCAGGCATTTGAAACGACGCTGACTGGCAAGACACCGTTTTTTGTGACATTGGAACAGACCCCGGCCAAGTCATGACGATTGGCCGGAGAAGTCTGTGGTCAGGGCAGCAGAACGGTGGAACCGGTGGTGCGTCGCGCCGACAACTCGGTCTGCGCCTTCGCCGCATCAGCCAGTGCGTAACGCTGGCTGATATCCACTTTCAGCTTGCCGCTGGTGATCATTCCGAACAGCTCATCCGCCATGCGTTGCAGGTTTTCGGCATTGTTGGCGTAGGTCGCGAGCGTTGGTCGGGTGACGTACAGCGAACCTTTCGACGCCAGAATACCCAGGTTCACCCCGTCCACCGCGCCCGAGGCATTGCCGAAGCTCACCAGCAGACCGCGAGGTGCCACACTGTCCAGCGAGGCCGGCCAGGTGTCCTTGCCGACGCCGTCGTACACCACCGGGACCTTTTTCCCGTCGGTCAATTCAAGCACCCGTTGGGCGACGTTTTCGTGGCTGTAATCGATGGTTTCCCAGGCGCCGTGGGCCTTGGCCAGTTCGGCTTTCGCTGGCGAGCTGACGGTGCCGATCAGCTTCACTCCCAGCGCTTTCGCCCATTGGCAGGCCAGCAAACCGACGCCGCCGGCCGCCGCGTGGAACAGAATGGTTTCGCCGCCCTTGAGTTCATAGGTCTGACGCAGCAGGTACTGTACGGTCAGGCCCTTGAGCATCACGCCGGCCGCGGTTTCGAAGCTGATGGCGTCCGGCAGGTGGACCAGATTTGCCTCCGGCAGGATATGCACGTCGCTGTAGGCGCCCAGTGGGCCGCTGCCATAGGCCACGCGGTCGCCGACCTTGAACCGGGTGACGGCGCTACCCACTGCCTCGACGATGCCCGCGCCTTCCGCCCCCACACCCGACGGCAATGCCGGTGGCGCGTACAGGCCGCTGCGGTAGTAGGTGTCGATGAAGTTCAGGCCGATGGCCTTGTTGCTCACGCGAACCTGCTGCGGGCCGGGCTCGGCAGGCTGGTAGTCAACGTATTCGAGCACTTCGGGGCCGCCATGGGCGCGGAACTGGATTCGCTTGGCCATCTGCCTACTCCTTGGGACGATTCGGAAGGCCCCTATCGAACTCCCCTGCTTGATCTTCGTCAACTGCGGCGTGCCTACCTGCGATGGTATGCTACGCGCCCATTTGCGCCACCCCCTCGCCCACGGGGCGATGCCCGATCCAAGGTGAAGCCATGACGACCCGCACCGACGCCGTAAAGGCCTATCTGCTCGACCTGCAAGACCGCATCTGCGCGGCGCTGGAATCCGAAGACGGCGGCACGCGCTTCGTCGAAGACGCCTGGACCCGTGCGGCCGGCGGTGGCGGTCGCACCCGGGTGATCGAGAACGGCGCGGTGATCGAAAAGGGCGGCGTCAACTTTTCCCACGTCTTCGGCAGTGGTCTGCCACCGTCCGCCAGCGCTCATCGGCCGGAGCTGGCCGGGCGTGGTTTCGAAGCCCTCGGCGTGTCGCTGGTGATTCACCCGCACAACCCGCATGTGCCGACGTCCCACGCCAACGTGCGCTTTTTCATCGCCGAAAAGGAAGGTGAAGAGCCGGTCTGGTGGTTCGGCGGCGGTTTCGACCTGACGCCGTACTACGGCAACGAAGAAGACTGCATCCACTGGCACCGCGTTGCCGAACAGGCCTGCGCGCCGTTTGGCCCGGACGTCTACCCGCGCTACAAGGCCTGGTGCGACACTTATTTCCACATCAAGCATCGCCACGAACCACGGGGTATCGGCGGCCTGTTCTTCGATGACCTGAACGAGTGGGACTTCGACACCAGCTTCGCCTTCATGCGTGCCATCGGCGATGCGTACATCGACGCTTACCTGCCGATCGTGCAACGCCGCAAGAACGACGCGTTCACCGCCAAGCAGCGCGAGTTCCAGGAATTCCGTCGCGGCCGCTACGTCGAGTTCAACCTGGTCTACGACCGTGGCACCCTGTTCGGCCTGCAGTCGGGCGGGCGCACCGAGTCGATCCTGATGTCGCTGCCGCCGCAAGTGCGCTGGGCCTACGACTGGAAAGCCGAGCCGGGCAGCGAAGAAGCGCGCCTGACCGAATACTTCCTGCAAGATCGCGACTGGCTGGCCCAGGCCTGAGGATTTCCGATGGATCGTTACGTCGTTTTCGGTAACCCGATCGGCCACAGCAAGTCGCCGATGATTCACAAACTGTTCGCCGAACAGACCGGGCAGAGCCTCGACTACAGCACCCTGCTGGCGCCGCTCGACGATTTTTCCGGCTGCGCCACTTCGTTTTTCCAGGAAGGTCGCGGTGCCAACGTGACCGTGCCGTTCAAGGAAGACGCCTACCGCCTGGCCAACAGCCTGACCGACCGTGCCCAGCGCGCGGGTGCGGTGAACACTTTGAGCAAACTCGCCGACGGCACCTTGCTCGGGGATAACACCGACGGCGCCGGGCTGGTGCGCGATCTGACGGTCAACGCCGGGTTCAGCCTTACCGGCAAACGCGTTCTACTGCTCGGCGCCGGTGGCGCGGTACGTGGTGCGCTGGAGCCGTTGCTGGCGGAAAAACCGGCCTCGGTGATCATCGCCAACCGCACGGTGGACAAGGCCGAGCTGCTGGCCGAACTGTTCTGCGACCTGGGGCCAGTGTCGGCCAGCGGTTACGACTGGTTGCGCGAGCCGGTGGACGTGATCATCAACGCCACCTCCGCCAGCCTCACCGGCGATGTGCCGCCGATTGCAGAAAGCCTGATCGAGCCGGGCCAGACCCTGTGCTACGACATGATGTACAGCAAGGAACCCACCGCGTTCTGCCGCTGGGCCAGCGAGCATGGCGCGGGTGTGGTGATGGATGGCTTGGGCATGCTGGCGGAACAGGCGGCGGAGGCTTTTTTCCTGTGGCGTGGCGTACGTCCCGATACTGCGCCGGTTCTGGCCGAATTGCGTCGACAACTGGCGCTCTAGAGCGCCTTCAGTCCTCGAAGCGGATCGGGCATTTCTCCGGCCCTTCGAGCTTGCGCAATTCCTCCACCACCTGCGGTCGCGCCTGACGCAAGGTCAGGCTGCGATCCTGGCGCAGCAGGCGCCGGGCTTCCTGATGGAGCATTTCCACGCCGGAATAGTCGATGAAGTTGATCTGCTGCGCCTCGATCACAACCCGCGCACCGTGCATCCGTTGCAGGCGCACTTGCAGGTAGTGGCTGGCGCCGAAGAAGATCGACCCGCCGACCCGCAGCACATCGTCCTCGCCGTCGCGCCAATGCTGCACTCGCGGCTGCGAAGTGCGCTTGAGGTAGAAAAACAGCGACGCCAGCACACCGGCATAAATCGCCGTCTGCAGTTCCAGCAACAACGTGGCGACGCAGGTCAGGCTCATCACCACAAATTCCGCCCGGCTGACCCGCAACAGCGCGCGAATGCCGCGATGATCCACCAGTCCCCAGGCGATCAACAGAATGCTGCCGGCCATGGCCGGGATCGGAATATGGGCAATCAGCCCGGCGCCGAAAATCGCGAACAGCGCCACCCACAACGCCGAAAACACCCCGGCCAGAGGTGAACAGGCCCCGGCCTCATAACTCAGCCCGGAACGGGTGAACGATCCGGCGGACAACGATCCCGAAAAGAACGCCCCGATGATGTTGGAAAGCCCCTGGGCACGGACTTCCTGATTGGCATCGAGCAGTTGTTGCGAGCGCGCAGCAATCGAGCGGGCAATCGACAGACTGGTGACCAGTCCGAGCATGCCCACGGCCACGGCGCTCGGCAGCAGACGCAGGACCAGATCCATATCCAGCGGCAACCCGCTGAACGGCGGCAAGCGCCCGACAAAAGCACTGACCAGGTGAACATGGCCAAACATCGCCGGCCACAGCCACACCACCAGACTGCCTAATACCAAGGTCATCAAAAGCGTCGGCCAGCGTGGCAGCAGTTGCTTGAGCAATACGCCAACCACCACCGTAGCGACGCCGAGTACGAGCGACGGTTTATCCACAGCCCCGAGATGGCGCAGCAAGTCCATCAGGCTGGCCAGTGCCGTGGCCTTGGCCGGCAGATCCAGCCCCAGCAGGTTCGGCAATTGACCGATGGCAATGACCACCGCCGCGCCGAGGGTGAACCCCAGCACCACCGAGTGCGAGACGAAATTCACCAGTGCGCCAAACCGCAACAGGCCGAGCAGCCACTGGAAAATCCCCGCCAGGAACGTCAGTAACAGGATCAGGGTGATGTAGTCCTGTGACGCAGGCACGGCCAATGGGCTGACACTGGCGAACAGGACAATCGAAATGGCAGCGGTCGGGCCGCAGATCAGGTGCCAGGATGATCCCCAAAGGCAGGCAATCAGCACCGGGATGATCGCTGCATACAAGCCGTACTCGGGTGGGAGACCGGCGATCAGGGCGTAGGCAATCGACTGGGGCAACGCGAGAATCGCGCCGCTGAGGCCGACGACCAGGTCCCGCCCGACGCTGGCGCGGGTCTGCCGGGGCAGCCAGGTCAGGAAGGGAAACAGTGAGCGGCGGCTGGGGAAGGCCATGAATCCTCTCGGGTGAAATTTTGCGCATTGTACGCAGCTCGGGACGCGGAGCGTCCATGGCGGCATTCCCACGCAGAGCGTGGGAATGATCGGCCCGCGCAGTTACAGTTTGGCTTTAACCGCCGGCAACGCATCTTTGCCGTCCACGGTTTTCACACCATCAAGCCACTTGTCCAGCACCGCCGGATTCGCCTTGATCCAAGCCTTCACCGCATCGGCATTGCTGACCTTCTTGTTCACCACCTCGGCCATGATGCTGTTCTCCATCTCCTGAGTGAACGAAAGATTGGTCAGCAATTTACCCACATTCGGACAGGCCTCGGCGTAGCCCTTGCGCGTCAGGGTGTAGACGCTACCCGTGTCGCCGAAGTATTTCTCGCCACCCTTGAGGTAATGCATTTTCAGCTGCACGTTCATTGGGTGCGGGGTCCAGCCGAGGAAGGTGACGAACTTCTGTTTCTTCACCGCCCGCGAGACTTCGGCAAGCATCGCCTGTTCGCTGGACTCGATCAGCTTCCACTGACCCATGTCGAAGTCGTTCTTCTTGATGATCTCTTGCAGCGAGATGTTCGCCGGTGCGCCGGAGCCGATGCCGTAGATCTTGCGGTCGAACTTGTCGGCGAATTTGTTCAGGTCGGAAAAGTTATGCACACCCGCGTCCCACACGTAGTCCGGCACGGCCAGGGTGAATTCGGTGCCGTCGAGGTTCTTCGCCAGTTGCGTGACATCACCGGTGGCCACGAACTTGTCGTAGAAACCCTGCTGCGCCGGCATCCAGTTGCCGAGGAACACGTCGACCTGGCCATCCTTCAAGCCGCCGAAGGTGATCGGCACCGCGAGGGTGTCGACCTTGGCCTTGTAGCCCATGCCGTCCAGCAGAAACCCGGTGATGGCGTTGGTCGCGGCGATGTCGCTCCAGCCGGGGTCGGCCATTTTTACCGTGTCGCAGCTCTCGGCGAACGCGGACGCGCTGCCGAGTGCCAGCAGGCTGACCGTCACGACTGTGGATAACTTGACCATGGACTTCCCCTTAACGTTATTGGTTTTGGCAGGGTTGTGGATAACGGGCCTTGCGCTCCAGGTCATCGAGGTCGATGTGGTTGCGCATGTACTGCTGGCTGGCGTCCACCAGCGGCTGGTGATCCCAGCTCTTCAGCTTGCCGATGGTCAGCGCTTCGGCAACGAAGCGCCGGCGCCGCTGGCTTTCGAGCACCTCGCGGTGAATCGCCGGAATGTCCCATTTGGCCCGTGCTTCGGCGAGAAAATCGTCGAACAGCTGGCGATGTTGCGGTGACTGGCTGAGTTCTTCCTGCTCCCGTGGATCGTTATCCACATCGTAGAGTAGGCAAGGGTCGGTTTCGCTGTAGATAAATTTGTAGGCGCCACGCCGGATCATCATCAGCGGACTGACGGTGCCTTCGGCCATGTATTCGCCGAACACTTCGTCGTGACCGCCCTGCCCTTGCAGGTGCGATACCAGCGAGCGGCCGTCCAACGGCAGGTTCGGTTCCAGGCTGCCGCCGGCCAGTTCGACGAAGGTCGGCAACAGGTCGGCGGTGGACACAGCAGCGCTGATGCGGCCGGATTTGAACTGACCGGGCGCACTTATCAACAGGGGCACCCGCGCGGCCATCTCGAACCAGTGCATTTTGTACCAGAGGCCTTTTTCCCCAAGCATGTCGCCGTGGTCTCCCGAGAACACGATGATGGTGTCATCGATCAGCCCGGTATCTTCGAGGGTTTGCAGGAGTTTGCCGACGTTGGCGTCGATATAGCTGCACGCGCCGAAATACGCCCTGCGCGCATCACGGATCTTATCCACAGGCAGCGGCTTGTCCCACAGGTCGTAGACCTTGAGCAGCCGCTGGGAATGCGGATCGAGTGAATGCTGGTCCGGTGTTGTGGGAAGCGGGATATCCGCATCGTCGTACAAGTCCCAGAACGCCTTGGGAATCGTGTACGGATCGTGCGGGTGAGTCATCGACACCGTCAGGCAGAACGGCTGGTCGCCGTCCTCGCGGATGTGATCGAAGAGGTATTGCTGCGCCTTGAACACCACCTCTTCGTCGAAGTCGAGCTGGTTGGTGCGCACGCACGGCCCGGCCTGCAACACCGAGGACATGTTGTGGTACCAGCTCGGCCGCACGTCGGGCTCATCCCAGTTCACCGCCCAGCCGTAGTCGGCCGGGTAGATGTCGCTGGTCAAGCGTTCTTCGTACCCGTGCAATTGATCGGGGCCGCAGAAATGCATCTTGCCCGACAGCGCAGTGCGGTAGCCGAGGCGCCGCAGGTAATGGGCGTAGGTGGGAATGTCGGCGGGGAAATCCGCGGCGTTGTCGTAGGCGCCGATCTTGCTCGGCAACTGGCCGCTGACCAGGGTAAAACGCGACGGCGCGCACAGCGGGCTGTTGCAATACGCGGCATCGAACACCACGCCCTGTTCGGCGAGGCGGCTGAGATTCGGCAGTTTGATCGGCGACGGGCCGTAGAACGGCAACATTGGCGCGGCCATTTGATCGGCCATGATGAAGAGAATGTTCTTGCGCTTCATGTGATCGCGGCATTCCATAGTGAATATTTATGCGACATTGCTGCGATCGAGCATGGATTCCACGCAATCTCCGGTAAAGCCCGTGCCGGACAATGACTAGGATAAGCACAGCTTATGTATGAAGCCCTCGGTGATTTGTCGCTGGACCTGCTGCGCGCCTTCGAGGCGGCAGCCCGTCATCGCAGTTTTACTGCCGCTGCGGTGGAACTCGGCACCACTCAACCGGCCATCAGTCAGCAAATCAAAAGGCTGGAGGAGCAGCTCGGAACACGGCTGTTCGACCGGATCTACCGAGGCATCGAGCTGACCGAGGTCGGCTCGATCCTTTTCGAGCAAGTCACCCTCGGTTTGCAGAATATCGACGCAGGGTTGAGCGCGATCAGCGCACAACAGCAACACGAGGTACTGCAGGTCGCTACCGATTTCGCCTTCGCCGCGTACTGGCTGATGCCACGTCTGCATCGTTTTCACGAAGCCAATCCACAGGTGGATGTCAGCCTGGTCACCAGCGAGCGCAATCACAACATGCTCCGGCCGGATATCGACGTTGCCGTGCTGTTCGGCGACGGTCGCTTCAAACAGGGCGAAAGTCATTGGCTGTTCAGCGAAGAAGTGTTTCCGGTGTGCAGCCCGCAATTGCTCAAGGATCGCGCCCGGCCCCTGCCGCCCCAGGCGCTGCTGGAGTTTCCGCTGCTGCATTTGCGCGGTGAGAACAGCAGCAACTGGTTCGACTGGAGCGGTCTGTTCCGCGAACTCGGTATCAACACGCCGCCCGCGCCGGGCCAACTGCGTTTCGATAACTACACCTTGCTGATTCAAGCGGCGATTGGCGGTCAGGGTGTGGCGATCGGCTGGCGGCACCTTGTGGATAACTTGCTGGCCCAGGGGTTGTTGTGCCGGCCGATTGCCGAGACCACCCTCTCCCGCCTCGGCTATTACGTGGTGCTGCCGCAGCGCAAACGGCGTGGGGCGTTGATTCAACAGTTTGTCGATTGGTTGATGGCCGAACAGGCCAGCAGCGCGCAGTCGCTGACGGGAATGGATTTGCCTTCGATCGCGGTGTGATCAGCCTTCCGACGCCGCGACAAAACTCACGTGCTCGCCCACATGCAGATTCAAACGCAGCTCATCGGCCATCCCGATGGCTACCCGGTTCAGGCGTTCCAGCGGTTCGGCCAGGCCCGGCTCAAGACTGCTGCTGACCTGGTTGAAATGCTCGATGGTCAGCCCCGCCACTCCACGCGGCGCATCGACCAGCGTCCAGTGCAACGGGCTGCCTTGCAGGGCGTCGCGGATTTCCTCGGCGGCGTGGCGTTGCAGGCGATCATCCAGATCCGACTCGTCCAGCAGCGCGAAATCCCCCACGACAAACAGCCGCGACACGTGCGCCGCTTGCAGGCCTTCGATCAGCGCATCCACCGCCAGCACCTGTTCCACCGGCCCGAGCACCACGGACTTTTCCACATGCTCGCTGCTGAACGGCAGGCCTGGCGCATCGAGCAGGCAGATCACCGCCGAACTGCCGGCCACACTCTGGTTGACTCGTTCTGCGTCGAACAGATCGCCGCTTTTGGTACGCAGGCCAGGACGCGGCGCGAGGGCGGTCAGGTCGTCGAGGATGGCGATGACTTCGTGCTGGCGGCGCAGCAGTTCAGCCATCAACGCACTGCCCAGGCTACTCATGGCACCATAGAGCACCACTTTCACCACCGGGGTTTCGGCATTTTTCATGGCTGAGTTCCCTTTTGTTTTCCCTTGTATGGCGTGTGACATACGGCCAGCGCCGAGGGTTCGAACCGATTCAGAGGGTTTGCGATGCAGACGATCAAGGGTTATCACGCCCACGTTTATTACGACGCCAGCACCATCGAACAGGCGCGGGCGCTGTGTGAGCAGGCCGCGCAATTATTCCCGTTGAAGATGGGCCGCGTGCACGAACGCCCGGTCGGCCCACACCCGGACTGGAGCTGCCAGCTGGCCTTCGGCCCCGAGCTGATTGGCGAAGTGCTGCCGTGGCTGGCGCTCAATCGCAAGGGATTGGTGGTGTTCCTGCACCCGGACACCGGCGATGACTTGCTCGACCACACCGATCACGCGATCTGGATGGGCGCGATGCGGCCGCTGGATCTGTCTATTTTTTGATCAGGCCGTTTCTTTACTGGTCGAGAAGTGGCAATGGGCAACGTCGCGCAACGCTCCGCTGAACTGATAGCGGATATGTCCGCAATGACAGCCGCCGCTGTGCAATTCATTCATCACCCCGCCCTCCCGTTCCCGTGTTCATTGACTCTAGTCGCATCCGACGGTCGGTTGGCCGTTCGCATCGAAGCTTTCACCTGCGAAAGCTGGCTGAAAGGTTGCCCCATTAGGATCGCCGCCACTACCGGCAACAGACCGGTTGGCCAACGCGTGTGATTGCTCCCGCGTCAGGCCCAATTAACAACAACAATGGTGATTCTGATGTCCTCTGTAGCCCGCCTCCTCGCTCCAACTCCGCCCGTACTTCTCGTGCTTCCCGTTCTGCGCTGATCCCGCCCGATCCGCTCACTTACCTAGCCGCGCTACGCCTGGAGTATTCCCATGCTGACTTTCCTTGGCTTCGCCATGGTCATCACGTTCATGTTCCTGATCATGACCAAGCGCCTGTCTGCGCTGATCGCTCTGATCATCATCCCGATTCTGTTCGCCCTGTTCGGTGGCTTCGCCCCGAAGATCGGCCCGATGATGCTCGAAGGTATTACCAAGCTTGCGCCGACCGGCGTGATGCTGATGTTCGCGATTCTGTATTTCGCCCTGATGATCGACTCCGGCCTGTTCGACCCGGCCGTGCGCAAGATCCTCAAACTGGTCAAGGGCGACCCGCTGAAAGTTTCGGTCGGCACCGCCGTACTGGCGCTCGTCGTTTCCCTCGATGGTGACGGCGCGACCACTTACATGATCTGCGTGGCCGCCATGCTGCCGCTGTACAGCCGCATCGGCATGAGCCCGCGGATCATGGCCGGCCTGATCATCCTCGCCGGCGGCGTGATGAACATGACCCCGTGGGGTGGCCCGACCGCCCGTGCCGCCAGTGCGCTGCACGTGGACCCGTCGGACATCTTCGTGCCGATGATCCCGGCCATGGGCGCCGGTGTAATCGCGATCCTGATCATTGCCTACTTCTACGGCAAACGTGAACGTGCGCGTCTGGGTGAGCTGCACCTGATCGGCGACGAAATCGATCACAGCGAAATCAGCGTCTCGCAATTCCCGGATGCCCGTCGTCCGAAGCTGATCTGGTTCAACGGTCTGCTGACGCTTGCGCTGATGTGCACCCTGATCGCCGGCCTGCTGCCGCTGCCGGTGCTGTTCATGGTGGCGTTCAGTATTGCCATGATCGTCAACTACCCTTGCCTGCAACAGCAGAAGGATCGCGTCGCGGCTCACGCCGGCAGCGTGCTGTCGGTGGTCAGTCTGATCTTCGCGGCGGGCATCTTCACCGGTATCCTGTCGGGCACCGGCATGGTCGATGCCATGTCGAAAAGCCTGCTGGCGGTGATCCCTGATTTCCTCGGCCCGTACCTGGCGGTGATTACCGCGCTGGTGAGCATGCCGTTCACGTTCTTCATGTCGAACGACGCGTTCTACTACGGTGTGCTGCCGGTGCTGTCGGAAGCGGCCAGCCATTACGGCATCACCGCCGTGGAAATGGCCCGAGCTTCGATCGTTGGCCAGCCGGTTCACCTGCTGAGCCCGCTGGTGCCGTCGACCTACCTGCTGGTGGCTCTGGCCGGGATCGAGTTCGGCGATCACCAGCGTTTCACCCTGAAGTGGGCAGTGCTGGTCTGCCTGTGCATACTGGCCGCCGCACTGTTGTTGGGGACTTTCCCGCTGTTCAGCACTTTGTAACGGCATCAACTCACCAGAACGCCAGCTGCTTGCTGGCGTCCTGGTTTAACACACGCTCAAAGGAATACACATGGAATGGCTGACCAACCCTGAGATCTGGGTTGCCTTCTTCACCCTGACCGCCCTGGAGATCGTCCTGGGCATCGATAACATCATCATGATTTCGATCCTGGTCAGCCGCATGCCCAAACACATGCAGCAGCGCACCCGGATCTTCGGTCTTGGCCTGGCCATGATCACGCGGATCCTGTTGCTGCTGTCGATCACCTGGGTCATGCGCCTCACCGCCGACCTGTTCGTGGTGTTCGGCCAGGGTATTTCCGGGCGTGACCTGATCCTGTTCTTCGGTGGCCTGTTCCTGCTGTGGAAAAGCTCCCAGGAGATGTACCACGCGCTGGAAGGTGAAGACGAAAGCGACGAGACGCCCGGCGGCAAGGGCGGCAACTTCCTCTACACCATCATCCAGATCGCGATCATCGACATCGTGTTCTCGCTGGACTCGGTCATCACCGCCGTCGGCATGGTGTCCCATGTGCCGGTGATGGTGGCGGCGATCATCGTCGCGGTACTGGTGATGATGGCGGCCTCGGGCAAGATCAGCGAGTTCATCGACAAGCACCCGTCGCTGAAAATGCTCGCGCTGTCGTTCCTGCTGGTGGTCGGCACCGTGCTGATCGCCGAAGCGTTCGACGTGCACGTACCGAAAGGCTACGTCTACTTCGCCATGGGCTTCTCGCTGGCGGTCGAGGCCATCAACATCAAGCTGCGCACCGCGATGGCAAAAAAGAAGAAACAGCAGGATCCGGTGAAACTGCGCAAGGATGTTCCGGGTCAGTAACCGGAGCGCTGCGCTGATGATCAAAGGGCCTTCGGGCCCTTTTTTCATGGCTGCATGAACCTGTTTTCATGACACTTTTGTTTCAATCCCCGCTTTAGCTGTGCAATGCTGGCGCCCGGACCGTTAGCCAACTACAGCTTAAGAACAACACGTAGAAACCGCGCGGTATCGTCAACTTGCCCCTTTGGGGCGCTGCAACTACAGGGGGTCTGCATGCTCACCCTGCTCAATCTGCTTTCTGCCGTGGCCTTGCTGATCTGGGGCACGCACATCGTTCGAACCGGCATCCTGCGGGTGTACGGCACCAACCTGCGCCATGTGATCGGCCAGAACATGTCCAGGCGCTGGCTCGCCTTCATCGCCGGCATCCTCGTGACCGCGATGGTGCAGAGCAGCAACGCCACCGCGATGCTCGTCACCTCCTTCGTCGGTCAGGGCCTGATGGCGCTGACCCCGGCCCTGACCACCATGCTCGGCGCCGACGTCGGTACGGCGCTGATGGCGCGGGTGCTGACGTTCGACCTGTCGTGGCTGTCGCCGCTGCTGATTTTTCTCGGGGTGATTTTCTTTCTCTCGCGCAAACAGACGCGGCTCGGGCAGATGGGCCGTGTGGCCATCGGGCTGGGGCTGATCATTCTGGCGCTGCAACTGATCGTCGAGGCCGCCGGGCCGATCACTCATGCCAAGGGTGTGAAGGTGATCTTCGCCTCGTTGACCGGCGACATCCTGCTCGACGCCCTGGTCGGTGCGTTGTTCGCGATGATTTCCTACTCCAGCCTCGCCGCCGTGCTGCTGACCGCAACCCTGGCCGGTGCCAATGTGATCAGCTTGCCGGTGGCGATCGGTCTGGTGATCGGTGCCAACATCGGCAGCGGTGTACTGGCGTTCATGAGCACCAGCATGCAGAACGCCGCTGGCCGGCAAGTGGCGCTGGGCAGTCTGTTGTACAAGCTGATCGGGCTGTTGCTGATCATTCCGGTGCTCGATCCGCTGGCACACTGGATCGACAACCTCGATTACAGCCCGCAGGAAATGGTCATCGGCTTCCACCTGCTCTACAACACGGCGCGCTGCCTGATCCTGCTGCCGACGGTCGCGCCGATGGCACGGCTGTGCGCCTGGCTGTTGCCGGAGCGTCCGGAGGTCAACGGCACCGCCAAGCCGCGTCACCTCGATGCCACGGCACTGGTCACGCCAAGCCTGGCGCTGGCTAACGCCGCCCGGGAAACCCTGCGCATGGGCGACCTGATCGACAACATGCTCGACGCCACCCTCGACGTGCTGCGCGGCAAGCAGACCGCCGTCACCCAGGAAATGCGCAAACTGACCGATGACGTCGAAGCGCTGTACAGCGCGATCAAGCTGTATCTGGCGCAGATGCCCCGGGAGGATCTCGGTGAGCAGGACAGTCGGCGCTGGGCAGAAATCATCGAACTGGCGATCAACCTCAAGCTCGCCAGCGACCTGATCGAACGCATGCTGCGCAAAATCCAGCAGCAGAAGACCTCGCAACGCCGCTCGTTTTCCGAAGACGGGCTGGAAGAGCTGGCCGGGTTGCACCAGCAATTGATCGCCAACCTGCGGCTCGGGCTGTCGGTGTTTCTCAGTGGCGACAAGGAAAGTGCACGTCAGTTGTTGCGCGAGAAACGTCGCTTCCGCGCCCAGGAACGCCGTCTGGCCCACGCCCATGTCAGCCGTTTGCAACGCAAGATCGTGCAAAGTATCGAGACCAGTTCGCTGCACCTGGAGTTGATTGCCGACATGAAACGTTTGAACTCGCTGTTCTGCAGCAGCGCCTACGTGGTGCTGGAAACTTCCGACACCGGGGCGCTGGCGGCGGACGAAATGGCCGACATCACGCATTCGCCTTGAACGTCTGGAGCTGTGGTCAGTCAGTAACTTTGATTCAGCCTTCAGGCCGCTATCGCCAGCAGGCTGGCTCCCACAGGGAATGCATTTCAGATGTGGGAGCCAGCCTGCTGGCGATGAGGGCCGGGCTGACGACACGGATCTCCAATTCAGCTGTATGGAAGCTCGTTATGCGTTGCCTGTTGTTCGCTTGTCTGTTGCTCGGTTCCCTGCCCGCCTTCGCTCTGGATCGCTTTCAGGTCGAAGGCTACGCGCTGCCCAACGGCCTGCAATTGCTGCTCAAGCCCGGCACCGAACGTGGGCATGTGGCGATCCGGCTGGTGGTGGGCGTCGGCCTCGACGACTTCGACTGCAATGAAAAGGAGCTGCCGCACCTGCTCGAACACTTGCTGTTCAGCGGCATTGACGCTACCGGTGAAGGCGGCCTCGAAGAGCGTATGCAGGCCCTGGGCGGTGACTGGAACGCCTTCACCAGCAATGCTGACACGACGTTCGTCATCGAAGCCCCGGCGAAAAACCAGCGCAAGGTGCTCGACCTGCTGCTGGATCTGCTGACCCAGACCCGATTCGACGACAACGCGATCAACGCCGCCAAACGGGTGGTCGAGCGCGAGGATGGCGGCCATTACACCCGTCTGCGGCGTTTTCTCGACCGTCAGGATCTGGGCCACAGTGCGAGCAATCAACTGGCGGTCGAACTGGGCTTGAAATGCCCGCAACGTGCCGAAGTCGAGGGCCTGACCCGGGCGCAACTGGAAAAGGTGCGCAAGGCCTGGTACGCGCCGAACAACATGACCCTGATCGTCGTCGGTGACCTCGACAAGCTGCTGCCGGCCTATCTGGAGCGGGCGTGGGGCGCGCTCGAGGCGGTCGATCCGAGCGAGCACCGATCACTGCCGGACATCCGCACCAGCGCTGCTCACGAACGCACGATCACTCGCGGTTTCATCGGTAACAGCGCCAAGCTGCACTGGCTGGTGCCGGAGCCGATGCTCGACGATCAGTACGACGAGACTTTCGACCTGCTCAAGGAATATCTGGAGTGGGCGCTGTACCGCGAGCTGCGCTTGAACCATGGCCTGTCCTACGGGCCCTGGGCCGAGCGTGAGGTGTTCGGCGGTGTCGGCTTCATGAGCCTCAACGCCGATCTGGATCGTGGCGACATCAGCGAAGCCGAACAGGTGCTGGAAGACCTCAAGGCCAGCCTGCTGAAAAACGGCCTCGATGCCGATACCTTCAATCGCATCAAACAGGCAGCCATCGCCCACCAGGCCTGGGCCGTGCAGGGCAACAGCGGCATGGCCGACTATTACTGGAGCGCGCTGGGCGACTACGAAGATGGCCGTTTCGCCGATCCCGCCCGGGAACTGCAAGGAGTCACGCTGGAGGCGGCGAACAAGGCCATGCGCGAATTGCTGTTGCAGTCGGGCTATCTGCGGATCGAGAAGCCGTTGTTCAGTGACGATCAGGTGCTGTGGCTGGTTGGCGGCGCGGTCGGTGTTCTGGGGCTTGTCCTGCTCGGCTGGCATCTGCGCCGGCGCAAATCCGTGCCTTCAGACTGATCGACAGCCTCGCCACAGCCCCCGGCGGGCGGTACTCTGTCGAGGTTTTTTTCCTCGACTGTCGTGAACCGCCCAAATGCCCAAATTGACCCTCCTGATCCAGCGCATCCTCGAACTGATGAAGCGCTACCCCGGGGTCATTGCGCTCGGCGGTTTCATCTCCGGAGTCGGCAGTTTCATCCTGGTCGACCGACAACAGGGGCTGGCGAGCTGGATCACCACGATCATGCTGCTGAGCTGGATCTGGCTGATGCTGGAAAACAGCCTGACCGAGCTGTTCACGCGGGTCTTCAAACGGGAAATCCCCCAGCCGCTGCTGCGTTATGCGACGCAGATGATCCATCAGGAAAGCCTGTTTTTCGTCCTGCCGTTTTTCTTTATCACCACCACCTGGAACAGCGGCCAACTGGTATTCACCGGTCTGCTGTGCATCGCCGCGCTGATCTCGATTGTCGACCCGCTCTACTACAAATGGCTGGCGCCCCGGCGCTGGGCGTTCCTCGCGCTGCACACTCTGACTCTGTTCGCCGCCCTGCTGACCGCGTTGCCGGTGATCATGCACCTGACCACGTCGCAGAGTTTCAAATGGGCGCTGGGGACTGCCGTGGTGCTGTCGTTCCCGAGCCTGGCGTCGATCTTTCCGATCCGCACCGTGCGCAACGCGCTGGCGATCCTCAGCATCACCATTGGTATCGGCGGCGTCGGTTGGGTGCTGCGTTCGTGGGTGCCGCCGGCGACGCTGTGGATGACCGACGTTGCGATCAGCACCCAGTTGCAGGATCGCACCCCCGGCGCCAGCCTCGAACAAGTCAGCGCCGAGCAGATCCGCAACGGCGGGCTCTACGCCTACACCGCGATCAACGCACCGCGCGGGCTCGATGAGCGGATCTATCACGTGTGGCAGTTCAACGGCAAAGAGGTCGACCGCATTGCCCTCGACATCCACGGCGGGCGCAAGGAAGGCTACCGGGCGTGGACCCACAAGCAGGTTTTCCCCGGCAACCCGGTCGGTGACTGGCAGGTGCGGGTGCTGACCGAAGATGATCAGGTAATCGGCGTGCTGCGCTTCGAAGTCACGGACAGCACACCGACCAAAGAAAAGTAATCCGGTTCGTGCTATTACGTAGGTTCGCGAATTCAGCCGAACAAGCACGGAGCTTATGACCAGCAGCTCGATGACCGGTAATGCCCGACTGGACACCACGATCAGCCCTGCCCGTCTGCGGGTCACCGGGGACTGGACGCTCGCCCATTACGCCGAACTCAAGCACCTGAGCGAAACGCTCCGCGGTCAGTACGACGCCAGCACCACCATCGATCTCAACGGCCTCGGCGCCCTCGACACTGCCGGCGCCTCGCTGCTGGTGGAACTGCTCGGCTCCGAGCGCCTGGGCAAATCCGCCGAACACCCCGACTGCACGATTTCCACGGCCGACCGCGCGTTGCTGCAAACCGTGTATCGCTCGCTGACCGACTTCTGCGTGCCGATCAAGGAACCGGAAATCAGCGTCAGCGTGCAACTGCTGACCCGCATCGGCCGGGCCGTCGATACGGTCTGGCAGGACACCCTGCAACTGCTCGGCTTCGTCGGCCTGATTCTCGAAACCATTGCCCGCAGCCTGTTCCGGCCCAAGCGCTGGCGGATCACGCCGATGATCGCGCACATCGAACAGACCGGCCTCGACGCCGCGCCCATCGTGGCGCTGCTGACCTTTCTGGTGGGCGCGGTGGTGGCGTTTCTCGGGGCGACGGTACTGGCCAGTTTCGGCGCCAGCGTGTTTACCGTGGATCTGGTGGGCTTCGCCTTTCTGCGCGAATTTGGCGTGCTGCTCACGGCGATCCTGATGGCCGGCCGTACCGCCAGTGCCTTTACCGCACAGATCGGCTCGATGAAGGCCAACGAGGAAATCGACGCGATCCGCACCCTCGGCCTCGACCCCATGGAATTGTTGGTGGTGCCCCGCGTGCTGGCGTTGCTGGTGGCGCTGCCGATGCTGACCTTCCTCGCGATGATCTGCGGGATCATCGGTGGCGCGGTGGTCTGCGCCGTGTCGCTGGATATTTCGCCGGCGATGTTCCTGTCGCTGCTGCAAAGCGACATAGGGATTCAACATTTCCTGGTTGGTCTGGTCAAAGCCCCGATCTTCGCGTTCCTGATTGCCGCCATCGGCTGTCTGGAAGGCTTCAAGGTCAGTGGCAGCGCCGAATCGGTCGGCGCCCACACCACCTCGAGCGTGGTGCAATCGATCTTCGTGGTGATCGTGCTTGATGCGGTCGCCGCGCTGTTCTTCATGGAGATGGGCTGGTGAGTCGTCTACCCCGCATGCCGTCCGAGGCGGTGATCGAAGTCCGTGGCCTGTGCAATCGCTTCGGCAGCCAGAGCGTGCACGAGAACCTCGACCTGGACTTGTACAAAGGCGAAATCCTCGCCGTGGTCGGCGGCTCCGGCAGCGGCAAGTCGGTGCTGCTGCGCAGCATCGTCGGCTTGCGCCGGCCCAGCGAAGGCAACGTGAAAGTGTTCGGCCAGAACCTGCCGAGCCTGTCCGAGCACGAACGGTCGCTGGTCGAGCGGCGCTTTGGCGTGCTGTTCCAGAAAGGCGCGCTGTTCTCCTCGCTGACGGTCACCGAGAACGTCGCCCTGCCCCTGATCGAACACGCCGGCCTGAGCCGCGAAGACGCCGAGCATCTGGCGGCGGTGAAACTGGCGCTGGCCGGGTTGCCGCTGTCGGCGGCGGACAAATACCCGGCGTCGCTGTCCGGCGGCATGATCAAGCGGGCAGCGCTGGCCCGGGCGCTGGCGCTGGATCCGGACATCCTGTTTCTCGACGAACCCACTGCCGGCCTCGATCCGATTGGTGCGGCGCAGTTCGACCAGTTGATCCTGACCCTGCGCGACGCGCTGGGCCTTAGCGTGTTTCTGGTGACCCACGACCTCGACACGCTCTACACCATCACCGACCGGGTGGCGGTGCTGGCGCAGAAAAAAGTGCTGGTGGCCGGGCCCATCGACGTGGTCTCGGAAACCGACGACGCGTGGATTCACGAATATTTCCACGGCCCTCGCGGCCGCTCGGCGCTGGACGCCGCCAAACTGCTCAACGAGGTCTGACATGGAAACCCGAGCCCATCATGTGTTGATCGGCCTGTTCACGGTGATTGTGGTGGCCGGCGCCCTGCTCTTCGGTCTGTGGCTGGCGAAATCCAGCGTCGACACCGAGTTCAAGGATTACGAAATCGTCTTCAACGAGGCGGTCAGTGGCCTGTCCCGGGGCAGCCCGGTGCAGTACAGCGGGATCAAGGTCGGCGACGTGGTCAGCCTGCGGCTCGACCCGAAGGACCCGCGCCGGGTGCTGGCGCGGATTCGCCTCGGCGGCGACACACCGGTCAAGGAAGACACCCTGGCCAAACTGGCCCTGGCCGGGATCACCGGCACGTCAATCATCCAGCTCAGCGGCGGCACGCCAGAGAGTCCGAAACTGCGAGGCAAGGACGGCGAACTGCCGACGATCGTCGCATCGCCCTCGCCTATCTCGCGGCTGCTCAATGACAGCAATGACCTGATGAGCGGGGTCAGCACGCTGCTGAACAATGCCAATCAAATGTTCTCCGCCGATAACATCGAGCGCGTGAGCAAAACCCTCGAACACCTGGAACAGACCACCGGTTCGATCAACGATCAGCGCGGCGACCTGCGCCAGGCCATGCAACAACTGGCAACCGTCGGCAAACAGGCTGGCAGCATGCTCGAGCAGACTTCGGCGCTGATGCGCAACGCCAACGGCCTGCTCAACGATCAGGGCAAACAGGCCCTGGGCAGCGCCGAACAAGCGATGAAGTCGCTGGAACAGAGCAGCGCCACTATCAATGGCTTGCTCAGCAAGAATCAGAATTCCCTCGACAGCGGCATGCAGGGCCTCAACGGCCTCGCGCCGGCAGTGCGCGAACTGCGTGAAACCCTGACCTCGCTGCGGGCCATTTCCCAACGTCTGGAGGCCAACCCCAGCGGTTACCTGCTGGGCAGTGAAAAGAACAAGGAGTTCACGCCATGAAGCTGACTCGCCTCGCCCTCCTCGCCGGCTTCACGCTGATCGGCGCCTGCTCGATTCTGCCCAAGACCGAGCCGCTGGATGTCTACCGCTTGCCAGCCGCACAGGCGCCCGCCTCGGCCAGTACGGCGGCGACTCAGCACTGGTCGCTGCGTCTGAACAAATTGCAGGCCAGCGAAGCCCTCAACCGTCCCGGCATCGCGGTGATTCCCCAGGGCGATGTGATCAGCACCTACAAGGCTTCGCGCTGGAGCGATCCGGCGCCGGTGCTGGTGCGTAACAGGCTGCTCGATGGCTTTGCGCGTGATGGCCGGGTGACGTTACTCAGTACCGATGACAGCAATTTTTCTGCGGATCTGGAACTGGGTGGCAGCTTGCAGGCGTTCCAGACGGAATATCAGGGCAATCAGGCCAGCGTCGTGGTGCGGGTCGATGCGTTGCTGGTGCGCGGCTATGACCAGAAGATTCTCGCCAGCCGCCGCTTCGAAGAACGCCAGCCGCTAAGCGATGTGCAGGTGCCGGCGGTGGTGGCCGGATTCGGTCAGGCCAGTGATCGGCTGACGGCGAAGGTTGTGGCGTGGGCGGTGGAACAAGGCCAGAAAGTTGCCCCACCTGCCCGGCCTTGAGCCTTAACCGAAGAACCAGTAGCAGACGCCGATAGCGCCGAGCACACCCGCCAGCTCAGCCAGCAGCGCGCAACCCACGGCATGCCGGGCGCGCTGGATGCCCACGGCGCCGAAGTACACCGCCAGCACGTAGAACGTGGTCTCGGTGCTGCCCTGGATCGTCGCCGCCACCAGCGCCGGGAAGCTGTCGACGCCGGAGGTCTTCATCGTTTCGATCAGCATCGCCCGGGCGGCGCTGCCGGAGAACGGTTTGACCATCGCAGTCGGCAGCGCATCGACGAAGCGCGTGTCCCACCCTGCCCACTGCACCAGATGACGAATGCCGTCGAGGCCGAAATCCAGTGCGCCTGACGCGCGCAATACGCCGATCGCACAAAGCATCGCCACCAGATACGGCAGCAGATTCTTGGCGACGTCGAAACCTTCCTTCGCCCCTTCGACGAACGCTTCGTAGACCTTCACCTTGCGCAAGGCACCGATCACCAGGAACAGCATGATCAGGCCGAACAGCGTCAGGTTGCCGAGGATCGACGACAGCCCCGCCAGCGCCGTGGCCGACATCGTCGCCAGCAGTGCCATGAAGCCGCCGAGGATCAGCGCGCCAGGAATCAGGTAGGCCAGCACCACCGGGTCCCAGACCCGCAAGCGCTGCATGAACGCCACCGACAGGAAGCCGACGATGGTCGAGCAACTGGTGGCCAGCAGGATCGGCAGGAACACCAGCGTCGGGTCCGGCGCACCTTGCTGGGCGCGGTACATGAAAATCGTCACCGGCAGCAGGGTCAGGGACGAGGCGTTGAGCACCAGGAACAGGATTTGCGCGTTGCTGGCGATGGTCGAGCTGGGGTTGAGCTCCTGCAGCGCCTTCATGGCCTTGAGGCCGATCGGTGTGGCGGCGTTGTCCAGGCCCAGGCCGTTGGCGGCGAAGTTCAGGGTAATCAGGCCCAGTGCCGGATGCCCGGCCGGCACTTCCGGCATCAGCCGCAGGAACAGCGGCCCGAGCACCTTGGCCAGCCATTCGACAATCCCGGCTTTCTCGGCAATGCGCAGGAAGCCCAGCCACAGGGTCAGGGTGCCGAACAGCAGCACCATGACCTCGACCGACAGCTTGGCCATGGCAAAAATGCTTTCCACCATCGCCGCAAAGATTCCGGCGTTACCGCCGACCAGCCACTGCACCAGCGCCGACACGGCTGCCACGATGAAGAAGCCAAGCCACAGGCCATTAAGCATCAGTCAAATCCCCCGGAAGATGCGGCGAATGATAGCGGGGTCGCCAGAAACGACAAACCCCGGATTTCTCCGGGGTTTGTCAGGGTGCCTTGCGGGCGGGGATCAGTTTTTCGAAACGTCACCGGCCGGCAGTTTTTCCTTGCTGCGCCAGTGCGGCAGCGAGTTCCAGTAGCGCTGGCCTTTCGCGTCGTCGTACATGCCTTCCCAACGGGCGATGACCAGTACGGCGAGGGCGTTGCCGATCACGTTCAGGGCGGTACGCGCCATGTCCATCACGCGGTCGACACCGGCGATGAAGGCCAGGCCTTCCAGCGGAATGCCGACGCTGCCCAGCGTGGCCAGCAGCACCACGAAGGACACGCCCGGCACGCCGGCGATACCTTTGGAGGTCACCATCAGGGTCAGGACCAGCAGCAGTTGCTGGCTGATCGACAGGTCGATGCCGTACAGCTGGGCAATGAAGATCGCCGCGATGGACTGGTACAGGGTCGAACCGTCGAGGTTGAACGAGTAACCGGTCGGCACAACGAAGCTGCAAATGGCTTTCGGTGCGCCGTAGGCCTCCATCTTCTCGATCACGCGTGGCAGCACGGTTTCCGAGGAAGCGGTGGAGTAAGCCAGCACCAGCTCATCCTTGAAGATGCGCATCAGCTTGATCACCGAGAAACCGAACATCTTGGCGATCAGGCCCAGCACCACGAAGGCGAAGAAGGCGATGGCGACGTAAACCAGGATCACCAGCTTGGCCAGCGGCAACAGCGAAGCGAAACCGAAGTTGGCCACGGTCACCGCGATCAGGGCGAACACGCCGATCGGGGCGTAGTTCATGATCATGTGGGTGACTTTGAACATGCTTTCCGAGACGCCCTGGAACATCTTCACCAGCGGCTCGCGCAGGTCCGACTGCAGGCTCGACAGACCGAGACCGAACAGCACGGAGAAGAAGATGATCGGCAGCATTTCGCCGCGGGCCATGGCCGCGAAGATGTTCGACGGGATCAGGTTGAGGATGGTCTCGATGAACGCGTGTTCATGCTGTACTTCGGCGGCGGTCGCCTGGTACTTGGAGATGTCCACGGTGCCCAGGGTGCTCATGTCGATGCCGGCACCCGGATGGAACAGGTTGGCCAGCAGCAGGCCGACGACAATGGCGATGGTGGTGACGATTTCGAAGTAGATGATGGTCTTCAGGCCGATACGCCCGAGCTTCTTGGCGTCGCCCACGCCGGCGATGCCGACGATAAGGGAAGAAATGACGATCGGGATCACGATCATCTTGATCAGACGGATAAAGATATCGCCTGCCGGTTGCAGGACGTTGCTGATCCACCAGGCCTTTTCGGCACTGAAATGGTTGAGCAACGCACCGATTGCAATCCCCAATACCAGACCGATGAGGATCTGCCAGGCGAGGCTAAGCTTTGCCTTCTTCATATTCTTTACCCTTACTTGCGTTTGACTCAAGGCACATGCAGGAACTGGAACGCTCTTGGCGGAAAAGTCTGTGCATCTGCCTCCGTATAAGGTGCCCCGAAGCGCGTGTTTACGGCTCTCCGGCAGGCGAAAAAAGGCGCAACTATTCCGATGCGGGGTTGCGCCGTCTAATGCCGTAAACGCCTACCCTATGCCGAATCGGCATGAGCTTTTTTAAATGAAACTGGCGTCCCAACCGGTTCGAATACGACATTTCGGCAGGCATAAGTGCCGTGAACCGGCCATTACAGCGTAGATTGGTTATTTTTTGAACGAGTGATTTCGACGAAAATTTTCCGAAAAAGCCTACGTTTGGAATCTAAAACGCCGACTGGCTTTATCGACTCTTTCTCGATATACGGTCGCGAGGAAACACCGCGAAATGCTTTTCGCGCGCAGTGTGATCGATAAAAAGATGAGCAGAACGCTCTGGATCAATGTTTTGTCACTTTGAAAGCTCAGCGCAAGTCCGTCGAACCGCTCCGGGTTGGCGAACTTGCGTCGCAGCTTTTACCCTGACCCGGCCCTCATCGCAGGCACTCCCTGTACCCGTAGGTCACTCCGACCCTGCAACAGTCAGAACGTCCCGGCCCCCTGGTCATGCACCGGCCTTCCTCGGGCGGGCGCAATGGAAGGCAGCTGTGGGCTGCCTTCATGTTCAATACCAGTTCGGATCTTTTTTCAGCGTTTCCATCAACAGATCCTGCATGCCCTGATCGGGTTTGCCGAGGAAGCGGTAGGTGGCATGTCGCGTGGGCGACTTGTCGGCCGGCAGTCCTTCGGGCACATCGACCAGCATGGCGTAAGCGTGTTTCTTGTCGAAGCTGAACGCGACGATCAAGCGGTGGTTGAGGCATTTGTCCTGCGATTCGCAGAGCGGCCCGACCAGATACTTGTCGCCGTCTTCAGTGACGGCATTCATCTGTTGGTCCGGCGTACCGGAGAGGTTCATCACCCATTCCGGCAGGCGTTCTTCCTTCTTCACCACGCCTTCCCAGGTTTCCCTGTAGTGCGGGTCTGAACTCAGCAGTTCGTTGACCCGCGTCTGGCCATCATTGGCCGCCATCGCCATGGCACTACCGCCCAGAAGCAGGGCGGCTGCCAGTGTCTTTAAAGCACTCATGGTCAACCTCGGCCGCGACGGCCAAAGAAGAACGAGGCGATGAACATCACCAGGAACACGACAAAGAGAATCTTGGCGATACCCGTGGCGGTGCCCGCGATACCACCGAAGCCCAGTACTGCAGCGATGATGGCAATGATCAGGAATGTGATTGCCCAGCTCAACATGGTGATTCTCCTTGTTTCTATTTAGGGGTGTTGCCGGTCTCGGCGCAGCGGCGCCCAGATTCGTGGATCAGAAAACCCAGCGTTCTTCGCGTGGCATGTCGCCCAGCGGCTGCGGCTGGTCGACATCCATCATGCGCATCGCACCGTTGTCGGCCTGGCTGCTGCTGACGGCGCTGAAGTGCGTTTGCGTCGCGTGCTGCATCGAAATCAGGGGCTCAGGTTGCTGACTCTGTTCCCAGCGCAGGTATTGCTGGCAGGCGATCAGGGTAATCAGCAGCGCAAGTGCGCCAAACAGGGCCTGCTGCAGGTGCAGTGGCGAGATACGCATTTGGGCGGCACGTTGGCGAGTCATCCTGGGTTCCTCACTCTTATTTGGTTAGGGCAGTGCATATCTGCCCGGGCTGAGAGAGGTATTGCAGCCTGCATGCCAGCTTTTTTGTTTTAAAAAAACCAATAAAATCAGATAGTTACAAACGTAATGAGAAATCAGGACGACGCATCCTGCACGATGGGTCATCCAAGGTCGTGCGAAATGCACGAATGCTTCGTAGGAGAAATCATTCTTTTTGAATTGAGAGCAGGGTGCGGATGTCAGAAAAGGAAGCAGGCAAATGCCTGAAAAACGTCGTTTGTTTAAAAAATCAACAAAATCAGTGAATTAGCCGTGAGGGCAGGAGAGAGCTACCCTGCTATGACTGGAATCGATCAGAATCAACCATGCAACTTGCCCGATTTTTCCGGGACTAACCCAAGACATTCACTTATGGAGCGTAGGAAAAATGGAATCAGCCACTGAGCATCAAGGCCGCATTCTGCTGGTGGACGATGAATCCGCCATCCTGCGAACCTTCCGTTATTGCCTCGAAGACGAAGGCTATACGGTTGCCACCGCCAATAGCGCGGCCCAGGCTGACGCGCTGTTGCAGCGTCAGGTGTTCGACCTGTGCTTCCTCGATCTGCGCCTCGGCGAAGACAATGGTCTCGACGTGCTGGCGCAGATGCGCATCCAGGCGCCGTGGATGCGGGTGGTGATCGTCACCGCGCATTCGGCTGTCGATACGGCGGTGGACGCGATTCAGGCAGGCGCCGCCGACTATCTGGTCAAACCGTGCAGCCCTGACCAGTTGCGTCTGGCCACCGCCAAGCAACTCGAAGTCCGCCAGCTATCGGCGCGTCTGGAAGCACTCGAAGGCGAGATCCGCAAACCCAAGGACGGTCTCGATTCCCACAGCCCGGCGATGAAAGTCGTACTGGAAACCGCGCGGCAAGTGGCGAGCACCGATGCCAATATCCTGATCCTCGGCGAGTCCGGCACCGGTAAAGGTGAGCTGGCCCGGGCGATTCACGGCTGGAGCAAGCGCGAGAAGAAATCCTGCGTCACCATCAATTGCCCGTCGCTGACCGCCGAGCTGATGGAAAGCGAGCTGTTCGGTCACAGTCGCGGCGCGTTTACCGGGGCCAGCGAAAGCACTTTGGGCCGGGTCAATCAGGCGGATGGCGGCACGCTGTTTCTCGACGAGATCGGCGATTTTCCACTGACATTGCAACCAAAGTTGTTGCGATTCATTCAGGACAAGGAATACGAACGGGTAGGGGACCCAGTCACCCGCCGCGCCGACGTGCGCATCCTCGCGGCGACCAACCTCAACTTGGAAGACATGGTGCGCGACGGTCGTTTCCGTGAAGACCTGCTGTATCGCCTGAACGTTATCACCCTGCATCTGCCACCGTTGCGCGAACGGGCCGAGGACATCCTGACCCTGGCCGACCGCTTCCTCGCTCGTTTTGTGAAGGAATACGCGCGTCCAGCTCGAGGCTTCAGTGACGAGGCGCGGGAAGCACTGTTGGGTTACCGCTGGCCCGGCAACATCCGCGAGCTGCGCAACGTGGTCGAGCGGGCGAGCATCATTTGCCCGCAGGAGCGTGTGGAAATCAGCCACCTCGGTATGGCCGAGCAACCCGCCAACAATGCGCCGCGCGTCGGTGCGGCCTTGAGCCTCGACGAACTGGAGAAGGCCCACATCGGTGCTGTGCTGGCGACCGCCGGGACCCTCGACCAGGCGGCCAAGACTCTGGGGATCGACGCCTCGACCCTGTATCGCAAGCGCAAGCAGTACAACCTGTGAGCGCCCGCCGATGAAACTGGCGATGAAGTTGCGGACCCGCTTGTTCCTGAGCATTTCCGCACTGATCACCGTGGCCTTGCTCGGGCTGATGCTCGGGCTGGTCAGTGTGATGCAAATGGCCGGTACTCAGGAGGCGCTGATCCGCAACAACTTCGTCACCCTCGATCTAGGGCTCAAACTGCGCCAGACCCTGGGCGATCAACTGATCATGATGCTTGCCGAGAAGCCCGATCCGGTGGCCTTCGAAGCATCGAAACAGCATTACTTCGAACTGCTCGACGAAGGCATCGCCCAGGAACAGAAGGACGACGGACGCCAGTACGGATTCAGTCAGGCCAAAGCGGATTATCTGAATTTCCTGCAAGCATTCGATGTGTCCCGCGACCCGGCTGCAGCCCTGAGCGGCAGTGGTGATCTGCGCGAGCGCTTCAACACCCTGCGCAACGGCTTGATCGCCGAGCACAAGCACGCACTGGATAACATCAACTCCGTACAACACGCCGCCCGCGACCGGGCCCTGCTGATTGCCGGCCTGCTCGGGCTGGTGGGGCTGGCGGTGCTGATCATCGGTTTCATCACCGCCCAGGGGATCGCCCGGCGGTTCGGTGCACCGATCGAGGCGCTGGCGAAAGCGGCGGACAACATCGGCCAGGGCAATTTCGAAGTGACCCTGCCGGTGTCCTCTGCCATGGAGATCAACCTGCTGACCCGGCGTTTCGGGCTGATGGCCGAAGCGCTGCGCGAGCATCAGGCGACCAATGTCGATGAACTGCTGGCCGGCCAGCAACGTTTGCAGGCCGTGCTCGACAGCATCGACGACGGTTTGTTGATGATCGACCGTCAGGGGCATCTGGAGCACTTGAACCCGGTGGCCCAGCGGCAATTGGGTTGGGACAGTGACCGCTTTGGCGAAGGCCTGGGCACCGCGCTTCAGCGCCCGGAGCTGGATGCGCAGCTACAACTGGTGCTGCGCGGCGGCACCCTTGAGCGCGCACCGGAAGATTTGAGCATCGAGGTCGACGGCGAGTCGCGGCTGCTGACCTACAGCCTGACCCCGGTCAGCCATACCCAGGGGCATATCCTCGGCGCGGTGATGGTGCTGCACGATGTCACCGAACAGCGGGCCTTTGAGCGGGTTCGCAGCGAATTCGTATTGCGTGCCTCCCATGAACTGCGCACGCCAGTGACCGGCATGCACATGGCGTTCGGGCTATTCCGCGAGCGGGCGAAGTTTCCGGCGGAATCCCGCGAGTCGGATCTGCTCGATACGGTCAATGAAGAAATGCAGCGCCTGATGCAGTTGATCAACGACCTTCTGAACTTCTCACGCTATCAAAGCGGCTTGCAGAAACTCACGCTGGCGCCGTGCTCCATCGAGGATTTGCTGGCTCAGGCGCAATCGCGTTTTGCCGACACGGCGGCGCAGAAGGGCGTGGCATTGAATGTCGAGGTACAGAGCCCCTTGCCACGGTTGCAGGCCGATCAGGCCCAGCTGGACCGTGTGCTGGACAACCTGATCGACAACGCCTTGCGCCACACCGCCCGCGACGGCCTGATCCGGTTGCAGGCGCGCCGACATGGCGAGCGGGTGATCATCAGCGTCGAGGACAATGGCGAAGGTATCGCTTACGGCCAGCAAGGGCGGATCTTCGAACCGTTCGTCCAGGTCGGACGCAAGAAGGGCGGTGCCGGGCTCGGGTTGGCGCTGTGCAAGGAAATCGTCCAGCTACATGGCGGCCGTATGGGCGTCTATTCGCGACCGGGCCAGGGCACGCAGTTCTACATGGCGCTGGCGGTCTAGGCTTCGTCGTCCATCCGGCGGCCGGCGAGCCGCCGTCCCCGGGTAATCAGCTCGATGAATTGCACGGCGCTCAAGGCATGGGCGAACAGCCAGCCCTGGCCGAACTTTACGCCTTCGCTGCTGAGCAGTGCCGCCTGGGATTCATGCTCGATACCTTCAGCGATCACTTTCAGATCCAGAGCCTGGGCCATGTGAATGATGTGCGGCGCGACGCCGCTGCTGGCCGCGTCATGGCCGAGGGCGTCGATGAAGGCCTTGTCGATTTTCAGGCAGTCCACCGGCAGGGTCTGCAAGTAGGCGAGGCTGCAATAGCCAGTGCCGAAATCGTCGATCAGCACTTGATGGCCGACATCACGCAGCGCTTGCAGGTTTTCCCGTGCGACCACCACATCGATCAGCCCGCGTTCGGTCACTTCAAACGCAATCTGCCGCGCTGCCACGCGATGCAGGCTCAGCAGTCGCGCCATGACCTGACCAATGCGCGGCACCATTACATCGCATGCCGCCAGGTTCACCGAGATGTACAGCTGCGGATTGGCCCGCAGCAATTGACCCAGTTGCTCCAGCAGGCGCTGGAGGACGAAATCGGTCATCTGGCGGATCTGCCCGGTGTTTTCCGCCATCGGAATAAACAGGTCGGGGCTGGTCAGCGTGCCGTCCGGCCGGCGCCAGCGCAGCAGGGCTTCGGCGCCGACGCAGTTGCGGCTGTCGAGGTCGAAGATCGGTTGATAGAGCACCTGCAACTCGCCACGGCGGATCGCTCCGTGAAGCTCGGCGTCCAGCGACTGACGCTGGCGGACGATCCAGAACACCAGAACGCCCACCAGCGCCCCGAGTACCAGACAGAACGGCACCATCCACCACCACAGCTCCGGAATGTGCATGCCCGTGCGCGGACTGATCAGCACCAACTGGTATTCCGGGTTGTCGGTGGGCATGCGATAGATCAGACGCGTCTGGGTGACTTGCAGCGCGTCGGTGGATTTCGGCGGCCACGGCTCAGTGGGCGGCCAGGCCTGTGGCACGCCAAGCACCGGAATCGCCCGGGTCCCGTGATCCAGCACCACCAGCAGGCTGCTATCGGGGGACAGGTCGACCATGTCGGTCAGATGCCCACGAGAGGTGGCCACGCGAAAGTTGCCGCGGCCGAGCATCAGCGCCGCGCGGTTTTCATCGGGTTCGGTGGTGGTGTTCAGCCAGTAGCTGTGGGTCGGGCCCTTGATGTCCGGTGGGCGGACGACTGACAGACCTTCCTGGCGGGGGCGGTTGGAGCAGATGCGTGACGCATCCATATAGGCGGCTTCATAGACGAAGCGGTAGTTGAAGGTCACCTGCTGCAGCGTGGCGATCATTTCGTCATCGCAACTGCGCAATGGCTGGGCTTCAAGATCGTCCAGACTCTCGCGCAACTGGCCGAACAATTGCTCGAGGCGGGCGAGGAAACGTTCGCCCTGGGCATTCATTTCCTGACTTTCGCTTTGTTCAACCTGATGCATGGCGACGAACAGCCCGCCGGTGATCAGCAGGCCTGCACTGAGGACAGCCGCCAGCATCGCCAGAAACCACGGACGATAAAACCAGCTACGCAGCGTCTCTCGGGTAGCAACCATATGGATATCCGAAGAATTACCAATGAGTTATAGCTGCTGATTGCACTTTCGCCCTGACCGTCGGGCGGGCGTCATTATTTTGTCTGATTCAACACCAGCAGCAACGCTGCCGTTTGCGCATCCGGCGTGCCGTCGAAGCGGGAAGGGCGGAAGTGCATCTGGAAGGCTGCGAGTACATGGCGGGTCGCCACGTCCAGCTCGCCGTTCTGCGGCGTTGCGTAGCCCAGGCGCGCCAGTTGCGCCTGGAACCAGCTGATGCTCGGCAACTCCACCTCGAACCGCACTTGCTGGCGGGCGACGGCTTGTTCGTCCGGCCACAAGCCAAGGCCTTCGGCAGCCAGGCGCTTCCACGGGAACAATGGGCCCGGATCAAGTTTGCGCAGCGGTGCGATATCACTGTGACCGATGATGTGGTCCGGGCTGATGCCGTTGCGTTTGCTGATGTCCTTGAGCAGGACGATCAGCGACTGCACTTGGGCTTCGCTGTACGGAAACCACACGCGTCCGGTCGGAGTGTCCTTGAAGCCCGGGTTGACGATTTCGATGCCGATGGAGCTTGAGTTGAGCCAGGTACGGCCTTGCCATTCACTTTCGCCGGCATGCCAGGCGCGCAGGTTTTCGTCCATCAGCTTGTAGATCGTGCCTTTCTTGTCGTCGCCGATCAGGTAGTGGCTGCTGACTTCACCGTGGGTCAGCAGTTGCAGCGAACGCTCGAGAGAGGCGGAGGTGTAATGCACGATCACGAATTGCGCGCGGCTGTCGTGATTGGCAGAAGGATGGCTGGTGTCATAGCGCGGGCCGCTGGCACAACCGGCCAGAATGAGCAGCGACGTGATGAGGGCAAGGAATTTCATGGCAGTACACGTAAGTCAGTAATGCAACAGTGTAACGTACTGACTTGCGTGCGAACGGCAAAAGGGCTGATTTAAATGAAATGGAACAATTGTCTTCAGCCCAGCTCCACCCGGTTGCGACCTGCGTTTTTGGCCCGGTACAACGCCTGATCGGCTCTTTTGAGCACCAGATCGCTATGTTCTCCCGGCCTGAACGCAGCCAGTCCCATGGAAATGGTGATCGTGACTCGCTCACCCTTGAAGTGGAACGGGCAGGCCTCGATGGACGCGCGCAGGGTTTCCAGCAGTTTGGCGCCGACGGCCGGCGGAGTTGCCGGCAGCAGCAATACGAATTCCTCGCCGCCGAACCGGGCGATGAAATCGCTGCCGCGCAGGCGCTTGCGCAGCACCGTGGCGATGATCTTCAGCACCTTGTCGCCGGCCAGATGGCCGTAGTTGTCGTTGATCCGCTTGAAGTGATCGAGGTCGAGCATGGCCAGGCTCAGGGTGTTGCCGTGCTGCTGCCACTGGGCGATTTCGTGGTCGAGCCGTTCGCTCCAGGCGGCGCGGTTGGGCAAGCCGGTGAGCGGATCGATCAGGGCTTTCTGGCGCTGCTCTTCAAGGTGTTCGCGGTAGCCAAGGGCCTCCTGCTCCATGTGCGCCACCCGTTCGGCGAGGCTTTTCAAACGTCCGGCCACTTCCTGTTCCCGGGCGTCACGTTGTTTCTGGTGCTGGTCCATCGTGCCGAGCAGGCCTTCCAGGTGGTTTTCCAGAACCTGCTTGAGGTCGTCCAGGTCCGCCGCCTCCTGCACGCTGGTCTGCAGGCCATCGACCTGTTCACGGATCTGCGTGTCCATCGCTCGCGCCGCCGAGCTGTTGTCGGCGTGACCTTCGCTGGCGGCCTGCAGATTGCTCTGGAACGCTTCGAGGCGCTCGTTGAGCTGCTGCAGATAGGCTTCGAACTCGTGCTGACCGCTGTCGGTGATGGCCAGCATCAAGGTCGCCAGATCGTCGAGGATCGGTAGCAGTTCGTACCAGTTCAGACCATTTTTCAGCCGGTCGCGCATGGCCTCGGCTTGCGGGCGGTGGCGCTCCGGCAGGGTCAGGTCGTCCAGCAGGCCGATCAGCGTGTCTTCGATGTGCTTGGCCACCGAGCTGTAGGACGGTTCGGGCGAATCCGGCAGGGCGTAGAGAATGTCGTGCTCGGACTGCTCCGGATCGATGGCCGCCAAGGCCTGCGCGATGGGCTCGGGCAGGGGCAGGCTGTCGAGGAAGACCGGAGGCGGGTTGTCGCCGGGGTGGATCAGCTCGTCGGGGTTGATGGCGATCGGTGTGGATGGCGCAAAGACCGGAGGCGGCGTGAAGGCTTGCGGCTCGGGTTTTGGCTCGGAGGGTTCCGGTTCGTTGGGAGCTGTAACGGCTTCTGTGATGATCCGGGCAGGCTCGAAGGCGACCACATCCGGCTCCGCAACAGGCTCGGGTGTTGCTATTGGTGCTGAAGCTTGCAGTGGCGCGACCAGAGGTGCGGTGACCGGTGCTTCACTGACGGTGGCAATGGCTGCCGGTTCGGCGATCGCAGCAGGCGCTTCTGGCAATCGCGCGCTTTCAGGTGCGGCGGGCGGTTGCTCTGGCTGAGCGGCTGGAGAAGCCACGGCAGGCTGGGCTGCAGGTGCAGGCGTTTCCTCACTGTCACGGCTGCCGAACAGGCGCTGCAACAACCCCGGGCGTCCCGGTTCCGCCGGCGTCTCCAGTTGGCTCAGGGCCTTGCCCTGCAAACCGCTGAGTTCGCTCAGCAATAGCGGCATTTCCCGGGCCTGACTGACTCGCCCGTCGAGCTGCTTGGCGAACTTCTTCAGTGGCTGGGCGACGTCCCGGGGCAGGGGCAGCGCTTGCAGCTGAGCCACCAGTGAGTTCAGCGCGGTGCTGACCTGCTCGATCCGGGTTTCACGGCGCTGCTCGGAGTCGAGCACGGCTTTTTCAAGGCGCGGCAACAGGGCGGCAAGGCCGGCATCCATGTCGTCGGTGCGCACCACGTCGCGCATTTCCTTCATGCATTGATCGACCACGCGATCGGTGCCTTCCGCCGCCAGGGTGCTACGTACCAGGCCGCGACGCAGCAGGTCGAGCCGGGCGTCCCATCGACGTTCGAGCTTTTCCTGTTGTTCGATGCTTTTGAGGTATTTCTCTTTCCAGCGCTGGGCTTCGTCGCTCATTCAGGCGTTCCGCGAGGGGCAGGACTCAACGCGGGCAATGCATCGGCCGTGAGCGAACCCGGCAGACGAATCTCTACCGCGACGGGCAGGTGATCGGAAATCGGTTGGGCCAGCACTTCGACCTTTTCCAGCGTCAGGGTCGGGCTGAGCAGAATATGGTCCAGGCAGCGCTGCGGGCGCCAGCTGGGGAAGGTCGCTTCGAGTTGCGGGGCCAGCAGGCCAAGGTCGCGCAGGGGCGAGTGCTGCAGCAGGTCGCTGGCGTGGGTGTTCATGTCGCCCATCAGCACTTGATGCTTGTAGCCGCCGATCAGCTCGCGGATATAAGCCAGTTGCATGGTGCGTACCCGGGCGCCGAGCGCCAGGTGCATCATCACCACCACCAGCGCCTCGGGACCTTCGCCGAAACGCACCAGGATCGCCCCGCGACCTTTCGGCCCCGGCAGCGGATGGTCCTCGATCGCCCACGGGCGCAGGCGACTGAGCACACCGTTGCTGTGCTGGGCCAGTCGGCCAAGGTTGCGATTGAGTTGTTGATACCAGTAGGGGAAGGCGCCGAGATGGGCCAGGTGTTCGACCTGATTGACGTAGCCCGAACGCAGGCTGCCGCCATCGGCTTCCTGCAGGGCGACCAGATCGAAGTCGCCGAGCAGATTGCCGATCTTCTGCAGATTGCCGGAACGGCCGGGGTGCGGCAGCAGATGCTGCCAGCTGCGGGTCAGGTAGTGCCGATAACGCTCGGTGCTGATGCCGACCTGGATATTGAAGCTGAGCAAGCGCAAACGGCTGTCTGCGGGCAGGCCCGTGGACTCCAGGTGATGCTCGTTGACCTGCGGATCATGCAGGCCGACGAGTCGTTCGGTTCCCCAGCGGCGCATGGCGATTGCCGCGCTTAGTTGGCGGCCGCCTTGTTGGCCGCTCGCTCTTTGGCGACCAGTTGGTCAGCCAGTTTCAGAGCTTCCTCGGCACCACCGGCAGAGCCGATGTCAAAGCGGTATTTGCCGTTGACGATCATGGTTGGAACGCCGGAGATTTCATATTTCTTGGCCAGTTCACGAGCCTTGACGATCTGGCCCTTGATGGCGAAGGAGTCGAAAGTGGCCAGGAACTTGTCCTTGTCCACGCCTTGGGTGGCGAGGAAGTCGGCCATGTCGTTCTTGTCGGTCAGCTTCTTGTGTTCTTTCTGGATCGCGTTGAACACGGCAGCGTGAACGCTGTGCTCGACGCCCATGGCTTCCAGGGTCAGGAACATCTGACCGTGTGCGTCCCAAGGGCCGCCGAACATGGCAGGAATGCGGACGAAGTTGACGTCGGAAGGCAGTTTTTCAACCCAAGGATTGATCACCGGCTCGAAGGCGTAGCAGTGCGGGCAGCCGTACCAGAACAGTTCCACCACTTCGATCTTGCCAGGCACGGCAACCGGTACCGGGTTGCTCAGTTCGACGTACGGGGCGGCAGGTGCTTCGGCGGCCTGGGCCGTCACGCCGAACAGGCTGGCAGCGACGAGGGCGGCGCTGATGATCAGATTACGCATGCTTTACTCCTGGGCAAATTGGGTCGCCTCGCGCGACCTGTTTTCAGACAGATCCTGGCGGGCATGAGTTCTGTAGTGTAACGGCAGCGGCCACAAAAAAGGGCGGCCAAAGCCACCCTTTTTATACTTCATGCAACGGATTAATCGAGCGTTAACGTGACGGGCGTTGTCCTTCGCGCGCAACGCTCGAATCACCATCGCAGGCCTGGCCTTAGTGCAGGCCTTGAATGTAGCTGGAGACCGCCGCGATGTCCTCGTCGCTCAGCTTGCGAGCGATGGTGCGCATGGTCATGGCATCGCCATCGTTGTTGCGACCGGCTTCTTCCTTGCGGAAATCGGTCAGCTGTTTGGCGATGTATTGAGCGTGTTGGCCACCCAGGTGCGGGAAGCCGGCGGCGGCGTTGCCCGCGCCGTTCGGCGAGTGGCAACCGGTGCAGGCTGGCAGGCCTTTTTCCAGGTTGCCGCCACGGAACAGGGCTTCACCGCGAGCGACGATCTTCGGATCGGCGGCGCCGACGCTGCCTTTCTGGCTGGCGAAATAGGCGGCGATGTCAGAGAGGTCCTGATCGCTCAGGTTGGTCAGCAGGCCGGTCATTTCCAGAACGGTGCGCTTGCCCGACTTGATGTCATGCAGTTGCTTGGTCAGGTAGCGTTCACCCTGGCCGGCCAGTTTCGGAAAGTTTGGCGCCATGCTGTTGCCATCCGGGCCATGGCAGGCCCCGCATACGGCAGCCTTCGCCTGGCCTGCGGCGGCATCGCCTGCAGCATGGGCGAAACCTGAGATTCCCACGGTCAACAGCAGACTCACGATCAGTTTGTTCATCAGCTAATCCAACTACGGCTAAGGGTTAAGAGTTATGGACCGGGTTTACTTCCGCTCATCCAGAGGATGATGGCCTGGTAATCCTCGGCACTGCAGTCCATGCACAAACCACGCGGCGGCATCGCCTTGAAACCCTGGGTCACGTGTTGCACCAGCGTCTCCATACCTTTCGCCAACCTCGGCGTCCAAGCTTCCTGATCGCCTCTTCTGGGCGCCATGGGTAGTTGGCCGGAATGACAGGCACCACAAACACGGTTGTACACGGCTTCCGGATCCTGTGTAGCCTGTGCGCTGTAAAGCGGCATCAGGACTCCGGCAGCCAGCAGCCATTTCGTCATAAAACGACCTTTTCAGGGTTGAGAGCGATCTGCGTTCTGTTGCGCAATCAAAGTCTGTCGCTCTCGTGAACTTCATCCTTCGCTGGGACAAAGCACACACAAAATCTGCGGCATTATATACTGGCGTCACTGAAACGGAAGCGACACCGCGTTCCGCGCCCAATCCCGGCGCCGCCCACATCGGAAATCCCATGCAACTCAAGAATCCCATCCTCGGCCTGTGCCAACAGTCCACGTTCATGCTCAGTGCCGCCAAAGTCGATCAGTGCCCCGACGACGAAGGCTTCGAAGTGGCGTTCGCCGGTCGTTCCAACGCCGGTAAATCCAGCGCGCTGAACACCCTGACTCACGCCAGCCTGGCGCGCACCTCGAAAACCCCGGGTCGCACACAGCTGTTGAACTTCTTCAAGCTAGACGATGAACGGCGTCTGGTCGACTTGCCGGGCTACGGTTATGCAAAAGTACCGATCCCGCTCAAGCAACACTGGCAGCGTCACCTCGAGGCTTACCTCGGTGGCCGCGAGAGTTTGAAGGGGCTGATTCTGATGATGGACATCCGTCATCCAATGACCGACTTCGACTTGCTGATGCTCGACTGGGCCGTTGCGGCCGGCATGCCGATGCACATCCTGCTGACCAAAGCGGACAAGCTGACCTACGGCGCAGCCAAGAACACGCTGCTCAAGGTGCAGTCGGAAATCCGCAAGGGGTGGGGCGATCTGGTAACGATCCAGCTGTTCTCCGCACCAAAACGCATGGGCCTGGAAGAGGCCTACACCAAGCTGGCGGGCTGGATGGAACTGGCAGACAAAGGCGCAGAAGCGGCGATCGAGGCAGAATAAGGGAATTTCAAAACTGTCTGTGGTGCTGCCAGGCAAGGCAAAAGCGGGGCTAAAAAGCGGAGTTTAGGGGACCTAAATGAGCATTTTTAGCCCCGCTTTTAACGCAGTCTGGCGGCGCCACAGCCAGTTTTGGGGCAAAAAAAAGCCCCGGACTTCATATGGGGAGGGAGAAGTTCCGGGGTTCAAGTTCCGAACCGCTAGGGCGGGGTTCAGATATCTGCCAACACTTAACACAACATAGGAGCATCGAAGGGCTTCACCAGCCATTCAGTATCTCTGAGTGGCCTGTCGCAAGATTAGTTCAGATTCTTTTCAAAAAACTTTGGAATAAGCTCAAGAGCGATCAGAACTAAGCCCCTTCCGATGCCCTTGCCGTGACGCCATGTCGCGGCAAAGCCCCGTTCCAGAGGCCTCAGTGGGCCTCGTCCCAGTTGTTGCCAATCCCCACTTCCACCAGCAACGGCACATCCAGCTTCGCCGCTTCGCTCATGTGGACGCGAATTTCGTCGCGAACCTGATCCACCAGATCCTCGCGAACCTCCAGCACCAGTTCGTCGTGCACCTGCAGAATGACTTTGGCGTCCAGCCCCGAAGCGCTCAGCCAGTTGTCCACCGCCACCATGGCTTTTTTGATGATGTCCGCGGCGGTGCCCTGCATCGGCGCGTTGATCGCTGTGCGTTCGGCGGCGGCGCGCTCCTGCGGCTTGTTGGAGTTGATGTCCGGCAGGTACAGGCGACGGCCGAAGATCGTTTCCACGAAGCCTTGATCCGCCGCCTGCGTGCGCGTGCGGTCCATGTATTCGCGAACGCCCGGGTAGCGCGCGAAGTAGGTGTCGATGTAAGCCTTGGCGGTCTTGGTATCGACGCCGATGTCCTTGCCCAGCTTCTGCGCGCCCATGCCATAGATCAGGCCAAAGTTGATCGCCTTGGCGCCACGGCGCTGGTCGGACGACACTTCATTCAGTTCGACCTTGAACACTTCCGCCGCCGTGGCGGTGTGCACGTCCAGGTTGTTGCGGAAGGCGTTCATCAGGCCTTCGTCGCGGGACAGGTGCGCCATGATCCGCAATTCGATCTGCGAGTAGTCCGCCGCCAGCAGTTTGTAGCCTTTTGGCGCGACGAAGGCCTGACGGATGCGTCGGCCTTCAGCGGTGCGCACCGGAATGTTCTGCAGGTTCGGATCGCTTGAGGACAAGCGACCGGTCGATGCCACCGCCTGATGGTACGAGGTGTGAATACGCCCGGTACGCGGGTTGATCTGCTCCGGCAGGCGATCGGTGTAGGTGCTTTTCAGCTTGCTCATGGAACGGTGTTCCATCAGTACCTTTGGCAGGCGGTGATCGTCTTCGGCCAGCTTTGCCAGCACTTCTTCGGCAGTGGACGGCTGGCCCTTGGCGGTCTTCTTCAGCACCGGCAGGCCAAGTTTTTCGTAGAGAATCACGCCCAGTTGCTTCGGCGAGCCGAGGTTGAATTCTTCACCGGCGATCTCGAAGGCTTCACGCTCCAGCGCGACCATCTTGTCGCCCAGCTCGATGCTCTGAACGCCCAGTAGCGCCGCATCGACGAATGCACCCTGGCGCTCGATGCGGGCCAGCACCGGCACCAGCGGGATCTCGATGTCGGTCAGTACGCTGGCCAGACTCGGGATGGCGCTCAGCTTCTCGAACAGCGTCTGGTGCAGGCGCAGGGTCACGTCGGCATCTTCGGCGGCGTATGGGCCGGCCTGTTCCAGCGCGATCTGGTCGAACGTCAGTTGCTTGGCGCCTTTGCCGGCGATGTCCTGGAAACTCACGGTGGTGTGATCCAGGTACTTTTGCGCCAGGCTGTCCATGTCGTGACGGGTGGCGGTGGAGTTGAGCACGTAGGACTCAAGCATCGTGTCGAAGGCAATCCCGCGTACGGTGATGCCTTCGTTCTGATCGCCACCTATGGCGCAGTTGGCCAGGATGTTCATGTCGAACTTGGCGTGCTGGCCGACCTTGAGCTTGTTCGGGTCTTCGAGGATTGGCTTGAGCGCGCGCAACACGGTGTCGCGATCCAGCTGCTCCGGCACGCCGATGTAGGAGTGGGTCAGCGGAATGTAGGCTGCTTCATTGGCCTGCACCGCGAAGGACAGACCGACCAGTTGTGCCTGTTGCGCGTCGACGCCGGTGGTTTCGGTGTCGAAGGCAAACAGTTTGGCGTTCTTGAGTTTTTCCAGCCAGATATCGAAACGGGCCTGATCGAGGATGGTTTCGTACGCGGCTTCAGCCGGAGCGGCGGGCGCTTCTTCCGCAGGCGCGCTGAACAGGTCGACGGCCGGCTCAGGCGCGGCGGCGCTGCTCAGTTCCAGACGTTTGGCATCGCGTTCCAGATCGTTGATCCAGCTCTTGAACTCCAGCAGGGTGTAAAGCTCAAGCAGCTTGCTCGGATCTTCCGGGCCCATTTGCAGGTCGTCGAGGCCGATATCCAGCGGCACGTCGACCTTGATGGTCGCCAGTTGATAGGAGAGGAACGCCATCTCCTTGTGCTCTTCGAGCTTGGCCGGCAGGGTCTTGGCGCCACGAATCGGCAGGGTCGGCACAATGTCGAGCTGCGCGTAGAGCTCGGTCAGGCCGCCGTTGACGCCGACCAGCAGGCCGGAGGCGGTTTTCGGCCCGATGCCGGGAACACCGGGGATGTTGTCGGAAGAATCGCCCATCAGGGCCAGATAATCGATGATCTGCTCCGGAGCGACGCCGAATTTCTCCTTCACGCCCTCCACGTCCATCGAGCTACCGGACATGGTGTTGACCAAGGTAATGTGGCCGTCGACCAGTTGTGCCATGTCCTTGTCGCCGGTGGAGATGATCACCGGACGATTGGCGGCCGCGCTGCTGCGGGCCAGGGTGCCGATCACGTCATCGGCCTCGACGCCTTCGACGCACAGCAGCGGAAAACCGAGGGCCTTCACGCTCTGATGCAGCGGTTCGATCTGCAGGCGCATGTCGTCGGGCATGCTCGGGCGGTTGGCCTTGTATTCGGCGTACATCTCATCGCGAAATGTCCCGCCCTTGGCGTCGAACACCACGGCGAACGGGCTGTCCGGATACTGTTTGCGCAGGCTCTTGAGCATGTTCAGCACGCCCTTGACCGCGCCGGTCGGCAGGCCTTTGGACGTGGTCAGCGGTGGCAGCGCATGAAAGGCGCGGTACAGGTAAGACGAACCGTCCACCAGGACGAGGGGGGCTTGGCTCATGAGCAGGATCAACCTTTTCGGCGGGTCCGGCGCTAGAATAGCGGGACCGTTGACGACAAAGGGACAAGGTTATCATGCGTACGTTAAATCGCTTGCTGCTGGTCAGTTTGATTGCTGTCTCACCCTTGCCTGCGATCGCGGCGGATGATGCGCCGTCAGCGGAGCCGGAAGTCACCATCCGCACCGAGGGTGACAAAACCATCCAGGAGTACCGGCAGAACGGTTTCCTGTACGCAATCAAGGTGACCAAGAAGGGTTTCCCGCCCTATTTTCTGGTGCGTGCGGACGGTACTGATGCAAACTTCATCCGCTCGGACCAGCCGGATATGCTGATCCCGGCGTGGAAGATTTTCGAGTGGAAGTAGTTTCTTAATTTCAACCGGCGCCGGCTCGATGGCGGCGCCAGAACTGAGCAGTTTTTAACCATGTCTGTGTTCACCCCCCTGGCTCGGCCCGAGCTGGAAACCTTTCTCGCCCCTTACGGGCTCGGCCGTCTGCTCGATTTCCAGGGGATCGCCGCCGGCAGCGAAAACACCAACTTCTTCATCAGCATGGAAAAGGGCGAGTTTGTCCTGACCCTGGTCGAGCGCGGCCCGGTGCAGGAAATGCCGTTCTTCATCGACCTGCTCGACGTCCTCCACGAAGCCGACCTGCCGGTGCCTTACGCACTGCGCACCACCGATGGCGTCGCCCTGCGCGAGCTGAAAGGCAAACCGGCGCTGCTGCAACCGCGTCTGGCCGGCAAGCACATCAAGCAGGCCAACGCCCAGCATTGCGCGCAGGTCGGTGACTTGCAGGCGCACCTGCACCTGGCGACCCAGGGCGACAGCATGATCAAGCGCAAGACCGATCGTGGCCTGGACTGGATGCTGGAGGAGGGGACCGAGTTTCTCTCGCACCTGAGCGACGAGCCGCGTGCGCTGCTGCAAAAGGCGCTGGACGAAATCACCCGACAGAAAGAGAAAATTCTCGCGTTGCCGCGGGCGAACATCCACGCCGACCTGTTCCGCGACAATGCGATGTTCGAAGGCACGCACCTGACCGGGCTGATCGACTTCTACAACGCCTGTTCCGGACCGATGCTCTACGACGTGGCGATTGCGTTGAACGACTGGTGTTCAGACGATGATGGCCTGGTCGACGGCCCACGTGCGCGGGCCTTTCTGGGTGCCTACGCGGCACTGCGCCCGTTCACGGCCGCCGAGGCAGAGTTGTGGCCGACCATGCTGCGCGTGGCGTGCGTACGGTTCTGGCTGTCGCGGTTGATCGCGGCGGAATCGTTCGCCGGGCAGGACGTGCTGATTCACGATCCGAAAGAGTTCGAGCAGCGGCTGGCGCAGCGTCAGCAGGTCAACACACCGCTGCCATTTGCCCTGTAAAAGAAAAAGACCGCAGCCTGTGCAGGCTGCGGTCTTTTTGTATCAGAGCGACTCCAGGCAACCCGCCAGATCATTCCCCAGCTTCTCCAGCACCTGCTCATAACCTTGAGCCGTCGCTGGCGTATACCCGCCCAGTGCATCCAGTTCCGCCAGCTTCACCGGCAGGCCCGCCACCAGGGTTTCCGCCAGACGTGGGCGCAATGGCGGCTCGCTGAACACGCACGTCTTGCCGACTTCCTGCAACCGCGCACGCATCGCCGCCACATGCTGAGCGCCCGGCTGTACTTCCGCCGCCACGCTGAACACACCGGTGTGTTTTAGGCCGTAGGCATCTTCGAAATAGTCGAAGGCTTCGTGGAAGACGAAGTAGGGTTTGCCTTCAACACTGGCCAGACGTTTCTTCAAGCGTTGATCCAGTGCATCGAGACGCTCGTCGAACGCCTTGGCGTTGCTCTGGTAGCGCTCGGCATTGGCAGGGTCGGCAGCGCTCAGGTCAGCGGCCATTTTGTCGGCAATAACCCGCGCGTTCACCGGCGATAGCCACAAATGCGCATCGAGGGTGCCTGGGCGGTGATCGTGATCATGCTCGTCGGCGTCTTCGGCGTGGGAGTGGCTGTCTTCGGCGAAGCGGCGCAGCTTCATGCCCGGCAGGTCCTGCACGGCAACGCTCGGCAGCGTACGACCATTCAACACGCGGGGCAGGAAACCTTCCATGTCCGGGCCGATCCAGTACAAGAGATCCACCGATTGCACCTTGCGCACGTCGGAAGGGCGTAGCGCATAGTTATGCGGCGAGGCCCCCGGCGGCAGCAACACCTCCGGAATCGCCACACCGTCCTGTACCGTAGCGGCAATCAATTGCAGCGGCTTGATGCTGGTGAGGACTCTGACTTCGGCCTGGGCCGAACCGATCAGCAGAAAACTGGCGACAAAGGCCACAAAAACAGAAAAAAGTCGGGACACGATGACCACTCAAGGAGGCGAGAACGGGTAACATAATAACGTCTCTAACCAAACTCGTCGCCGCTCATGCCTATTACCCCGATTGCCAGCCGTCCCCACGACCACTCTCATTGCGTCCACAGCGCCCTGTCCGAGGCCGATGCCTTGTGTGCACAGAAAGGCCTGCGCCTGACCGCATTGCGTCGGCGGGTGCTGGAACTGGTCTGGCAGAGCCACAAGCCGCTGGGTGCCTACGACATCCTCGCCGTGCTCAGCGAGCAGGACGGGCGCCGCGCTGCGCCGCCGACCGTATATCGCGCGCTGGATTTCCTGCTGGAAAACGGTCTGGTACACCGCATCTCCTCGCTGAACGCCTTCGTCGGTTGCGTTCATCCGAAGCATTCGCACCAGGGCCAGTTCCTGATCTGCCGCGAGTGCCATGCGGCGATCGAGCTTGAGCAAAAAACCATCAGCGACGCCATCGTCCACAGCGCCAAGGACGTCGGCTTCATCGTCGAGGCCCAGACCGTCGAAGTGGTCGGCCTCTGCTCCGGTTGCCGGGGGGCTTGATGAGCGATGCGTTGATCCGTCTGGAGCAGGTGGCTGTCCGGTTTGCCGGGCAGAACGTGCTGGACAACATTCACCTGAGCGTCGAGCCGGGGCAGATCGTCACCCTGATCGGCCCCAACGGCGCCGGCAAGACCACGCTGGTGCGCGCCGTGCTCGGGCTGCTGAAACCCGATAGCGGCAGCGTCTGGCGCAAGCCGAAACTGCGCGTCGGTTACATGCCGCAAAAGCTGCACGTCGATCCGACCCTGCCGCTGTCCGTGCTGCGCTTCCTGCGGCTGGTGCCGGGCGTCGATCGTCCGCGTGCGCTGGCGGCACTCAAGGAGGTCGGCGCCGAGCACGTCATCGACAGCCCAGTGCAAAGCGTGTCCGGCGGTGAAATGCAGCGCGTGCTGCTGGCCCGGGCGCTGTTGCGCGAGCCGGAACTGCTGGTGCTCGACGAACCGGTACAAGGCGTCGATGTGGCCGGGCAGGCCGAGCTGTACAGCCTGATCACCCGGCTGCGCGACCGCCACGGTTGTGGCGTGTTGATGGTCTCCCATGATCTGCATCTGGTGATGAGCACCACCGACCAGGTGGTGTGCCTCAACCGTCACGTCTGCTGCTCCGGGCACCCCGAGCAGGTCAGCGGCGATCCGGCCTTCGTCGAGCTGTTCGGCAACCACGCGCCAAGCCTGGCGGTCTATCACCACCATCACGACCACGCCCACGACCTGCACGGTTCGGTGGTCAAGGGGCCTGTAAAAGGCCAACCTCACGTTCACGGAGATAGCTGCAAGCATGGCTGATTTTCTGTTCTACGCCCTGCTTGCAGGTCTGGCGCTGGCGGTGGTCGCGGGGCCGCTGGGCTCGTTCGTGGTCTGGCGGCGCATGGCCTATTTCGGCGATACCCTGTCCCACGCCGCGCTGCTCGGCGTGGCGCTGGGCTTTCTGCTGGATGTCAGCCCGACCGTTGCGGTCACCGTGGGCTGCCTGCTGCTGGCGGTGCTGCTGGTGACCCTGCAACAGCGTCAGCCGCTGGCGTCCGACACGTTGCTGGGCATTCTTGCGCCGAGCACGCTCTCTCTCGGGCTGGTGGTACTAAGCTTCATGCATGAAGTGCGGATCGACCTGATGGCCTATCTGTTCGGTGACTTGCTGGCGATCAGCCCGACTGACCTTGCCTGGATCCTCGGCGGCAGCGCTGCGGTGCTGGTGTTGCTGGTGACGCTGTGGCGGCCGTTGCTGGCGATTACCGTGCACGAAGAACTGGCCAGGGTCGAAGGCCTGCCGGTGGCCGGTTTGCGCATGGCGCTGATGCTGTTGATCGCGGTGGTGATCGCGGTGGCGATGAAAATCGTCGGTGTATTGCTGATTACGTCGCTGTTGATCATCCCGGCAGCTGCGGCACAACGTCACGCCCGTTCGCCGGAGCAGATGGCGCTGGGCGCGAGCCTGCTGGGCATGCTCGCCGTGTGTGGCGGGCTGGCGCTGTCCTGGTTCAAGGACACCCCGGCCGGCCCGTCAATCGTTGTGACGGCGGCCGCACTGTTTCTGCTGAGTTTTGTTCTGCCCCGTCGAGGGGTGTAGACTTGCTCGTTTTTTGCGCAAATAGAGAGTCGCAGGAATGAAGCCGTTCGCCTCCCGTTATCTGCTCCTTGTCGCATTTTCAGTGCTGCTGGGCGCCTGCCAAAGCACGCCGCCGGTGGCCGAAGCCCCCGATGCGCGGGCCACGGCCATCGCACAGCTGGAGCAAAGCCTGGCCAGCAGCGAACTGGCCACTGCCGAAGACCAGTTGGCAGCCTTGCAGGCCGAAACACCCAACGATCAGTCCCTTGAGCAATACCAGCGCCAGTTGGCCGAAGCCTATCTGCGCCGCAGCCAGATCGTCCTGCAGAAGGGCGATGTGAATGCTGCCGCAACCGCTCTGGCCCGTGCCCGTGCGCTAATGCCCAAGGCTCCGGCGCTGACCGGTGGCGTCAACGGCGCCATCACCGAAGCGCGCAAGGCTGAGCTGGAAAAAGCCGAAGCAGCGCTCCTGGCCGCCGAAGCCAAGCCGAAAGCCAAGGTGATTGATCCGACTGCCGAGAGCACCACGGTTGCGCTGAATATCAACGATAGTCGCAAACTTCGCCGTCAACTCGATGCGATCGCCGCCGATGTGGTGAATTATGACTGTGCGGTGAGCATTCAGGCGCCGCGCACCAATGATTACCCTTGGCTGGCGACGCTGATCACCAAGCGCGTGAAGAAGCTCGATCCGGATTTCGATCTGCAGATCGAGAAGCAGATTCTGCGCACAGTGCCGGCGCAGATGGTTCTGAGCCCGCGCAAACCTTGAATTAACCGCAGCCTGCTTTTCGCAGGCTGCGGTTTTCTTCAGGCCGGAATTGCCTTGGCTTTCGCCTCCCGATCCCAGACCCGATGCTGCCCGATCGCCGCAAAGAACGGCTTGGTCAGCGATTTCACATCCTTGCCCTCGATCAATCCGGCATCCGCCTCCAGCTTCAGCACATCCAGCAACTGTTTCGCCTCGCCGTGCAGGGCAATCGCCTTCAGGTGCTTGTACGCCTCCAGCAGGTAATGCAACGCCACGCCGTCTCCGCTCAACGCCTTGACCGACGCCGCGCCACCCGGCACGAACACCGCGTCGAACGCCACAGAAGGCAAACCTTCCATCGACGCATCCACCGCCAGGCTTTTGCCATCGGCGGTCTTCACAGGCGCCGAGGTCGGGCCGAGCAGTTTGGCGTGCGCACCTTCTGCCGCCAGCGCCTTCTTCATTGCATCAATCGCCGCACTATCGACGCCGTTGGCTGCCAAAATCGCCACTTTTCGCGTCTTGATATTCTCCGGCAACAGGTTGGCCTGACTCAGTGACGGTGAGTGGTCGAAAGATATCTTGCGCACCTCGACCGTACCCTTGGCCGGCGCCGGCAACCCAAGGTTGTGCGCCACGCGCTTGGCCAGTTCCAGATCGATATTGGCCAGAATTTCGTTCACCTCCCGCGCCCGAATGTGTTCCCGCTCAACCTTGCCCAGTTCGAAGCTGTAGGCCGAAATGATGTGTTCCTGCTCGTGCTTGCTCATGCTGTTGAAGAACAGTCGCGCCTGGGAGAAGTGATCGCTGAACGACTCGCTGCGCTGGCGGATCTTGTTGGCGTCGATGCGCTCCGCGTAGCTCTCGAACCCGCCGTCTTGCGCGGCTGGCGGGGTTTCTTTCGGCCAGCCACCATCAATCGAGTTCGGCTCGTAGGACGCACGGCCCTTGTCGATCACCGTGCGGTGCTGGGCATCGCGCTGGCCATTGTGGAAAGGCGCCACCGGACGATTGATCGGCAGCTCATGAAAGTTCGGCCCGCCGAGTCGGCTGATCTGCGTGTCGGTGTAGGAAAACAGCCGACCTTGCAGCAGCGGGTCATTGGAGAAGTCGATGCCCGGCACGATATGGCCGGGGCAGAACGCGACCTGCTCGGTTTCGGCGAAGAAATTGTCCGGGTTTCGATTGAGGGTCATCTTGCCCAGCGGTGTGATCGGGACGATTTCCTCGGGAATCAGCTTGGTCGGGTCGAGGATGTCGAAATCGAAGTCGTGCTCGTTTTCCTCCTCGATGACCTGTACGCCAAGTTCCCATTCCGGGTAGTCCCCGGTCTCGATGGCCTCCCAGAGATCGCGCCGATGGTAGTCGGTGTCTTTACCGGCCAGCTTCTGCGCTTCGTCCCACACCAGCGAACAGGTGCCGGCGGTGGGGCGCCAATGGAATTTGACGAAGCGCGATTTGCCCTCGGCGTTGATCAGCCGGAAGGTGTGCACGCCGAACCCCTGCATGCTGCGCAAGCTTTTCGGGATGGCCCGGTCGGACATGGCCCAGATGACCATGTGCGCCGATTCCGGCACCAGCGACACGAAGTCCCAGAACGTGTCGTGGGCCGAACCCCCGGTAGGCATTTCGTTGTGCGGTTCGGGTTTTACCGCGTGGACGAAGTCGGGAAACTTGATCGCGTCCTGGATGAAGAACACCGGCATGTTGTTGCCGACCAGGTCGAAGTTGCCTTCGTCGGTGAAGAATTTCACGGCAAAACCGCGTACGTCACGCACGGTATCGCCGGAGCCCCGTGGCCCCTGCACCGTGGAAAAGCGTACGAACACCGGCGTTTTCTTCCCCGGATCCCGCAGGAAACCGGCCTTGGTCAGCGCCGAATGATTCTCGTAGGTCTGAAAGAAACCATGGGCGCCGGTACCGCGGGCATGGACGATGCGCTCGGGAATCCGCTCATGGTCAAAGTGCGTGATTTTCTCACGCATGATGAAGTCTTCCAGCAGCGACGGCCCGCGCGGCCCGGCCTTGAGGGTGTTCTGGTTGTCCGCGACCTTCACGCCTTGATTGGTGCGCAGGGCCTGGCCGGTGGCGTCGGAACGGAATTTTTCCAGGCTGTCGAGCTTGGCGTTGGTGTTGGCGCGATCCGGGGTGTCGGTGCCGGCCAGTTGGCTTTTGTCTGTGGCAGGTTTTTTCGTACTCATCAGTCGTGAACTCCTGTCTGCCCCGGCGTTGCGCCGGGACGCTCGAATGGTTCCCGGGCACGGCACCCAGGGTTTTCAAGTCGCTTACCTAGTGACTGACGAGGGTTTTGGGCGTTCCTTTTTTATGACCTTTGATCCTGTTATTGCCAAATCGAAGGTTAATTGCGAAATAAATGCTAAGAACCTCTATACGGACAGGCTAAAATGCGCGCCCGGCTAACCGCTGATCCTTTTCTAACGCGCCCCACAAGGTTCGCTACGTGATCGAGTTTCAAAACGTCCATAAGACTTACCGCGTCGCCGGTAAGGACATCACCGCGCTGCATCCGACCAGTCTCTCCATCGAGAACGGTCAGGTGTTCGGCCTGATTGGCCATTCCGGCGCGGGAAAAAGTACCCTGCTGCGTCTGATCAATCGCCTGGAAGATTCCAGTGGCGGCAAGATCATCGTCGACGGCGAAGAAGTCACCGCGCTGGACGCCAACGGCCTGCGCCGATTCCGTCAGCAGGTCGGGATGATCTTCCAGCACTTTAATCTGCTGGCATCCAAGACCGTGGCCGATAACGTCGCGCTGCCGCTGACCCTGGCCGGTGAACTGTCCCGCGCCGAGATCGACCAGCGTGTAGCCGAATTGCTGGCGCGGGTCGGTCTGTCCGATCACGCGAAGAAGTATCCGGCACAGTTGTCCGGTGGCCAGAAGCAGCGTGTCGGCATCGCCCGCGCCCTGGCGACCAAGCCGAAAATCCTGCTGTGCGACGAAGCCACCAGCGCCCTCGACCCGCAGACCACCGCGTCGGTGCTGCAATTGCTGGCCGAGATCAACCGCGAGCTGAAACTGACCATCGTGCTGATCACCCACGAGATGGACGTGATCCGCCGTGTCTGCGATCAGGTGGCGGTGATGGACGCCGGCGTCATCGTCGAACAAGGTTCGGTGGCCGAGGTGTTCCTGCATCCGAAGCATCCGACCACCAAGCGTTTCGTGCAGGAAGACGAGCAGATCGACGAAAGCGAGCAGCGCGATGACTTCGCTCATGTGCCGGGCCGCATCGTGCGTCTGACCTTCCAGGGCGAAGCGACCTACGCGCCGCTGCTGGGTACCGTCGCCCGGGAAACCGGCGTGGACTACAGCATCCTGGCCGGTCGCATCGACCGCATCAAAGACATTCCTTACGGGCAATTGACCCTCGCCGTCACCGGTGGCGACATGGAAGCGGCCTTTGCCCGCTTCACCGCCGCTGACGTTCACATGGAGGTGTTGCGCTAATGGCAGACCTGATGAGTTTCTTCACCAATATCGACTGGTACGAAATCTGGCTGGCCACCGGCGACACCATGATGATGCTCGGTGGTTCGCTGCTGTTCACCGTGTTGCTCGGCCTGCCGCTGGGCGTGCTGCTGTTCCTCTGCAGCCCGCGTCAGTTGCTCGAAGCCAAGGGCGTATATGCGCTGCTGTCGCTGGTGGTGAACATCCTGCGTTCGTTGCCGTTCATCATTCTGTTGATCGTGATGATCCCGTTCACCGTGCTGATCACCGGCACCTCGCTGGGAGTGGCCGGCGCGATTCCGCCGCTGGTGGTGGGTGCGACGCCGTTCTTCGCGCGTCTGGTGGAAACCGCCCTGCGTGAAGTCGATCGCGGCATCATCGAGGCGACCCAGTCCATGGGCGCGACCACTCGCCAGATCATCATGAACGCCTTGCTGCCGGAGGCTCGTCCGGGCATTTTCGCAGCGATTACGGTGACGGCGATTACACTGGTTTCCTACACGGCGATGGCCGGTGTGGTTGGCGCCGGTGGTCTGGGTGACCTGGCGATCCGTTTCGGTTACCAGCGTTTCCAGACCGACGTGATGATCGTCACCGTGGTGTTGCTGCTGATTCTGGTGCAAGTGCTGCAAATGGTCGGCGACCGACTGGTCGTGCATTTCTCGCGCAAATAACCCGGTTTGGTAATCAAAAAATGAGCCGGCCATTCGCTGGCAGGTGCCACACGGGCACCTCAAAAGGAGTTAGCTGAATGAAAAAACTGATCGCTGCTTTCGCTGCCGTAGCCGCTTTTTCGGCTCACGCTGAAACCCTGACCGTTGCTGCCACCCCGGTGCCGCACGCGGAAATCCTCGAATTCGTGAAGCCTGTCCTGGCCAAAGAAGGCGTGGATCTGAAGGTCAAAGTCTTCACCGACTACATCCAGCCGAACGTGCAGGTGGCCGAGAAGCGTCTGGACGCCAACTTCTTCCAGCACCAGCCGTACCTCGATGAGTTCAACAAGGCCAAGGGCACCAGCCTGGTCGCCGTGACCGGTGTGCACCTGGAGCCGCTGGGCGCCTACTCGAGCAAGATCAAGAAAATCGAAGACCTGCCAGGCGGCGCCAACGTGGTGATCCCGAACGACGCCACCAACGGCGGCCGTGCGCTGTTGCTGCTGGACAAGGCGGGCGTGATCAAGCTGAAGGATTCGAAAAACATCCTGTCGACTGTCAAAGACATCGCCGAAAACCCGAAAGACCTGAAGATCCGTGAACTGGAAGCTGCGACCATCCCGCGTGTGCTGACCCAGGTCGACCTGGCGCTGATCAACACCAACTACGCGCTGGAAGCCAAACTGGATCCGTCCAAGGACGCGCTGGTCATCGAAGGCAACGACTCGCCTTACGTGAACATCCTGGTGTCCCGTGCGGACAACAAGGACAGCGACGCCATGCAGAAACTGGCCGCTGCACTGCACAGCCCGGAAGTGAAGAAATTCATCACCGAGAAGTACAAAGGTGCGGTGTTGCCGGCGTTCTGATTCAGATAGCTGCAATGAAAAGGGGGACGCCATTGGCGTCCCCTTTTTTGTGGCCGAGAGTTCGGCTTTGGACCTGCGGTGAGCTCTCCCCTCATCGGAACGCCGCCCGCCCAGCCCTCTCCCCCAGGAGAGGGAGCCGACCGAGGTGTCTTGAGCCTTACATCGACCTGAAAGATTGAGTCGATTATGGATTCCAAGCAGCAATTTCACGTCGGCGTAATTCTTTAATATCACTCGGTCAGTCCCCTCTCCCTCCGGGCGGTCCGACGTTTCGGGAGGGTTAGGGTGAGGGCGCTTTTGATCTTCTTACTTGCGGTTCAGCATCACCGGCAACTGCGCAACCAACTTGGCATTATTCAAAGGCGCCCGAATAAACCCACGCTGCGTCCCGTCCGGCCCGATCACCGCCAGATTCCCGCTGTGATCCACCGTGTAATTCGGTTTGCTGGTATCCGCCGGAATGAACGGAATGCTCACCGCGTTCGCCACCTTCTGCAGCTCCTCGATCGACTTCGGCGTCAGACCAATGAATTGCGGGTCGAAGTAGCCCAGGTACTGCTTCAACTGCGCAGGGTTGTCGCGGTTCGGGTCGACGCTGACCAGCACGATCTGCAGTTTATCCACAGCATCCTTCGGCAGTTCGCTCTTGATCTGGCGCAGCTGGGCGAGGGTGGTCGGGCAGATGTCCGGGCAGAAGGTGTAACCGAAGAACAGCAGGCTCCACTTGCCCTTGAGCTCGTTGACCGTGACCGGTTGGCCGTCCTGGTTGGTCATCGTCACGTCCGGCAGGTTGCGGCTCTGCGGCAGCAGGATGATGCCGGCGTCGATCAGCGCGGTCGGGTCGCCCTGGCCCTTGCCGCTCAGCACTTTGTTGACGGTCAGGCCGAGGATCAGCGCGATCACGGCCACGAGGATGAAGACGGTTTTCTGGGTTCGAGTCATAGGTTCAACAGTAAGTAGTGGTCTACGAGCAGGGCGATGAACAGCAGAAACAGGTACCAGATAGAGTACTTGAAGGTGTTGATCGCCGCGTGCGGCCGAGTGCCACGGTACAGCACCACGGCCCATTGCAGAAACCTTGCGCCCAGCCCGAGGGCGCAGATCAGGTATAGCGCGCCGCTCATGTGGATCACGTACGGCAACAGGCTGACCGCCAGCAGGGCGAAGGTGTACAGCAAAATGTGCACCTTGGTGTAGTGCTCGCCGTGGGTGACCGGCAGCATCGGGATGTCGGCCTTGGCGTATTCCTCCTTGCGGTGGATCGCCAGCGCCCAGAAGTGCGGCGGGGTCCAGGCGAAGATGATCAGCACCAGCAGCAGTGGTTCAGCGCCGATATGGCCGGTAGCGGCGGTCCAGCCGAGCAGCGGCGGTGCGGCGCCGGCGAGGCCGCCGATGACGATGTTCTGCGGCGTCGCGCGTTTGAGGAAACCGGTGTAGATCACCGCGTAGCCGAGCAGCGAGGCCAGGGTCAGCCACGCGGTCAGCGGATTGGTGAAAGTCAGCAGCAAGGCCTGACCGAGCAGCGCCAGCACCAGCGCAAAGGTCAGCGCCGCCGTGGGCGAAACCCGGCCCTCGGCCAGCGGCCGTTTGTGGGTGCGCGCCATGACGGCATCGATGCGCCGGTCCACCACATGATTGACCGCCGCCGCACCTCCGGCACACAGCGCGATTCCCAGGTTGCCGAACACCAGTACCGTCCACGGCACGCCGGCGCGGGTCGCGAGGAACATGCCGACCAGCGAGGTGATGAGCATCAGCACCACGACTTTCGGTTTGGTCAGCTCAAGATAGTCCCGCCACAACGCCTGTGCATGACGCTCGCCGATCAGAATCGCCATGGCGTCTCTCCTTTTAGGGTGATGGGCGCGGCCGAGGGTTTACGCGGGCTCAGGCGCCAGCGCGCGAGTATCGGTTGCTTGACCCGGACCAGACTGGTTCGCGCGTGATAGTTGACCAGTACCATGGTCAGCAGCAGCGCTGCGCCGCCGGCGTTGTGCGCCACGGCCACCGGCAGCGGCAGATGAAACAGCACGTTGCTGATACCGAGGGTGATCTGCGCGCCGAGCGCAACCAGCACCAGCCCGGCCAGTCGCGTCATACCCACCACTTTCAGTTGCCACGCCAGACCGAGCAGGACAATCGTCACCAGCAGGGCGCCGATGCGGTGGGTCAGGTGAATCGCCGTGCGCGCATCGCTGTCGAGTTGCCCGCCGAGGTAATTGGGGCCGATGTGCTGGGTCAGGTGAAAGCCGTTGGCGAAGTCCGCCGGCGGCAGCCATTGGCCGTGGCAGGTCGGGAAGTCGATGCAGGCCACCGCCGCATAGTTGGAACTGACCCAGCCGCCGAGGGCGATCTGACCTATTACCAATAGCAGCCCGGCGGTGGCCCAATATTGCAGACGCTTGGGCACGGTCAGGGCCGGCAGGACACCGGACAGTCTCAGCGTCAGCAGAAACAGCAGGCTCAAGGTCGCGAAGCCTCCAAGCAAATGCCCGGTCACCACTTGCGGCCAGAGCTTGAGCGTTACCGTCCACATGCCGAACGCGGCCTGGGCGAACACCACCGCCAGCAGAAACAGCGGCAGCTTCAGCGGTTGCCCCGGATGACGGCGGTTAACCCACGCACGCCCGGCCAGAATCGAAATCAGCATGCCCAGGGTGCCGGCGAAGTAGCGGTGGATCATCTCGTTCCAGCCTTTGTGCGCCTCCACCGGCGAGTCCGGGTAATGCAGTTCGGCATGGGCCAGTTGGGCTTCGCTTTTCGGCACGCTGATAAACCCGTAGCAGCCGGGCCAGTCCGGGCAGCCGAGGCCTGCGTGGGTCAGGCGGGTGTAGGCGCCGAGCAGCACCACGATCAGTGCCAGCAGGGTGGCAAACAGCGCGAGGCGAAATCCAGGTTTGGCCATGACGATGCCCTTATCCGATGTTCGACAGTTTCAGCAGGTGGCGCAGGTCGTTGAGCAGATCCTTGCCCTTCACACTCGGGTCGTAGCGCAATACGAGATTGCCGTGGGGATCGATGATCCACAGCTGCGGCGTGGCCTTGTCGCCGGTGGCCTTGCTGAATGCGGCGGCGTCCAGCGGATAGCGTTGCAGTTGCGGATATTCGCGAGTGAGTTTGGCTTCGTAGTCGGCGCTCAACGGTTGTGCGGCGGCGAGGGCGTGGCTGGCGCGGCCGGCATCGCGGCCGAGGCCGATCTGGATTTGCCGCGCCAGGTACACCAGTTGCTGGCAATCCACCGCGCAGTCTTTCGGCGCGGTTACCAGCATCTGCCAGCGTTCTTCGTCGGCCGTCACGCCGAGGTCGGCGCGGCTCTGGCCGTTGCCGATCAGTTCACCGTGATAGCTGCGACCGTCCGGCACCCAGAACTGCAGCTTGTACATGCCGGTGGCGAGGATCATCGGGCCGATCACGCCGAGCAGGATCAGCAGCAGTTGAATGCGTCCGCGGCGGCGACCGGCCGGGACTTTGGCTTCAGACATGCTGGGTGGATTCATGGCCGCTCCCATGGTGTTTCTCCTTCGCGTTGTGCAATCCGAGGTAGATGTAGAGACCGAACAGGGCGGTGGCCATGGCGAACCACTGCACGGCGTAGCCGAGGTGTTTTTCCGGGCCCATGGCGACGACCGGCCAGTCGGCCTGATAGCTGGCGGGACCAGGTTCTGCGCGCAGCTCGTAAGCGAAGCCGTCGCGCTCGAGGGTTTTCCACAATTTGGCCGGTTCGACGGCGGTGACGGTTTGTGGCCAGGTGCTGCTGACCGGGTCGGCGTGCAACTGGAAGGTCGCGCCGGGGGCGACATACACCCAGGCATCGACATTCACGGCCTCGGCCGGCGTCTTGAATTGCGGGGTAACGCGGCGGTCCGGCCATGGCAGCCAGCCGCGATTGACCAGCAGCCACAGGCCGGTGCGCTGATCCTGAAACGGTTGCAGCAATTCGACGCCGACCTTGCCGTCACGCTGCCGGTTGTCCAGCAGCAGGCTGTGTGCCGCATCGAACTGGCCATGCAGATGCACCCGGCGAAAGGCCGGATCGGCACTGTGCAGCAACTCGGTGCTGGCCATCGGCTCGGCAGCGCGGCGCTCGGCGTAACTGGCGAGCAGGGCGGTTTTCTCCGCGCCCCGGCCCAGTTGCCAGAAGCCCAGCGAAATCAGCAGCGGCAGCAGCAAGGCGACCACCAGCGTCGGCACGACGCCCGGCCGGAAGCGCTTCATGGCCGCGCCAGAAAAGCAGTGAATGCGACCGCTATACTTGATTGCATCGCCTGTACCCCCGGAGTCTTCCCATGCTCAAAGCAGCTATCGTCCTGATGCTGATTGCCACGGTGATCAGCCTGTTCAGCGGCCTGTTTTTCCTGGTCAAGGACGACAGCAGTTCAAATCGCCTGGTCATCGCCTTGAGTGTTCGGGTGGCATTGGCCGCTTGCACCGTCGGCTTGATTGCCTGGGGTTTCTACAGCGGCCAACTGGTGTCGCACGCGCCCTGGTAGCTCTGTCCTTCAGAGCACGTAAACGAAGATGAACAAGCCGATCCACACCACATCGACGAAGTGCCAGTACCAGCTCGCGGCTTCGAAGCCGAACTGGTGCTCGTTGTCGAAGTGGCCCTTCATGATGCGCATCAGCATCACGAACAGGATGATCGTGCCGATGGTCACGTGGGCGCCGTGGAACCCGGTGAGCATGAAGAACGTCGCGCCGTAGATCCCTGAACCGAGGGTCAGGCCCAGTTCGTGATAGGCGTGCATGTACTCCTCGGCCTGTAAGGCGAGAAAGCCGCAACCCAGCAGCACGGTAATCGCCAGCCAGATTTTCAGCGCCCCGCGATGGCCTTTCTTCAGCGCATGGTGGGCGATGGTGATGGTTACGCTGGAACTCACCAGCAGAATCGTGTTGACCAGCGGCAGGCCCCAAGGGCTGATGACTTCCTTGGGCGGCGGGAACAGTTTCGGATCCGGCGTGTGCAATAGCGGCCAGGTGAACTGGAAGTTCGGCCAGAGCATATGCGCAATGCCCTTGGTGCCTTCGCCGCCCAGCGCCGGGCCGGAAATGTGCCGCACGTAGAACAGCGCACCGAAGAAGGCGATGAAGAACATCACCTCGGAGAAAATGAACCAGCTCATGCCCCAGCGGAACGAGCGATCCAGCTGCGGGCTGTACAACCCCGCACGGCTTTCCTTGATCACCGCGCCGAACCAGCCGAACAGCATGTACGCCAGCAACAGCCCGCCGACGAAAAAGATGTACGGGCCGTGGGATTCCGGGCGTGCCGCCTTCAGATCGTTGAACCAGGTGGCCAGGCCGTAAACGGTGATGACCATGCCGAAGGTGGCGATGATCGGCCACTTGCTCTGGGCCGGTACGTAATAGTGCTCATGAGTTGCCATTTATTGTTCTCCTTATCGGGCACGCTTAACCGCCAGTGTTTGCAGCCACCGGAGGGTGTCGGGCGGTGATATCGAACAGCGTGTAGGACAGCGTCAGGTGCTTCACGTCCTTGGGCATGTCGCGGTCAACGATGAAGCGCACCGGCATCTCGATCTGCTGACCGGGCTGCAGCACCTGCTGGGTAAAGCAAAAGCATTCGGTCTTGTGGAAATACGCCGCCGCTTCGCTCGGGGCGATGCTCGGCACGGCCTGGGCGCTCATCGGTTTGTCGGTGGGATTGCGGGCGATGAAGATCATCTCGTTCACCCCACCCGGATGGGCGACCAGCTCTTCGCCTTTGGGGTAGAACTCCCAGGGCATGTCGGCGTTGTTCATCGACAGGAACTGCACCCGCACCTGTCGCGAGTTATCCACAACCTGCTCGCCCTCGTACTGCCCGGCAGTCTTGCCGTTGATGCCGAACGCCTTGCACATCACGTCGTAGATCGGCACCAAAGCAAAACCGAAAACAAACATCGCCACCACCACGCCCAGCAGTCGGGTCACCAGTTTCTTCAGCGAAATCGAGTCAGCCATGGCGGCGGCCCTCAAGGGCTACAGGGTTCATTTCACTTCCGGCGGCGTGGTGAAGGTGTGATACGGCGCCGGCGACGGCACGCTCCACTCCAGACCTTCGGCCCCATCCCACGGTTTGGCCGGTGCCGGCTCTCCGCCACGAATGGTCTTGATCACGATGAACAGGAAGAAGATCTGCGTGGCGCCGAACATGAACGCGCCGATCGACGAGACCATGTTGAAGTCGGCGAACTGCAGGTTGTAGTCCGGAATCCGCCGTGGCATCCCCGCCAGTCCCACGAAGTGCATCGGGAAGAAGGTCAGGTTCATGCCGACGAAGGACAGCCAGAAATGCAGCTTGCCCAGGGTTTCGTCGTACATGTGGCCGGTCCATTTCGGCAGCCAGTAGTAGGCCGAGGCGAAGATCCCGAAGATCGCCCCCGGTACCAGCACGTAGTGGAAGTGCGCCACCACGAAGTAGGTGTCCTGGTACTGGAAGTCCGCCGGGGCGATGGCCAGCATCAGCCCGGAGAAACCGCCGATGGAGAACAGGATCACGAACGCCACGGCAAACAGCATCGGCGTTTCGAAGGTCAGCGAGCCTTGCCACATGGTGCTGGCCCAGTTGAACACCTTCACCCCGGTCGGCACCGCAATGAGCATCGTCGCGTACATGAAGAACAACTCGCCCACCAGCGGAATGCCCACCACGAACATGTGGTGCGCCCAGACGATGAACGACAGGAACGCGATGCTCGCCGTGGCGTAGACCATCGAGGTGTAGCCGAACAGCGGTTTGCGCGAGAAGGTCGGGATGATCTGGCTGACGGCACCGAAGGCCGGCAGGATCATGATGTACACCTCGGGGTGGCCGAAGAACCAGAACACGTGCTGGAACAGCACCGGGTCACCGCCACCGGCGGCACTGAAGAAACTGGTGCCGAAGTGGATGTCCATCAGCATCATCGTCACGCACCCGGCCAGCACCGGCATCACCGCGATCAGCAGGAACGCGGTGATCAGCCAGGTCCAGACGAACAACGGCATTTTCATCAACGTCATGCCGGGGGCGCGCAGGTTGAGGATGGTGGCGATCACGTTGATCGCGCCCATGATCGAGCTGATCCCCATCAAGTGGATGGCGAAGATGAAGTAGGTCACGCTTTCCGGTGCGTAGGTGGTGGATAGCGGCGCGTAGAAGGTCCAGCCGAAGTTCGGCCCGCCACCGGGGGTGAACAGGGTCGACACCAGCAACAGGAACGCCGCCGGCAGCAGCCAGAAGCTGAAGTTGTTCATCCGTGGCAGAGCCATGTCCGGCGCGCCGATCATCAACGGGATCATCCAGTTGGCGAGGCCGACGAACGCCGGCATCACCGCACCGAACACCATCACCAGACCGTGCATGGTGGTCATCTGGTTGAAGAACGCCGGTTCGACGATCTGCAGGCCGGGCTGGAACAGCTCGGCACGGATCACCATGGCGAACGAGCCGCCGAGCAGGAACATGCAGAACGCGAACCACAGGTACAGCGTGCCGATGTCCTTGTGGTTGGTGGTCAGCACCCAGCGCATCAGGCCTTTGGCGGGGCCGTGGGCGTGGTCGGCATGACCGTGGTCATCGATGACAGCGCTCATGGCCGGTCTCCTTCAAGTGAGTGGACTTGGCAGGCCGGGGCAAGGCGCCCCGGCCGGTTCACGAAGTACGCAATAGACCGGCTCATTTGCTTTCCGCCTGTTTCAGCTCCAGCACTTCTTTTGGCGTGACCATGTCGCCCTTGTTGTTGCCCCAGGCGTTACGTTCGTAGGTCACGACCGCTGCGATATCGACTTCCGAGAGTTGCTTGCCGAACGCCGCCATGGCGGTGCCCGGTTTGCCGAAGTACACGCGGTGCAGGTGATCGGCTTTCGGCCCGGTGGCAATCGGCGAGCCCTTGAGTGCCGGGAACATCGGCGGCAGGCCCTGGCCTTCGGCCTGGTGACAGGCCACGCAGGTGGTGTGGTAGATCTTGTCGCCGCGTTCCTTGAGCTCGTCGAGGGTCCATTCCTTGCTGGTCAGCTCCTTGAGCTGCGCAGCCTCGGCCTTGCGGTCGGCCAGCCATTTTTCGTAGTCGGCCTTTTCCTTGACGTCGACCACGATCGGCATGAAGCCGTGATCCTTGCCGCACAGCTCGGCGCACTGGCCACGGTAGATGCCGGGCTTGTCGATGCGGGTCCAGGCTTCGTTGACGAATCCGGGGATCGCATCGCGCTTGACCGCGAAGGCCGGCACCCACCAGGAGTGGATCACGTCGGCGGAAGTAACGAGGAAGCGCACCTTGGCGCCGATCGGCAGCACCAGTGGCTTGTCGACCTCGAGCAGGTAATGCTCGCCCTTGGCTTCCTTGTTGTGGATCTGCTCGGCGGGGGTGGCCAGGTTGCTGAAGAACTCGACGTCCTGGCCCAGGTATTTGTAGTGCCACTTCCACTGATAGCCGGTGATCTGGATATCGATATCCGGCTCACTGGTGTCGTACATGCGGATCAGCGTGGCGGTCGCCGGAACGGCCATCGCCACCAGAATCAGCAGCGGGACGACGGTCCAGAGAATCTCGACGGTGGTGCTTTCGTGGAATTTTGCGGCGACCTGCCCGGTAGAACGGCGGTGCACCATCATCGACCAGAACATGGCGCCGAAGACGATGATCCCGATCACCACACAGATCCAGAAAATGGTCATGTGCAGGTCGAATACTGCGTGACTGATTTCAGTCGCTCCAGGCGCCATATTCACAGTCCAGGCAGCTTGCACCGGGCTGAAAATCGACCACAACAGGAGGCCCATCCAGACGTGTGGATGTCGCATCATTGCGGGTTCCCCTTATCGTTCTTGTTATCCCGCCGGCTTTCGCCTGCGGCAAGGGAGCGGCTGCATCAGACTACGAACTTGAATCGCCGGGCCTTGCTGCGGGTGCAGTCGGGCGTCATCAGCTAACTCCATTCAATGGCGAGTATAGACAGCGGCGGAAAAATGCAATGTGCGGACGTAAATCGAATGAAACAGCTGGCACTTGCGTTCCAGGGCACGAATGGAGAAGGATGCAGACGAGTGGTGGCAAACCGATATAACGCAGGTGTATCAAGGATGAAATAATTATGACAAATGCGTCTTAGCATTTTTCGTAAGCCAGCTAAGTTATGTCTTCCCTATTTCATTGCCTTGTTTCCTGGAGTTTTCATGAACACCGCCGCATTGCGCGAGCAGATCCACATAGCCCGACAACACGAGATCGAAACCGGAAAGCTGACCCGTCAGCTCGAAAATCAACTGCAACACCTGCACCCGGCCATCCAGTTGCCGGAAACCGACGCCAACGGCGTGCTGACGCGTTTTGTCGCCGCCTACATCGATGAAGTGCCAGACCTGCTGGATGCAGCCAATGAAGTCGCCAGGGAAGCGGGAATCGAGTCACAGATCAAACCGGTGCTGAAAATCGCCGAACAGTACTTTCTCCAGCCGCCGGTCGGTCTGGACAGTCTGCTGGACGAAGCCTATCTGGCCCACCGCTTTGTCGAAGAGGTCAACGACCTGTACATCAAGCATTTCGGCCAGCCACTGATCCCCCTGGACATGACGGTCGCCAATCTGATTGCTCACCAGTTGCTCGGTGAGGAATTTGCCAATCAACTCGATGAAGTGGTGCATCACGCGGTGGACAGCATGCTCGACGACGACAGCTTTGCGCTGGAGTCGGTGGAAGCCTACCGCGAGAAACTCAGCAGCCCGGACACCGGTGCGGCGTGGAAACGCTGGCCGTGCATGAGCCGCCGTCTGGGCGTGGGCCTGGAACTGGATCAGCCTGCGGCTTGATCTCTGCGCAAACGTTTGGGGGAACAGATTGCTCTGTTCCCCCAGGTTTTTTTCAGCCTGCCGCACCGATGCCGGTGGTGGTACGGATTCTCCCCTCAAGCCTGCGTTTCAGTCCGCGCGACTCGATCAACAGCTTCGAACCCTTGGCCGCATTGGCCCGGCCCCACTCTTCCAGCAACTCCAGACACGAATGGTCGATGTAGCTCAGGTTGTTGAGCGGCACATGCACCGTCGTGCCCGGTGGAATACTGCCCAGCACCTGAGTCAGTGCCGGCACCTTGAGGAATGTCGCCGCGCCCACCAGGCGCAATTCCATTTCCCCGTCCTGTGGCAGATCGATCAGGCTGATCTTCAGTCGCGAAGCCTTGAACGCCAGTTTCACCAGGGTCAGGCCGAAACCGATCAGCACACCGGTCAACAGGTCAGTGAAAATGATCGCCAGCGCTGTCGCTGCGTAGGTGAACATCGGCATCCGGCCATAACGCCCCAGGCCACGAAACGCCTTGAGATCCACCAGTTTGAAACCGGTGTAGACCAGCACCCCGGCCAGACTCGCCACCGGAATGCTTTGCAGCAGACTCGACAGCAACAGCACGAAAGCCAGCAGCCACAGACCATGGAAAATCGTCGAGTAGCGCGTGGTCGCACCGGCCTGGACGTTGGCCGAACTGCGCACGATCACCCCGGTCATCGGCAGTGCGCCCACCAGCCCGCAGAGCATGTTGCCGACTCCTTGCGCCGACAGTTCACGGTCGAAGTCCGAACGCGGACCGCTGTGCATGCGATCCACCGCGGCAGCGGACAGCAGGGTTTCGGCGCTGGCGATGAAGGCCACGGCGAACGCGGCGATCAGCAGCGTCGGGTCGGCCAGACTCAGCAGGTCCGCCGGCTTCAGCCAGTCGATGGCTTCGGCCAGATTCGCCGGTACTTCAACCCGTTTGACCTGCAATGCCAGCAGCAGACTGGCGCCGGTCGCCAACCCGACACCGAGCAGCGCACCGGGAATGAAACGCAGCGAGTGTGGACGGAACTTCTCCCACAGCCACATAACGGCGATGGTCGACAATCCGAGCAATCCGGCCTGCCAGCCAAAAGACGGCAAGGCCTGCGCCACCGCGCCGGGGAACGCCGTCAGGTTGTCCAGCCCGGAGGGTTTCGGCGCGGCATCCAGCATCACATGCACTTGCGACAGCACGATCAGTACACCGATCCCCGCGAGCATGCCGTAGACCACCGCTGGCGCCGTGACCCGGAACCAGCAACCGAGCTTCAGTCGCCCGGCCACCAGTTGCAGAAAACCGGCGAGCAGCAGGATCGGCCCGAGCATCTCGATCCCGTGCTGGCGCACCAGTTCGAACACCAGCACCGCCAGCCCTGCCGCCGGCCCGCTGACCTGCAACGGCGACCCCGCCAGCCAACCCACCACCAGACCACCGATGATCCCGGTAATCAGGCCTTTGGCCGGCGGCAACCCTGAAGCAATTGCAATGCCCATGCACAGTGGCAGGGCGACCAGAAACACAACCACCGAAGCCAGCAGCTCCCGTGGCAACACCGCTTTCAATTGAGCCGCACGCATGATGACTCTCCCGAAGTTTTCTTCAGGCGTGGCGAAGCCGGGTCGCTTGAACGGCGACCGGCGTCAGACCACACGGATTTTTAGGAGGATTCAGAAGCGCGCTTTGGGCGTCGCCACCGGAATCGGATGGCTGCCGTCGAGCGGCAGGAAGCGTCCCTGATCCGCGTCGTAAGCTTTGATTTCACTGGTTTCGATGTTGTAGACCCAGCCATGGATGAACAGATGACCGTTCGCCATGCGCGAGGCTACCGAAGGATGGGTACGCAAGTGCTGTAGTTGGGCTATGACGTTTTCCTCGGTGAGGATCGGCATGCTCTCTTTTTCGTCGGTGCAGTTGCAGTTGTCATGCACCATGGTTTTCGCGACTTCGGCGTGGCGCAGCCAGGCTTTGACCGTCGGCATCTTTTCCAGGCTGCCCGGATTGAGTACCGCGCGCATGGCGCCGCAATCGGAGTGGCCGCAAATGATGATGTGTTGCACGCCAAGGGCCAGGACCGCGTATTCGATGGCGGTGGAAACGCCGCCGTTCATCTGGCCGTAGGGGGGAACCACGTTGCCGACGTTACGGGTCACGAACAGATCGCCGGGAGAGCTCTGGGTGATCAGTTCGGGAACGATGCGCGAGTCGGCGCAAGTGATGAACATCGCCCGTGGCGACTGGGCCGTGGCGAGTTTCTTGAAGAGTTCTTCCTGTTGCGGAAAGACCTCATGATGAAAATGCAAAAAGCCGTCAACGATATGTCGCAGTGCTGCATCGGCGGAAACCGCCCCAGGGACGGCTTGCGCCGACGCAGCCAACGGCTGTTTATCCTTGTCACTCATGATTCATCCTCTTTGGCGGATTCGGGGAGTCATTCCCGTGTATTCCGGTATGAAGCCAGTGGCTGTTTAAAACATCCGGGCCGTCCTGACCCATCAGTCACTCGATGAACACGGTAACCGCCGAAACTTAACTCAAACTGAATCAAAGGCTCTAGAACGTGTGTTCCAGGTCACAAAAAACGTGACTGGGGTGAACCTGGTCAGTCATTTCCTCCTTAAATCAGCGCCATCTGGCGACCCGGCGGGCAAAAGGCTGTGCAGTCGAGATTGAAACCTTCGCGGTGATTGAGTCCCAGGCGTTTCAACGCCTTGGCGAAGCGCTGCGCGAGCAGGTCGGCGAACGGCCCTTCACCGCGCATCCGGGCGCCAAAACGGCTGTCGTACAGTTCGCCGCCACGGCTCTGGCGGATCAGGCTCAACACATGGGCGGCGCGCTGCGGGTAATGCGCCTCGAGCCATTCCTCGAACAACGGCGCCACTTCCAGCGGCAGGCGCAACATCATGTACGCGGCGCTCTGGGCACCAGCCACGTGGGCTTCGGTCAGCAGGCTTTCGATTTCGCTGTCGTTGATCATCGGAATCATCGGCGAGCACAGCACGCCGACCGGAATCCCCGCCTCGCGCATCACCCGGATCGCCCGCAACCGGGCCTTGGGCGCGGCGGCCCGGGGTTCTAGGATGCGTTTGAGTTCATCGTCCAGGGTGGTCAGGCTGATCATCACCGCCACCAGCCGTTGCTGCGCCAGTTCGGTGAGCAGGTCGAGGTCGCGCAGGATCAGCGAGCCCTTGGTGACGATGGTCACCGGATGTCGATAGCGCAGCAGCACTTCGAGGGTCTGGCGGGTGATTCTGTGTTCGCGTTCGATCGGCTGATACGGATCGGTGTTGGAGCCCAGATTGATCGGCGCGCACTGATAGCCTTTCTTGCCAAGCTGTTCCTCCAGCACTTGGGCGGCGTTGGTCTTGGCGATCAGCTTCGTTTCGAAATCCAGCCCCGGCGACATGTCCCAATAGGCGTGGCTCGGTCGTGCGTAGCAATAGATGCAGCCATGCTCGCAGCCACGATAGGGATTGATCGAGCGGTCGAAGGGCAGGTCCGGCGAGGTGTTGCGGGTGATGATGGTTTTCGCCGTCTCGAAACTGACTTCGGTGCCCTGGGTCAGCGGCACTTCCTGAACCCAGCCGTCGTCCTCGGCCACCGATCGGCTCGGCGCAAAGCGGTTGTGCGGATTGGTGGCGGTGCCGCGACCGCGCGGGGGAAGAGGGGTAGACATGGCAGCGCCTCGATACTGTTTGCATATACAGTATCGAGGCGCTTTGCATCTGGCTAGTGCCGTCGGGCGACTGGTCAGTTGTGTGGCGTGACTTGGCCGAGGTCGTCGCTGGAGGTGTGCTTCATATCTTCCTTGCGCAACTCTGCCACATCGGCGGCCTTGACCGGCGCGCCCTTGTTACCCCAACTTCCGCGAATAAAGCTCACCACATCCGCCACTTCCTGATCCGACAGACGCCAGGCGAAACCCGGCATGGTGAAGGTGGACGGTGCCGTGTGCGTCGCGGGCAATGTGCCGCCCTTAAGCACGATGTGGATGAGCGACGTCGGATCCTCCGATTGCAGCACCGGATTGCCCGCCAACGCCGGAAACACCCGGGTGTAGCCGTGGCCGTCGGTGCGGTGGCAGGCCGCGCAGTTGTCGATGTACACCGAGGCGCCACGCTGTCTGTCGTCACCGTTCCACAAGGCCTTGGCAGCTTTCTCGTCATACTGGTGCGGCTGGTCGGCAGGATCGTTGGCCGGCAGCGATTTCAGGTAACGCGCGATCGCGGTCAGGTCGGCATCGGTCATGTACTGCATGCTGTGGGTGACCACGTCGCTCATGCCACCGAACACCGCACTGCGGTCGCTGCGGCCGGTCTTGAGGAACTGCACCAGCTGCTCTTCGCTCCAGCTGCCGAGGCCGTCCTTGTGGTCGCCGCGCAGGCTCTTGGCGATCCAGCCTTCCAGCGGCGCACTGCCTGACAGAAAACTGCTGCCTTCGGCCGCACTCAGGGATTTTTCCTGCATGGTCAGGGCTCGTGGCGTATGGCAGGCGCCGCAATGTCCGAGACCTTCCACCAGATACGCCCCACGGCTGACGACGGCATCGTCCGACACGGGTTTGTAGTCCTCGACCTTCGGCGCGAACAACCAGCGCCAGCCCATCAACGGCCAGCGCATGCTCAACGGCCACGGGATGTCGCTGGCCTTGTTTTCCTGTGCCACCGGTTCAACGCCGTGCATGAAGTAGGCGTACAGCGCCTGCATGTCATCCTGGCTGACGCGGGCGTAGGACGGGTAGGGCATCGCCGGGTACAACGTACTACCGTTTTTGGCGACGCCATGACGTACGGCCTGGTCGAATTCTTCGAAACTGTAGCCGCCCAGCCCAGTGTTGTCCGGGGTGATGTTGGTCGAGTAGATCGTGCCGATCGGCGTCTCCATCGGCAGACCGCCGGCGAACGGCTTGCCGTCCTTGGCCGTGTGGCAAGCCACGCAGTCCCCGGCACGTGCGAGGTATTCGCCTTTCTTGATCAAGGATTGATCAACTTCGGCACCATAAAGGGATGCACTGCCAAGCAGCGCCAGGGTCGCGATAACGAGAGTCTTCATGGTCATCGCTCCTTAAGCCTGAACCAGCGGGCCGGGGTTTTTCAGGTATTGCTCACGGATCGCTTTCGCCGACCAGTAGGTCAGTGCTGCAACCAGCCCGGTCGGGTTGTAACCCAGACCCTGTGGGAATGCCGAGGCACCCGGGACGAATACGTTGTGCACGTCCCAGCTCTGCAAATAGCGATTCAGCGCGCTGGTCTTCGGGTCAGTGCCCATGATTGCGCCACCGTTGAGGTGGGTGGTCTGGTACGACGCCGTGTTGAAATGTTCGCCGACTTTCTTGCCAAGCACGGCAATGGCTTTCGGGCCCATGGCTTGCGCGACCTTGCCCATTTTCTCGACCATGAAGCGATTCATCTTGATGTCGTTTTCCTGCCAGTCGAATGTCATCCGCAGCAGCGGCAGGCCGTAGGCATCGCGGTACACCGGGTCCAGATCGAGGTAGTTGCCACGGTAGGACTGATGCGCACCGTGAGCGTCCATCGACACCTGGTGGGTGTAGTAATCGGCGGTCGCGCGCTTCCACGCACTGCCCCAGGCCGGAGTGCCCGGCGGGTTGGAGGTGCCGGCAATCGGTCGGCTGCCGGCCTGATTGACCCACATCGGCGAGCCGCCGACGAAGCCGTGCGGCCCGTGATCGAAGTTATCAGCGTTGAAGTCGTCCAGCGCCACGCCGTTGCCGCCGGCGCCAATGAAGTTGTTGGTGTGGGTGTCCTTGTCGAAGAACGCCTTGATGGTCGCCATGTTCTGGTAGGCGAAGTTACGCCCGACCACGCCTTCACCACTGACCGGGTCATACGGCTTGCCGATGCCGGAGAGCAGCATCAGGCGCACGTTGTGCAGCTGGAACGCACCGAGAATCACCAGATCCGCCGGTTGCTCGATCTCCCGGCCTTGGCCATCGATGTAGGTGACGCCGGTGGCTTTGGTTTTCGTGCTGTCGAGGTTGACCCGCAGCACGTGGGCGTTGGGCCGCAGTTCGAAATTCGGCAGCGGTTTCAGCGCCGGCAGAATGTTCACGTTCGGCGAGGCCTTGGAATACATGTAGCAAACGTAGCCGCTGCAAAAACCGCAGAAGTTGCATGGGCCCATCTGCGCGCCGTAAGGGTTGGTGTACGGCCCTGACGTATTCGCGGAAGGCAGGTTGTAGGGTTTGTAACCGACCTCTGTAGCCGCTTTGCCGAACAGCTGTGCGGAAACCGTGTTCTTCTGCGCTTCCAGCGGGAACGGGTTCGAGCGATCCGGCGCGTACGGGTTGCCGCCCTTGCCCTGGCCGACCAGTTGGCCTTTCACGGTCCAGGCCTGGCCGGAGGTGCCGAAGACTTTTTCGGCGAAATCGAAGAACGGTTCCAGCTCTTCATAGCTGACGCCGAAGTCCTGGATGGTCATGTCCTTGGGAATGAAGCTTTTGCCGTAGCGTTCTTCGTAGTGGCTGCGCATGCGCAGCTCGATCGGATCGACGCGAAAGTGCACGCCGGACCAGTGCAAGCCGGCGCCGCCCACGCCATTGCCCGGCAGGAACGCGCCCAACTGGCGGTTCGGCAGGGCGATGTCGTTGACGCTGTGGCGGATGGTGACGGTCTCTTTGGAGATGTCCTGGAAGAGTTTTTTCCGCACGCTGTAGGTGAGTTCGTCGATCACCTGGGGATAGTTGCCGTCAGGGTAGGTGTCCTGCATCGGGCCGCGCTCCAGCGCCAGCACGTTGAGGCCAGCCTCGGTCAGCTCCTTGGCCATGATTGCGCCTGTCCAGCCGAAACCGACGATCACCGCGTCGACCTTCTTCATTACCGTTGCCATGCTCACGCCCTCTCGCCGCGAATCGAAACTGCCGGGAAGGGGTATTGCTCGTTGCGTTCCACCCAATCCATGAAATCGGCGCGGGCGCCGGGGAAGCCGATCATGGTCCAGCCGACCATGCCTTTATTGCCGCCGTGGATCGGGTCGCAGAAGAACCCTTCCTTGGTGTTTTGCAGCAAAAGACTGAAGAAAATCTTCGCCGGAACGCTGTCGAATTGCGGTTTCCCGGCTTCGAGTTGCTTGAGCAAATCGTCTCGGGTAGCGCTGTCTTGCTCGGCAAATGTTTTACCGTTGAGGGATTTTGTCCACTGATCCGTGGCGGCGATGCCGAGGCGATAGATTTCTTTGGGAACCAGTTTGCTCTGCCAGCCCATCTCGGGCGCAGCGTCGGCGTTGAACGGGCCTTGCATGTACCACAGGGCACCAGCGGCGTACGGGGTGTTCATCTGACGGTCGATGTATTCCGGCACGCCAGCCTCGAGAGCGCCGGGGCCCTGGGCATCGTTGGGGATCAGGTGCGCGACGGCGGCATTGATGAACGCCCACTCTTCGGCGGTGAAGTAGCTCGGCTGGTAGGCGCTTGTCTCTGCGGCAACCGGTTTGGCGGGGGCCGGGGCTGGCGAACTTTCGGGAGCTGCTTGCAGCACGCTGCTGCCCAGGCCGGTGCCGGCGAGGGTGACCACCGGGATCAGGGTCAGGGATTTGCGCAAGAACTCACGCCGCGGGTTGTCTCGATCTTGATCAGACATGGGGTGCACCTCATCAGGCATTGATGGTTATCAGCCGTTTCTGGGGACGGCTTTTTGAGTGTTCGGTTGCGACGTGGCCGGAAATGACCCGGAAAAGGGGGACGCGTCTGCAACATGATGTGACAAATGGTAGCAGCCTAACCAACCGGATGAACCGATTCAGCCGAAAAAAGCCCAGAAATACGACGAAGGAAGTCCTCGGCTTCACGTTTCTTTGACAATCGCCTCACAGGGATTTGACTGGACAACCCGCAAGCTGCCGCCCTCACTGATGAATCCCATACGGTCACCGCACAGCATGTCCTTGAAGCGTTTTTCCTCCGCGATCTGTTTTTCGCTGTTTGCCCTGCTCGGCTCGATTTCGGCCCATGCCGCAGATGCGCCGGTTTCTCGCCCTCCGGAATGGGCACAACCGGTCGAAGCGAAATACAACTTCTTCCAGATGTCGCCCACGCTCTATCGCAGTGCGCTGCCTGACGCCGGCGCCGTGCCGTTGCTGCAGAACCTGAAAGTGGCCACGGTCATCAACTTCCTGCCGGAAGCGGACTCAAGCTGGTTGAAAACCCCGGGCATCAACCAGGTGCAATTGCCGTATCGCACCAATCATGTCGATGACGCCGACGTCCTCAAGACCCTGCGTGCAATCCAGACCGCCGAAGCCAACGGCCCGGTGTTGATGCATTGCAAGCATGGCTCCGACCGCACCGGCCTGATGGCTGCGATGTACCGCATCGTGGTGCAGGGCTGGAGCAAGGAAGACGCCCTGAACGAAATGACCCAGGGCGGTTTCGGTGAAAGCGGCCACTTCAAGGACGGCGTGCGCTACGTGATGCAGGCTGACGTCGACAAGCTGCGTACCGCGCTGGCCAATGGCGATTGCAGCACCAGTGCCTTCGCTACCTGCTCGATGAAGAGCTGGTTCCAGACCGTCAATCTGAAGTAACCCGTCGGTTGATTGGCCGGCTGACACACAGTTCTTCACTGATCGGCTGGCCAACGAACGCCTCCACCGCTTCCAGCAACGGGCGACCGGCTCCGGGCGCAAAGAACGTTTCCCGGAAAGCCCGGCCGGTCTGCGCCCTGAACACCCAGTCACGACTGAAGCGTTTGAACGCTTCCTGAGCCAGCACCCCCGACCAGACATAGGCGTAAACCGAAGCGTCGTACTGGGTCACCATGTAATCGAAACCATTGGCGAACCGGTGACTGTCGGGCAGTTGCAGGTGAGCCATCTTGCGCTGCACGTCGGCGCAAACCTCTTCGACAGAGCGCCCGTCGCCGTGGGTGGCGTGCAGTTCGAAATCGATGAGCGCTCCCATCAGTATCAAGGCCTGTTGCCGACTGGAGTGGGCCTGGCTGGCCGAGAGTGCGGCGTCGACCCGTGCAGCGCTCAAGCGTTCTCCAGTCTGGAAATGCGCGCCGAGCCACAGCACGAACTCCCGCGACTGACACCACTGCTCGAACAATTGCCCGGAAAACTCCGCCGCCTCATGGCCCAGTTGCAGGATGCCGGAAAGGGTGTGATGGGGCGAGCGCGTCAATACGTGCTGAAGGCAGTGACCGAACTCATGAAAAAGTACCCGCAGATCAGTGAGGTCGAGTCGGCAGGGGTGGCCGTCGGTGGCCGGTGTGAAATTGCTGTAGAGCACGGCAATGGGTAGCGCCGGTCGGCCTTCGACATTGATCCGACGGTTGCGCAGTGTGGATGTTCCGGCGAAATCAGCAGCGTTGTCGCGATGAAACGGGTCGAGGTAGATATAACCGATGACCTGTTCATGCTCGCTGATTTCCAGCAGTCGCACATCCTCATGCCAGTGTTTCCCGCCGACCTGTTCGACGATACGGATCCCGAACATGCGTTCGCAGAACAGACAGAGCCGGCGCAAGGTGCCATCGAACGCGAAGTAGTCGCGCAGATTATCCAGCGCTCCGGGAAACTGTTGCTGCCGCCATTGTTCAGCGAGGAAATCTTCATCCCATGGCTGGACCCGGTCGATTCCGCGTTGCCGGGCGAAGGCGGCCAGTTGTTTTGCGTCCTGCTCCAGGATGGGGGTCAATTGCGCAACCTGGCACTCTAGAAAATCCCTGACCCAGGCCGTCGTTCCGGCCATGCTTTTTGCCAGACTCAGTTGCGCGGCGTTTTCGTGGCCAAGCAAGCGGGCTTTCTGTCGGCGCAAGGCAAGCAGCTTTGTCAGTACCGGGCCGTTGTCGAAGCGCCCGGCCAGCGGCCCCTGATCGGAAGCGCGGGTCGCGTAGGCCACACAGCATTCCTCGCGTAACGCACGATTCTCGGCGTATTTGAGGATGTGCTGGCAGGTGTTCTGGTCCAGGCGAATCAGCCAGCCTTCATGCCCGGCCTCGTGTGCGGCGCGCGCCAGGCGATCCTTCATCGACGGGGACAGACCCGCAAGCTGTGCAATATCGTCGACGCGTTTGCTCCAGGTCTCGGTCCAGAGTTCAAGGTGGGTCAAGAACCTGGATTCCAGGCCGCCGATCTCAAGGTTCAACCGGGACTGTTCCTGCTGCTGCGCGATGGAAAGCTCGATGCCCGACTGCCTGAATTTGCGCAGTATCCGCGCCAGCACGGTCTTGCGCGATTCATCGAAACTGGCCGCGATCGAGCTCTGCGCCAAATGCTGGTAAGCCTCGTACAACGGGCGATTGCGGCTTTTTTCGGAGCGATACTGGTTGATCGCGAGCAGAGCCTTGGCGCTTTCCACGAGCCAGTCGGCATCGTCGGATCTGACCATGGACAGTGTTTCGAGAATCGACCGGAATTCACCGATGCGGGCATCGGCTTCGTCGATGCTCAGTACCAGATCGTCCCAGCAGGGATGCTCGCGCTGAGTGGCGAGCACTTGCGCAATGATTCGTCGGTGGTCGGCAATGATGCTGTTGATCGCCGGCAGCAAATGCTCGGCGCGAATCGCCGGCCAGGGCGGCAGGGTCCAGTGTTGCAGGAGGGGATTGGAGTCAGGCATGGCAGCTTCCTTCGAGGCATGGCGGAAACGGCCAGCCTACGAAGCAAGTGCAAGGGACAGGTGTTAAACCAATACCACCTTCCACCGGAAATCGGTGGAAGGTGGTGCCGGATCAGTGTTGCTCGTCGGGCTTTTTCTTCAGCTTCGGGTTCGGGAAGAACTGCACTGCCTGAACCGTCTTGTCCGGTGCAGGCTTGAGCGCGCTGGTGTTGACCCGCGTGCCCAGTTCCTTCGGAACCGACAACCCTTGGGCATTGAGCGTATCGCTGTAGCCGCACGCCACGCATTCGCGGTGCGGAACATCGTCCTCGCTCCACATCATCAGCTTGTCCGGCTCGCTGCACGCCGGGCAGACCGCCCCGGCGATAAAGCGTTTTTTCGTTTTCACAGGTGCCTCACTCATGCTGCCGCGTCCTCACTCAGGCCGCTGTGGCGCAAGAGTGCGTCAATCGATGGCTCACGGCCACGGAAGTCGACGAACAGCACCATCGGCTCCTGCGAGCCGCCGCGGGCCAGGATTGCTTCGCGGAAGGCGCGACCGGTGTCGGCATTGAGCACGCCGTCTTCTTCGAACTTGGAGAAGGCATCCGCCGACAGCACTTCCGCCCATTTGTAGCTGTAGTAACCCGCCGCGTAACCGCCGGCGAAGATGTGGGCGAAGCTGTTCGGGAAGCGGTTGTAGGCCGGAGGACGCATCACCGAGACTTCGTTGCGAACGCCTTCCAGAACCTGCGCAACGCTACGGCCGTCACCGTGGGTGGCGTGCAGTTCGAAGTCGAACAGCGAGAATTCCAGCTGACGCACCATCATCAGGCCGGACTGGAAATTCTTCGCCGCGAGCATTTTTTCCAGCAGATCCTGTGGCAGCGGCTCGCCGGTTTCGTAGTGGCCGGAAATCAGCGCCAGGCCTTCCGGCTCCCAGCACCAGTTTTCCATGAACTGGCTCGGCAGCTCGACCGCGTCCCATGCCACGCCGTTGATGCCGGATACACCGGCATGTTCGACGCGGGTCAGCAGGTGATGCAGGCCGTGGCCGAATTCGTGGAACAGGGTGGTGACTTCATCGTGGGTCAGCAGCGCAGGCTTGCCGCTGTCGGCCGGGGTGAAGTTGCACACCAGGTTGGCCACCGGGCTTTGCAGCACGCCGTCGATGGTGCGGCGACGATCGCGGGCGCCGTCCATCCAGGCACCGCCGCGCTTGTTGGCGCGGGCGTAGAGGTCGAAGAAGAAGCGGCCGACGTGCTGGCCGTTTTCCTTGATCTCGAACAGGCGCACGTCCGGATGCCAGGTGTCGAAGCCTTTCAGTTCGGCGATTTCGATGCCGTACAGGCGCTGAACGATGGCGAACAGGCCGCCCAGTACCTTGTCGATCGGGAAGTAGGCGCGCAGGGTTTCCTGGGCGACGCTGTAGCGTTGTTCACGGAGTTTTTCACCGTAGAAACCGCTGTCCCAGCTTTGCAGATCGGCGCAGCCCTGCTCGGCGGCGTAAGCCTTGAGCTGTTGCAGGTCCTGGGCGGCAAACGGTTTGCTGCGTTTGGCCAGATCACGCAGGAAGCTCAGCACCTGATCGCTGGATTCGGCCATTTTGGTCGCCAGGCTCAGCTCGGAGAAGCTGGAGAAACCGAGCAGCTTGGCCAGCTCCTGACGCAGGTCGAGGATTTCACCCATCACCGGGCCGTTGTCGTTCTGGCCGGCGTTCGGGCCTTGATCCGACGCACGGGTGCAGTAGGCGGCGTAGACTTCCTCGCGCAGTGCACGGTCCTGGGCATAGGTCATCACCGCGTAGTAGCTCGGGAATTCCAGGGTGATCAGCCAGCCGTCGAGGCCTTTGGCCTGAGCGGCAGCGGCCATCTGCGCCTTGGCCGAATCGGTCAGGCCGGCGAGGGCGGCTTCGTCGGTCAGGTGCTTGGTCCAGGCCTGAGTGGCGTCGAGCAACTGGTTGGAGAAGCGGCTGCCCAGCTCGGACAGCTTGCTCTGCACTTCGGCGTAGCGCTTCTGCTCGGCTTCCGGCAGGTCGATACCCGACAGACGGAAGTCACGCAGGGCGTGTTCCAGAATGGTTTTCTGCGCCACGTCGAAACCGGCGGCTTCCGGGCTGTTGGCCAGGGCTTCATAGGCCTGGAACAGTTCGCGGTTCTGGCCCATTTCGGTGGAGTAGGCGCTCAGGGCCGGCAGGCACGACTCGTAGGCTTCGCGCAGTTCGGCGCTGTTGCACACGGCATTGAGGTGGCTGACCGGGCTCCAGGCAGCGCCCAGGCGATCATTGAGTTCGTCCATCGCCAGCACCAGCCCGGCCCACGTCGGGTTCTGGCCCTGGGTCTTGAGGATCTCGGCGATGGCGGCGCGGTTGTCGGCCAGGATGGTGTCGATGGCCGGCTGCACGTGTTCGGCACGGATCGCGGAGAACGGCGGCAGGTCGTAGGACTGCAGAAGAGGGTTGTTCACGCTCACGGTTGCACCTTGGCTGGAAGAAACATGCGCCCATCTTAATTACAATCGACACCCACCGCAGCTATCGGCGACAGAGAGAGAACTAATCGTGTCCCTTCGCAAGTACCAGAATCACACCCCACGCTTGAGCCAAGGCGCTTTTGTCGACGGCTCCGCGGTGGTGATCGGCGACGTCGAAATCGGCGAAGACAGCTCCGTGTGGCCGCTGACAGTGATCCGCGGCGACATGCACCGCATCCGCATCGGCGCGCGCACCAGCGTGCAGGATGGCTGCGTTTTGCACATCACCCACGCCGGCCCGTTCAACCCGGACGGCTTCCCGTTGCTGATCGGCGATGACGTGACCATCGCCCACAAGGTCATGCTGCATGGCTGCACCGTCGGCAGCCGCGTATTGATCGGCATGGGCAGCATTGTCATGGACGGCGCGGTGGTCGAGGACGACGTGATCATCGGCGCCGGCAGCCTGGTGCCACCAGGCAAGCGCCTGGAAAGCGGTTTCCTGTACGTGGGCAGCCCGGTGAAACAGGTTCGCCCGCTGACCGACAAGGAAAACGCCTTTTTCACCTACAGCGCGGCGAACTACGTGAAGCTCAAGGACCTGCATCTGGCCGAAGGCTACGACCAGCTCTGACTTTTCTCTCTACTGCCCGGGATTTTTCATGCATTACCAGACCGTACTTTTCGACCTCGATGGCACCCTGACCGATCCGCGTGAGGGCATCACCCGCTCCATCCAGTTCGCCTTGGCCAAACTCGGCATTGATGAGCCGGACCTGACCAAACTGGAACACTTCATCGGCCCGCCGCTGTTGCAGGCATTCATGCAGTTTTATGGATTCGATGAAGCCAAGGCCTGGGAGGCGGTGAATTTCTATCGCGAGCGCTTCAAGGTCACCGGTCTTTACGAGAACCGGGTGTTCGAGGGCGTCACGCCGTTGCTGGAAACCCTGAATGGCCAAGGCCGGCAGCTTTACATCGCGACGTCGAAGCCGTGGGTGTTCGCCCGGGAAATCGCCCGGCACTTCGATTTCGCCAAACACTTCAAGGTGATCTACGGCAGCGAACTGGACGGTACCCGCACCAACAAGGTCGAGCTGATTGCACACCTGATGGCCGAGGAGGGGCTGGATCCGGCCAAAACGCTGATGATCGGTGACCGTAAACACGACCTGATCGGCGCCCGCAGCAACGGACTGGATGCGGCAGCCGTGGGTTATGGCTTCGGTAGTCATGAAGAGCTGAGCGCCGAGGCGCCGGCTTATCATTTTGAAACCCTGGCTGAGTTGCATCAGGCGTTTTTGCGGCGCTGATCGTCAATCGGAGCGAAGGGCGGTCAGCTCACGCAGCGCGGCCTTTCGCTTTTCCGTCGGCAATCCACCCAGTTGTTCAACCCGTGCATAAAACTGCGGCCAATCGCCCTTCACTTGCCTGAACAGGGCAGCAAACGCCGGCACCCACTGGTCATACAGTCCGAACGGCAACAATCGCGCATTGTTCAAAGGCGCATTGACCCAGGCGTCATAACGCTTGTCCCCGGCCCACTGGCTGTCGCGCATCTCCCGATAGTCCCGGCGAAACCGTTCGAACTCGGCAGCCTTGCGTTCGCGCATCTGCTCGACGGGCATCTGTTGTGTGTACAGCTTTTCCAGCCGGGCACGGGTATCGAGGATCAGTTGAATGAACTGATCGCGGCGTTTGAGCTGGGCATCGTTCTCTGGTGGCAGGCCACGAAACGCCCGCCACTGCCGGGTGCCTTCCTGCTCGACAAAGGTGGCGTAGGACTCGTTGAACTCGGTGTCATCCTTCACATAGAAACGCTGATGGCCCAGCTCATGGAAGATCAGCGTGGCCAGGCGTTCGTCACCCCAGCCCATCATCGAGTTGAGGATCGGGTCATTGAACCAGCCCAGGGTCGAATAGGCTTCGACGCCACCAATCGACACATCCATGCCTTGCAGGCGCTGTATTGCCGCCTCGCCCCGCGCCGCACTCTGGCTGTAGTAACCGCGATAGGCCACGCACCCGGCAATCGGGAAGCAGTGGTTCTGCGGGCTCAGGGAAAACTCCGGGGTGGCGAACACGTTCCACACCACATACGGCCGATGGATGTCGGCGTACAGGCGATAGCTCTGGTTATCCGGCAGGTGCAGGTGTTGGCTGGCGAAATCCCGGGCCTTCTGCGACTGGGCCAAGTGGGCGCGCAGCGTTGCGTCACGGTTCGGGTCGGCAATCACCTTGGCCACCGGCTCCCGCGCCCGTAGCAATTGCAGCTGACCGCTGGCCAGCTGGCTGTAATAGCTGACGCTGGAACAACCGTTGAGCAACAAAAACAACACACCCGGAAACAAAACCCGCAAAACGCGATCAAGTAACCCAAGGCTTGGAAACGGCCTGATCACAATAAGAACATCCCTGGAAAGTCTGATCGCAAGACTATCCCGCCCATTGGAGCTCCGCCATGCGCATCTTGATACTGACGGGAGGCCTGCTGACGCTGGCCGGTTGTGCCGGATTCGGAATACCTTCGCCTGACCCCTCGCAAGCCTGGATCGATCTGGACGCCCGGCAACAGGACACGGCGCTGCAAGCGCTGGAAGTCGACAGGAAGGCCGCCGTCGACAAACGTTACTTCGAGGTACAACCCGGCAGTCATGAACTGAAGGTGCGCTACCAGTTTCCGGTGGAAGCGACCAACATCGGCCCGGACGCCGAGCCCCTGTGGCGCGATTGCCAGTTGAGCCTGAAATTCACGGACTTCAACGCCGGCCAGCGCTATGAGCTTCAGGCCGGCTATATCGGTTTCCGGCCGTGGGCCAAGCTCTATGACCAGCAGAAAAATGTAGTCGGCCAGGGCAAACCGGCAGGCTGTCAGCGCACCTGATCGGCGTTATGCTGGATGTCCGAATCCACGGACATTCATCATGCGCAAGTCAATGCTGTTGCTGGTTGCCGGTGTGCTCGCCGGTTGTCAGACGCCGATGCCCCCGGTCGACCCCAACATGGCCTGGGTCGAGTTCTCGACGCCGACCCCGGGCGGAAAACTGTTGATGGCCGAACGTCTCGACAAGCAGCGCCTGACTGACGGACGTTTTTTCCAGGTAACGCCCGGCAGCCATGAGTTGCTGGTGCGTTTCGATTTCGAGGCACCCGGTGGAGGAGCTGGCATGTTGAACGACCCTGTGGAGCGCCTGTGCTACCTGACCATCCGCTTCGATCATTTCGAAGCGGGTCAGCGGTACGTGCTGGAGGGTCGCTCCCTGATGTTTACTCCCAGTGCCCGGCTGTATAACGCCAAGCGGGAAATCGTCGCCGAGGATCGCGACACCTATTGCGCCATCTAGCGTGAATCAGCTGTCGTTCTTCTGGTAGATGATGGCTTTGGTGCCGTTCTCGCAAGTGCCGACGATCATGGCGACGTCGTGCTTTTCGGCTTCCTCTTTGGAGACTATCTCCAGCGTGTAGGAAGGCACGGCATTCGCCTGAATCTTAATTTCGATCTCTTTCCTGAGTTCTTCGCAATCTTTGGGTGCCGCGAAGGCCGAAGTTGCCAGCACGCCACAGATAACCGCCAAAGCAAAACGTTTCATGGTTGAAGCTCCTGGGAGCAGTGCGCACGACGATGCGCGAAAGCTGCTGTCATTTATTCGACCACATTTTTGCCTGGCGGGTTCTGATTCTGCTCAAGTCGATCAGCTGACCAGCGACGCATCCAGGCTGATTTTCGCATTCAATACCTTCGACACCGGGCAACCTTCCTTGGCCTTGTTGCTCAGTTCTTCGAACTGCGCCTGGGTGGCGCCCGGAATCTTCGCCTTGAGAATCAGCTTCACTGCAGTGATCGCGAAACCGCCGTCAACCTGATCGAGGGTGACTTCGGCCTGGGTATCGATGCTGTCGGCCTTCAGCCCGGCATCGCCGAGGATCATCGAGAACGCCATGGAGAAACAGCCGGCATGGGCCGCGCCGATCAGTTCTTCCGGGTTGGTGCCCTTGCCGCCCTCGAAGCGGGCCTTGAAGCCGTACGGCGCTTCCCGCAGGACGCCGGTTTCGGTGGAGATCGAGCCGATGCCGGTTTTCAGGTCACCTTCCCAGTGTGCGGATGCCTTCTTCACGATAGCCATGTGTGCCTCCTTCAATTCGGGCGCGAAACGCCGCGCCGTCGTGGTTTTTGCCTGCAAGGCTTCTGAGGATAGACGCCGGAACAAAGTTCAGCCCGGTTGAATCGTTGACTTTTTTAGTAGGAAATTTCGGATCGACTATTGAAACTCGGGTATATGCCCTTATTGCAGAGAACACGCTTATGAATTGGGCAGGTTTGCGTTCGTCAGGAACAAACCGGCGCCCTCAATCGGAGATGCAGGTTCATGAAGCAACTGTCCGACGTAAAGTTTTCCACCCTCGATCTGGTGCCGGTGCGCGAGAACGGCAGCCCGGCCCAGTCGCTGCGCAACTCGCTGGATCTGGCGCAGCATGTCGAGAAGTTCGGCTACACCCGGTTCTGGGTCGCCGAGCACCACAACATGGACGGCATCGCCAGTTCCGCGACTTCGGTGTTGCTGGGTTATCTGGCCGGCGGCACCTCGACCATCCGTGTCGGCTCCGGTGGCGTGATGCTGCCCAACCACGCGCCGCTGGTGATTGCCGAGCAGTTCGGCACCCTTGAAAGCCTGTATCCGGGGCGGATCGACCTCGGCCTGGGCCGTGCGCCGGGCTCCGACCAGATGACCGCCCGCGCCCTGCGCCGAGAGCGCTCCGGCAGCGCCGACGATTTCCCTGAAGACGTCGCCGAACTGGTGCGCTTCCTTGGCCCGCGTACGCCGGATCAGCGGGTGATCGCGATGCCTGGCACTGGCACCAATGTGCCGATCTGGCTGCTCGGCTCCAGTCTGTTCAGTGCGCAACTGGCCGGCGAGCGCGGTTTGCCCTACGCCTTTGCCTCGCATTTCGCACCGCGCTTCATGCACGAGGCGATTCGCGTCTATCGCAATCACTTCAAGCCTTCGGCGGTGCTCGACAAGCCTTATGTGATGCTCGGCGTGCCGCTGGTGGCGGCCGACACCGACGAACAGGCCGATTACCTGGCGACCTCGGTGTACCAGCGAATCCTCGCGCTGATGCGTGGGCAAAGTCTGGTGCAGCGTCCGCCGGTGAAAACCATGGACGGCCTGTGGCTGCCTCATGAGCGTGAGGCGGTGGGTGATTTCCTTGGTCTGGCGATGGTCGGCAGCCCGCAGAAAATTCGCGCGAAACTGGAGGTGCTGATCGAACAGACCCAGGCCGATGAGCTGATCTTTACCTGCGACCTGTACGAACACGCCGATCGCCTGCATTCCTACGAGTTGCTGGCACAGGTGATGAAGGGCTGACATCCGGCTACAAAAAAGCCGACGCATTGCGTCGGCTTTTGCATTTCAGGCGCGATCAACCGCGTTTGTAGACGATTTCCTTGGTGCCGCCCTCGCACTTGCCGACGACCTTGCCGCCCGCTGCTGCACCTTTATCGACGATTTCCAGCGAATAACCGGAGACGTGTTTCGCATCCAGTTTTGCCGCGATCTCGGCTTTCACTTCTTCGCAAGGCTTGCCGGCAGCAAACGCACCACCCGCAAGGCTCAACAAACCTACTGCCAATATGAACTTCTTCATCGGTCGCACTCCCTGGTCGGATTAAAAGAGGCGGGCACCAAGTTCACTTGATGCGTCCACCCTGTAGCGCTTTGCCATTCCTATGGCATTCGGCCAGCGCGCAAGTTCAGAAGCGTAGCCCAAACTCAGCTGCTGGCAATCCGGAACCCGACTTTCAGGGTCACTTGAAAGTGGGCAGCCTTGCCGTCCTTGATGTGGCCACGGGTATCGACCACTTCAAACCATTCCAGATGCTTGATGCTCTTGTTGGCCTCGGCCAGCGCATTGTTGATGGCGTCTTCGATGCTGCTGGTGGACGAACCGACCAGCTCGACTTTCTTGTAGGTGTGATGGTCACTCATGGCGATCTCCTTGACGTGTGGAATTGAGCCTAGCAGCGATTTGCGCTGTTGATTTCGGTCGCCGGGAGAAACCGGAGTTCAGATTTTCTGCACTTTCCAGAACCCGTGAAGTCCCAAACAACACACGCCACTCATCACCAATGCAGGAGAGCCACCATGGCCAACACCTCGTTACGCAAAGCCTCGTTGCAAAGCATGGAAGCGGAGATCGAGAGTCTGCTCAAATCGTTGGAAAGCCTGAAAGACGACGCTTCGGACGAGTCGCGAAAGACCCTCAAGGCGCTCAAGGGCAACGCCGAAAGTGCGCTGAAACATTCGCGCAGTCTGCTCAGCGATGCCTACGAAGAAGTCAAAGTCAAAACCCGCGAAACCGGGATCGCCACCCGCGATTACGCGCAGGAACATCCGTGGACGACCGCCGGTGTGGCGGTCGGTGCACTGGGTCTGCTGGCCGCTTACTTGCTGTTCAAGCGCGGCGAGTGATCCGCCTGGCGCAGCTCATTCCTGAGCCACTGCGCCAATTGCCGGGCGCGCCCGTCGGCGGCGCGCTTGGGTAGCCACAACGCCAGTTGCGCCGGGGTTTCACAAAAACCCCATGGCGCGACCAGGCGCCCGGCCTTCAAGTCTTCAGTCACCAGCGGTTCCGGCGCGATCGCCACGCCCAGCCCGGCGACGGCCGCTTCCAGCAAGTAATACAAATGCTCGAAACCTTGCCCCAGCTTCAACGCCTTGGCATCGAGGCCGTTTTGCTGTGCCCAGCTCGGCCACGCTTGCGGGCGCGAAGTCGTATGCAACAAGGGCTCGTCGAGCAAGGCAGCGGGCGGTGCTGATTTCAGTTGTTGATAGCCGCTGAACAATGGGCTCATGACCGGCCCGATGCGTTCGCTGGCCAGCTCATAGACTTGCATGTCGGCCGGCCATGGCGGTTCGGCGAACAGCAGCAGCGCATCCAGTCCCGGGCGGCGCGGGTCGAGGTCGCCTTCTCCGGCGGACAAGTGCAGACGCAAGTCCGGCAGATCGGCATTCAGCCTTCCCAGTCGCGGAATGAACCAGCGCGCCAGCAGGCTGCCGGAGCAGCCGAGCACGAACGGAGCGTCGGCGGTGCTTTGGGTCAGCTCGGCGCAGACGCTGCGCAAGCGGTCGAACGCCTCGCCGCTGGCGTCGCGCAGACGGATACCGGCATCTGTGAGTTTCAAGCCGCGACCGTCCTTGACGAACAGGCTGACGCCAAGGTGCTCTTCAAGCACCTTGAGCTGGCGGCTGACCGCGCCGTGGGTGACGTGCAGCTGCTCGGCGGCCTGACTGACGCTGTTCAGCCGGGCGGTGGCTTCGAAGGCGCGCAGGGCGTTCAGCGGGGGAAGGTCATGGCTCATGATATCTGTGAGTTTTCCTGACAGGTTGTGGCGATCTTATCGGTTTTCAGTCTGGAAGGTCAGGGGTAGAGTGAACGCCATTGTCTTCTCGTGAAATCCGCTGGAGCGAACCATGACCCAGACTTCGAACACCTCCGATCTGCGTAACGGCCCTGACGCCAACGGCCTGTTTGGCTCGTTCGGCGGCCGTTACGTTGCCGAAACCCTGATGCCGTTGATCCTCGACCTGGCCCGCGAATATGAAGCGGCCAAGGAAGATCCGGCGTTCAAAGAAGAATTGGCCTACTTCCAGCGCGACTACGTCGGACGTCCGAGCCCGCTGTACTTCGCCGAGCGCCTGACCGAGTTCTGCGGTGGCGCCAAGATCTACCTCAAGCGCGAAGAGCTGAACCACACCGGCGCGCACAAGATCAACAACTGCATCGGCCAGATCCTGCTGGCGCGGCGCATGGGCAAGAAGCGCATCATCGCCGAGACCGGCGCCGGCATGCACGGTGTGGCCACCGCCACCGTGGCTGCGCGTTTCGGTCTGGATTGCGTGATCTACATGGGCACCACCGACATCGAGCGCCAGCAGGCCAACGTGTTCCGCATGAAGCTGCTGGGCGCCGAGGTGATCCCGGTGGTCGCCGGCACCGGTACCCTGAAAGACGCGATGAACGAAGCGCTGCGTGACTGGGTGACCAACGTCGACAGCACTTTCTACCTGATCGGCACCGTGGCCGGCCCGCACCCTTATCCAGCGATGGTCCGCGACTTCCAGGCGGTGATCGGCAAGGAAACCCGCGATCAGCTGCAAGCCCAGGAAGGTCGTCTGCCGGACAGCCTGGTGGCATGCATCGGTGGCGGTTCCAACGCCATGGGCCTGTTTCACCCGTTCCTTGACGACAAGGGCGTGGAAATCATCGGCGTCGAAGCCGCCGGTTACGGCATCGAGACCGGCAAGCACGCGGCCAGCCTCAACGGCGGTGTACCGGGCGTGTTGCACGGCAACCGCACCTTCCTGCTGCAGGACGACGATGGTCAGATCATCGACGCCCACTCGATTTCCGCCGGCCTCGACTACCCGGGCATCGGCCCTGAACACGCCTGGTTGCATGACATCGGCCGCGTCCAGTACACCTCGGTGACCGACGACGAAGCCCTCGCTGCATTCCACCAGTGCTGCCGCCTCGAAGGCATCATCCCGGCACTGGAAAGCGCCCATGCCCTGGCCGAAGTATTCAAACGCGCACCGAAGCTGCCGAAGGATCACCTGATGGTGGTCAACCTGTCCGGTCGCGGCGACAAAGACATGCAGACCGTCATGCACCACATGGAAACTTCCAAGCAGGAGAAACACTGATGAGCCGCCTGCAAACCCGCTTTGCTGAACTCAAGGAACAGAACCGTGCCGCGCTGGTGACTTTCGTTACCGCCGGTGATCCGGATTACGACACTTCGCTGGCGATCCTCAAGGGCCTGCCGAAAGCCGGAGCGGACGTGATCGAACTGGGCATGCCGTTCACCGACCCGATGGCCGACGGCCCGGCGATTCAACTGGCGAACATCCGTGCCTTGGGTGCCAAGCAGAACCTGATCAAAACCCTGCAAATGGTTCGCGAGTTCCGCAAGGACAACAGCGACACGCCGCTGGTGCTGATGGGTTACTTCAACCCGATCCACAAGTTCGGCGTCGAGCGTTTCATCGCCGAAGCCAAAGAAGCTGGCGTTGACGGCCTGATCGTGGTCGACATGCCGCCGGAGCACAACTCGGAGCTGTGCGACCCGGCCCAGGCAGCCGGCATTGACTTCATCCGCCTGACTACGCCGACCACCGATGACGCACGTCTGCCGAAAGTGTTGAACGGCAGCTCCGGCTTCGTTTACTACGTGTCGGTCGCCGGTGTGACCGGTGCCGGTGCGGCGACTCTGGAGCACGTCGAGGAAGCCGTGGCGCGTCTGCGTCGGCATACCGACCTGCCGATCAGCATCGGTTTCGGTATCCGTACGCCGGAGCAAGCCGCGTCCATTGCGCGTCTGGCCGATGGTGTGGTGGTGGGCTCGGCACTGATTGATCACATTGCCAACGCGACCACTCCGGCTCAGGCCATCGATGGCGTGCTGAGCCTGTGCTCGGCGCTGTCCGAAGGCGTGCGTAAGGCCCGCGTCAGCTGAAGGTAAAGTTCCTGATACAGAGGAATTAGCGTCTCGCGGCACAGACTAATTCAGCAAGACCGAGGGATTCAGAACCACGTTCTGAGTCCCTTTTTGCTGTCAGTGCAGTGAGGAAACCCCATGAAAATGCCGAAACGTCTGATTGCCAGTCTGGGCGTGCTGATGATCAGCGCCACGCCGCTGCTGGCCAGCGCCGACCCACGCGACGATCACGACCACGGCGGCCCGCAACAGGGCCACTACGACGATCGCGGCGGCGATCACCATGATTGGCAAAGCAGCCATCGGGGCGGCCCGCCACCTCGAGACTTCGGGCCGGTGCGTCAGGTGATCCGTGACAATCACGGCTACTTCGTTCGTGGTGCACCGCCGCCTCCGGGTATTCGTCTGGAACGCGGCCGGCCGTTGCCCCACGGTTATTACGGCGAGCGGCTGGATCCCCGGGCGTTGGGGCGTTTGCCGGTGTATCCGGGCTATGAATGGCGACGGGCCGGTGGCGATATTGTGTTGATCGCGGTCGGTACCGGGATCGTCTACGAAATTCTGGATGGCGTTCTGTACTGATTTGCAGGCAATAAAAAAGACCGCAGTCTTGCTTAGGCTGCGGTCTTTTGTTTTTCAGGGCCGTTGTTTTCAGGGCAGTTCCAGGCCACCCGAGGCTTTGTGCAGTTTGCGTAAATGCTCGCCGATCTGCTTCACGTTGGCCTCGTTGGCGGCAATCTCTGCGGCTCGCTTGGGCTCCAGTAGTGCACGCACTTCCTTGTCCAGATCACCGCTCAGCACCAGTAGCTGTTTCTGGCGCTGGCTGCTTTCGGCTTCCAGCCGGCTGAATTCGCTAGGTTGCGGCAGGCCGTAACCACGAGAATCGAGCAGTTCCGCCGGGCGGCTGAGGAAGCCGCTGTTGGCGAGGATCTGCTGCAGCGTCGCGTTGGCTTTATCCATACCGCCGTTTTCCAGCTCCCGGGCGCCGAGGTAGCGTTGCTTTACCTCATCCTGGGCCAGCAGCAACTGGCGCCGGAAGCTTGCCTGCTCCAACAACAGCAACGCAGCGCTGGTGCGCAGGTCCGCGCGTTCGAACCATGGCCGCCGCTCTTCGGCAGACAGCGACAGCCATTCCTCGACGCTGGTCTGCTTGATCGGCAATTGCTTTTTCAGCACATCAAACATTGCCTGATAACGATCGCGGAACGAGTCGAAACGATACCCCAGACGCAACGCCTCTTTGGGGTTGTCCAGCACGCTGGTGTCCGCCAGGCCCCGGCCCTTGAGCACTTCTAGAAGGCCGTTGGGCATGATGCTGTCGAGGCCGACAAGCTGCGAGTTGTTGCTGCCGCTGCGCAGCAGTTTCAGGCTCTCCACCGCACAGTTGTTGGACAGGAAGAAGTAGTTGCCGTCGTAGCTCCAGTGCATTTCGGCGGCGTGTTCGACCACGTCTTCGATCTCGCTGCGCGACAGGTTCAGCGGCACCGAGGCGAGGCTGCGCAGTTCGGTCTTGGTGTACTCGTCGATCACTTGGGCCAACGGCAGGACAAACAGGCGCGACGGGTATTTGCCGACCAGTCCGTCCCAGCTCGACAGCTGCACATCGCCGACGAATGCGCGGTAGGACAGCACCAGATGCTGGTCCAGATCCAGTCGGCAGTCCGGCCCGCGTGGCCGGCCCGGTGCGCAGATCACCAGGCGCAACATGCTGTGTCCCCAGCGGCTGACCCAGTTCTGATTCGCTTCGGCCAGCAGGTAGTCGATGGCGTAGACACGTTCTGGATCGACCTGCCCCAGTGGTTGCTTGGCAAAGTCATTGCCGGCATTCAGGAACGCGAAGGATTTGGCGCAGGTGTCCTTTTCCGGCGGCGCCCAGCCGAAGTGTTCCTTGTAATAGCGGTACAGCGCCGGGCGGCGGCAGGCGTAGCTCGGGTCGAGGAGGAAATACTCCATGTTGACCGCGACGAATTCCTTCGGACTGGAGATCTCGTACAGGTCCGGGCTGCGGGCGATCTGCCGGTTGTGCTGTTCACGTTCGCCACGGCGACCGACGTATTGCTGCCAGCCGGCGAGGTCGAGCAGGCGCGGGTCATCGCTGAGGGTGAAGCGCCGGTCGTTCTGGCCCCGGCACTCGTCCGGCAGGCCGATCAGTCCGGCACTGTTGTTGCGGCGGGTGCAGCGCTGGATCAGCGTGCGTTCGGCGGCTGGCCACAGGCGTGCGCGGTCGTAAATGTGGGTGATTTCGTGCAGCACCGTGGCCAGCAATTCCTGCCGCACAGTGCCGTGGGGGCGACTGGTCTTTTGTTTGGCTGCGCTGCCGTCGGTGAGACTGGCGAGCAGTTTGCGGTTCAGGTCCAGCTCGGAAACAAGAGCCGCCTCACCGTAGGCATTGTCGGGCATCTCGTCGGTCCAGCCGACATCGATACGTCGATCCAGACGTTCGATGAAGCTGGGCGGCAGTTTCTGCATTGCTTCATCGAGCAGCGCCTGACTGGCCTGTTGTTGGGCGGGGCTCAGACCCTCGGTCTTGAGCCGCAGTTGCAGGCTGGCGTGGGCGTTGCTGCCGATCAGCAGCAGCGCCCCGGCCAGCAGCCAGGCGCTGAGAGATTTCACAATGCGAGGATGGCTTCGGCGAGTACCTGGTCACTTGCGTCGCGGGCTTCCGGCACGCGGGTGCGCAAGGTGTCGAGGGCGGCTTCCAGGTGCGCGCCACGGATATCACCGTTGCTGGCGACGAAGCTGGCGGCGTCGTCGTGGGCTTCGCGGATGATTTTCGAATCGCGGATCGACGTGGTGGTGTCGGACGTGAAATCGATGGTGCGCTGGGAGGCACGAACGATGATGTTACTGGTGGCTACCAGGGTGTGCGCCTGGGCCATATCGGCCAACAACAGCAGGCCAAGGGCGGCAGCAATCAGCGGGCTACGCATGGAACGACTCCGGAGGGGACAAGAATAACTATTGGACGAGAATTGCCTGTGCCAGTTCAAGGTCGCTTACATGAAGTTTTGGCCGGGATTTACGCAGGTAATGCAGTGCGGATTCCAGCTGGGCGCCTCGCAATTGGCCGTCACTGGCAACGAATGCCGCGGCATCGTCGTGGGCGGCGAACAACAGTTTACGGTCGAAAGGCGCGGAAGACACCATGCTGGTGGCGTAACCGCTGACGACGGTGTTTTGCGTCGAGACATCAAAGGCATCGACCGAGGTCGCCCAGCAGGCAGTGAGCAGAACAGAAGGGATAAGCAGATTTTGATAAAAACGCATGGGTCTCAGGAGCTGTTAGCGAGCCCCAAGGCTAGCGCAATGCCCGGTCCAGAGCCAGCGGCGAAACATCGGGACACGGCTGGCGTGTCCCTTCCAGCAACATCGGATCAGATCGCCAGGATGGCTTGTGCCAGTTGTGCGTCGGTTGCATTCAATTGCGGAGCCTGATGGCGGATAAGGTCCAGGGCACTTTCCAGTTTCACGCCGCGAATCTGGCCTTCGCTGGCAACGAAGCTGGCAGCGTCGTCACGGGCAGCGATCACGACTTTGTTGTCACGCAGCGAAGAGCTGACGTCGGAAGTCGCGTCCGAAGAGGACTTCAGCGCGCCAACAACGGCGTCGGTGGTCACGATGAAGCTGGTGGCGCTGGCATTGGCAGCCACGGCCAGCAGGGCGGCAGCGCTGAGCAGGCGAAGACGGGACATGGTGTAACTCCTCTGGAAATTTCGTATTGAGAGGTGGCTTGGTGTCTGGGGAGTCAGACGCCAGTCGCACGGCATTCGCCACGTTCTGCCCGGATATTAGGCCTGTGTGGGAGGTTTCGCACAGAGGGCAAAATGCTAGCGCCAGAAGGGTTTCTCCAGTTCGTTCAGTCGATCCGCGTGGCTGAGGCCGAGATCGGCGAGATCCCGCCCATCGAGTTGAGCCAGCAGGCGCCTTGTCCTGGCGCGCTCCAGGCCTTGCCAGAAGCCTTTGAATAGCCGCCGTAGAAGACCGTAGCGGGGAGAGCGATCGATCGTAACTGCTGAAACATCCTGTAAGTGATTCATGACGTCTTCCTTAAGTCTGCGGGAGCGGAAGGTCATGTTGAGCTGAATGCAGTGAGCACGGCAGATACACCGCGGCAAAATTGTACTGGTTCAGTTTTGGTTTCATCGAAACTGTACCTGTCTGCGATACAGGCACCTGTATCGCATGTTTTCCGACCCCAAAACGACAAGACCCGTCGCGGTTTCCCGCGACGGGTCTTGTTTGTTCAATTCGGGTTGCTGGCGGTGGGTCTGGTGACCAGAGCCAGCGACGCTACTTAGCGCCAGAACGGCTTGCTGAGCTCTTCGTAGCGTTGTGCTTCGCTGATACCGGCGTCAGCCAGCAGACGCGAGTCCAGACGAGCCAGTTGGTGGCGGCTGGAGATGCGGCGCTGCCACAACATCAGGTTGGCGATAACGCGCAGAGGCAGGGAAGCCTGGGTTTTTGCAGCTTTGTCTTCGAAGAACAGTTCGGAACTGAGTGTACGTTCCATGGTTGACATCCTTCCGCTTGTGGCGGGATCAGGTAGTGGTTTAACTGGTGCCCATGATCCTCTCGTTTGGCCAGACTCTCTAGATACAGTTCACTTGTATTGTGAGTGACCAGTTAACTGTTTATAGGGGGTGTACGGGTCAAAATCGCGCAAACTGTACCTGTCTGCGCCTATTTGGTGCATTTTTGCTCGATTCGATGATGCGAGTAGGCAAAAGCCGTAGGAAAAGACCGGTACAGCAGTACAGTTTTTGACGAGGTTGGAGATTTTCAAATTTCCGCTGGCGAAACTGTGTTTGCGCCAGCGGAATATCTGTGCGAATCAAGCCTTCAGCATGTGCCCGGTTTCTTCCAGATTGATGTGCCAGCTCAGGGCCTCACGCAGAATGTGCGGGGTGTGGCCGCCGATGGCGCAGGCTTTGTCGAAGTAATCATTCAGCGCCTGGCGGTAGTCCGGGTGCACGCAGTTGTCGATGATGACCCGGGCGCGTTCCCGTGGCGCCAGGCCACGCAGGTCGGCCAGGCCTACCTCTGTCACCAGGATGTCGACGTCATGCTCGGTGTGGTCGACGTGGCTGACCATCGGCACCACGCTGGAAATCGCGCCGCCCTTGGCAATCGACTTGGTCACGAACACCGCCAGGTGCGCGTTGCGTGCGAAGTCGCCCGAGCCGCCAATCCCGTTCATCATCCGCGTGCCGCAGACGTGAGTGGAGTTGACGTTGCCGTAGATGTCGAACTCAAGGGCCGTGTTGATGCCGATGATGCCCAGGCGACGAACCACTTCCGGATGGTTCGAGATCTCCTGCGGGCGCAGCACCAGTTTGTCCTTGTACTTCTCCAGGTTGCCGAACACGTCGCTGTTGCGCCGTTCCGACAGGGTGATCGAACTGCCCGAGGCGAAGCTCAGCTTGCCGGCGTCGATCAGGTCGAAGGTCGAATCCTGCAGCACTTCGGAGTACATGGTCAGGTCTTCAAACGGCGAATCGATCAACCCGCACATCACCGCGTTGGCAATGTTGCCGATCCCGGCCTGCAGCGGGCCGAGCTTGTTGGTCATGCGTCCGGCATCGACTTCCTGCTTGAGGAAGGTGATCAGGTGATCGGCGATGGCTTTGGTGTCGACATCCGGCGACGACACGGTAGACGGCGAATCCGACTGCTGGGTGATGACGATGGCGACGATCTTCTCTGGCGGAATCGGGATCGCGGTGCTGCCGATGCGGTCGTCAACTTTTACCAGCGGAATTGGCGTGCGGGTCGGGCGGTAGGTCGGGATATAGATGTCATGCAGACCTTCGAGGTTGGCGTTGTGTGCCAGGTTGATCTCGACAATCACGTGTTTGGCGAAGATCGCGAAGCTCGCCGAGTTGCCCACCGAAGTGGTCGGCACAATGTGACCCTGTTCGGTGATGGCCACGGCTTCGATCACTGCGATGTCCGGCAGCTTCAGTTGCTGGTTGCGCAGTTGTTCGACGGTTTCCGACAGGTGCTGGTCGATGAACATCACTTCGCCGGCGTTGATCGCCTTGCGCAAGGTGCTGTCGACCTGGAACGGCATGCGCCGGGACAGAACGCCGGCCTCGGTCAGTTGCTTGTCGAGGTCGTTGCCCAGGCTGGCACCGGTCATCAGGCTGATCTTCAGCGGCGTGACCTTGGCTCGCTCGGCCAGTGCATGGGGAACGGCCTTGGCTTCGCCGGCACGGGTGAAGCCGCTCATGCCGACGGTCATGCCGTCCTCAATCAGCGCAGCGGCGTCGGCGGCGCTCATCACTTTATCCAACAACGAAGGCAGGCGAATACGGTCACGGTACATGGATTATTTTCTCGGGCAGCGAGTAGCAGGATGCGCAGTCTAGTGAATTTCGCGGGCGCCTGTCCCGCTACCAAGGTCGCAAACGAGGCGTCTATTTAGCGGGTTTCAAGTAAAACACCGTTACCGGATCTGCAACAACGCGGCAAATTGTCCGACGGTTTTTGCAAACAAAAACGCCCCGACAAGTCGGGGCGTCCGGTACGGCAGCGAGCGATTTACTCGACCGCTTTGACCATGTCTTCGATGACTTTCTTCGCGTCGCCGAACACCATCATGGTCTTGTCCAGGTAGAACAGTTCGTTGTCCAGACCGGCATAGCCGCTGGCCATCGAGCGCTTGTTGACGATGATGGTCTTGGCCTTGAACGCTTCGAGGATCGGCATGCCGGCGATCGGCGATTTCGGATCGTTCTTGGCGGCCGGGTTGACCACGTCGTTGGCGCCGAGCACCAGTACCACGTCGGCCTGACCGAATTCGGAGTTGATGTCTTCCATCTCGAACACCTGGTCGTACGGCACTTCGGCCTCGGCCAGCAGTACGTTCATGTGGCCAGGCATCCGACCGGCCACCGGGTGGATCGCGTACTTCACGGTCACGCCGTGGTGGGTCAGCTTCTCGGTCAGCTCTTTCAATGCGTGCTGTGCACGGGCCACCGCCAGACCGTAACCCGGAACGATGATCACGGTGTCTGCGTTGGTCAGCAGGAAGGTTGCGTCGTCAGCCGAGCCGGATTTCACCGGACGGGCTTCCTTCTCACCGGCAGGACCGGCGTCCGCGGTATTGCCGAAACCGCCGAGCAGTACATTAAAGAAGGAACGGTTCATCGCCTTGCACATGATGTACGAGAGGATCGCACCGCTCGAACCCACCAGGGAGCCGGCAATGATCAGCATCGAGTTGTTCAGCGAGAAGCCGATACCTGCCGCCGCCCAGCCGGAATAGCTGTTGAGCATCGACACCACCACCGGCATGTCGGCGCCGCCGATCGGGATGATGATCAGCACGCCCATGACGAACGCCAGGGCCAGCATCAGTGCGAACGCGGCGAGGTTGCCGGTGAGCATGAAGGTGATGCCGAGGATCAGCGTCGCCAGACCCAGCACGGCGTTCAGCTTGTGCTGACCACTGAACTGTACCGGTGCACCCTGGAACAGGCGGAACTTGTACTTGCCCGACAGCTTGCCGAATGCGATCACCGAACCGGAGAAGGTGATTGCACCAATGGCCGCGCCGAGGAACAGCTCCAGACGGTTACCCGCCGGGATCGAGTCGCCCAGTTGCTTGACGATGCCCAGCGACTGCGGCTCGACCACCGCAGCAATGGCGATGAACACCGCTGCCAGACCGATCATGCTGTGCATGAACGCAACCAGTTCCGGCATCTTGGTCATTTCAACGCGCTTGGCCATGATCGAACCGGCGGTGCCGCCGATCAGCAGGCCGACGATCACATAGCCGATGCCGGCGGTGGCCAGCTCAGCCCCGAGCTTATAGATGAGGCCGATGGTGGTCAGGATCGCCAACGCCATGCCGAGCATGCCGAACAGGTTGCCGCGGCGCGACGTGGTCGGGTGCGACAGGCCTTTGAGGGCCTGGATGAAGCAGATCGACGCGATCAGGTAGAGCGTCGTGACGAGGTTCATGCTCATTACTTAGGCGCCTCTTCTTTTGCTTTCGGGGCTTTCTTCTTGAACATCTCAAGCATGCGGCGAGTGACCAGGAAGCCACCGAACACGTTGACTGCGGCCAGTGCCACGGCGAGGGTGCCCATGGTCTTGCCCAGCGGGGTGACGGTCAGGGCAGCAGCCAGCATGGCGCCGACGATCACGATCGCCGAAATGGCGTTGGTCACTGCCATCAGCGGCGTGTGCAATGCGGGTGTAACGTTCCAGACCACGTGGTAACCGACATAAATCGCCAGCACGAAGATGATCAGGTTGTAGATACCGGGGGAGATAAGCTCTTCCATCGTCTGAATCCCTGCTTAGGCGTTTTTGCGGATGACTTGGCCGTCGCGGCACATCAGGCACGCGGCGACGATGTCGTCTTCGAGGTTCACTTCGAACTGGCCTTCTTTGGTGAATACCAGCTTCAGGAAGTCCAGCAGGTTGCGTGCGTACAGCGCCGAGGCGTCGGAGGCGACTTCACCGGCGAGGTTGGTCGGGCCGACGATGGTCACGCCATTCTCGATCACGACCTGATCGGCAACGGTCAGCGGGCAGTTGCCACCCTGGGCAGCAGCGAGGTCGATGACCACCGAGCCGGGTTTCATCTGCGCCACGGTGTCCGCGCTCAACAGCACCGGTGCCTTGCGGCCCGGGATCAGTGCGGTGGTGATGACGATGTCAGCCTGCTTGGCGCGCTCGTGCACGGCCTGGGCCTGACGCTGCATCCAGCTCGCCGGCATCGGGCGTGCGTAACCACCGACGCCGACCGCGCATTCGCGTTCTTCATCGGTCTCGTAAGGCACGTCGACGAACTTGGCGCCGAGCGACTCGATCTGTTCCTTCACGGCCGGACGTACGTCGGACGCTTCGATGACGGCACCCAGACGTTTCGCCGTGGCAATCGCCTGCAACCCGGCCACACCAGCCCCCAGAATCAGCACGCGCGCCGCTTTCACGGTGCCCGCAGCGGTCATCAGCATTGGCATGAAACGCGGGTAGTAGTGAGCGGCCAGCAATACCGCCTTATAGCCGGCAATGTTCGCCTGGGAGGACAGCACGTCGAGGCTCTGGGCCCGGGACGTACGTGGCGCCGCTTCCAGGGCGAACGCGGTAATCCCGCACTCGGCCATCTTCGCGATGGTGTCGTTGTTGAACGGGTTGAGCATGCCCACCAGCACCGTGCCGCGCTTGATCAGCGTCAGTTCGGCATCGCTTGGCGCGACCACTTTGAGAATCAGCTCGGCGCCAAACGCGTCATTGGCACTGCCAATGGTTGCGCCTGCCGCTTCATAGGCACTGTCGACAACGCTGGCTTTAACGCCGGCGCCGGTTTGCACAGTGACCTTATGACCTTGGCTGATCAGCTTTTTAATGGTTTCCGGGGTTGCAGCAACCCGTGTTTCACCGGTCTGGGTTTCGAGAGGAACACCAATGTGCACGTCAAATCTCCTGCGTGATCTTATTGAGTAAACCCATGCACTACGGATGGTGCGACTGGGGCGGCCGATCAGCACGATCCCGCCAAATCAGGGCGGGGCGCGGCATTTTGCAGGCGAAGTTTATGCCCTTCAAGGGATTATGACGGGTGACGGAAAATTAACTACAAGTCATCCCGTGACCGAATGTCGCAGATGGCCAGTTGAATCCCTTGCAGGCCGTGCCTTTCAAGGAGTCTGGATGAATTTGAAGAATTTTCTCATCGGTGACGTGAATAGGCCGCAATGAGTCGCGAATTAGGGCGCAAAGCCACGCTGGCAGGCGCTTGTGGGACGTCTGTACGACTTTCGGATACAGTCTGTCGATTTGCGACAAATAGTTATATCTGTAGGGCTTTGAATATCCTGACTACGGGGTTAGCAATCGCTGAAGGCCTTCATCCTTCTAGGTTGTAGCTGTGTGCCTGATTTACCAGCCAGTCGCGAAATGCCTTCAGTGATGCAGATTCGACTTTTCGCTCCGGAATCATCAGGTAATACGCCTTGATGCTGGAAAGTGCATTCGGGTTGGCTATCACCAGGCGTTTCTCGGCCAATTCGCGCTGGATCAGGAACGGTGGGATCAACGCGATCCCCATGTCATGCATGGCTGCCTGGGCCAGCATGGAGAATAGCTCGTAGCGCGGACCTGTCATGTCGCGGGGGATGTTCAGGTGCTGCGAGTTGAACCACTGTCGCCAGGCGTAGGGGCGGGTGGTTTGCTGGAGGAGAGGGAAATCGGCGATTTCATCGGGAGTCAGATGCGTCTCGTTGCCGAGCAGGGCGGGGCTGCACACCGGCATCGGATTCTCACCCATCAGCCTGTGGGATTCGGTACCGGACCAGTCGGCATCGCCGAAGTAGATGGCGGCATCGAAGTCGGTGTCGGCAAACAGGAAGGGACGGGTTCGGTTGGTCAGGTTGACCGTGACCTCCGGATGTTTGAGCTGGAAGTCCTTGAGTCTTGGTAGCAGCCATTGCGTGCCGAAGGTGGGCACCACAGCGAGCTCGATCACGTTGGTGCCCTGCTGACCCATCACCGACAGGGTGTCGCGCTCAACGGCATCGAGCTGGGTCGCTACTCGGCGGCTATAGGAAAGCCCCGCTTCCGTCAGCTTCACCCCGCGTCGCGAGCGTCGGAAGAGTTCGACACTGAGGAACTCCTCAAGGCTGGCGATCTGTCGGCAGATGGCGCCTTGGGTGAGGGAAAGTTCTTCGGCGGCCTTGGTAAAACTCTCGTGGCGGGCGGCCGCCTCGAAGCTGATCAGGGCGGTGGTGCTGGGTATCTTGCGGCGCATGTACGTCAACCTCACTAATACGCCGCATATAAGGCACTTGGCGACGTTTCGGAGTGAGAAATTAGCACAACAGGATGCGAAATCCTCGTTTGCCGGGAGGGCGAAGCGCGCCTAGGATCAATGCCACGTTAATTCACCCGATTTGCGAGGACTCACTCATGGGCGGTAAAGCTAGCTTCAACTGGATCGATCCACTGCTGCTGGATCAACAGCTGACTGAAGAAGAACGCATGATCCGCGACACTGCCGAGCAATTTGCCCAGCAGAGCCTCGCGCCACGCGTTCTGGAAGCCTTCCGCCATGAGAAGACCGATCCGGCAATCTTCCGTGAAATGGGTGAAGTTGGCCTGTTGGGTGCGACCATTCCCGAGCAGTACGGTGGCAGCGGCCTCAACTACGTCAGCTACGGCCTGATTGCCCGTGAGGTCGAGCGTGTCGACTCTGGCTATCGTTCGATGATGAGCGTGCAGTCTTCGCTGGTGATGGTGCCAATCAATGAATTCGGTACCGAAGCTCAGAAGCAGAAGTACCTGCCGAAACTGGCTTCCGGCGAGTGGATCGGCTGCTTCGGTCTGACTGAGCCGAACCACGGTTCCGACCCGGGCGCGATGATTACGCGTGCACGCAAAGTCGAAGGCGGCTACAGCCTGACCGGCGCCAAGATGTGGATCACCAACAGCCCGATCGCCGATGTGTTCGTGGTCTGGGCCAAGGACGACGCCGGCGATATTCGCGGCTTTGTATTGGAGAAGGGCTGGAAAGGCCTGAGCGCTCCGGCGATTCACGGCAAGGTCGGCCTGCGGGCTTCGATCACTGGTGAGATCGTCATGGACAACGTGTTCGTACCGGAAGAAAACATCTTCCCGGACGTGCGTGGTCTGAAAGGTCCGTTCACCTGCCTCAATTCTGCACGTTATGGCATCTCCTGGGGCGCGCTGGGCGCGGCCGAGTTCTGCTGGCACACCGCTCGCCAGTACACCCTGGATCGCCAGCAGTTCGGTCGCCCGTTGGCCGCTACTCAGTTGATCCAGAAAAAACTGGCTGACATGCAGACCGAAATCACTCTGGCACTGCAAGGCTGCCTGCGTCTGGGCCGCATGAAAGATGAAGGCACTGCTGCGGTTGAAATCACTTCGATCATGAAGCGTAACTCTTGCGGCAAGTCTCTCGAGATTGCTCGCATGGCCCGTGACATGCTGGGTGGCAACGGCATTTCCGATGAATTCGGTGTGGCCCGTCATCTGGTCAACCTGGAAGTGGTGAATACCTATGAAGGTACTCACGACGTTCACGCGCTGATCCTCGGTCGTGCGCAGACCGGCCTGCAGGCGTTCTATTAACAGGAGAGCGACCATGGGCGCGCTGTCGCATCTGCGGGTACTGGATTTGTCGCGAGTGCTGGCCGGCCCATGGGCCGGGCAGATTCTTGCCGACCTTGGGGCGGAAGTGATCAAGGTCGAACGCCCGGGTAATGGTGACGATACCCGCGCCTGGGGGCCGCCCTTCCTGAAAGACGCTTATGGCGAGAACACCAGCGAGGCGGCCTATTACCTGTCGGCCAACCGCAACAAGCAATCGGTGACGATCGACTTCACGCGTCCTGAAGGTCAGAAGCTTGTGCGGGAGCTGGCAGCCAAGTCCGACATCCTGATCGAGAACTTCAAGGTCGGTGGACTGGCGGCTTATGGTCTGGACTATGAGTCGCTGAAGGCGATCAATCCGGATCTGATTTATTGCTCGATCACTGGTTTCGGTCAGACCGGGCCGTATGCGAAGCGCGCAGGCTATGACTTCATGATCCAGGGTCTCGGCGGGCTGATGAGTCTGACCGGGCGACCTGAAGGTGATGAGGGTGCCGGGCCGGTGAAGGTGGGTGTGGCGCTCACGGATATTCTGACCGGTCTGTATTCGACCGTGGCGATCCTGGCGGCACTGGCTCACCGTGATCACGATGGTGGCGGTCAGCACATTGATATGGCGCTGCTGGATGTGCAGGTGGCATGTCTGGCTAACCAGGCGATGAACTACCTGACGACGGGCAATGCGCCAAAGCGGCTGGGCAATGCGCATCCGAATATCGTGCCGTACCAGGACTTTCCTACGGCTGATGGTGACTTCATTCTCACGGTGGGTAATGACGGGCAGTTCCGCAAATTCGCCGAAGTGGCGGGGCAGCCGCAGTGGGCGGACGATCCGCGTTTCGCGACCAATAAGCTGCGTGTAGCGAATCGGGCGGTGCTGATTCCGTTGATCCGTCAGGCGACAGTTTTCAAGACGACCGCCGAGTGGGTGGCTCAGCTGGAGCAGGCGGGGGTGCCGTGTGGGCCGATCAATGATCTGTCGCAGGTGTTCGAGGATCCACAGGTGAAATCTCGCGGGTTGGCGATTGAGCTGCCTCATGCGTTGGCAGGGATGGTGCCGCAGGTGGCCAGTCCGATTCGGTTGTCTCGGACACCTGTCGAGTATCGTCGTGCGCCTCCTTTGTTGGGCGAACATACGCTGGAGGTTTTGCAGCGGGTGCTGGGTCTGGGAGCGGGGGCGGTGGCTGCGATGAAAGAGGATGGCGTGCTCTGAATCTTCTCTCTCTATATAGAGGGGGGTGGATCCTTCTTCTATATAGAGAGTCGGACATTTTTTGGCCTGTCTGCAAGTTATTGAAAGAAAAGCAAAATTAAGGGTTGACGGCAGATTCTGAGTCTCTATAATTCGCCCCACTTCCGGCGCAGTCGAAACGGAAAACTCCTTGAGATTCAACGAGTTGTGTAAGTTTCGATAGCGGGTGGCTTCAGATCATCGAAGCCTGGAAGGAGTTGGAAATA